>CAZZMP010000009.1:0-133129 GCA_964655435.1 uncultured Geobacter sp.
AAGAACTTAGATGGTTATACGATTTGTCAACTCATTATTCCGGACACTAGTGATATTCCGCAAATATCTCTGTTTTCAAGAAATGGACAACCATCTGAATGCTGACGGTAGGATAAAAGCCAATCTTTAAGATTACTGGCATCAGCAGCCAGAAGTTGAATCTTTTGAATCTTTTCGGATAATCTTTTAATCTGTTGAATATTAAGAGCTGCCGCAACATGCAGAGCTTCAGGCAATGTGCAGTTTACAACCAATGAACAGCACCCGCCACAGCCTTTTCCACAGTATACTGTTCCTCCACGCTGAAGGTATTCTCCAATCCAGGCAGCGCAGATCTGATCAAAGCAGTCCATTTTATCTTTAATATCGTATACTATCTGTTCCATTTGCAGCTTGCCTCTTCTATAATATTATGAACACCCACTGACAACAACATCGACTAAAACAGAATTTTTGTTCTTGATAACAGTTACGTTATAATTTACCAAAAGAAATTTGGAGTCTGCCATGGAAGGTTATTATATTCCTGTTGGAGTTGAAAGCATAGAACCGGAACTTTTTCCTGATGTTGCTCTATACCTGCGTAGCGGGAAAAATTATGTGCTATACAAGAGCCATGGTAGAAACTTTTCAAAAAATGACGCTGTTCGTCTAATTGCAAACAGCATTGATTTTCTGTACGTAAGTCCGGCAGATATGGAAATTATCACCTCTTATCTGGAAGAAAATGCCGAACGTCTATTAAACAATGCTGATTTTAACGGAAGGACTAAAGGAAAGATAATCTACCAGACATCAATCAACTTTGTCGGAGATCTTTTTCAAAATCCTCAAAAGGTTGGTGACTTAAATCGCAGCAAGAGACTTATGGAAAATCTGCTTTCCTATCTTTCAAGCGACAGTGATGCGCTTTCATCTCTTGAAACCGTAATGACACACAATTACCATACCTTTGTTCATAGCCTTCAGGTTACAGCGCTATCTGTACTGTTGCACTCTGAAGCTTATCATCTGGCACATGATGAACTTGTTGATGTAGGAATAGGCACACTGCTTCATGATTTCGGCAAAATATTCACACCTCAGAAAATTCTTAATAAAATTGGCAAACTAACAGAGGAAGAGATATCCATAATCAAGCGTCATCCTGAAGAGGGTTACCAGTATTTAAAGCAAAACACCCGCTTAAATGAAACCTCTCTGTCCATAGTCAGAGATCACCATGAACGTATCAACGGTAAAGGCTATCCAAGAGGTCTTAAAAAGAACGAGATCTCAAGAAGTGCACAGGCCAGCGGACTTTGTAACGTATACTGTACCCTTACCATTGATCGTTCTGGCGGAAAAGCACTCCCTCCTTACCTTGCAATCCATTTGATGCGTCAGGAGATGCAGGATGCATTTGATGAACGTCTGCTTAAAATACTTGAGGGAATAACATGCACTGAAGAACTTCAACAGCAGCTGATAGTCTGACAAACAGCTAAAGTCCAGATCTGGCTTCCCTTAAAAAACAGAAAGAAAATCCTAAATGAAATTTAGACTTATAAAAAAAGATTCCTCTTCAAATGCCAGGCTTGGAATCCTGCAAACCGGACATGGTGAAATTGAGACACCTGTCTTCATGCCTGTTGCAACTCATGGCGCAATGAAACCTCTAACGCCTGCACAGATTACTGAAACAGGCGCTCAGATCATCCTCTCAAACACCTATCATCTACATCTCCAGCCGGGTGAAGATCTGGTAAAAAAAGCAGGCGGACTGCATAAGTTTATGGCTTGGAACAGACCCATACTGACTGATTCAGGAGGTTTTCAGGTCTTTTCCCTGCCAAAGAAACGGATTACCGAAGATGGGGTATTCTTTAAACATGAAAATACTGGTGAAGAGATTTTCCTGGATCCTGCAAAGGCTATTTCAATACAGCAGGAGCTTGGTTCTGACATAATGATGGCCTTTGATGAATGTATCCCCTATCCATGCGATAAGTTGTACGCTGAACAATCTACCAAAAAGACAATACGCTGGCTTAAGGAATGCCAAAAAGCCTGGACCAACGATAAGCAATCTCTTTTCGGTATTGTGCAAGGTTCGGTTTATGAAGATCTGCGTATTTTATGCGCCAGAGAGATGCGTAAGCTTGATCTTCCTGGATACGCCATTGGAGGGGTAAGCGTTGGAGAAGGACTTGAACTTTTAAAACGGGTGGTAGGCTGGACTACACCTCACCTGCCAGAGGATAAACCACGTTATCTTATGGGAGTAGGACTGCCGGAAGATATTATTGAAAGTGTAGAACGTGGAATTGATATGTTTGACTGTGTGATCCCTACACGTTATGCACGTAGCGCAACACTTTTTACAAGACGTGGCAAGATACGGGTCAGCAACAAAAACTACAAACGGGATTTCTTTCCGATTGACCCTTCCTGCAACTGCTATACATGCCAGAACTTCAGCCGCGGCTATCTGCATCACCTTTTTGCTGCCAATGAGGTGTTATCAGCAGTGCTGTCAGCAATTCATAATATATCCTTTTATCAGAAGATGATGTCAGAGATCCGGCAGGCAATTGCCAATAATTGTTTTACGACCTATAAAAATAACTTTCTTTCCGAGTATCTGTCTTCTGACAAAAAGAATCTGGCTGCTAAACCAAGACATTAAGATAATACAGTTCTAGGTAAAAAGTTCTTTACGTCGTTTGGCAAGGTACTCCTTTATATCTGTACCATTATCAAAGGAGAGCACCTTACGAGCCATGGCCTGACATAAACGTAAGGAATGATTTCTGACTGCCTGCTTCACAAGAGGTATGCCAGGGGCTGAAAGACTGAATTCTCTTATCCCCATACCAATTAGCAACAGCGCATTCAATGGATCGGCAGCCATTTCACCGCAAACTGATACCTTTTTACCCATTTTCCTGCCTACATCAGCCACACGCTTTATTGCATGTAGAACAGCTGGATGATGCTGTTCATAATAAGCCTTTACCTTGGGATTGTTTCTGTCAGCAGCAAGCATATATTGAATCAGGTCGTTTGTACCTATACTCAGATAGTCAACCTCTTTGGCAAGAAGCTCAACTATCTGTACCGCTGCCGGGACTTCAACCATTATTCCCATAGGAAGTTCAGTACAGGTATCGCAACCTTCGCTTTTAAGTTCCATTATAACAGATTTCATTATCTGTCTAATCTTCCTAACCTCATCGAGGCAACTTATAAGAGGAAACATTATTGTTGCCTGACCTGACGGAGCCGCAATCATTATACCTGCGAGCTGTTCCTTGAATATCTCCTGTTCATCAAGTGAGACCCTTATAGAACGCCATCCTAAAAAAGGGTTGTCTTCATGTGGATAGGTAAAATATGACAACCCCTTGTCAGCCCCAATATCAAGAGTACGTATATTAACAAGCTGTTCAGGGAACCCTTCAAGGACTCTTTTGTAAAGAGCCGCCTGTTCATAACGGTTGGGAAATGATTTTCTGGCCATATACGGAAATTCAGTACGATACAGTCCAACTCCCTCGGCTCCGTTAGCAACAGCAGTTCTTATATCTGAAACAAGACCAATATTTGCGCGCAAAAGTATTCGGATCCCATCGCTTGTTATGGCAGGGAGATCCCGTAAAGGTTCCAGTTCTTTAAGACGGCAGGCATACTCCTTTTCAAGCCGCTGATATTCCTGACGTATATGTTTATCAGGATTCAGGTAAATATGACCTGATGCCCCGTCAACTATTATCTGGTCTTTGATATTTGTAGCATCTAAAAGTCCGTTTACACCTACAACGGCAGGGATACCTAATGATTTTGCCATTATTGCAGAATGCGAATAGATATTTCCCTTTTCAGTCACAATAGCCAGGATCTTTTCATGATCCAGCATCGCCATGTCAGACGGGAAGATATCCTCGGCTACAATTACCCTTTTTTCCTTCAGCTTTAGTTCATTGTTTTCATTTCCCTCAAGTGCATCAATAATCCTGTGCCCAATATCCTCCATATCAGCGGAACGCTCCCTTAGATATGGGTCTTCCATGGCTGAAAAAACCTCAATATACCCCTGAACCACCTCATGTACCGCACGGGTTGCTCCCACTCCTTTTTCAATCAGATCATGGATCTTGTTCAAAAAACCTCTATCCTCAAGAATCATAAGATGGGTATGAAAGATAGAGGCATCATCCTCGGAAAGCAGCTCACTGACCCGCTTTTCCATATAGATGGTTTTTATAGTAACCTTCTCAAGGGCAAGCCTGAACTTGTGCAGTTCCTCCTCAACCGTATCAACCTTTGATACCTTGATAACCTTGTCGCTGAAACGATCAAGTATATAAACCTTGCCACAACTGACGCCGGAAGAAACCGCCATTCCTTCCAACGAGCCGGATTTACAACTTTTAACAGCATTATAAAGATCTTGGCCATCGTGGCTGTTTACCTTGAATCTGGCCAGTTCCTGTTCATAGTAGGCTCTTTCCTGCTCTTTTGTCTGAATAGAGTTAAGAAGCTTGGCATTAAGAACAATACTGCTTATCTGGAAGGTTATAGTACGGAGAACACTTATTTCATCTTCAGTAAAACGGCGGGCAACAACCGTCTGGATTACAATTACACCTATAGGAGTCTTCCGTTCAAACAGAGGCAACCCAAGAAAGGAAAGATACTTTTCTTCCTTAGATGCCTTGAAATATTTGTAACGGGGATGAGCAGGGGCATTGTCTGTCATCACCATATCCCGTGTCTGGACTATCAGCCCACTCAAACCTTCTGAAGTCTTCATGGCAATCTTGCCAACAGAACTTTTTGAGAGTCCTTTACTCGCCTTTAGAACAAGAGTTTCTCCATCATCCTCAAGCAAATAGATTGAACAGACCTCGCTGCCCATTCTCTTTGCAACAATATTAACAATATTATCAAGTGTTTCCTGCAGATCATGAGAGTGCAGAATTATACTGCTGATATCTTCCAATGTTCTGAGACCTAGGGAATGTTGAAGCTGTTCATGATGCATGGCATACCCCAAAAAAGTATATTGTTTACAGTATAGAATAAACCTGTATCATTGCAACAGCACTAAATGAATTTTAAACCAAGAGATAATACAAAATTTAAATATGGAGATAGATGAATGGGTTCTAAAACATTAAATAGAGAACTTGCAGAAGCCCTTGCACTGCTGGACAACGGCAATCCTACAGAAGCACTTAAAATTATTGATGCCTATATAAAAAAGACAAAGGATGATTCTGACGCACATTTTTACCGTGGCGATGCACTTGCTGAAACTGGAAATATCGAAGAAGCTGTAAAAGCCTACAAAACCGGACTTTCTCTTTCACCGAACGATCCTGATGCACTGACAAGCCTGGGAGATCTGTTTTTTGAGATGGCAAAATATCAGGAAGCCATTGAACAGTACAAATCTGTACTTCTTATAGATCCTGATGATGCTGATACGTTAGTCAGCATGGGTCTTGTATATAATGCACTTGAAAATACTGAAGAGGCCGCAAAGGCATTCAGCAACGCAATTGAAAAAGAACCGGAGAATCTATTTGCGTTAAACGCCCTCGGTGATCTCTATTACGGCACGGGAAACCAGAATGCTGCCATAGAATTATATCAGAAAGCAATCCTTCAGGATCCGCAAGATCCAAATGCTTATCACAGCCTGGGAGAGCTCTACTATGATCTACAGGAATATGAGCTTGCAGAGAAAAACTGTAAGATGGCAATCAAAGTTGCTCCTGATTTCAGCATGGCCTATCTGACACTCGGAGGCCTCTGCATGGATCAGGAAAGGATGCAAGAGGCGCTGGGATTCTATAAAAAGTATATGAAGTATGAAAAATCATCGCAGGCTAAAGATATGTTGGCTGAGGTAAAAGCAGTAGTTGAAGGACTTGAGGAAGAAATTTCTTCAGATAGCAGATAAGAAAGAAATTAACGCCCCGGATGCCAGAGCAACGGGGCGTTAAGAACATCACTCCTTATATACTATTTTCTCTCAAAAGCAGGTTTTGAAAAAGAATACTCAAAGTTCATATGGTCTGTGTATGTACCGTTAAGGATTGCTACAACATCCTCTGTAAATACCAGTTCCTCATCTGTAGGTATGACAAAAACTTTTACAGGTGAATCATCCGTGGTTATCAAGGTTTCACGCTTGCGAGTCATTGCACCTGCATTCCGTTCACGATCAAGACAGATGCCTATATGCTCCAGACCTTCTATCGCTTTTTCACGGATAACAGCCCCCATCTCTCCAACACCTGCAGTAAATACAACTGCATCCAGCTTTCCAATTGCTGCCATATATGCGCCAATATATTTTTTTAAACGATACGCCTCTACATCAAGAGCCAGTTGACAACGATGATCACCTTTAGCCGCATGTTCAATAACATCCCTGCGATCAGTATAACGGCCTGTAATTCCGAGTATACCGCTTTTCTTGTTCAGTACGCTGTCTATCTCTTTGGCAGACAGATTTTCCTTCTGCATCATAAATGCAGGAATCGCCGGATCTATATCTCCGCAGCGGGTACCCATTACAGCCCCTTCAAGAGGGGTAAGACCCATTGTAGTATCAACTGAGATACCACCTTTTATTGCACAGTGAGAAACACCGTTTCCGATATGCATTGTAATAATATTGCACTCTGACGATGGCTTGCCAAGCAACATTGCAGCACGTTTGGATACATAGAGATGTGATGTGCCATGAAAACCGTAACGTCTTACTCCATGATGCTCGTACCACTCAAAAGGAACTGGATAGAGGAAGGCATGCTCAGGCATTGTCTGATGAAAGGCTGTATCAAAAATGGCAACATGAGGAATATCAGGCATAAGTAAGCGGGCAGCTTCAATCCCCTCAATATTGGGGGGGTTATGCAATGGAGCAAGATGCTGCACATCCTTTACCGCATCAAGAACATCATCATCAATCATCACAGAGCAGGTAAATTTTTCTCCGCCGTGAACCACACGATGTCCAACAGCAGAGATCTCGGAAACAGACTTAAGCACACCATGTTCCGAGTCTGTAACTATCCTGATAAGGAGATCAATTGCAGCCTTGTGATCAGGGCAATCCTGCTCAAGCTTGTACGGCTCTCTTCCTGGAACCTCATGCAGTATAAAGGAATCTCCGACAATAACCCTTTCAACCATCCCTTTGGCAACAACCACTTTTTTCTCCCAGTCAAACAGTTGATATTTAACCGAAGAGCTGCCGCAGTTCAACGCCATGATAATCATGAAAATTCCTCCTGAAAACACAAAATGAAAAATTATTTTTAATAAAAAAACATTAGTAAGATTAAACCATTTACGTCATTATAAAACTGTATTTGATATATCATGGTGCACTACATAAATTCAATCAATTTATGAAACAGACTTATTAAATTCTGTATACCCTGATTCATCAACAAGCTTGCAACTATCTTTGTCTGCAACGTATAATTGAATCTGCAAAACAACATTTAACCGAAATTTATGAAAGTTCTTAAAAATGCCAACTATTATAGATACTCACTGCCATATATACTACGATGAGTTCAAGACAGACTGGGAGGAGATGCTGAATCGTGCTGACTCTTTCGGAATAAAGGGAATGGTAGTTGTCGGCACCAATCTGGAGTCAAGCATTCAGGCTGCTTCAATATCAGAAAAATACCCTTACATATACTTTACAGCAGGGATACACCCTCATGATGCCAAAGGGGCTGATGAAGAGGATTTGGACAAAATTGTAACTCTTGTTAAAAACAGGGAAAATTGTGTGGCTATTGGAGAAATAGGCCTTGATTTTTATCGCAACAACTCCCCGCATGAAGATCAGGAACGTATTTTCAAACATCTTCTGGAGATCGCAAAAGAGCTTGATAAGCCTGTAGTCATACATGATAGGGATGCCCACTCAAAAACACTCGTCATGATTAAGGAAGCTGGAATCAGAAATGGTGTCATGCATTGTTTCTCCGGAGATCTGGATTTTGCAATTAAATGCATAGAACAGGGATTGCATATTTCAATTCCTGGCACAGTTACCTACCCTTCAAACAAACAGCTCAGAGAGGTGGTCCAAAATATTCCTCTTGAGCGGATGCTGCTCGAAACAGACTCCCCCTACCTCTCACCGGTTCCATACCGGGGAAAAAGAAACGAACCTGCACACACCCTAATCACCGCAGAAAAGGTGGCTGAGCTAAGGAATATAACAGTGGACGAGCTGGGATGGATTACGACCATGAATGCCGGAAGACTTTTCCGGATTCCGTCTTGGGATAGCTCAACAAAGATAGCGTACAGAATCAGAAATTCACTTTATCTGAATATAACAAACCGGTGTTCAAACAGCTGTATCTTCTGTCCAAAATTCAAAGTTTTTAACTTTAACGGAAACGACCTATTGCTTGAACATGAACCAGGATTTGATGAGGTTATGGCAGCTATAAACAACCCTGAAGGAATTGAGGAGATTGTTTTTTGCGGTTACGGAGAACCGCTTATCCGACTGGATCTTGTCAAACAGCTCTCTTTTGAATTAAAAAATCGAGGTTATCGTATCCGTATTAACACAGACGGCCAGGCAAATCTGCTGTATGGTCGTAACATACTGCCTGAATTAGCCGGGCTGGTTGACAGCATATCCATTAGCCTTAATGCCCAGGATTCAGAAACCTACAAACGAATATGTAAAACTCCATTCAATGATTCTGCATTTACAGCTGTCTCTGATTTTATAAGAGAGGCTACACGACATATTAATGATGTAACAGCCACAGTTGTAAATTTACCAGATGTTGATACAGAAGAATGCGGAAGGATAGCGCGAGCGCTTGGAGCACGTTTCCGTGTGCGTGAATATACAGATGGATAAGAAATGCCCCGTTTACTGAAAGGTAACGGGGCATTTCTGTAATGGAAACCATTAATACTGATTAAGCAAGGACAATCACAAGATCTTCCTTTTCAACCTTATCGCCTTCCTTAAACTTCACATCTCCAATTTTTCCATCAGCCTTGGCCTTTATGTTTGTCTCCATCTTCATCGCCTCTGTAACCATTAGTACATACCCGGCCTTGACTTCATCACCAGGCTTTACATTCACCTTTATTACCTTGCCTGGCATCGGAGCGCCAACATGACTGGCATTTCCCTTATCTGCCTTCTCCCTTATTGCATCACTGTTCTGGACTGATTGATCACGAACCAGAACAGAACGGTTATTACCGTTAAGTTCAAAGTATACGGCACGGGTACCATCTGCCTGAATCTTGCCTATGGCATTAAGCTTTATGATTAATGTCTTTCCTGGTTCAATATCAAGCGATGTCTCCTGGCCAGGCTCAAGTCCGTAGAAAAATATCGGCGTTGGTATAACCGATGTATCGGAGTATTCCTGTCTGTGCCTGTCAAAATCAGGATATACATTAGGATATAGAATAGCTGAAATCAGAGCCTTGTCATCAACCTTGTGGCCGAGTTTTTCCTCAAGTTTTAGACGTTCCTCAACCAGGTCAACAGGTTCAAGAAGCTCACCAGGTCTACAGGTAATAGGCTGCTGCCCTTTCAGGATAATCTTCTGAAGCTCTTGCGGCCACCCCTGATAAGGTTGTCCCAACATCCCCTTGAACATTCCTACAACTGATTCAGGGAATGCAAGATCTTCTTTGGTTGTAAAAACATCCTCAGGCTCAAGATTGTTTTTAACAAGAAACATCGCCATATCACCAACAACCTTGGAAGAAGGCGTTACCTTGACAATATCGCCGAACATCATATTTACCTTATGGAACATTTCCTTGCACTCTTCCCATCTTTCAATAAGCCCTAAACCTGCTACCTGAGGTTTAAAGTTTGAATATTGTCCGCCTGGGATCTCATGGTGATATACCTCTGCCGTACCGGATTTAAGACCTGATTCAAAGGGAGCATAATAATCCCGAACCGTCTCCCAATAGTTAGCAAGTTTTTGCAGACCAGCGCTATTTAGATGCGGATCCCTCTCTGTACCTTCCAGGGTTGCAACCAAGGCATTAAGGTTTGGCTGCGCTGTAAGTCCAGACAGGGAAGAAAGAGCCGCATCAACAATATCGACCCCAGCCTCACTGGCCTTTAGCAACATGGCAGAACCGTTGCTGGATGTATCATGTGTATGCAGATGGACAGGAATACCAATGCTTTCCTTAAGCGCCTTTACCAGTTTATAGGCTGCCATCGGCTTGAGAAGTCCTGCCATATCCTTGATAGCCAGTATATGAGCCCCCATTTTTTCCAGCTCTTTTGCCATATTAATA
The DNA here is from genome assembly GCA_964655435.1 of uncultured Geobacter sp. Lineage (GTDB taxonomy): Bacteria > Desulfobacterota > Desulfuromonadia > Geobacterales > Pseudopelobacteraceae > Trichlorobacter. Next base: position 10,327 of record CAZZMP010000009.1, read on the forward strand.
TAATATTCAAGAGGATATTTATCCCTTTTAGGGTCAGTTATATCGCCGGTATAGCAGATGGCAGCTTCACAGATCTTGCCGCTTTTACGCACCGCTTCCATTGCAACCTGCATACCTGTAGTCCAGTTAAGTGAATCAAAAACCCTGAATATATCAACACCTGAATTTGCAGCCTCTTCCACAAATTTCTGAACGACATTGTCCGGATAGTTCGTATAACCCACGGCATTTGAACCACGGAGGAGCATCTGAAACAGTATATTGGGAATTGACTCGGAAAGTTTGTGAAGCCTCTGCCAGGGGCATTCCTTCAAGAAACGCATTGAAACATCAAATGTGGCTCCACCCCAGCATTCGAGAGAAAACAGGTCTGCTCCCAGATAGGAAGTAGGCTCGGCAATCTTGAGAATATCGTAAGAACGAACCCGTGTGGCCAGGTTAGACTGATGGGCATCCCGCATGGTGGTATCAGTAATAAGGAGCTTTTTTTGTTCCAGAATCCATTTGGAAAGTCCTTCTGCCCCCAGCTTCATAAAGAGATCGCGGGAACCGGAGGGACGGGGCTGACTGCAGTCAACATCAGGAACTCGCGCCTCAATAAGCTCAGATGATTTCAGAGGTTTTACTATCCCTGGAGAACCGTTGACAATTACATCTCCAAGGAAGGATAAAACCTTGCTGGCTCTGTCCTGCTTTTCACTAAACTTCAAAAGTTCCGGATGTTTTTCTATAAACGATGTATCGCATTTGCCATGCAGAAACACCGGATGGGTGATCACATTTTCAAGAAAACTTATGTTGGTTTTTACACCACGCACCCTGAACTCCTGCAGGGCTCTATGCATTATTGAAGAGGCATCCTTAAAGTTAAGACCCCATGAGCTGACTTTAACCAACAATGAATCGTAATGGGGGGTAATCCTGGAACCTGTAAAAGCATTGCCGGCATCAAGTCGGATACCTGCGCCTGCAGCCGAACGGTAAGTAGTAAGTGTCCCGAAATCAGGTGCAAAATTATTGGAAGGATCTTCAGTGGTAATGCGGCACTGAATGGCATAACCACGCATATCAATAGAACTTTGCGAAGGTATATTAATCTCGGGATCAGACAACTTATAGCCTTCTGCAATCAGGATCTGGTTCTGAACCAGATTACGTCCCGTTATCATCTCTGTTACAGTATGCTCTACCTGTATACGGGGGTTCATCTCTATAAAGTAGAAATCGTTTTCCTGATCTACCAGAAACTCTACGGTTCCGGCGTTCCTGTATTTCACCTGACCGGCAATCTTGAGAGCTGCAGTGCAGATCTCCTGTCTTTGCTGCTGGGTCAAACAGAGAGAAGGGGCAAATTCGACAACCTTCTGGTGACGACGCTGAATGGAACAGTCCCTTTCAAAAAAATGAACCAGATTGCCATAATTGTCACCAAGCACCTGCACCTCAATATGCTTGGGATTTTCTATATATTTTTCAAGAAACACTGTGGCATTCCCAAATGCCGCCTTTGCCTCACTGGCAGCTGCAACCAAGCCCTCCAGCAACTCTTTTTTGTTTCTTGCCACTCTCATTCCACGACCGCCGCCGCCAGCCGCAGCCTTAATTATTATAGGATAACCGTTTTCCTTGGCAAATTTCAGAGCCTCCTCTTCTTTCTCAATCGGGTCTTCCGTACCAGGGACTACAGGGACATCGGCAGCCATAGCAGCCTTGCGACCCGCCACTTTATCTCCGAGAGCACGTTGCATTGATGCATCAGGTCCGATAAAAGCAATGCCTGCCTCTTCACATTTTTCAGCAAATTCAGCATTCTCGGCCAAGAACCCATAACCCGGGTGTATAGCATCAACGTCCGCCTTAAGGGCAAGCGCAATAATCTCATCAATTCCCAGATAGGCATCTATAGGCGCCTTACCTTTACCTATCAGATAAGCCTCGTCTGCTTTGTAACGATGCAGGGAAAGCTTGTCCTCTTCTGAATAGAGGGCAACGGTTCCTATACCCAGCTCAGTACAGGCTCTGAAGATCCGTATGGCTATCTCGCCACGGTTCGCAGCCATTACCTTGCGGAACTTGTTGATCTTTTTCATACAGATGCCTCCATAATGTTCGATAAAATCGAAAGTAATGTTGAAATCGTTTTAGTGTTACTTAAAAAAATTTAGTTATTTTGTATAGTTATGGCGTTTACAGTGGCGGCACTAAACCAGAAAGAGGGGGGGATGTCAACCAAAAAAAGGGAGCCATAAAAGCTCCCTCTTAATAATATAAAATGGCTGTTTTCTATCAGACAGTGTACTGATCGGCATATTTGACAAGATTGGGAAGATCAGGCTTTGTTAGTATCTGCTGTGCCCCAAGGTCATGCCACTTTCGTATATTGTCTTCTGAGGCGAGTGAAGAAAAGATTATTATTGGAAGTTCTTTAAGGCTGTCCTCTTTACGAACAAGAGATGTCAGATGAAGTCCATCCATCTGTGGCATCTCCACATCAGTGATTAAAAGTTGCAATCTTGAACGGAAAGGCACGCCATCATCTGAGGCCTGCTGTATTCTCTTCTGAATTTTTTCCCAGGCCTCCAGACCGTTTACAGCTTCTTCTACATTATATCCAGCCCCCCTTAGAGCGCTGCACATTGTACCACGTATAAATGGAGAATCATCTGCAACAAGGATCGTTTTGCTTGTACGATCATTACCGCCTGACTCCAGAAGCTGTTCGACAGATAGCGGCTTTAATGCACTGGATGAACAGAACTCCGCAACTATCTTCTCAAAATCAAGTACAAGGATTATACGATCTTCCATCTTAACCAGACCGGTAACCTGATCTGAATAGACCGCCGAAGAAGGAGCCTCAACATTTTTCCATGAGATCCTGTATATCCGTGATACTGAATGAACCAGTACACCAACCATCAGATTGTTAAACTCAAGCACGATTACCCTGTCAGCTATAAGTTCTCCTGAATATTTATTAAGAATCTTTGAGAGGTTTAGAACGGGGATGACCTTCTCCCTGAGTTTTATCATCCCTTCTACTGAATCTGATGTATTAAGAGCTTTTGTCAGCTTGGGCAGACGGATTATTTCACGAACCTTTGCAACGTTTACACCATAATGACAGGGGAGTAGATTTCCTTTTGAATCCATCTCATCCACACGAAATTCCACAATTTCCAGTTCATTTGTATCACTTTCAAGCAAAATATTTGTCTGTTTCATGGATTTTCTCCTGCCGTGGATTTGTAATTAACTATATCACAACTCTCTCCAATGAAAAGGGGTAGGTGCAAGATTGACACTGAATACCCCCTATGCTAGCTTTCTCATTCATTAAATCTATTACTGGAGCTGCAATGGCATTCCCTGATTTTGAAGGCTTCTGCCGTCTGGCGGAACACGGCAATCTTATTCCGGTTTACTCTGAAATCATGGCAGATATGGATACTCCGGTAACCGCATTTCGCAAGATTGATGATGGCCACTATGCTTTTTTACTTGAAAGTATTGAAGGCGGAGAAAAATGGGCAAGATACAGCTTTATCGGATCAAATCCTTTTCTGGTTTTCCGTTCAAAAGGTAAAAAAGTCGAAATAATAAGGGGTACAACTACCTTAACAGAGGAAGCCGAAGATCCAACCATGCTGTTAAGAGAATTGATGTCCGTTTACAAGCCTGTTGAGCTTCCAGGTTTACCCAGATTTACCGGTGGGGCTGTAGGATATCTTGGCTACGATATGATTCGTCACTTTGAACACTTACCAACAGCAAAACCTGATACTATTGGAGCTTATGATTCGTTATTTATGATTACCGATTCACTTCTAATTTTTGATAACGTAAAACAAAAGATCCAAGTAGTAGCAACCGGATATGTTGATGGGAAAACTCCACTTGAAGATATTTACAAAGATGCAGTTTCAAGGATAGAGAAGATGGTCTTGCATCTTCGGACACCTCTATCAACCCAGACAACTACCGTGCCATCAGCAAATTCTGTAACCTTCAGCTCAAATGTCGAAAAGGCTGATTTTGAGGCCGCAGTCATTAAAGCAAAAGAGTATGTACGCGCAGGTGACATAATCCAGGTAGTTCTTTCCCAGAGGATGTCCGGAGATCTAACGGTTGATCCTTTTGATATCTATCGCGTACTTCGCACCCTCAACCCATCTCCTTACATGTTTTTCCTAAGATGCGAAGACACAGTTGTAACCGGAGCCTCGCCAGAAGTTATGGTCAGAAAGGAGGGAGACAGGGTAGAACTACGTCCTATAGCCGGCACACGTCCAAGAGGCAAAACCCAAGAGGAAGACTTAAGGCTTGCAGACGAACTACTTAAAGACCCTAAGGAACTGGCAGAGCATGTAATGCTGGTTGATCTCGGAAGAAACGATCTTGGTCGGGTCTGCAAAACAGGCAGTGTAGAAGTAAGCGAACTAATGCTGATAGAGCGATACTCACATGTTATGCATATTGTCTCTAATGTCCGTGGAGAGTTGCTTTCAGGAAATGATGCATTTGATCTTGTAAGAGCGACCTTCCCGGCAGGAACCCTTTCCGGCGCCCCAAAGATCAGGGCAATGGAAATTATTGATGAACTTGAACCAGTCTCTCGAGGTATCTATGGCGGTGCAGTCGGCTACATTTCATTTTGCGGTAATATGGATCTCGCCATTGCAATCAGAACTCTGGTAGTAAAGGATGGGAAGGTACATCTTCAGGCAGGAGCCGGCATTGTCGCAGACTCTGATCCTGTTGCTGAATGGCAGGAAACCCTGAACAAGGCAATGGCTGTTCGCAAAGCAATCGAGATAGCAGAGGATGGACTTAACTGAAGTTCAAGCCTGAAATGAATTGAGACAAAAAAGAGAGGGTCGATATTTCGACCCTCTCTTTTTGTGCTGATTTTATCAAATCTGCCGGATTCTAGTGATGTCCAGCATGACCTGCTGCAGGCGCCGGGTTAGCCGGTTTGACCTGAGGATGTTTCTCAACCCAGTTGGTCTGGGTAAAGTTCAGATTTTCAGGCTTGATACCTTTGGCAACAGAGCCTTTCTTGAATCTCCCACCACCCATGCTCATAGGATCGCCATTGTAGCCGAGTGCTTTCCAGTCCATTCTCTTGCCTCCCATATGGCAATCACCACAGGTAAGGGCTTTTTCCTTAGGCACAACTTCATGGGTCTGGCCAATGTATGAAACTGTCTTCACAAACTTGTGCTTGCCACTATAAGGAAGTCCTGAGCCTTTAGCACCATCAACCAGAGCTTTATTCCAGTTTTTGTGTACCCAAAGACCTTTAAAGTTATTGAATGCCAACAGATAGGAGAATTGTGTGTCAGCAGGCTGGTTACCATAGGAAATCTTGAAAGGATAAATCTTTGCCTCTTTCTGGTTAATGGAGCCAAATGGTGATTCCATAACAACCGGGGCTGAAAGATTTTTTATCTTGTCACCTTTCATATAACGGTTGATTGTGCCGTCAAACCAGCGGTATGTAGGAACAACATTTTTTGCCCAGAGATAACTACCCTTACCATCGTCAAAGGTTGCCTTACCTTCCATCGGTTCTGATTTGATTTTTTTGCCTACAGTGGAATAGTCCCAAGACATAAGAGTAGGCTTTGCCTTGGCTATAACAGGTATATGGCAGGTCTGACAGGCCACTGATTTAAGGTGTGCGTTGATAATAGCCGCATTAGGTGATTTTTTGTGAAGGTCTTTAGGATTATGACAGTCTTCACAGCTTACTCTGGCATTGTATGTTGCCATCTGTGTAGAGGCGCCAGCAATTTTGTGATCTTTTGTTGTATGACAGTTCTGGCAGGCAAAACCAAGACCACCTTTAGCTGTTGAAGCCATATGGACATCATGGGACTTATCAGCTGTAAGCATTGCCTTGCCCAGAGTGCCATGCTTTACTCCATCATCACCACCACCTGCAAAGTGACAGAAACCACAGTTTTTAAGTGTTGGCATACCTACACTCTTTGCAGCCACATCAAGTTCTGTAAATTCACTGATTTCATGATCTTCACGGGCATAATCGCCTTTCTGTGCATGACAGACAAGGCAATCTACCTTTTTCTTATCATTATGATCAAAACTGTTGTCATGCCATGCATATCCTGGATGGCATTCTGCGCAATGACCACGGTTCAGCTGATTCTGCCCCCCTTCCACGTTAACGCAGAAGCCATTAAGCATGTTTGTTTTACCATACTCAACCTTACTTTTTTCATAACCGCGAACATGACCCTTTGTAAGACCTTTCCATGTCCAATGTGATGTCTTCATCAGATCTGACGCCTGCTTGTCATGACAATCCAGACAGGCTTTTGTCACACTTTCACCATCCTTGAAGGGACCTTTAAGAAACTGTGAGTGATCCGTACCGGCAAATGCCTGGGCTGCCATTAATACAAAACCGGCAGTCAGGGTTTTCAGTACAACTGTTTTAATCTCCATACCTTTTCTCCTTTCTTGCTAACATATTGAACAAACTTGGAAATACATAATAAAGCACCAGACTACATTAAAATATCAATATATATTAAGACGCAAGACTTTAAAGTTTACTTAATAAAATTACCAGTTAGAATTACTTAATTACATTGTTTTAATCTGAAAAGTTTGTTATAAAAATCTAATTTTTAAATCTTTATTAGAAAGGGGTTTTTGTATGAAGGGTGTAGGCAGAACTGTAGCAACGGTAACCGTAATGCTTATAACAGCTGTTACCGGCTCGTTTGCAGAGGTGGATCATTCCCAGTTTATCGTTGGCCCATTGAAAGAGGGAAGAGATGTTACAAAGCAGTGCCTTGAATGCCACGATAAACAGGCAACTGACTTTATGAAAACAACCCACTGGAACTGGAAGGGTACCCCTAATCATGTTAAGGGGATGGAAAAAAACACCAAAGAGTATGGCAAGTTCAACATGATCAACAACTTTTGCACAACAGTCTTCAATGGTAAGGATGCAAAACCAATGGAGTCCTGTGGGAAATGCCACGCAGGGTATGGATGGACAACATCAAAATTTGATCACAAGGACAAAACAAAGGTAGATTGTCTGGTTTGCCATGCAAAGAAAAACTATGAGCGAGCCGCAGTTGGCTGTGATATCGACCAGTCTGCAATCAAAAAAGGTTCCATGAATATTGAGGCTGCTGCAAAGTCTGTCGGAAAACCAGGGTTACAAAATTGTGGTTACTGCCATTTCTACGGTGGTGGCGGAGATAATGTAAAATCACCAGGGCTTGATTCAACACTTTTAAATGGTGATAAATTTAGAGATGTCCATATGGCAAAAAAAGAGAAAGGTGGCGCCGGACTTCTCTGTCAGGACTGTCACAAAGCTACTAATCACAAAATATCAGGGGCATCAAGCATGATGGCTCATTACGATGCGCGTGTAGAATGCACAGACTGCCACTCTGGAGCAAAAGCCCCTCACCAGAAGTCTAAAAACAAAGCCATAATTGACAGGCATATATCATCGGTTGCATGCCAGACCTGCCATATACCTGCCATCTCACGTGGTCAGGCAACAAAAGTAGGTTGGTGGTGGGCCGATGTTGGTAAGAATATAGAACCCAAAGAAGAATTTGACATGGAAACCTTCATGAAAAAGAAGGGAACCTTCAAATGGAATATGAATTATGTGCCTGCATATGCATGGTACAATGGAAAAATTGAAAGATACATGGTTGGCGACAAGATACAGGATCCATCAAAGCCTGTAGTAATGACCAAGCCTGTCGGTGATATCAAGGACAAGACAGCCAAGATTTATCCATACAAAATATTCCTTGGAAGTCAGCCGATGGATAGTAAATTCAAGTATTTGAATACATTCCAGCAATATGAATCACTATGGAAACATTATGACTGGGATAAAGCTCTTAAAGATGGGGGTCAGGATCTTGGACTTCCATACAGCGGTAAATTCCAGTTTGTAAACACCATAGCATGGCTGTCAGCCCCACATGAAGTAGCACCAAAAGAAAAGGCTCTAACCTGCGGCGATTGCCATATGGGTTCAAAAAGAATGGATTGGACAGCGCTAGGATACAAGGGAGACCCTATGCAAAATGGTGGGCGCAGTTTTGCAGCAGAGCAGAAAAAATCTTCCAAGAAGAAAAGATAGTTATCGTTCTGAAGAGAACTATTAATTTTCAAACAGAAATGCCCCCTGCTTTAACAAGAGGGGGCATTTAATTAACTGTTTTTTAAATTACTCTTTTGTATCTATCCTTGGAAACAGAGCTTCAGCCTTTCCTATTACCGTACCGGCAGAGAGCAATCCCCATTTAAGATTATCAGCATCAGGTTCCTCCCCCCATCCCAAAAACCCCAGAGCCTTTCTGGATGTATCAGGCATAAAAGGTGATAGAACCGAATGTATAAGACGCTGTGATTCAAGCAGACAGTACATGACAGTTCCAAGCTGCTCTTTCTTTAAATGGTCTTTAGCCATAGTCCATGGAGCTGTTTCATCAATATACTTGTTTCCGGCTGAAATAACTTCCCATATAGACTGCAACGCCTTGCTGAAAGCCAGTTCATCCATGCAGTTGTCTACAATTGAAAGCATATTTTCAGTCTTTTGCTTCAATGCCGTATCAAGCTCTGAAAGATTGATCGGTTCGGGCAAAACTCCGTTAAAATACTTTGCCAGCATAGCAGTTGAACGGGAAAGAAGATTACCAAGATCATTTGCCAGATCAGAGTTAATCCTGTTAATCAGGGAAGAGTGAGAAAAATCTCCATCAAGTCCAAACGGAACCTCTCGCATGAGAAAATAACGTACAACATCAACGCCATACTTATCTATCAGCATATTTGGTTCCACTACATTCTGGAGTGACTTGGACATCTTCTGTCCTTCAACAGTCCACCAACCGTGGGCAAAGACCTTCTTGGGTACAGGAAGGCCTGCTGCCATAAGAAAGGTCGGCCAATAAACGGTATGAAAACGGAGTATATCCTTGCCTATCAGATGGACATCAGCAGGCCAGTAACGTCCATAGTTGCCGTCGTTATCAGGATAGCCCAGAGCTGTCAGGTAGTTTGTAAGAGCGTCAAACCATACATATATTACATGACGTGCATTGCCAGGGACAGGGATACCCCATGAAAAAGATGTCCGTGATACCGAGAGATCCCTCAAACCCTCTTTAACAAAAGAGATTATCTCATTACGTCTGTTCCTTGGCTGGATAAAATCAGGATTTTCCTCTATATGAGCGAGTAAACGGTCAGTATAGGCGCTCATTCTGAAAAAGTAGGACTCCTCTTTAAGCTTTTCAACCGGACGGTTACAGTCAGGACACTTGCCTTCGGCAACCTGGGTTTCTGTCCAGAAGGTTTCACATGGAGTACAGTACCAGTCTTCATACTCACCCAGATAGATATCTCCCTGTTCCATAAGCTGTCTGAATATTTTTGAGACTCCCAGCTTGTGTCTTTCCTGCGTAGTCCTGATAAAATCATTATTGGAAATGCCAAGTTTCTGCCAAAGAGACTGAAAACGCTTTACAACCCTGTCGGCAAGTTCCAGAGGGGTTTCACCGTTTGTCTGGGCAGCCTTTTCAACCTTTTGACCATGTTCATCACTACCGGTAAGAAAAAAAACATCAAAACCTTTCATCCTTTTGTAACGAGCCAAAAGATCGGCTGCAACAGTAGTATAGGCATGACCTATATGAGGCACATCATTGACATAGTAGATTGGTGTTGTCAGATAATAGGTCGGTTTCATAATTCAATGCTCCTGATTTTATTGTACCGTTGTCTTTTCCGCCGGTTTACGATGAAGATGACGGCGATTTCTTCTCTTCCGTTTTTCCTTACCATCAGTTTTCTGCTGATGTTCAACCGTCACTGAGGTTTCAACAGTTGATTCAACCGGTTCAGAAGCAGGTTCATCTGCAGGAGTCTTTAAACCAACTTCATCAATATCAGGCTTCGCAGCACGAGGCATCTTTTGCTGAAATGATTTATGCTGTTTTTCAAACTTGACAGAATCACTCTTCAAAACTGTAGTTTCTTCAGCAGACCTTGCTTCAATCAGCTCTTTCCGACTGGAAACACTAACATTTTCATCAATCAGCTCCTTCGCATTAACAGTTGCCAGCTTTCCATCTTCAAGACGTATCAGCAATTCACCCGTAAGCAGATTCACCTTTTCAACTGTGCCATTATATTGCGGAGAGCTAACCTTTTTCCCCTGTTTTGGAAAATTTCTACGCAGGTCGCAGTAGGTTTCATATTCGTAATCAAGACAGCACAAAAGACGTCCGCACTGTCCTGAGATCTTTGAAGGATTGAGAGCAAGATTCTGCTCTTTAGCCATCTTTACCGAGACAGGCTGAAAATCTCGCAAAAACGAAGCACAGCAAAGTTCCCTGCCGCAAATGCCAAGCCCCCCAACCATCTTTGCCTCATCGCGAACACCAATCTGACGCATTTCAATACGGGTGTGAAAGCTGTGAGCCAGATCTTTTACCAATTCACGAAAGTCAACACGACCATCAGCGGTAAAATAAAAAATCGCCTTACTGCCATCAAAAAGATATTCAACCCTTACGAGTTTCATATCCATGCTACGTTCCCTTATCCTCTGCAAACAAAAATCATATGCCTCTTTTTCACGCTGGGAATATTGAATCATGATCTTCTCATCTTCAAAATCCAACAAACGTTGCACCTGAGCCAATGGCTGTAAAATGAGTGATTCATCTTTCTCTTTTATCCCTGACACCACTGTTCCGAGGCTTATCCCCCTATCGGTTTCAACTATCACCTTGTCGCCCGGTTTCAAATCAAGGGCTCCGGCATTAAAATCGTACATCTTGCCGGCATGGCTAAACTGTATGGATACCACACGTATCACGTATTAAACTCCTTTTCTGAGACCTGCATAGCCTATCATAAAATGCTCAATCGCCAACTTTGGATTGGCATTACCCTGAACAGCATTTCTTACACCTATTGCAAGCTCAACTATTTCAAGTATTGAAGATTGCGTGAAACGGGCAGCTTCTGCAGCAAGTTCCTGGTAGAGAAAGCTATTGCTTATATCTTGAGAAGCTGAAGAACGTATAATCATCATATCCCTCAACATGGAAATAATCAGTTTAAAGCTTTGCAAAGCCTCTTCCCTGCCTGAAGCAAGTGACTCCGATTGGTCAAATACCGTTCCAATTCTTGCAGAAGAGATTTTGGTCATGAAAGAAAGCAATCTTTCACGATCAGATAAATCCGATTCTCCGTCTAATGATAACGCTCTTTCCATGCTACCTTCAGAAAGAGAAGCCAACTTTGCAGCCTTGCTCTGATCAGCTCCATGTTCCAGCAAGATCTCTTTAACAACGTCAGTTCCTAATGGGCTAAAACGTAGATGCTGACATCTGGAACGGATGGTAGAAAGCAGTCTGTCTGCCTGGTTTGCAAGCAGTATGATAATTGCATTTCCAGGAGGTTCTTCCAGAGTTTTAAGTAAAGCATTGGCAGACTTCTCATTCATCCGTTCTGCAGGTTCAATAATGCATCCTTTACGTATTGACTCAAAGGGTCTTAACGAAAGAATTTGCTGCAGTTCTCTAACCTGTTCGATTGTTATATCACGTTTGTCGGGCAAAGGTTGAAGCAGGTTAAGATCAGGATGATTACCAGACAGAAGCTTGATGCAGGAAGAGCATATATTACAGGCATCACCATTTACCGGTTCCTTACAAAAAAGAGCCTGAATCAGAGCTCTCGCTGTGCTGCGCCTTCCGCAACCATCAGGACCTTCAAAGAGATAGGCATGAGCAACCCTGTTAACTGATATAGAACGTTTCAAAGCATCAACAACCCTGTTCTGTCCCTTTATTGCACTAAGTTTCATTAGCAGAGAGCTCTCAAACGCGGAATTACGGCAGCTGATATCTTGTTAAAAACAGAATCAATATTATCAGAACCATCTATTATCAAAAATCTTTCAGGCTCTTCAGCGGCAAGCTGCAGATAACCGTTACGCACCTTTTTATGAAAATCAATGGATTCGAGTTCAAAACGCTCTTCGCGTGGACCTGTTGCCAATTCTATCCTCTGTCTTGCACGCCCCAGTCCTGTCTCAACTTCACAATCAATAAGAATCGTCAGAAAGGGATGAACCCCTTCACATGCCATATCATTAAGGGTTTCCATGCTATGCCGATCAATTCCTCTGGCAAAGGACTGATAGGCTCGTGTTGCATCGCTAAAGCGATCACAAAGCACGACAGCCCCATCAGCAAGAGCAGGACGTATCACCTCTGAAACATGTTGGGCGCGAGCTCCAGCATAAAGCATTAGCTCAGTCATATCCACCATGCTCCTGTTATCAGCATCCAGCAACAAGGCTCTAATCTTGTCTGAGATCATGCAACCGCCAGGCTCGCGTGTAAGAAGAACACGGAAGCCTGCCTGCTCCAGTGCTTTTGCCAGAAGCTTTATCTGTGTACTTTTACCACAGCCTTCTATACCTTCAAAGGTAATGAACATACTGTCTCCATAAAATGTGACATTATATGGATCTGTCTTTAGATTGGCAATGCAAATCAATCGTTAAAGCAGCTTGCAGCCGCTCCATGCTTGCCGTATAATTTCAGGCATGCCAATAAACAACAAACAGATTTTTGGACATAACTTTAACAATCCGGAATTGCTACGTCAGGCACTTACACATCCATCATACCTGAATGAATCAAATCAGGTCTTTTCTAACGACTATCAGCGACTAGAATTTCTGGGTGATGCAGTCCTGGGGTTGTTGCTGGCAGATCTGCTTTTTAGACATTTTCCTGATCTCACAGAAGGCAATCTCTCCAAACTCCGCTCCTCTCTGGTTGATCAAAAAAGCCTTGCAAAACTGGCTCTTAACTCAGAAATAGCCCCGCTCATACTGATGGGCAAAGGAACCGAGCATGAAGGGGGGCGTAACAAACCCTCCATTCTTGCGGATGTGTTTGAATCCGTTATCGGGGCTATTTATTCTGACGCAGGCTTTGATGCTGCCAGACAGGCGGTTGAGCAGATATACAGTGGACTGATTGCAGAACTAAAATTGAATCCGCTAAAGTTCAATGACCATAAAAGCGAATTGCAGGAAAAACTGGCAGCACGAAAATTACCCGCTCCGTTCTACTACATTCTCGACGATGAAGGTCCTGACCACCAGAAACTTTTTACCGCCGCTGTATCAATAGCTGACAAAGAAATAGGAAAAGGGGTTGGACAGAGCAAAAAAACCGCCCAACAGAATGCTGCCAAGGCGGCCTTGACCTATCTTGAGAGCCTATCCACCTGATTTATATCTCCAATTTATTACAACAGAACCCTTCTAATAATATAAATAAGTTATTTCAATAAGTTAAGAGACTGTATTGGTTTATAGAACACCCAAGCAACAGTATTTCAATTACTTATAAGAGCAATCTAATTAACAGCTCTCTTTTGTAAAAAAATTATTAATAATACTTGACAGCAAAAAACGTTGAAAAATTACCGAACTACCGAGTTTCAATCATAACATACTGAATTTAAAAGAAAAACTATATGATTAAAAAATAGGCATTTAGATAAAATCTCTTGTAAGAATGTTACTTTCCTGTTTCATCAACACCATTATCCACAGTTTATCCACAGCTTTTGTTGATAAGAATCCAACCTATTGATATTGCTTCTACGAACTCATCTCACTACCCTTTTCCATTATTTTTGCCTCAATCCAAAGTTCTTCCATTTCACTTAATCTGGCATCCTGTAAATGACGACCTGAAGCATGCAGCCTCTCCTCAATATAACTGAATCTTGTCTGAAATCGGGATATTGTCTTGCGCAACGCCTCTTCAGTATCAATGGACAGAAAACGACCAAGATTTACAATGGCAAACAGCAGATCGCCAAGTTCCGCTTCCATTCGTACTTGACTTTCATTTGCCATCGCTTCTTTGAACTCATTTAGCTCTTCCATAACCTTTTCCATGACCTGTTCAACATCGTCCCAGTCAAAACCTGCTCTGGATGCCTTTTCTGTTATCTTTTGAGCCTTCAGCAATGAAGGCAGGTGAGGTGGAATACCTGAGAGAGCGGAGCGACGCTCAGCCCCCTTTTCTTCTTTTTTAATCAACTCCCAGTTTGCTATCTGAGCCTCACTGGATGTAATCACCTGATCTCCAAATACATGTGGATGACGCCTTACAAGTTTATCAGCAAGAGCTTCAAGAATATCATTCATGTCAAAAGCGTTACGCTCCTCGGCAATCACAGCATGAAAAACAGGTTGAAGGAGCAGATCACCCAGTTCCTCTTTAAGAAGCTTGTCAGAAGCGGTATCAATAGCCTCTATAACTTCATATGCTTCTTCTATCAGGTGGCGTTTAAGGCTTTCATGCGTCTGTTCAGCATCCCAGGGACACCCACCAGGCGCCCTCAACTTACGCATAATACACATTATTTTCTCAAAACCGTTTTTCCCATCGATATCAGCGTTCTTCATCAGACTTTCATCCTCTTTTTGTCAGGTTTTTATTAATTATCGACTCCATCAGACTCTTTTATTCTACAACCAAACAAGGTTCGTGAAATTGAGAGCAACAGGAAAACCAAACTGTTACCTTCATCATCAGACAAAGTATCAATAGAGAGTTCTGAACAGTCACTAAAGGTAACAGGTCTTTTTATACCCATCCGGTCAAGATAAAGCTTTTCCCTGTTACCCCACAGATGTTTCTCCGGATTGTTTAAAAGATCTGTGACTATAGTAAGATAGATATCTAGAACCTTGTCATCACTCCCAAGCTCAAGCAACTGGTTATTAATATGCAAAATTGATTCTTCTATACTTTCAAGATCAAATTCTTTATCAGTTGTATTATTGTTAAATCCAAGTCCACCACAAAGGATCAGGTTCTGTTTTGACTGAAGAAGTTCTCTATACTGCTCCAGTTTTTTCCGTTCTGTCTTAACAATGGAAATACGTTTGAGAGCCAGTGCGAGGAGATGGTCAAATATCCTTCTTTTCAACATATTTCTTGTTTTTTCTTCTTTGTCTGCTGGATCAATAAATATATGTGATTCAAAACTTACAACAACCTGCGGGATATCACGCAGTATTATATCGCCAGACAGTTCAGCTCCAAGAAAAGCCTTCTCCTGCTTCTGCATCACCATAAAAGTAAAGATTTGGGGAAAGGTAACCGCCTGATCACGCTGAAAATTGATTAGATTAATATCAGAAGTTATAATTTTCTGCATATCCAGACTGGAAATAAAGAAATTACGCAACCTGGAATCTCTTGCAAACGTTTCCGAATCCATTATTAAGGGAGAGGGAATTGCTTCTACAAGAGAAACAACATAATCAATTGCGTTAATTACAGCCGGACGCAACTTTTTCTTATAGCCTGAAACAGCTCTAATCCAGGGATCAGTGCCATCAACAGCATGTTCAATAGCCGCCTTTATAAGTGACTCTGGATAGTTTTCAGACCTTTCGTTACTAAAGATAGATTGAAAGAATCCAAACACTCTAACCTCCAGATATCAAAAGACACTATAAAAAGATGAATGAGATAGATGCTGATATTACTTTGTCTGCTGTTCCTCATAGATACGCTTAAGATAGGTATGTGAGACTGTCTTCTTGAAATGTTTTTTAAAATAATCTGAGAGCTGGCGCCAGGAAAGTTTTTCCTCATCCCTCAAACGAATCAGTTCATCAAGATATTTTTTTTCAACAGTATTTCTAAGCTGTTTCTTGTAAGGCTTATGTTCTCTTACTGACAGCTCAATCTCTGAAAAATGCTCAATCCAGAGCTGTTTCATCACATTTATAAAAACAGTGTATCCTGCCTCTCCTGCACGACCACCAGGCACTCTTCCCAATGAAAGCCATTCCTTGAAAAGCTCTCTCTGCCTGCGATGAACTTCAATCCTCAGTTCTTCGTCAAACCGGCCATAAAGCTCGCTAAGCAGATTTCTCTGTTGCAGGGTCAAGCCTGTCAGCTGTTCTATCCGACGTTCATCATACATGTTTTCTAGTAGGTCATGCTTGCGGCATTAATAAGACCGATTGCAATAGAAAAGAATGCAAGCAATGTAGCGGCCGCAACCTGATTCTCCTCAATCTGTCGGACAAGATCCTTGAACAGTATCCTGACAAGAGAAAATGCAAGAATTTGAACAAACATGGCAATAAAAGCCCATAAAAGCATATCAACAAAACCAACACTATGAGCAATAGCACTGTTAAGTGGCAGCACAAAACCTATAAAAGCTCCACCAAAACTGATAGCAGGAGCAAGTTTTCCCTCTCTAACAAGTTTTAACTCGTTGTAGGGGGTCACTCTGTCATAGATAAAACAGAAGATCAGCAAGTAGACAATCGCAACAATGAAATACTTGCCAAAATCAAAAAGTCCTTGAAATGATTGCAACTGCAATGAGTCCATATCCTACCTCCAACTCTGTTTAATATTTTAAAATTACTCAAAAAAGTGTGGCAGAAACCTGCTGGCATTAGTTGTCACCAGCTGCCTATCCTCACGTATCCCTATACCGGCAGCTTCTCCGGCAACAATCCATGAGCCGATTACAGGATAATTACCGTCAAATTCAGGAATCTTTGCCAACTGCTGCCATATCTGCCCCTTGCCACCATAGCTTCCATTAAATTCATGTATCTGACCATTTCTATGCACAACAATATTTTCACCCTCACGGGAAAGAAGCGGTTTTATTACATAATTATCCCTAAAGGTTGCTGGTTCAAAACTGGCCTGCAACAGATTCTCATGTCCTTCAAACATATCCCATAGGATAGCCAGCAGTCCCTTGTTTGAAAGCAGCATCTTCCAGGCAGGCTCGATAAGCCTTATCCTTGCAGTTGCCAGCTTACGTCCAAAATATTCATTTACCATCCACTCCCAAGGATATAGCTTAAACATAGTATCTATAGGCTGGTCATCCAGATCAACAAAGCGACCTGAGAGTTCCTCAAAACCGATGTCATTAATAAAAAGCTGAGAAGTTGAAATACCGGCCTGAATTGCCGTATCACGAAGGTATTCAAGATTACCCAAATCTTCGGGAGCATCGGCAACACAAGCAAAATGGACAAGGGATTTAATATTAAGCTCTTTCCATGCTTCAATAAGTCTTTCATGAATTGAATTGAACTGATCTGCATCAGGATAAAGTTCCTTCAACCAAAACCACTGAACTACACTAGCCTCCAGAAGAGACGTTGGAGTGTCTGCATTATATTCAAGCAACTTTGGTGGATTATGACCAGTATATGCAAAATCAAAACGTCCATAAATGGAAGGTTCATCCTTCTCCCATGAATCTACAATAAGCGGCACCGCATATGCGGGGATCTGGAGTTTATCAAAGAGATCTTTGTCTATCACATGTTGAGCGGCTTCTATACAGCGTTCCTGAAGTTCATTAGTGGCATTTTCCAGCAGATCAATCTCTGAACTATCAAAACGGTAACAGGCAGTCTCATCCCAGTAAGTTTCACCATCAATGGTATGGTAAAGCATTCCCTGAGACTCAACTGTTTTTTGCCAGTCAATACGTGGGGGTCGGGAGATCCGCTGCATGGATTAACCCCCGAATGAAGAGTGAAATGAAGAGAGGCTGCCGAACCCACCCCTGGAAACAGATACAGTGCGTATAGAACGACTACCTTGCCCAGGAAAGGTACGACCCATTGAAAACCTTGGACCATAAAAATAACCGTGACTGTAGTTTCGATCCCCCTGTTTCATCTCTTCACAATTTTTGGGATCATTACCCCAATCATCCAGACAGTCCTGCTTGTTTTTGTAGACATGGCGGTCATCTTTTTTACCGCAACCTCCAATAACAAGCATCCCCCCTATCAGAACCAGTGATATCTGTAAGCTGCTTCTTCTGCGCATTTTTCGCTCCATCAAATGAAATGATGTTTTTTTTGCAATCAGGAAAAGTTTTGATATAGATATATCATTAATAAGAATTGACGCAAGTAGCTGGAGATTTTTTTATGCAAAGAGCTCTCTGCTTCGAAACCGTGGGAGAAAACAGTGTCAGATGCAACATCTGCCGTCATAACTGCACTATTGACAATGGAGAAAGAGGAGTTTGCAGGGTACGCGAAAACAGGGATGGTATTCTGTATTCTTTGACTTCAGGTTTAATTATAGCAGAGCATATTGATCCTATTGAGAAAAAACCTATATATCATCTGCTGCCAGGTTCCATGAGCTATTCAATGGCATCTGCAGGGTGCAACTTTCATTGCCTGCATTGTCAGAATGCAGATATTGCACAATATAATGATAACGGCACAGGTAGATTCCCTGGCAGAAAGATCTCTCCTGACGAACTGGTAGGTCGTGCGCTGGCATCTGGCTGTCGCTCCATAGCCTACACTTATACAGAACCTACCGTCTGGTTTGAATATGCGCTTGAAACATCAGAAATTGCCGCCAAAGCTGGACTTTATAACATCTTTGTAACAAATGGATATATATCTTCAGAAGCTTTACAGATGATAGCCCCTGTACTTAATGCTGCAAACATTGATCTTAAAGGATTTAATGACGATTTTTACCGACGGGTATGCGGAGCCAGATTAAATAAGGTGCTTGAAAGCATAAAAGAATATAAACGGCTTGGCATCTGGATTGAAATTACAACACTGGTGATCCCTGGAGAAAACGACGATGCAGAACAGTTAAACGGAATAGCACGTTTCATTGCTGAAGAGCTTGGCTCAGACACACCGTGGCATATATCCCGTTTTTTCCCTTGTCACAATATGCGTAATCACCCCCCTACCCCACCTGATTCACTTAAACTCGCTCTTGAAGCCGGAGAGAGGTTCGGTTTACGTTACCTTTATGAAGGAAACATCTCGGGGGGTAGAGAAAACACCATCTGCCCCTTCTGTAGTGATATTCTAATAGAAAGAAACGGATACAGAGTAGCAAGGAATAACATTCATGAGGGCAGATGCAACAGTTGTGGTCAAAAAATAGCAGGGATATGGAAATAGCCCTAACTCACATTTCCCTTTCGAAGCTCAATCTGCTTTTTAAGGAACAGGAACAGTACAGCAGTTACGGTTCCAATAAAATCTGCGACAAGATCCTGCCATTCTGCAGAACGTGTTGTTGTACAGGCACCTTGGATAAATTCAATAAATAGTCCTAAGACCATTGAATATAAAGAAGAATACACAAGAGTTTTATAGGCAGCATAGTTTATAGAAAGATATGCCAGTATTGTCACAACACCCATTGCAACCAGATGATTAAGCTTATCCCAACCCAGTCCTTCAGATGGAGCCGTTGGCACAACTGAAAGATAAATTATAATTACGGTAACGATCAGTAGAGATACACGCCAGAAAAGTTTACGCATAATTTATATCCATAAATTAAAAATGGTTACAGGACATAGTTAAAAGGTCGAAGAAGTTGACGAAGCGTTACTATATTAGTACACTTTACCCATAATTAAACAATTATCTGCTTTTCGGAGGCATTATGAAAACTGCACAGGGCAGACTATCTCTACTATTTATCAGCGCTATTCTGGTGCTTGTTTCCTTCAGCTTTTCAATGGCATCCTCAAAGCCACAGATTACAAGTCACACTCCCCAATATTCAGATGGAGCGCTGATTGTTACTGTACAGTGGCATTCAGAAAACCTTGTGACAAAAGCCGTACTCATGGCTGGTCAAGAGCAGAAAAGCATAAAGCTTGAAAATGACAATCGTCGCATACCTGAAGGTTATCATGGAGAAGCAGTTATAAGCACCCCTGTCCAACAATCAATGGGTTCTGATATCATAATTTATTCATTGCAGCTGGAAGATGAATACCGGATGAAAAGTGAACTGGTGCAGGGACGTTTCACTCTTCCCAAACAGTCTATGCCCGGAATGCAGGGAATTTCTTCCGCACCTGCCTGGGGACAAAGTCAGGGACAGATTCAACCTCCTCAAACTCAGCAGACACAACCTGGACAACTGCCTCCTGTCCCGCATACCGGTATAATGGAACAACAATTATTACCTCAGGATGGCACTGTAAATCAGCAGCAGATGATGCCTCAGCAACAGATGATGCCACAGCAGCAGATGATGCCACAGCAGCAGATGATGGAACCTCAACAGCAAAATATGATGCCACCTCAGCAACAAGAGATTTTAATGCCACCACCGCCTCCAGTACCTCCACAGATGTAATCAGGATTTCGAATCAGGAGACTATATTGTTTGAATCCATATATAATCAACAGCTAACAGAGGATAATAAAATCCAATTTAAGCTTCCTGAATGGATAGCTGTAGCACCATTTGAAGAATTTCTGGGAATGAAGGTTGAAGAAGCGGGAAACGGTAAGGCTCTTCTTACCATGCCTTTTAAGGCAGCCTTATGTCAGGGGAAAGGATTGATGCACGGCGGCGCTATTGTAGCACTGGCTGATACAGCCTTGGCTATGGCGATTAAAAGCCTTTTACCTGAAGATACCGATTTTGTGACAATCAGGATGGGGCTTGAATTCCATGCAGCAGTTCGCTTCGGAACCGTGAGAGCCGAGGCCAGTGTAACAGAAAGGAATGATAGAAATATTGAGGGAATAACCGAGATATGGACTAACGAAGGAATCAAGGCGGCAACATTCAAGGCCACATTCAGGATTAGAAAAACTCCAGAATTCAAATAACGGATAATCGCTTCATCTTTTCTACCAATGTAGTACGGTTCAATCCAAGCATTTTAGCCGCTCTCGCTTTTACACCACCGCTGTTTTCCAGAGCCTTAATAATAAGCTTACGTTCAATTTCCTCCATTGCAGCCGGCAGATCAATACCGTTTGGAGAGAAGTCAAGACACGCCCCTTTTGAACCGGCTGCAAGCTCAGTTATTTCTATAGGAAGGTCTTCAGGCAAGATCTGATCATGCTCCGTAAGCGCAACAAGCCTCTCTACAACATTTTCAAGTTCACGCACATTGCCTGGCCAACGGTAACGTTCGAGCGCGTCAATAGCGGGTTTAGTTAATGTCATTAAAGACCTGCCCATTTTATGGCAGAACTTGTCCAGGAAGTGACTGGTCAGAGGCAGAAGATCCTCTTTTCTCTCTCGCATTGGAGGCAGCTGTAGAGGTATAACATTCAAACGGTAATAAAGATCTTCACGGAACCCACCCTTACGAACCTCCTCTTCAAGGTCGGTATTTGTAGCTGAGATAACTCTTATATTCAACTTTACAGGCTTTGTAGCTCCAATACGCTCAACCTCCTGTTCCTGTAGCACTCTAAGAAGCTTTGACTGAAGTTGCATAGGCATAGTGCCTATCTCGTCAAGAAAAATAGTGCCATGATTAGCCGCTTCAAACTTACCTATCTTGTCTCTGACAGCTCCTGTAAAGGCTCCTCTGGTATGACCAAACAGTTCGCTCTCAAGCAGAGTCTCCGGTATAGCGCCACAGTTAACAGCAATAAAGGCATGACCTTTACGACGTCCATTAAAATGAATAGCCCGTGCAACAAGTTCCTTGCCTGTACCTGATTCGCCAAGTATCAGCACGGTTGAATCAGTCTTGATAATTCTCTGCATCCTCTCAAAAACGCGCTGCATAGCCGAAGAAATACCAATAATATTCTTAAATTGAAACCGCTCCTCAAGCTGTTTTCTCAGATAGACATTTTCAGACAGAAGCCTTTGTTTTTCCAATGCCTTTTGTATGATGATTTTCAGCTCTTCAAAATTTACCGGCTTTGTTATATAGTCAAACGCACCCTCCTTCATAGCCTGTACTGCTGTTTCAGCTGAGGCGTGCCCAGTAATAACAACAACTTCAACTTGATGTGATACCTGTCTTATCTCTCTAAGAATATCAATACCATTCTTATCAGGTAAGAAGAGATCCAGAAGAACCAGGTCGACCTTTGATTTCTGAACCTGGGTTATACCTTCTGCGCCGTTAGCGGCTGAAAGCGTAATAAAGCCTGCCTTGCCAAGCAACAATTCCATTACCTGACGACCAGGCTCATCATCATCAATTATCAGAACATTTGTCTTTTCCATAATCTGATATCCATCCATACCTGTTCTTTTCCATCTTGTTCCAAGATGAAACTATTACATAGTATTTAAAATTGCTGCAATTAATTCATGCTGAATTAATCAGCGGTTAATGTTAATATCCAGAAATAGAGGGTGATCATGTGAGCGAACAACAAAATCAATCAGAAGAAAGTAAACCGGACGGTCAGCGTTTTTATCATGCCAAGACCGGTTATCAGCTGATTTTGAGTCTTTCTAATGATGAAATGGAATGCCGTGCCCATCTTGAAGTAAAACCTGATGGTACCTCGCCTTCCATTGAAGAGCTAAAAGGCTATCTGGCTGAAGATGCCATAACTACTGGTATTAACGAAGAAAGTTTATTAATCTTCATTTCAGAAGCTGCTCCAGGAAAGAGTGCAAATGCCATTATTGCTTCAGGAATCCTCCCGGAAAAGGGGAGTGACGGCACTCTTAAATATAGTTCTGTTTCTCTTGAGCCGCCTCCTGTTATCAATTCAGAATATTCCGATGAGATCGAAACTCAACAGGTTGATTTCAGATTAGTTCAACAGTTTATAAATGTAGAGCCGGGTCAGGAAATCGGAAGAATTATGCAACCCACCGCCGGAATACCAGGCAAAACGGTACGGGGTAAATCGGTGCCTTCAGAGCCTGGCAAGCCGCTAATACTGAAGCTTGGACAAAATGTAAGGGCAGGCGGAGAAAACAGCGAGATTCTCTATGCAGAGATACATGGCAGGGTAAAACATGATGCTGAGACCCTCCATGTTGTTGAAGAGTATATAGTGGATGGAGATGTTGATTTCAGCGTTGGAAACATCCGTTTTAACGGGTTTGTCGAGATACGAGGCGATGTACTGGACGGTTTTCAGGTTAGCGCCAGTAAAGGTTTAAAGATAACAGGGAATGTTGGTAACTGTAAACTGACATCTCATGGCAACATAGAGTTCTGCGGCATGGATGGCCAGGGTATTGGCAGTATCCTGTGCGGCGGAAATCTTACTGCACATTTTATACATGACAGTATTGTTGAATGCTGGGGAGATATGCTTGTGGATGTTGAACTTCGTAACTGCAATATACGCTGCCGAGGCAGCCTTGCAGCCGGTGTTCTTTCTGGAGGCAACTGTGTCACTCTTGCCGGTGTTGAAGTAAAAAAACTGGGAGCCCCCTCAGCAATAAAGACATCCGTGCATTCCGGCGTAGATTATCACGATCTTGACAGACTTGATATACTTCTAGACCAGATTGCAAAACTAGAGGAACAACTTAGTTCCACTAAAGATCTGCTGGAACTCAAACAGTTGACCGAGAAGAAACAGCAACTTACAAGATTAATTATTGAATTACGCAGAAAACGAGCAACAGGTTCAAACCCGAAGATAAATGTTAAGGACAGGATTCACGAAGGTGTCAGTATCTGTCTGGGAAACACCGTAGAAGCCTTTTCCGCTGAAGAATCAGGGCCGGTAAGCCTGATTGAAAACTCGATACAGGGAGGCTTAAGGAGGCTTTCCCTTAGCACCCTTCAAATAATGGCTGATGAACTTGAAAAGGCCTCCATTCAACATGATGAGGAAGAAATAGAAAAAGTAAACGTCGCTGAATCGGAAAAAGAACAGCCAGAACAGATAGCAGAGACAGATAAAACTACAACCTGAGTTATTCCTTATAATTATCCCGTAACTGCCCTTATAGCACGTTCAATTCCATCCATCATAAAATCAACTTCTTCAGCTGTTATAGAGAGTGGCGGAAATACAACCAGGGTATTACCTAGAGGTCTTGAGAACAGTCCGTACTTTCTCGCCTCGGCACAGACCTTGATCCCGATTTTCTCTTCCCATGGATAAGGTTCTTTCGTCCCCTTATCCTTCACCAGTTCAACCCCTGCAGCCAGGCCATACTGCCTAACATCCCCCACAGCAGGTAGATCCTCTAATCGTTTCAGATGTTTTTTCAACTGTAAAGATCTATCATTAACAGACTCAAGCAGACTGTTTTCCTCAAACAGTTCAAGACTTCGCAACGCAACGGCACAGGCAAGAGGGTTACCTGTAAATGTATGACCATGGAAAAAGGTTTTAAGCTCTGCATAATTTCCTAAAAAAGCCTGATATATCTCATCCGTGGCGAGGGTTGCAGCTAAAGGCAGATAACCGGCACAGAGCCCTTTTGATACAGCCATAATATCAGGTATCACCCCCTCATGTTCACAGGCAAACATCCTGCCAGTTCTACCGAAACCGGTTGCCACCTCATCGGTAATCAACAGTATGCCGTATCTGTCACAAAGTTCACGAACACCTTTCAGATAACCTTCCGGCTGAACAAGCATACCTCCGGCTCCCTGAAGCAGAGGTTCTATGACCATTCCTGCCAGAGAGCTGCAATTCTCTTTAATCAGTTTTCCCAGCGCTCCCAGACAGGGCATATCACAATCAGAATTGTCAGTTTTACCAAATGGACAGCGATAGCAGTAAGGAGCCGGAGCTTCAATGGTCTTGAAGAGCAATGGAGCAAAGGTTGAATGATAGATCGAAATACCACCCACACTCATAGAACCGATGGTATCACCATGATAGGCATGCTGAAGCCTTATGAAACAGCTCTTTTCCGGATTACCCCTGTGACATTGATACTGGTATGCCATCTTAAGGGCAACCTCAACCGCAGTAGAACCGTTATCTGAATAAAAGACCTTGTTCAGACCGGGAGGAGCTATTTCAACCAACCGTTTAGCCAGCAATATTGATTGTTCACCAGCCAATCCCAAGAGAGTTGAATGTTCAATTTTTGCTGCCTGTTCGGATAACGCCCTGTTAAGTTCGGGATTGCAATGGCCATGTACGTTAGTCCACATTGAGGCAACCCCGTCCAGATAACGTTTGCCTTCAGAATCAATCAGCCAGGATCCCTCCCCTTTTACTATCACCACAGTTTCTTCTGCCAACCAATCCTGCATCTGTGTAAATGGATGCCAGACAAAAGCCTTGTCCCATTCTTTTAACTGATTAGTAGTAAACAGCCGGTCATTATTCATCTGTGTCTTTCCTTGAACAGAATATAAATTTAGAAATCAAAAGATATTATCCCTAAAAAGAACAGCCCGAACAATGCAGCAGCATAGTAAGGGCTTTTTAAACATTGATATTCTATAATGAAACTTTAATTAAATTAATAAATACAAAATACTACAAAATCAGCGGGCAATAATTTTTATGAATTTAAACAGATAATCAACTCCTGACCATACTGTAAGTATAAATGCAATCCAGAAGAAAAACATTCCTGCATTATGCATATTTACGACAAGAAGCGGGTGGTTTATACCGAAGAACCAATGGTAGTCATAGTGCAGCAGCAGACCTATTATGGAGGTTATCTGAAAGATTGTCTTATACTTTCCCAAATCCGAGGCCTGTATAACAATTCCTTCAGATGAAGCGATGCTGCGCAGTCCTGTTATAATTATCTCACGAGAGAGTATTACCAATACCATCCAGGCCGGAACATGATTAAAAGGAAGGATCATTATCAAAGCTGCGGTCACTATAAGTTTATCAGCAATAGGATCCAGAAACTTGCCAAATACAGTGACAATACCCATTCTTCTTGCAAGATGCCCATCAAGCCAATCAGTAGCCGAAGCTACCGCAAATACAGCCGCAGCCCAGAATCCGGCATTGCGTGTGGGCGAAGACAACAACAGAACCATTATCGGGATGCAGGCTATCCTGAACAATGTAATGATATTTGGAGGATTTAAAATTGGATTATGGTTTGACATCAGATTATCTCATATATGAAAGGACTCTGCTTACATATACCCTGGTTTCTTCATATGGCGGTATACCGCCATATTTTGCAACCTTGGAAAGACCTGCATTGTATGCAGCCAAGGCCAGTGAGACATCTCCTTTAAATGTATCCAGCAGAAATCTCAGGTAACGAACACCACCATCAACATTCTGGCTCGGGTCAAAACGATCTGATACCTTCAGGCTTTTGGCAGTCCCGGGCATCAACTGCATCAGACCTCCAGCCCCTGCACGGGAGACTGCCTGTGGATTATAACCTGATTCAGCCTGAATAACAGCACGGATAAGCGATGCACTTACGCCATATTTGGAAGATGCAGCTGCGATAAGATGTTCAAATTCCTGAGGATTACCTGATGCAATCCTGAATCTGGTTCTCAACTGGCGATCTTTCCTAAGATCCCTTAAAAATATCTTGAACTTGCTGTGAGTCGGGGCATCGGTAAAATGAATAACACCTTCTTCATCTTCATACCGATAGATATCAGCATTAGCCGCAGCAGGGAAAATAGCTGTTGCAAGTAAGATAGTGCCGAGAAGCAACAAAAATGGACGGCAAATATCCATAACGCCATA
Organism: uncultured Geobacter sp.; assembly: GCA_964655435.1. Taxonomy (GTDB): domain Bacteria; phylum Desulfobacterota; class Desulfuromonadia; order Geobacterales; family Pseudopelobacteraceae; genus Trichlorobacter. The sequence goes on from CAZZMP010000009.1 coordinate 36,854, forward strand.
TTTATAGCTGTTCAGGCGACTCATAATAAGTTCAGATAACGGCAAAACTATACGATTTGTCAAGCATAAATTGCTGTTTAGAGAGACTCGTCTTCACTGTTGATTGACATTTTGCTGCTGATTGGCTAGAAGAAATATCTTACTCTAACTGCTTATACATCTGTGTAATGACAAGGAGCTGCAACCAGTGACAAAAGCAAGCGCAACCTACAAAGAGGCCGGTGTTGATATTGAGGCTGGCAACAGCTTTGTCCAGAAGATCAAGCCACTGGTAAGCTCAACTTTCCGACCTGAAGTCATGACAGAAATTGGCGGATTCGGCGGTCTCTTCTCACTAAATACCTCAAAATACAAAAACCCTGTTCTTGTTTCTGGCACAGACGGGGTAGGAACAAAGCTGAAACTGGCATTTATGGCTGACCGTCACGACAGTGTGGGAATTGACCTGGTTGCCATGTGTGTGAACGATATAGTCGTACAGGGTGCAGAACCTTTATTTTTTCTGGATTATCTGGCAACAGGCAAACTTGACCCTTCCAAAGCGGTGGAAGTAGTATCCGGCATCGCTGAAGGATGCCGTCAGGCCGGATGCGCTCTGATCGGCGGAGAAACTGCTGAAATGCCAGGATTTTATGGTTCCGGAGAGTACGATATAGCTGGCTTCACAGTAGGTGTTGTTGAACGGGATCAGATAATAGACGGTTCATCAATCACTGTAGGCAACAAACTTATTGGAATAGGTTCAAGCGGCCTTCACAGTAATGGATATTCACTTGCAAGAAGGATAATTTTTGACATTATGAAACTTGGTATTAACGATAACCTGCCGGATATCGAGAAAACAGTTGCTGAAGAACTTCTCACCCCAACCAGAATATATGTCCGTTCCATCATGAATCTTCTAAAGGATTTCCGAATCAACGGCATTGCCCATATTACCGGCGGTGGTCTGCTTGAGAATGTTCCCCGTGTACTACCTAAAGGTTCTGCAGCTATTTTCAAACTTGGTTCCTGGAATATGCCACCCATTTTTAAAATTATGCAGGAAGCCGGCAATGTCGAGCAATCAGAGATGTACAGAACCTTTAATATGGGAATCGGAATGGTACTGGCAGTACCAAAAACGGATGTTGATGATATACTTTCACGTCTTAACGGCCTAGGTGAAAAAGCATGGTTGATTGGAGAGATTAAAGCCATGACCAAGAATCAGACAGAACCGGTGGTGTTCTCCTGATGTATGACAAGAGGATACAAATTGGAGTTCTGGTTTCAGGAAACGGCAGCAACTTTCAGGCAATAGTTGACTCGCTGGAATCAGGCTATATAAAAAACGCAGATATTGTCTGTCTTATAAGTAACAAAGCAGACGCATTTGCCCTTGAGCGGGCAAAGAAACATAATATTACAGCCATTGTACTAGATCACAAAAACTTTACTGACCGTAAGCAGTATGATATCGCACTTGTTGAAATACTCAAAAAGCATGGAGTGCAACTTGTGGTTCTGGCCGGATTCATGAGGCTTCTTTCTCCGGTAATGATTGATGCCTTTCCAAATTCGATAATGAACATCCATCCAGCCCTGTTACCGGCTTTTCCCGGACTTGATGCACATAAACAGGCATTTGAATATGGAGTCCGTTACACCGGATGCACAGTTCATTTTGTAGATAGCGGCACAGATACAGGCCCTATTATTCTTCAGGCTGTCGTACCTATACTCGGGACAGACACACTCGAGAGTTTGACTGACAGGATACATGGTGAAGAGCATCGTACCTACGTTGAGGCGATAAGGTTTTTTTCTGAAGGCCGTCTCCATATTGAAGGACGAAAAGTCTTTATTAACGAATAAAATGCAACAATTTCAGCTTGACACCAAAACAATCGCATGCTAAAAATATCGCTTCAAATTTGACCCTTTAATCGCTTATCAGACTCAATGTTTTATATTTTCGGAGGTAGCCCGTGGCTCATCACAAGTCGGCAATAAAGCGTATCAAACAGACTGAAAAACGCAATGCCCGTAATCGTCATCAAAAATCAACCCTTAAAACCTACATCAAGCGGATTCGTGAGGCCGTTGAAAACAAGGATAAAGAGGCTGCGCTGGCGGCTTTACAGATTGCAATCCCTGTTATAGACAAAACAGCAACAAAAGGTGTTATTCATAAAACCAACGCATCAAGAAACGTTTCTCGTCTTACGAGGCTTGTAAACACTCTGGGTTAATCCTGCAGTAACAATATTATTCAGTTTCAGAAGCCTCCGGCATTAATGTCGGGGGCTTCTGTCGTTTTCAAAAAACTTTATCATAAAATGCCAGTAGAACAGGCTCATGCAAAGAGATTGTCATCACCTAATCCCATTATCAGGGCTCTTTCTTTTTCAATCAAGAACCATATCTATAATAAAAACCTGCCGGAATGACAGCTACTCCCAAGTTTCGGTTACGTTCCAGAAGTAAGTCCCGAGGTTCTAAAGCTTTTTTTTCTTAAGAATCTTTATTTAAAAAAGTTTTGTTGTATACTGAAAACTCACACAACAAAATTCAGGAAAGATTTACTCTATGAATACCGTTCAGGCAATCAATAATACAAAAACCGGATTTAAAGCCACAATACTTCTTGTAGATGATGAACCTCTCATACTCAAGATGCTTGACTGTTTCCTTGTCTCTCAAGGATACCAGGTTCTGACTGCCAGAGGCGGAAAGTTTGCGTTGAAAATAGTTGAGCAGCAAAATCAGCATATTGATCTTCTTATAACAGACATACGTATGCCTGACATGAACGGAATACGGCTTCTGGAAGCTATTCGACAACTCTTTCCAGACTTACCTGTAATCCTTATGACCGGCTATACTGATTTTGAGCTTGTAGTTGAAGGCCTGAAACAACATGCCTTTGATCTGCTTGCAAAGCCTATTGAATTTGAACATCTGAACTGGGCAATATCCAGAGCGCTTGCCTTTGTGATGACACAAAGACTGGAGCAACAGTACCGTATCAGGCTGGAGCAACAGGTTGCCAAACAGACAAAACTGCTATGCAATCAACTGGAGGATCTGCAACAGGCACAGAGTAAGGCAACAGAGGTAGATTCGCTTAAAAGAGAGTTTTTAAGTCTTATCACCCATGAATTCAGGACTCCCCTAAATGGGATAATGGGAGCTATCCAATTAATGGAATCAGCAGATTCCGGGTCAGATGTCAGTTCTTCAGCATATCTACCCATATTAAAGAATTCAGCAGACCGGATGTCAGCTCTTGTAAATAAACTCCTGACATTGGCTGAAGCCAGGTTTTCAAACAACAGACTGGAAGATCAGACAAGCACAATTTCAAATACTATTGAAATTCTGGCAGAACGGTACAGGAAGAAGGCAGAAAACAGCGGAATACATTTCAAGGTATACTGTGATGGCGAGTCAAACCAGCATTTAAAAGGTTCCTGGGATGCAGTTCAGATTATTGCATCATGCCTGCTGGACAATGCCTTAAAATTTACAGAACGTGGTGACACAATAACCTGCAGCATCTCTTTTGAGAGAGAAGAGCAGTTTAAAAAAACCGGTAATATAAAACTTCTTATAATTGATACAGGAAAAGGAATACCACTTGAAAAGCAAGAGTTAATTCTGCAACCTTTTACTCAACTTGAACATTTCCTTACCCGCAGCAAAGATGGCGCTGGAATCGGTCTTGCCATTGTACGAAGCATCTGCGACAAACAGGGAGGCAACCTCATGCTTGAAAGCAGCCCTGAAACCGGCAGCAGCTTCACCTGCACACTTCCGTTTACAATCTCCGAAACTTAAAACAGATGAAGATTCTTGCTATTGATGATACTCATTTAAATCTGATGATTGTAAAACGCATACTTGAGGAGCATCTGCCGGATGCACAACTCGAAACTGCAGATTCAGGAACTGCAGGGATTGAGTTGGCTCGTGTATTACAGCCAGACACAATACTACTGGATTTACAGATGCCTGTTATGGATGGATTTGAAACAATCAGACATCTTAAGAAGGATCCGATTACTGCCTATATCCCCGTCATCATAATAACAGCAGCAAACGTAGCATCAAAAGACAGGGTAAAAGCTCTGGAGATGGGAGCAGATGCATTTTTACAGAAACCTATTTCAAGTCACGAACTGGTAGCACATATAAAGGTAATGCTTCGTATAAAAAAAGCAGAAGAACGGTTAAGACATTCACACAAGCTTGAAGCGATTGGTGTTCTTGCAGGAGGCGTGGCACATGATTTTAACAACATAATGACTATAATAAAGGGTTACAGCACTATGCTTCTTATGGATATGGCTCCTGATAGCCCTTACCACGAAAGTCTCCAGATGATAGTTGATGCCACAAACAGAGCCAGTCATCTCACACAAAGCCTGCTTACCTTCAGCAGAAAACAGGAAAAAATCCCATTAAAAGAAGATTTATCAGTGCTTATTCATAATTTTGAAAAATTCATTAACAGAATTATTGGAGATAACATAACCCTTGAACTGAACTCTGATAAAGAAACATCACCTGTAACCGTCAATCGTAACATGATTGAACAGATGCTTATGAATCTGGCGATAAATGCCCGTGATGCAATGCCTGAAGGTGGCAAATTAAAGATCACCATGTCCAACGCCCTGATTGACAATAAAATGGCATCATCTCTTCAAATATCTCCAGAACTATATGTACGTTTAGAAGTAACAGATACTGGCTGCGGTATATCTGATGAACTGCTCCCCAAAATATTTGATCCATTCTTTACAACAAAAGAGATTGGGAAAGGCAGCGGCCTCGGTTTATCGATGGTCTATGGAATTGTACAGCAGCATAATGGGGCTATTACAGTCAAAAGCAAACCTGGCGAAGGAACAGCCTTTACAATCTACCTGCCTGTCAACAGAACAACCCAAATTGATTCATAAAAAGTTTTAAAAAAATCTCTGTCTGGCGTGACAAAGGTAAAACAGCTGCTATACTTCAAAATCAGAGGAGATTAATATCAGATGAAACAGTTAACATTTATAATAATATTAATACTTTCAACAGGCACAATATCATCTGCCGCAAATGCGCCATCACTGCCAAGATACCAGAAGTGGGAAAAAAGCATCAGAAAAGTGGTTAACGACAAAAAATCTCTCTTTTACGGTATCCATTATATCTATGCAGACCCAAAGGCAATCAAGGGCTATAAAGCAGGAAACAGATTCCCTGAAGGCAGCCAGATTGTTGTTGAACATTTTAATATCAAAAACAACGACAGCGCCAATGACGGTTCCAAAAATATGATTGTATTGATGAAAAAAGATAAAAATCAAAAAACCACCGGCGGATGGCTCTATGCCGGATACTCTGCAAATGGAAAGCTAAGCGGACTTGATACTGTCAAGAACTGTTTTGAATGCCACCAGAAAGAGGTAGCCGGACGTGATTATGTTTTCTCAGGCATAGCTGATTTTAAGCTTAAAGGAGCCAAACCGTGAGAGCACTAATAGTTGAAGATGATTTTGTTTCCCGCAGGATATTGCTTGAATTACTTAAGCAGCATTTTGATATTGAAGTGGCTGTTGACGGTGAAGAGGCGGTAACGGCTTTCAAACTTTCTCATGAGGCAAAAACACCATTTAACCTGATCTGTATGGATATTATGATGCCAAAGATGGATGGACGAGAGGCATTGAGGCAGATAAGAACTATTGAAAAAGAACTTGAAATCCCGCCTAATCTTGAAGTCAAAATTATTATGACAACAGCGCTTGATGATCCCAAAACGGTCTTTGACACCTTCTATCAGGATGGAGCCACCGCCTATCTGGTAAAACCTATCAGCAAACAGAAACTATTCAAAGAACTCCGTGTTCTCACTTTAATCCAGTAACTCGCTGCCTGCGAAAGGAATAAGGCCAAATGACCACCAAATTTTGCGCCAATATTCAAAAATGGCAAGCTCAGCTTCCCTCTGTTTTGGATATTCTTAGAAACCTTACCGGCAGCACTGAAGACCAGTTTTTGAAACTTGGTGAAAAGATGTATGATTTTTCAATGCGCTCAACCAATATCTCTGAAACCGCACGCAATCTGGTTGAACTGGTTGCAGGCTCCGAAAGCTCCATGCTTGGGGAACAGCTGCGCCAACTTTTTACTGACATGAATGAATATCTGGAAAAAGTTAAAAATCAGGGTGCAGAGAGCTGCAGTACGCTTGAGCAGATAATGGTTCAACTTGATAATGTTGTAAGACCGCTTGAAGGTTTTCAGAAGATGGACAAGGCACTAAGGATGCTGTCAATCTCAACCAAGATAGAATCAGCTCGTCTTGGTGAGCTAGGAGCCGGCTTTACCACCTTGGCAATGGATGTTGAGAAATTGTCACAGGCTGTAAGTGAAAAATCTGCAGGGATAATGAGCCAGAGACTCTCCCTCTCACAGCTGATAACCAAAAATCTTGAGATGGTTAAAAACACCGAGGCACACCAATATACCGATGCTGCCAATATACTTACAGCAGTAGGATCAAATCTTGAAACACTTTCAAACCTTAACAGTTCATGTTCTGAGACAGGCAATCAGGTTGGACTGATTTCTGAACAGATTACTGCTGATATTGGAACTGTTGTTTCCTCAATGCAGTTCCACGATATAACCCGACAGCAGATTGAACATGTAATTGAAGCGCTTGAAAAGCTTCAGAATCACAGAATAAGCACAGAAGAAAAGACTGATGAAAATTGTCATTCATTTGTAGCTGAAACGGGAGATATCTGTGAACTGCAAACTGCACAGATGCGACATGCTGCAGATCAGATGACAAAAGCCACCAATGCCATTCTGGAAAGCCTGCAGGACATAGGAGCAAAACAGGGTCAGATAAGTTTTGATCTTCAACAGGCTCTATTGGGAAATTCCGGTTCAACTGAATCTTCTCTGTTGGACACCATGGAAAAAGAGATGCATAAGGTCACCCAGATTATCCAGAGATGCGGTAAGGCAGACCAGCAACTGGCCAACGCCATGCAAAAGGTAACCGGAACCATGGCTGAAATAGGCGGATTTGTAAGTGACATAGAGGCGGTAGGCTCCGAAATAGATCTTATAGCCCTAAACGCTCAGATAAAGGCAGCGCACACTGGCACACAAGGCGCAGCTCTGGGAGTTCTGGCAGAGGCGATAAAACGTCTCTCTCTTGATGCTGTTACTCAGACTGAAGCAGTATCAACAACCCTGCAGGCCATTAATGCAATTACCGCAAATATGGCAGATCAGCAGTTTTTGACATCTGATGATGGCGAGCAGAATCAGGTAAAAGAGATGGAAGAGGAAACCCAGCGAATCATAAACGCACTATCTGGAATTAACAGTTCTCTGTTACAACAGCTTTCTTCTCTTGCAAATTCGGCTGAATCTCTGGCTGACGACATAAACCTGATCACATCAGGGATTCATGTACACGAAGAGATACAGAAATTTACTGGAAAAGCGGTACATTCTCTTGAAGAGATATTCACTGAGGCACGGAGCCTGGTACCGGCATCAAATGAATTCCGGAATAACCTTAAGGATATGGAGCATCGTTACACAATGGAAAGTGAACGTGTAATCCATGAGATGCTGGCAGCCCGCCACGGAGTTAAACTTTCACTCCAGAAACGACAGGAAAGCAGTGAAAGCATATCCGAATACGGCGATAATGTTGATCTATTTTAGGGTCAAGGGTCAACGCACCAAGGGGCAGAAAAAGTCTACAGTTTTTCACCATTCTACCTTGCAGCTTGCACCTTGCTCTTGGAGGGCTTATGTCTGATCTCAATATTACAAATGCAGTAACTGAAAATGGGAAATCACTCAATATTACAATATCGGGTAAACTTACAATCGAAACAGCTGCTGAGTTGCAAACAACCTTTCTAAAAAGCATCGATAATATTAAAGATATTAAACTTGATATATCAACGGTTCAAGAAATTGATATCGCTGGAATGCAGGTAATCTGTTCAGCCTGTCGAACCTATCTTGATGCAAAAAGACAATTCAATTTTACAGGCTGCATGGCTCAGGCTGTCAAATCAGCAATATCTGCCGTAGGCCTTCAAAGACAAATAACCTGTAAACATAATGCAGATTTACCATGTCTCTGGTGTGGGGGGATAAACTAAAATGTCAAAATTGATTATGACCGCCGATGACTCGGCAAGCGTAAGACAGATGGTCAGCTTTACCTTGAAACAAAATGGATACGATGTAGTAGAGGCTGTAGATGGAAAAGATGCTCTTACAAAACTTGGCAGCCAGAAGGTAGATATGTTGATTACCGACCTCAATATGCCAAACCTTGATGGCATAGGGCTGATTAAAGGTGTAAGAGCAGGCTCCCTTAACAAGTTCATTCCAATAGTAATGCTTACAACTGAATCACAGGATTCACGCAAGGCTGAAGGAAAGACTGCAGGAGCTACCGGATGGATAGTTAAACCGTTTAAACCTGAGCAGCTGATTGCTGTAGTAAAGAAAGTCTTAGGCTAGAAAATCAGGGAGAAGAGCACAAGGGTCAACTTCATGGATGACCATTTTGGGATAAACGAGAAGATGGATGTTATATTCTGCCGAAATGTTGTAATCTATTTCGACAAATCTACACAGGCTGAACTTATGAAAAAGTTTCATCGTCAACTTGTCAACGGAGGCTACCTTTTTATGGGTCATTCCGAGACATTAAACGGACTGGGTGTTCCATTTACACAGGTGGCCAATACTGTATACAGAAAGGAATAGGGACAAGTAAAAAAGAAGATTAATTCTTTTAATTATTCAGCGCTTTTTTTGAATGTTCTGTTGATTGTGCTGAATAGTTACATTCTCTCTTTCTTTTTGACTACTGCCCAATATTTTCAAATGTCCAAAATAAAAGTCCTGATAGTTGATGATTCTGCTCTGGTTCGTCAGACCCTTGCCGATATACTTTCCAGCGACGCTGGAATTGAAGTAATCGGAATGGCTCAGGATCCGATTGTGGCTGTCCAGAAGATATCCGAACAGGTTCCTGATGTCATAACGCTAGACGTTGAGATGCCACGTATGGATGGCATCACCTTTTTGCAGAAATTGATGTCACAACACCCGATACCGGTTGTAATGTGCTCAAGCCTGACAGATAGCGGTAATGAGACAGCTCTGAAAGCCCTTGAATACGGAGCTGTTGAGATAATTACAAAGCCAAAGATGGGAACAAAACAGTTCATAGAAGAATCAAAGATAAGGATCTGTGACAGTATCAAGGCAGCTGCATCGGCTAAATTAAAGAGCATACGCCCTGTAAGAGAAGTAACTCCCAAATATACTGCAGATGTTATAATGGAAGCTCCAAACACAAAAGCCATGATAATGACGACAGAAAAGATTGTTTCTGTCGGAGCGTCAACCGGTGGAACCGAAGCACTGTCAGTATTTCTACAGATGCTACCGGAAGACACTCCAGGAATAGTAATTGTCCAACATATGCCTGAAAATTTTACTGCAGCGTTTGCCAAGCGACTTAATTCCATCTGCAAGGTTACAGTGAAAGAGGCTGAAAATAACGATTCAGTTGTGCGTGGGCATGTTCTGATAGCGCCAGGCAACAAGCATACACTCTTGAAACGTAGTGGCGCACGCTATTATGTTGAGGTCAAGGAAGGTCCTCTTGTATCACGTCACCGACCTTCAGTAGATGTACTTTTCCGTTCAACTGCACGTTATGCCGGAAAGAATGCTGTTGGAATAATCCTGACAGGGATGGGAGACGATGGCGCTCAGGGTATGAAGGAGATGCATGATGCAGGGGCAAAGACCATAGCCCAGGATGAAGCCTCCTGTGTGGTTTTCGGTATGCCTAATGAGGCCATAAAGCTTGGCGGGGTGGACAAAATATTGCCATTGGAAAAGATAGCTGCCGAGATGATGAGGCTCTCTGCTCAGTAAATTTTCCCAAATTTCACAGGTGCTCTTGACTGAAAAACCTTAATGGAACAGTATAGCAAATTATGAGTTATCCTAACGAGCTGCAATATTTTATCGGTCGTCAACCGATACTGAACCGTAAACAGGAGATTTACGGGTATGAGCTCCTTTTCAGGGCGGCAGCAGATCATACTACCGCTCAGTTCGAGAGCCAGGCTCAGGCCTCGGCATCTGTAATTTCTACTGCCCTTTCAGATTTTGGGCTGCAGGATGTACTTGGAGACAAGTTCGGATTTCTTAATATCACTGAAAAAGTGCTGCATTCTGAAATGCTTGAGCTGCTGCCTATTGAGCAATCCGTCCTTGAGATACTTGAAAACATCGAACTAAATGATAATGTCAGGCTTAGATGCAATGAATTGAAATCAATGGGATTCAAGATCGCCCTTGATGACCATATATATGCGCCACAGCATTCTGCCTTTTACAAGATTATAGATATTGTAAAAGTGGATATAATGGCTACCGATCCCCTCGAACTTCCACTAATAGCTTCGAACCTGCGGAAATATCCGGTGCAGTTGCTTGCCGAACGTGTAGAAACAGTTGAGGTTTTTGAAAAATGTATGGAGTACGGCTTTGAACTGTTTCAGGGTTATTTCTTTGAAAGACCAGTAATCATAGGTCAAAAAAGGATAGATCCATCAGGCATAGCTATGATGAAACTGCTTCAGCAGTTAAACGAAGACTGGGAAATTGATGAAGTAGAGGAAACATTCAGGGAAAACCCGAGCCTGACCTTTAACCTCTTGAAACTTGTCAACTCCGTAATGATCGGTATGAGAGAAAAGATCAAGAACATCCGGCATGCGATTATGATTCTTGGCATAAATCATCTTCGTCGTTGGGTACAGCTTGCACTTTTTGCGGGCAAGGATGATCGCGGTCTTAATTCCCCACTTTTGGAAATGGCGGCGGTGCGCGGGCGTCTAATGGAATTGCTGATGATGTCCAGAACCGGACAGGAGCGTACTTCTGACTTGGTTGAAGCAGCATTCCTGACTGGCATTCTTTCTCTTCTGGATGCATTGTATGAAACACCTATGGAGCATGTTGTTGAAAGTCTGAACCTCTCGGAAGATATGGCGGAAGCCCTTCTGAAAAGGGAAGGACAATTAGGTATTCTGCTACTGCTTGCCGAAAAACTAGAAAAAACCGATTTCAATGCAGTACAGGCAATACTCGACTCTCAAAAAATAACTCTGGATCAACTCTTATCAGCCCAGCTTGACGCATTTAACTGGCGCAACAGCATTATTCACAGTCAACGACGGGGCACTTGAATTCTTGACAGCCCCAATCCTAAAGAGTATTTTTCATTTCAGTTTTTCAGGCAAAATTGTAATTTTTTTTGAACATTGGCTCTTGACCCTAGAAGCTTGTCTCTGGACTTTTGACCATCGGATCTACAACCATGCAGATAGTCGCCATAATTCCCGCCCGTTACAGCTCTACCCGTTTCCCTGGCAAGCCATTAGCAGATCTGGCTGGCAAGCCTATGATCCAGCATGTCTATGAACAGACAATGAAGGCTTCACTTGTAACAAGAGCCATTGTCGCAACAGACGACACAAGAATTGCCGATGCCATTCATCAGATTGGCGGCGAGGCAATTATGACCAAGACCACACATGAAACAGGCACCGATCGACTGGCAGAGGTGGCAAATGGACTTGAGGCTGACCTGGTTGTAAATGTACAGGGTGATGAGCCTTTAATCACTCCGGCAATGATAGATGAAGCTGTTGAGCCTTTTATCAACAACAAAGAGCTGAAAATGGGAACCCTGAAAACACGTGTAAAGTGTCTGCACGACTTTCTCTCTCCAAACGTTGTAAAAGTTGTGACTGACAACGCAGGATATGCCCTCTACTTTTCACGTTCACCACTCCCTTTTTTCAGGGATAAGTGGCAGGATCTCAAAGATGACGCATTTGCATCAGGCAGGTTGCTCTGTTACAAACATATAGGTTTATATGTATATCAGCGTGATTTTCTTATTAAATATGCGGAAATGCCTCAAACTTTTCTTGAAATTTCTGAAAAGCTGGAACAGTTACGTGCTCTTGAAAATGGAATAAGAATAAGGGTTGTAGAGACAGATTTTGACTCAATCGGGGTTGATACTCCTGAAGATCTTAACAAGGCTAAAGAAAAGCTGAAACAAGGAAAATCATGACAGCACGTGCTAAAGAGCAGGAACATAATACAATGAAAACCAAGTTTATCTTTATAACAGGCGGTGTTGTATCTTCAATCGGTAAAGGACTTGCCGCCGCCTCTCTGGGTGCGCTTCTCGAAGCCAGAGGTCTACGGATAACCATGCAGAAGTTAGATCCTTATATAAATGTAGATCCTGGCACAATGTCACCTTTTCAGCATGGCGAAGTCTTTGTCACCGATGATGGAGCCGAGACAGATCTTGATCTGGGACATTATGAGCGATACACATCAGCCAGACTATCTAAAAAAAGCAATTTTACTACCGGTCAAGTTTACTTTTCAGTAATTGAGAAGGAGAGACGCGGTGATTATCTGGGCGGCACTGTACAGGTCATTCCACACATAACCGATGAGATTAAGCACAAGATCCTTGAAAATGCAAAGGGAGCCGATGTTGCCATAGTCGAGGTTGGCGGCACTGTCGGTGATATAGAGTCCCTGCCATTTCTTGAGGCTATCCGCCAGCTACGTTTTGACAGAGGAGCAGGCAACACACTTTATATCCATGTAACACTTATACCTTACATCCGCACAGCCGGCGAAATGAAGACCAAGCCTACACAGCACTCTGTTATGGAGCTGCGCAAGATTGGTATCCAGCCTGATATTCTGCTCTGTCGTTGCGACCGTGAGCTGCCAAACGACATGAAGAAGAAGATATCTCTTTTCTGTAACGTGCCTGAAGAATGCGTCATACCCTCAGTGGACTCTGAGCATATATATGCCGTACCTTTAGCGCTTAATAAAGAACGACTGGACGATCAGGTAGTTGACAAGCTTAACATCTGGACAAAACAGCCTGACCTTACTCCCTGGCAAAATGTTGTTGAGACGCTGCGTCAACCGAGCTACGGAGAGGTAAGGATCGCGATAGTAGGCAAATATGTCAATCTTACCGAGTCTTATAAATCCCTCTCAGAGGCGCTTACACACGGAGGGATTGCAAACGACTGCAAGGTTTATCTAAAATATGTTGATGCAGAAAAAATAGAAGAGACAGGTGTTTCAGGATGGCTTGATGATGTGGACGGAGTCCTTGTTCCAGGGGGATTTGGAGAACGTGGCACTGAAGGAAAGGTTCTTGCCATTGAACATGCAAGGACAAAAAAGATACCGTTTTTCGGCATCTGTCTGGGCATGCAGATGGCAGCCATTGAGTTTGCCCGCTCTGTATGCGGACTTAAAAAAGCCAACTCAACGGAATTCAAGGCGGATTGCAAGGATCCGGTCATACATCTTATGGAAGAGCAGAAAACCGTTCACAAAAAAGGTGGGACAATGCGCCTGGGAGCCTGGCCATGCACAGTTAATAAAGGCACCAGGGCGTTTGATGCCTACAGTGAAACCGAGATATCAGAAAGACACAGACACCGTTACGAATTTAATAACAGCTATCGTGAGATTATGATCAATAAAGGGCTTGTCCTTTCCGGTATCAATCATCAGAACAATCTGGTTGAAATAATTGAACTCCCCGACCATCCATGGTTCCTGGGATGTCAATTCCACCCGGAATTCAAATCAAAACCACTTGTTCCTCATCCTCTGTTCAAGTCTTTTGTCGGTGCAGCTCTGGCTCGCCGGAATCAACGTTGAAGATTTTCCAGCCGTTAAAGAGGAGAACAAAAAGTTCTCCTCTTTTTTTATTACCCTTTCTTGTTGAATCAGCAGTTTGAAGGTATACTTCCAAATCATATCCTAAAATTGTGAGGTTGATATGGAACAAGTCGCACAACCGACTGTAAAAGATCTTCAGCGTTCCTTCATTTATCATCTACAGCATACAATAGTTAAAGACAAATATTCCGCTACAAAAGCAGATATGTATCTTGCTCTTGCATATGCTGTGAGGGATCTCCTTGCAACACGCTGGCTTGATACTCAACAATCATATTACATTAATGATGCCAAGCGGGTTTACTATATCTCAATGGAATTTCTGATGGGTCGCTCTTTGGGTAACTCACTGATAAATCTTGGGGTAATGGAGGAATGGGAAACTGCCTTAAAAGAGCTCGGTCTTAACATTGAGGATCTGCAGGAGGTTGAATGGGATGCAGGTCTGGGCAACGGCGGTCTAGGTCGGCTGGCTGCCTGTTTCCTTGATTCTATGGCTTCAATGCAGCTTCCTGCCTACGGTTACGGAATACGTTACGAGTACGGGATGTTCTATCAGAAAATAGTGGATGGCGGACAGCACGAAGTGCCAGATAACTGGCTGCGTTACCAGAACCCATGGGAATTTGACAGACAGGAGCATCTGCACCCTATCCGTTATGAAGGCAGAGTTGTCGAATTTACTGATCGAGACGGTTCTACACGCAGCACATGGATAGACTACTATGAAGTAATGGCTCTGGCATATGACTTCCCAATACCTGGATACAAGAACAACACCGTAAATACAATGAGGCTCTGGAGCGCTAAATCAAGCCGTGATTTTGACCTGAATTTCTTTAATCAGGGAAACTATATTGGTTCTGTTGAATCAAAAATGAAAACAGAGAACATCTCAAAGGTTCTCTATCCAGCTGACCATATGCTTGAAGGAAAAGAGCTGCGCCTCCGTCAGGAATATTTTCTTGCATCCGCCACTATTCAGGACATTCTTTACCGTTTCTCAAAAAAACATGACGATATTCAGGATTTGCCGAATCAGGTGGCAATACAGCTTAATGATACCCATCCGGTGTTGGCAATACCTGAACTGATGAGGATATTAATTGACGAAAAGAAGCTGTCATGGGAATTGGCATGGGAGCTGACAACCAAAACCTTTGCTTATACAAATCACACAATTCTGCAAGAGGCACTTGAAACCTGGCCGGTTCAAATGTTATCCCGCCTTTTGCCACGTCACCTGCTGATTATCTTTGAGATCAACCGCCGCTTCCTTGAAGAGGTTGAGCAGCGTTTTCCGGGAGATCCAGAACGCCTTCAGAAAATGTCAATAATAGATGATAGAGGTGAAAAGCAGGTAAGAATGGCCTATCTGGCGATCATAGGCAGTCATTCGGTTAACGGCGTATCTGCACTGCACAGCGAAATTCTAAAGGATGACCTTTTTCACAGCTATTATGAGCTTTGGCCAAACAAGTTTAACAACAAGACTAACGGTATTACACAAAGGCGCTGGTTAAGACACTGCAACCCCTGGCTTTCTGATCTGATAAGCGAGGCGATAGGGGATGGATGGACAACAGATCTTTATGAACTTCAGAAATTGAGACCTTTGGCTGAAGACAGAGAATTCCGTAAACGCTGGATGAATATTAAGCGCCTGAACAAGCAGAAACTTGCAGAGCATATCTATCAGAGAAACGGTGTACAGGTTTCTCCTGATTCACTTTTTGACTGCCAGACCAAGAGGATACATGAATACAAACGTCAACTTCTAAATATCCTTCAGGTTATAGCCAGATACAACCGACTTAAAGAATATCCTGGCCTTGAGCTCCCTCCACGTACCGTTATTTTTGGTGGAAAGGCCGCGCCTTCATACACAACTGCAAAACTGATCATAAAGCTGATAAACAGTGTTGGTAACATTGTTAACAATGATCCGGCGGTCAACCTGCAGCTAAAAGTGGCCTTTCTTGCCAACTACAACGTATCTCTGGCAGAAAAAATCTTCCCTGCGGCTGATCTGTCAGAACAGATCTCAACAGCCGGCACTGAGGCATCAGGCACCGGCAACATGAAATATGCCTTGAACGGTGCCCTGACCATAGGAACACTGGATGGTGCCAATATTGAAATCATGGAAGAGGTAGGAAAAGAAAACATATTCATCTTTGGACTTACGACTCCGGAGGCAGTTAATCTCCGTAAATCCGGTTATCGCCCGCAGGATTATTACTATCGTATGCCAGAACTCAAAAAAGTGCTTGATCAGATCTCATCAGGGTTCTTCTCCCCTGGCGATCCGGGACTTTTCCGTCCACTGGTAGATAATCTGCTTAATACTGATTATTACCTGTTACTGGCTGATTTTGACGCCTATCTTGATGCCCAGGCAGATGTCGATAGGCTTTATATGATTCCGGATGATTGGGCACGAACATCAATACTTAATACCGCTGGTATGGGTAAATTTTCCAGTGATAGAACCATTGATGAATACGCTAGAGAGATCTGGGGGATAAAACCTCAGCCTATTGCACACAAAGGGATCCATCACTGGTAATGGACTCGGAGTTCAATTATTCACCTAAACCTCTGGAAGTGCCACTTGCAGAGCGAATGCGACCTGAAAGCCTGTCAGAGTTCTTCGGTCAAAATCATCTGCTTGCCTCCGGCAAGGCCTTAAGACAGATGATTGAGTCAGACAGACTGCCTTCGATGATATTCTGGGGTCCTCCTGGTTGCGGCAAGACAACCCTTGCCCATATCATCGCCCACGAAACAAGTTCCCGCTTTGTCTTTTTCTCTGCCATCATGGCCGGCGTCAAAGAGATCCGTGAAATTTTCAAGGATGCTGAAGAGCAGGCCCGTCAAGGCATCCGCACCATCCTGTTTGTGGATGAGATTCACCGTTTTAACAAGGCTCAACAGGATGCCTTTCTGCCTGCCGTGGAAAAAGGGCTGGTCACCATCATCGGCGCCACCACGGAAAACCCCTCCTTTGAAGTGATCGCCCCCCTGCTCTCCCGCTGTCGCGTTCTGCGCCTGAAGCAACTTGAGGCTGATGAGCTTGCCGCCCTGCTCCGCAAGACCCTGCAAGACACAGACAAGGGGTTGGGAAAACTGCAGCTTGCCATTACAGATGATGCCCTCACTTTTCTGGCAGATGCAGCACAGGGAGATGGCCGCAAGGCCTTGAACACCCTGGAGGTGGCAGCAGGACTGGCAGAGGGCACCCTGATTTCACTTGATGTCGCTCAGGAGGCAATGCAGCAGAAGGCATTACTATATGATAAAGGTGGCGAAGAACATTACAATGTCATCTCGGCCTTTATCAAGTCAATCCGGGGCAGCGATCCTGATGCCGCCCTCTACTGGCTGGCTCGGATGCTGGAGGCCGGGGAAGACCCGCTCTTTATCCTGCGCCGTATGATCATCCTGGCCTCGGAAGATATCGGCAATGCCGACCCCCGCGCCTTACAGGTGTCAGTATCTGCCATGCAAGCCTTTCAGATGGTAGGGATGCCTGAAGGCAGAATCATCCTGGGCCAGGCGGTCACCTATCTGGCGACTGCCCCCAAGTCAAACGCTTCTTATCTGGGAATTGATGCTGCCCTGACTGAAGTCCGGAAATCCGGCGCACTGGAAGTGCCGCTGCATATCCGTAACTCCCCCACCAAACTTATGAAAGAGATGGGCTACCACGCTGGCTACCAGTATGCCCATGATTTTGAAGGCGGCTATGTGCAGCAGGAATACCTGCCGGAAAAGCTGCAGGGTCGGAAGTTTTATGATCCAAAAGGGCACGGCTACGAGAAGAACATTCTGGAACGGATGGAGTGGATGAAGAATAGTGGGAAAAAATGAAATTTACTACTAAAGGGGTATAACCATGAAAGCGACCGTACTCTTGTCAGTTGGACTGTTATCACTCTGTGCGTCAAACACATTTGCCGACAACCTGAACATCACCTTCCGAGACGGCAGTCGGCAAACAGTTCAACTTAATCAGCCCTCCGTAAATATCAAAACTCTGGATCTCGGTGAAAATTCTAATCTTCTAAGCGGAGGAGGTACTTATGTGGAGTCACTGACAGGTGTTCACAGCCTAAAGGCACGTCACAGTGGTAAATGCCTGGATGTTTCCGGGGTAGAAACTCGAAACGGAGCTAACGTCCAGCAATGGCAATGTCATGGCGGAAAAAATCAAAAATGGCGATTTACC
The DNA here is from genome assembly GCA_964655435.1 of uncultured Geobacter sp. Classification (GTDB taxonomy): domain Bacteria; phylum Desulfobacterota; class Desulfuromonadia; order Geobacterales; family Pseudopelobacteraceae; genus Trichlorobacter. The sequence continues at coordinate 54,945 of CAZZMP010000009.1, forward strand.
TCAAAGGGTAACGGATATTACACTTTGACAGCGGTTCATAGCGGGAGATGTCTAGATGTTTCAGGCATAGGACGGAATAACGGTGACAATGTGCAGCAGTGGGACTGTCATGGCGGCGCTAACCAGATTTGGAAAGTAACGGCAGAGGGAGACGGGAGCTACCGACTGTCTGCCAAACACAGTGGAAAATGTCTGGATGTTGCAGGTATAGGTATTTCTGACGGCACAAATATCCAGCAGTGGGACTGTCACGGCGGAGACAACCAGAAGTGGTTAATTGAGTGACAGCAGAAGAAACCTTTATGCGATTAATGAGGCTATTCAAACCAGATAGCAACTCCAGGCACAAATATAACCTCATGCAGGAGTTTTACCTATAACTGCCCATATACAGATAAAGCCCGGGCTCTTACCCTCTGGCACTGCGAGCTATAAAAAAACAGTTAAGACCCGTTTTACAGGCTGCATTCCTGCTTGCCTAAAAGACCTATAAAACTGGCAACTGTTTGAATGCAGTACCTCTGAAACAGAGGTAACCATATATGAAATCAACAAATCACAGATCAATTTCAGTCCGCGCTCTATGGACAAGCTTTCTGTTCTTTTTTGTTATCCCGTTTTTTTTAACCGGCTGTAGCGGCGGCTTCATACAAACCATACAGCTTAGCTCCATGGCTCAGAAAAAACAGCACTATGAAATTATCAGAACACTTCAACCCGAACTTGATCAACAAGAATCCATCCCTTCATTCCATCTTTTATTACTAAGTGGCGCCTATTACGAAATTCGTGACTATAAGAGGTGTCTTGCCATTACCCAACTTCTTCAGAAGCAGATAGACAGAGGCGATGCCACCTACATTAGCTCAAACCTCAGACCCTATCCTTTGATTATGAAAGGATATGTTCATCTTGATCAGGGAAATTATGCGCAGGCAGTCAAAGAGGCTGGCGAGGCATTTCGCCTGATAGATACGCCTGAAGGAAGGAATAACAGCTTCAATCATTCACAATTAATCCAGATTACGGAGATAGCTGGTGTAGCAGAGGCTTTACTCGGCAATCGGATTGGGGCTGAACATTGGCTCCGTATTCTCCAGGGGATTCCAATCGACGGAATTATTGGTCCCGAAAAACTTACTGCCATTGCCAAGATCAATATGGCGTTAGGAAATTACAAAGATGCCCTGGCAGCTTTACGTGATCCTCAAGCCAAAGTAGCCGGCTTAACAACAATTTTTTACGATCAGACATTCCAGGAACTTCCAAGAGCTTTTATCGAAACCAAGGCGTTATTTGAAACCGGCGCTCTGCAGCAAGCAAAACAGGGCTATGACCAGTTATTGAGACACCCCCAGATTACTGAAATAGGCAGCATGTATTGGCCTATACTGCTTGATCGCGCCAAAATTGCCCGGCAAGAACAGGAAACCGGTCTGGCAGAACGGCTACTCAAAGAAGCGGTTGAGGTTGTCGAGTTACAACGAAGCACGATTGCCTCCGAGGCAGCAAGAATCGGCTTTGTCGGTGATAAACAGGCTATCTATCAGGAATTGGTAAATCTGCTCATGGCTTCTGAACGGGCTGATCAAGCCTTTGAGTATGTAGAACGATCCAAAAGCAGGGCATTGGTTGACCTGCTTGCCTCCACAAGTGGCATAGCTGCCCCGGCCATCAACAGAACACAAAAAGTTTCAACAATCCAAAAGCTTGCTGAACTTGAGCAGACTCTTAGCGTTGTTGCTGACAACAAAACATCTGTTCTGCCTGGGTCTAAAAACAGAGGGCTTGTTATTGCTCTCAAACGAGAACTGAGATCTGAGGCTCCTGAATTTGCCTCCCTGGTTTCTGTCACCAGCCAGCAGCTTAAAGAGATACAGAGCAGGTTGAAAGAAGATGAAACACTGCTTGAATATTATGGCGCCGGTGAAACATGGTACGCATTCATTGTCAGGCAGAATGGCATCTGGGCAAAAAGACTATCTCTGAAAAAGCCGGATGAATCGGTACAGTTATTCAGAAAACTGCTCTCCAACCCCGGATCAGTTGGTTATCAACAGCAGTCACGTATCCTCTATGATCAGCTGATTTCCCCGGTTGCAGATCTTCTCTCTGAACGAGTTCTGATTGTCCCTCACGGTCTGCTGCATTACCTGTCATTTGTTGCCTTGCAGGGGACAAATGGCTATCTGCTTGACCAACATATCATCCGTATGCTGCCAGCAGCAGGAATATTAAAATACCTGAAAACCGACACACAATCATATACGACGACAGCCTTAATTCTTGGAAATCCTGACCGTGGCGACAGCCGTTTCAACCTACAGCACGCGCAGGAAGAGGCAGAGGCAATTGCCGCTCTCATGCCAGACGCTACACTGCTCTTAGGAAACATGGCTACTGTTTCTGCAATCACGCAAAGTAACGGAAGGTTTAAACGTCTGCATATTGCAGCACACGGGATCTTTGATGCTGAAACACCGATGGATTCAGCGCTCATACTTGCTAAAGAAGCTTCCAATGACGGGCTGCTGCGTGCATCAGACCTGTACCGTCTGAACCTTAATGCCGATCTAGTAACATTAAGCGCCTGTGAAACAGCGCTCAGCAAGATTGCCAAAGGGGATGACCTGCTTGGTTTTACCAGAGGATTTCTTTATGCCGGTACCCGCAGTATTGTAGCCAGCCTCTGGAAGGTTGACGATCTGGCAACAAAAGAGTTGATGCTTGCCTTCTATCAAAACATGGAGAGTATGGATAAAGCAAAGGCTTTAGCTAAAGCGCAGCGAAGCAGCAAAATAAAATATCCACACCCGTTTTACTGGGCTGCATTCCAGCTTACCGGCATGGCAGAATAGCAACGTTAGAATCTGTTGTCAGAGGCAATCCAATTATGACAGGTTCACCAACCATTTTTGGGGAATAGCAGAACTTGCAGGTAAAGCGGTTACTGTTCTGATATTTTTTTCAAACAGGCTCATTATCATACGATAACGATGAGTGGACAATCATTTCCGCTGGTGAAGGTGAAATGGTATAAATCATTAGAGGAGCTGTAATATGAGGATTTTCTGCATTGCAAATTGCCTGCTGCTTCTGATGTTTTATGTTCAGCCAGTATCAGCAGCCAATCAGGTAATCGAGACAATCGGCGAATATCTGGTTGGTGACGGTGAAACCATGGCGGCTGGACTTGAACATGCCCGTAAGGAGGCAATTCGTAAGGCTGCTGAGCAGGCAGGAACCTACGTCAAGAGCTACTCAAAGGTGCGCAACATGGCTCTTGAGGAAGATCTTATTGAGGTAGTTGCAAGTCATGCCATGAAGATTACTACCTTGCCGGAGACCCGACAAATGACCGGTAGTGCCGTCAGGATTCTGGTACCTATAAAAGCTGAAATTATTGAAGATGAGCTTGAACAGACCATTCGGCGTACTCTTAAAGAGCGTCAGGAACTTGATGATTACCGCCAGTTGAAGGAGCGGATGCAGCAGCAGGCATCAGAGCTGGAGAATCTCAAAAAAAGATTAACTGAGTCGACAGTTGCTAAAGACAAACAGACGATTATCGAACAGATCGGTAAAAATGAACGGCAGTTCAGGGCTGCCAGTATGATGAAAGAGGCGGGTGAGCTGGCATTTCGCATGCAGTTCGCCGAAGCCCGCCAACTTATGGACAAGGTAATTGATTTGACTCCTGATGACCCCCGTGCCTACCTGCGGCGTGCGCTGATATCATTTGCCCCTGATGAGCAGAAACTGGTTGCCACAGACGTTGAAACAGCAGTCAGACTTGACCCCAAAGATGGGCCGATCATGGCCAAGAACGTCTATCTGGAACGTGCCGAACATTTCCTTCTCTTTTACAATATGCCACAAGCTCTTGTTGAAGCTGACAAAGCGGTTGCAGTACTGAAGGCGGCATTGCCTGAGGGGCATGACAAGTACCTCCTGTTTTTACGGCAGACGCTCAAGCTGACAAATGATAAAGAAACCATGCAGATGTTTTGCCGTAGCTTTGGTATTACTGCCTGTACCAAAGAGGGGATTGAGGCATCAGGTCATGTCGGGTTGATAACAGCAGTTAATCGCTTCCTGCCACATCTGGCTGAACTGTACTACAAGCGGGCACAGTTTCGTTATGAAGCCGGCGATGTTGCCGGGGCTGTAAATGACCAGGAGTTGTGCTGCGCTGCTTACAGGGCTGCTGGAGGCGGTGTATCTATAAATGCAACTTTTTGTGACAGTGGGGCAGTATTTAAGCCGTTCCGCTCACCTGCTGCTTTCAAGGCATATCAGTTAGTGGCACAAGGAATGAGGGCAGAATATGCAGGCGGCGATCCGCAGCTGGCTTTAACCAGATTTAACGCTGCAGCAGAGATAGATCCGGGCTATCAGGAGATCTACTTTCAGCGCGGCTTCATACTGATGGAACAGGAAAAGTACCAGGAAGCATTGGCAGACTTCAACCAACTGGTTCGCCTGGCTCCCAAAGATACCCGCTCGTATCATTATCGCGCTATGGTAAAAGATAGAATGAAGGATTATCCCGGAGTGCTGGCTGACCTGGATATGGCCATGAAACTGACACCTGATGACACCGAACTGCTGCGCAAAAGGGCAATTACATACGAACTGATGCAGCAGCCCGGCAAGGCTGCTGCGGATTACTTGCGCTATGCAAATCAGTTTGAAAGCAGTGCTGCTATGCAGTTACAGATTGCCCGGGAGTTTGAACGTATGGGACGCTACAAGGAGGAACGGCAGCTTTTGGAGCGTTTTTTGAAACTCGTACGGGAGAACCCGACTGAGTACGGTTCAGATCAGGAGCTTGCCCAAGATCTTGAGCGGGTACGTAAGCGTCTGAAAGAACTAAAGAGGTAACAAGTAGTACAAGGGGCTGCCATGCAATCACAATCAGGTCGTTCTGTTACAATCATGCAGATTGTTATGCTGGTTGTCTTTGCGTGCTGCACCCTGTTCAGCCTGATAACTGCCGGTTTGGTGTTCAATGCAGGGCAGCCGGGTAGCGCAATTTTTTTTTCTCGCCTTTGGCCTGTTGTTTGGATGCCTGACCAGTGCGTTGCTGCAGGGAATGCGACGAGAGAAGCCTTCTGCTGAGGTTGGTCCTGCAGATATGAGAGGATCGCGGACAATCTTTGTCCCCCACTGGTTTCTGATGACTGCCCTGGCTATTACCGCTATTGTCGTGGCAGGCAGCGTCCTCTGGCGAGTGTTGCGCTAGATCCGCAGGGGAACTCTGGCTTTGGGAATTGGAGGCGTGATGAGGTGTAGACCTTTTGCGATTGTTTTGCTGCTACTGTGCCTTGTGGCAACTGTCGCTTTTGCCGCCTCTGACCAGCGTGGCCTGTCTGCCCGCCCCAAGGCACCCACCGGTGAAGAGGTGAAAGGTGATCTCTGGCTTGTCACCATCGGCATCAACTCCTACATCTCCTGGCCCCGGCTTAAGACCGCCGTCAATGATGCCAAAGCGGTCAAGGAGACACTACTCAAACGTTACCACCTTGATCCAGCCCGCGTGGTCGAACTGACCGATGAAAAGGCCACCCGTAAAAACATCCTGGGTGCCTTTCGTGATCTAGCCAAAAAGGTCAGGCCAGACGATTCTCTGCTGGTCTACTACGCCGGTCACGGCCATATCGACAGTATCACCGGCAAGGGCAGCTGGATACCGGTGGAAAGCGGCACCGATGACCCCAGCGCCTGGATCAGCAATCGCGATATCACCGACTACCTCAACATCAACGCCATCAAGGCCAGGCATATCCTGCTGGTCTCCGACTCCTGCTTCTCCGGCGACTTCTTCCGTGGCAGCCGGGCCGGATTACCCACCATCGACGATGCCTTTCTGAAACGGGCCTATAGCCGTTCATCCCGCCAGGCCATCAGCTCCGGCGGGCTGGAGCCGGTCTCAGATGCTGGTTTCGCTGGCAACTCCGTCTTTAGCCACTTCCTGGTTGCAGCACTCAACAACAACCGCAATCCGTATCTGATTCCTTCCGAGATATTCAGCGAGATCAAGGCTGGTGTCGGTAAAAATGCCAACCAACTGCCGCAGTTTGGCGATCTGCATGGCACCGGCGGTCAGGATGGTGGTGAACTGATCCTGTTTTTGAAAGGTGCCGACGATAGCAAACTCAAGGAACTCGGTGCCACCAGCGCAGCCCGCCAGAAAGAATTGGAACAGCTTAAAAAGGCCGAACAGGAAGCAGCCGTCGCCAAACAAAAGGAACAGCAAGAGATAGCCCACAAGCAGGCAGAGCTTAATGCTCTGGATAAACAGATTGCCGATATGAAGACCCGACTCGGTACTGGTACTGCCCGCAGCAGCGACAGCCTCAACAGTATTCTTGCAATGGTTGAACAAAAAGAGACACAGGCCAAACGCCTGGAAGAGCTGCGCAGACAGCGCGAGGCAGAAGAGCTGAAACGCCAGCAGGAGATCGAACGGCTGAAGCAGGAAGCGATCACTCAGCGCCACACTAAGATTGCCGATGACGTGGCCAAGTTCCAGAAGATCGCCCAGTCGCCATATGGCAAGGATTTAAAGGAGAGCGCCTGGGATGCCCTGATAGCAAGCTACCCGGAGGCAAAGAACGTTGCCCGGTATGATCTGGATGGTTTTTGGATTGCGCTGGGATTGTTCGTTGCCGACAATGGAACTATCGGTAACATAGACGACCTCAAGCGTCAGATGGCCTTTGCAATGATCTCGATCCCCGCTGGTTGTGTCACTATAAACGGTATAGGTACCTGTGTAGATGCTTTTAGAATAGGAAAATTTGTTGTCACACAAGTACAGTGGAAACAGCTTATGGGCAGCAATCCCAGCCATTTTAATCTATTTTGCGATTCGTGCCCGGTCGAGAATGTAAGTTGGAACGATGTCCAGTCTTTTATCCAGAAATGGAACGACCTGACCGGATCCAGGTTTCGTCTGCCTACCGAGGTCGAATGGTTTTATGCCTGCCAAGCAGGTACTCAGCATACGTATTGTGGTAGCGACAACATTGACGCCGTGGCTTGGTATGCTGGCAACAGCAATAGCCGTACCCAGAGTGTTGGCCAGAAAGAGCCGAACGCTTGGGGGCTCTACGACATGTCTGGCAATGTCTGGCAATGGGTTCAAGACTTGGATGTCAGCTACCCGTCAGGACCGAAAAATCCTGTTGGGCCATTGTCTGGGACGAGACGTGTGTCTCGTGGAGGTAGTTGGGATTATTATCCAGTTAACGTGGAGGTAGCATCTCGCCGCATACTGGATCCAACTCATCGGAACAACAATCTGGGTTTCCGCCTTGCCGCTCCGGTTGAGTAAACTCTATGTAGTTCAGAGGTCTGCCATGCAATCACAATTATGTCATTATATCAAAATCATACTTCTTGCCCTATCACTCCCCGCCCTCTGCCTTGCCGCGTCTCCCCCCCAAAAAAACAGCGGCGATGATCGTAGCTTGAAGACGGTGGCTAAGGTGTCCGGTGAAGGGCGTCCCCGGATTGCCCTGGTCGTTGGCAACAGCAACTATGTTTCATCACCGCTGAAGAACCCTACCAATGATGCCCGCGCCATGGCTATTAGCCTGCGGCAGCTGGGGTTTTTGGTGGACGAACGAACCAACCTGAACTACCTGGAGCTGAACAAGAGCATTGAAGCCTTTGGTCGGAAGCTGAAAAGCGGTGGCATCGGACTGTTCTACTATGCCGGCCACGGTATGCAGGTGCAGGGCAACAACTACCTGATTCCGGTAGATGCACAGATCGAAGATGAGAACGAGGTTCGTTTCAAGGCTATCGATGCCGGTCTGGTGTTGGCCAAGATGGAGCAGGCCAGAAGCGATGTCAATATCGTCATCCTGGATGCCTGCCGTGACAACCCATTCTCGCGCTCCTTCCGTTCAGCCAGCCGTGGCCTGGCCAGCATGGATGCCCCCAGTGGCACCTTCATCGCCTATGCCACCGCGCCGGGCAAGACCGCTGCCGACGGCGGCAGAAATGGTCTGTACACGGCTGAACTGGTAAAGGTGCTGGAGACCCCGGGCCTTACGCTCGAACAGGTGTTCAAACGTACCCTCAAAGCTGTGCGCGAGAAATCGGGTAACAAGCAGACCCCCTGGATGGCTTCTAACCTGGAGGGGGAGTTCTACTTCGTGCCGCCCTCGGCCGCAAGTGACCCGAAGCCGTTACCCCTGAAATCAACGCCGACACCTCCTCTGGCGGTGCAGCAACCGCAGCCAATGCAAATGCCCCAGCCTAGTACTGATAAGACAACGGCGCTGGACAGGGCGGAATTGGACAGATTGAAGGCCGTTCTTGCACAGGCTGAACGTGACGAGGCGCGCACCATGCAGCTGTGGGAGGCCCGTGCAGTCACCCAGCAGGCCGTGGAGGAAAGCCGCACCAGAACAGCGCAGGCTAAGGCGCAGGTAAAGGTGGCTGAGGCGCGGATGCAGCAGAAGCTGTCATCACTCCAGCGTCCGACAAACAGCCATGGGGCCTTTATCGACCCTGCCACCGGCATGGAGCTTGTTGCTGTACCGGAAGGCTGTTTCACAGCAAATGGTAAGCCGGTTTGTATTGACGCGTTTAGTATCGGCAAATTTGAAGTCACCCAAGGCCAGTGGAAAAAGGTAATGGGAAGTAACCCTAGCCGCTTTAACAGTTGCGGCGATAACTGTCCCGTTGAATGGGTAAGCTGGAACGATGCTCAGCAGTTCATCCAGAGGTTGAATCAGCAGAGCGGCACAAAGTATCGCTTACCCACTGAGGCAGAGTGGGAGTATGCCTGCCTTGCAGGGCCGCCCCACGAATTCTGCGGCAGCAACGACATTAACGCTGTTGCCTGTCATGAGGGCAACAGCGGCGGTCAGCCGCACCCGGTGGGTCAGAAACAGGCCAATGCCTGGGGGCTGCACGATATGTCCGGCAATGTATGGGAATGGGTTCTAGACTGGTATGGTGAGGACTATCCTACCGGTACTAAAAATCCCATCGGCCCCTCAGTGGGCACTGGTCGCGTGGCTCGCGGCGGTAGTTGGTTCACCAGCAGACCGGATCGCGTGCGAGCATCGAGCCGTGATAAATTTTCATCTAACTATAGCAACTACTTCCTGGGCTTTCGCCTAGCTGCCCCGGCTCAAGAAGCTTCTTTGAAATAGCTATGTGTTGAGGTAGTCATTACATGAACCCCGTCACCCACCTTTTGTTAGGCTGGATCGTTGCCAACGAAGCGTGGCTATTCGCCGCTGGAGATGGTTTCAGCGCGGGTCGATCAGGCTCTGGTGCGGACGTTGCACAACCATTTTCGTGAATATGACGGTTCTGAGAGAGGATACTATGACCAGACATCTGCATAGGTTGCTTAGAATGTTCTCCGGTAGTGCGCTGCTCTGCTGTCTGATACTGCAAATTTCAGGTGCGGTCTGGGCTGCACCCGAGCTGAAACTGTTAAAGAACGTGGTGGACAATGTTGAGAAACAGTATGTCGATCCGCCTGACTTTCCGTTGATGCTGCGTGCTGCCATGCGTGGCATAGATGAGCAGAGCATGCCACAGGCAGCCGGTAGCGCCAAGGAGTTCCTAAATGTCGTGGCGGAGCTTGTGGAGCGACGGGCAGCGGGTGGGTCTGAATCACTGGATGCTTTGGAAGTGAAGGCCACCCGTGCGATGCTGGCTGCGCTTGACCCGCACAGCAGTCTGCTGACACCGGAGGAGTATCAGGAGCTCTCAGTCAGTACGCAGGGGACGTTTGTGGGGATTGGCGCTGAGATCAAGGCGGTGCAAGCCGGCATTCTGGTGGTTAGCCCGCTGGACGGGAGTCCGGCATTCGAGTCAGGCATCAAGGCGGGCGATCTGATCACAACCATCGACGGCAGATCAACGGGCGGCATGGAACTGCTCAAGGCGGTCAGGATGCTGCGCGGCAAGGCAGGAACCAGTGTGACCCTGCTGGTAAAACGTGACAGCGTTGTTCGGACTGTCAGGCTGGTACGGCGGGCTCTTACCATCCAGAGCGTAAAATATCGGGAGCTTGGCGATGGTATCGGGTATCTGAAGATCACCCAGTTTCAGGAACGCACTCCTCAACTGGTCGAGGATGCCTTATATCGTCTGGGTGACAAGGGGATCAGCAAGGGGTTGGTGCTGGATCTGCGGAATAACCCCGGCGGGCTCCTTAATGCAGCGGTCAGCGTAGCCGACACCTTTGTTGATACCGGCTCTCTGCTGGTGGTAAAGGGGCGTGCCAGTGGCGAGCAGACCTTTAGCGGCAAGACCACCGGGACACGGTATCTGCCTGCTATTGTGGTACTGCAGAACAAAGGATCAGCCAGTGCTTCCGAGATTCTGTCCGGCGCGTTGCGTGACCGTAAAGGCGCCTTGATTGTAGGAGAAAAGAGTTTCGGCAAAGGGTCGGTGCAGACCATCCTGCCGCTGGTGAACGGCTATGCCATGCGGCTGACCACTGCCCATTACTACCTGCCTTCGGGACAGTTGGTACAGGCCGGTATTGAACCGCAGGTTGCTATTGAGGAGCATGAGGGGAGTGATCGCGTCCTGGCCTACGCACAGATGGCTCTGAAAACAGGCAAACTGGCCGCAGACAAGCGTGATGAGGTGCTGGCTTTGTTGGCAGAACCTCCAGCTGCCGGTGGTGCCACGTCATCGAAAGCGTCTCCGGCTGAACCGCCAGTGATTGTAATTACCGCACCGACCGTCCAGCGCGGGCTGGCCGTGAAGGTTCGTAATGACTCGATCACGGTGAGCGGTACGGCTCGTTCACGACAGGGGATTGCCCGGATAACGATTAACGGGCAGTCTGCAGCCCTCGACAATCAGGGTAATTTTTCAGCAGAGCTTTTGTTGAAGCCTGGTGAGAACGAGGTAATAGTGACTGCACTGGATATTCAGCGTAATGCCACGACCGAACAGTTCCGGGTACAGCGTGAGGCTGGCAAGCCGATACTACAGAGTATTATTTATCCGCCCAAGGAACAGGGTGTCGGTAGCGGCACCTACCATGCCTTGCTGATTGCGGTGCAGGACTACCGCAGCAGTGAGATCACCAGGCTGGATCATCCAGTTCAGGATGCCGAGCGTCTCAAGGAAATTTTGCTCTCCGGCTACACCTTCCAACCGGCGCATGTCACACTACTGAAAAATCCGGATCGCAAGACCATCTTCAAGGCCTTTGAGTCATTGCGCAGGATAGTCAAACCTCAGGACAGTCTGTTGGTCTTTTTTGCCGGGCATGGTGTCTGGCTGGAAGATATGCAGCAGGGCTTCTGGCTGCCTCGTGACGCCGCCGGCATGAGTGATCCCTCCGATTGGATTTCCAATAGTACCCTGCGTGACTACATCAAGGCAATCAAGGCTCGTCACATACTGCTGGTGGCGGATGCCTGCTTTGCAGGCGGTATTTTCAAGGTGCGGGATGCCTTTAGCCGACCCAACGCAGCAGTGGAGAAGGTATTTGAGATGCCCAGCAGAAAGGCGCTTACCAGCGGTAGCCTGAAGACGGTACCGGATCGCAGTGTGTTTGTGGACTATATGTTAAAACGTCTTAAAGAAAACCGTGACCAGTATCTGGATGCCCAGAAGCTGTACACCCGCTTCCGTGAGGCGGTGATCAACAACAGTCCGGTTGCTCAGACACCACTTTATGGAGCCATTGCCGAGACCGGTGACGAGGGGGGAGATTTTATCTTTGTGCGGCAGGGACAGCGCTGAAGAGACTGGAGGTACTCTAAGAAACCGTTGGACAGAATTAGCTCGCAGACTCCGGCTGGAAGAGTGTAAAAAAAGATTATGGAAAACAGGTCGTTGCTAAATTACTCAAACTCCTCAGATGGCAGCAAACAACAGCAAGGTATCATTACAAGATGGCGATTAATTGCGGTGCTACAACCATAAATCAAGTCTGTACAGGAGAGAACCATGAGCGTTCGAAACATGCAGGGAAATCCAGGTATTTGGGAACAGTTGGGCTGGGAGGATATGAGCGCTACAGAACAGCAGCTATGGAGCGCACTTGGCTGGAACCATGAACGCTGGGATGACAATGATGCACCGGCAAGTTCTGACAAGGAATGGAGCGAATTAAGCCAGCAGGAACAGTATGCCGCCAGGGGTCTTGGATTTAATGAGCAGTTGTGGAACTCTACTGAAGATGAATAGTTTTATAGTGTTACGACACAAACCAAAAGGATGTTCATCTTTAAACTGTTTTCAGATGACTTGTAAAAAAGAAGCAGTTTATCGGCAATTCAAATGAAATCGATTTTAGGGTAAAATCAGAGGCAAAAAAATAAACAGGTTATTTTGCCTCTGATTCCCTGTTGTTTCTTCCTGCAACTTTCCAACCTTCCAGAACCAAAAAAACCGCAGCAGCCGGTAACATCACCAACAATAGTTGATTTATGGAGAGTGGCACCGTGCGGAAAAAAGTCTGTACAGATGGAATGTAGATAGCCATAACCTGCAGCAGAACAACAAAAAGAGCCATTAAAGACAAGAGCGGATTGCTGAAAAGTCCCATCTTTAAAAAGGAACTGCGGAAAGAACGCAAAGCCATGGCCTGAGCTACCTGTGCTACTGCAAGTGAGGCAAAAAGTACTGTCTGCCAGGGGCCTCCCATCCGCCAGACCCAGATAGTCAAAAACATGCATAAAACGCCTATCAGACTGCCTGTAAGCAGAACATATCTTATCATTACAGAGTCAAATATCTGACTGTCAGAGGTTATCGGAGGACGTTTCATAACATCCGGTTCAGCTCGCTCCACTCCCATACCTAAGCCAAGAAGACCATCTGTAAGAAGATTCAGCCATAGTAGTTGCAACGGTGTGAGTGGCATCGGCAGACCCACAAATGGGAGTATCAGTACAGAGAGTATCTTGCCTATATTTCCGGCCACTGAAAAGACGATAAACTTCCGAATATTTTCATAAATGGTGCGTCCTTCTTCAACTGCTGCAACAATAGTTGCAAAGTTATCATCAAGAAGAACCATATCTGAAGCTTCTCTGGCTACATCTGTTCCAACCTTCCCCATAGCCACACCGACATCAGCCTTTTTAAGCGCAGGGGCATCATTAACGCCATCGCCGGTCATAGCAGCCACACCACCCTGCCTCTGAATAGAATCAACTATCCTCAGTTTATGTTCCGGTGAAACACGGGCATAGACTGAAACTTTCGATATAGCTGTATCAAACTCATTGTCTGAAAGGGTTTCCAGTTCCTGCCCTGTCAAGGCGCCGGCTTTTTCATCAATCCCTACCTGCCTGGCAATCGCTTGGGCAGTAAGAGGATGATCTCCTGTAATCATTACAGCTCTTATGCCGGCAGACCTGCAGAGAAGAACTGCCTCTTTTGCCTCTGGACGAGGTGGATCTGTCATGGCGGCCAACCCGATAAACCGGAATCCATGTTCGAGTGATTCAAGCCTGTCATCGTCATCAGGCATTAATGTACGCATTGCGATAGCAAGCACCCTCTCCCCTGCTGATGAAAGAAGATCTGCCTTTTTATGCAGCATTTGATGATACTTTTCAGTTAATATCTCTTCCCTTCCATTAATCAGCAGATGGCTGCAAAATGACAGAACTGAGTCAATCGCCCCTTTGGCTGCCAGAAGCTTGCCGGATGACGGGCATAAAGGTATCTGGAGACCGCACTGATTATTTGAAGAGATTTCATGTACCGTTATCATCCGCTTGGTAACGGAATCAAAAGGGATCTCGGCAACGCGTGGCAGCAACTGTTCAAGCTCCTGACGAAAAATCCCTTCTCCTGCCGCCGCACTCAAAAAGGCTCCTTCAGTCGGATCGCCAAGTATATTTTCAGTTCCTTTCTCATTCTTTAAAACAGCATCATTGCAAAGGGCGGTAATCATCAGTATCAACCGTTCAGTCTCACCTTTAAAGCTTCCAGGTTCCCCAAGCCCCTCCAGTATTTGCTCTGCGGAAAAGAGAGCGGTTACAGTCATCCGGTTCTGAGTCAAAGTGCCCGTCTTGTCAGTGCAGATAACAGTAACGGAGCCTAGTGTCTCCACTGCAGGCAGACGCCGGATAAGAGCCTTACGCTTCAACATCCGCTGGGCTCCAAGAGCTAGGGTAATAGTAACTACAGCTGGAAGCCCTTCAGGGATGGCTGCAACAGCAACACTAACCGCCATAAGCAGCATCTCTTTTAAAGGTTCACCACGCAGCAACCCTACGAAGAAGATAAGAGCTGCAACCATAATTGAAACAAAAGCCAATACCTTGCCGAGCTTATCGAGCCGCTTCTGCAGCGGCGTCCATTCCTGCCCTACACTCTGGAGTAATACGGCAATTTTTCCCAACTCAGTCTGCATACCGGTTGCAAAAACCACAGCCACTGCACGACCGGCTGAAACCAGCGTGCCCATAAAAATGAGGTTACGGCGATCCCCCAATGCAATTTCTTTTTCTTGCAAAACTTCAGAATGCTTTTCAGTCGCTTCTGATTCACCGGTCAAAATCGACTCCTGAACTCTAAGGGCATGAGCCTCCAAAAGTCGACAATCTGCCGGAACAACACTACCTGCTTCAAGAAGCACAATATCGCCAACGGTCAGATGAGAAGCAGGAATCTCCTTTGCCAGTCCATCCCTGATAACACGAACCAGGGGCACAGACAGCTTTTTAAGCGCAGCTATTGCCTTCTCTGCACGGTAATCCTGAACAAATCCCAAAAGTACAAACAGTACAACTATTGCAATGATGGTTACTGCATCCTTGTAAGAACCGACCAGAAGAGATAAAAGAGCCGCTGAGGAAAGTATCAGAGACATCGTGGAACTGGCCTGTTCCCAAAGGATTGAAAAGGCAGTTCTGCCCGCCTTTTCCTTAAGTTCATTAAGACCGTACTGTTCCATACGACTTGCGGCATCTGCAGAGGAAAGTCCTGAGTCCGCAGCTACAGAAAGCAGTTCCAGAACCTGTTCAGATGAAATGGTATGCCAGTATGTATTCCCTTTTTCTTTTTGCATAGTTCAGCATTATACCTCTAAGTCTGATTATGTTAACAAGTAAATAAGTTTCAATATTGTAACCTATCCAAAAATATGGATTTTATCAAACAACCACCCAGAAAGGAGACTTGCCTTAATTGTTAAAAACATTGTACAAGCAGTAAGTGATTACCTTCCAAAGGAGCCTTTTTTGTTCATTTTCTGTTCTGAAATTTCTCTGTCTCTGCCATCCTTTTCATTGAAGGAAAAGAGAGGAATAGTAAAAAGCATTCTGAGCCGCGCACGAAACAGATTCAATGTTTCATGCGCCGAGGTAGATCGTCAGGATAACTGTCAGGTTGCCATACTTGGCTTTGTCACGGTAAGCCCTGACAAGACGATTGCGCGCAATACCCTTGACCGTCTTGAAGACTGGATATATGAAGGTTGGCCTGATGTCGAGATAACCGGAAGCCTGATAACCGAGCTGTAATTTAGATTATGAACCAGACAAGCCGGAGTTTGAATAATCTTTAATAAAATCATGGAGGGAATAACTGGTGAGTGTTGATGACAAAAAAGTAATCTACAGCATGATGAGGGTATCCAGGTTTTATGACAAGAAACCGGTCATAAAAGATATCTCGCTTTCCTATTTCTATGGCGCAAAGATAGGCGTACTTGGACTTAACGGTTCCGGTAAATCAACACTGCTTAAGATTATGGCTGGAGTTGATACAGAATTTAATGGCCAGGCGGTACTTTCATCCGGTTATACAGTAGGTTATCTGGAGCAGGAACCCAACCTGGATGAATCAAAAACAGTCCGTCAGGTTGTTGAGGAAGGTTGTCAGGAAACGGTTGATCTTCTGGCTGAATTCAACAGCATTACAGACAAGTTTTCTGAACCAGACGCAGATTTTGAAAAGCTTTGTGACCGTCAGGCAGTCCTTCAGGAAAAGCTGGATCATCTTGAGGCATGGGATCTGGACAGCCGCCTTGAACTTGCTATGGATGCCCTTAGATGCCCTGATGGCGATACAGCTATCAAGATTTTGTCAGGAGGCGAAAAACGTAGGGTCGCCCTCTGCCGCCTGTTGCTTCAAAAACCTGATATTCTTCTGCTTGATGAGCCGACCAACCATCTGGATGCCGAGACCGTCGCATGGCTTGAAAAACACCTTCAGAGTTATCAGGGAACTGTTATAGCTGTTACACATGACCGTTATTTTCTTGATAACGTTGCTGGATGGATCCTGGAACTGGATCGAGGCGAAGGTATCCCATGGAAAGGAAATTACTCCTCATGGCTGGAGCAGAAACAGGGAAGGCTGGCTCTGGAAGAAAAACAGGAAAGTGAACGCCAGAAGACACTGCAGCGCGAACTGGAATGGATCAGAATGTCTCCCAAAGGGCGTCATGCCAAGTCACAGGCTAGGATAAGCAAATATGAAGAGCTGGCATCGCAGGAAGGCGAAAAACAGTCAAAAGAACTTGAACTATATATTCCTGCTGGTCCACGCCTGGGTGATATCGTAATTGAAGCTGACAATGTTGGAAAAGGTTTTGGTGACCGTCTGCTGTTTGAAGGAATGAGCTTTAAACTGCCCAAAGGTGGGATTGTTGGTGTTATAGGCCCTAACGGAGCTGGTAAGACAACCCTTTTTAGAATGATTACAGGAGCAGAAAAGCCGGATACCGGAAACATCAGGATAGGTGAAACGGTACAGATTGGATATGTAGATCAGAGCCGAGACAGCCTGAACCCGGACAGACTTCTTTGGGAAGAGATAAGCGATGGCCAGGAGATGATTCTGTTGGGCAGACAGACCGTTAATGCCCGCAATTATGTGGCACGTTTCAATTTTACCGGAGGAGACCAGCAGAAAAAGGTTGGTGTGCTTTCAGGCGGCGAAAGAAACCGGGTGCATCTTGCAAAGATTCTTAAAAGCGGAGCCAATGTTCTGCTTCTGGATGAGCCTACAAACGATCTGGATGTCAACACGATGAGGGCGCTTGAAGAGGGACTTGAAAATTTCGGCGGATGCGCTGTAGTTATCTCGCACGACCGATGGTTTCTTGACAGGATAGCAACACATATCCTTGCGTTTGAAGGGAACTCAAATGTAGTCTGGTTTGAAGGTAATTACTCTGAATATGAGGAAGACAGGAGAAAGAGACTCGGAACAGATGCGGATCGCCCCCACAGGATAACCTATCGGAAACTTACAAGATAGTTTCAAAATATGAGCATTCCAGACAATCCGGCATATTAGCCGGGCTGTCTGGAAACAGATCAAGAACTTTGATAATGCCTCTCCATTAGAATCTTAAGTGAATCTCGAAGTTCATCATCATCAACATCAACCAGTTGTCTGTTTATCCACTCTTCCTGCTCTTTAGAGACAGGTTTTGGTTTATGGTATTGCAATTCTACCAGACTTTCATTTTCAGCTTCAAACTTTCCAGCCTTAAGGATTATCTCCCTTATCCGTTCATCCCCTAACTGATCATTTATCCGCTGCATAAGTTCTGTCTTCATGAAACTCAGCTGCTGCATCCAGGGACCACCGGACACAACAACCGTCAGCTGACCTCCAATAAAACGTAACGGCTTAGTACGCCTGGCAATTGCATCACCTACAGCCTTATCCCAAATCTGCCAGATTTCAAGATCTTTCAATCTTGTTCCCAAAACTTTGTTTTTACTGTTTCCGGCAAGCAGTCTGCCTATTCTTTCAGGGCTGCCTTTTGGTCGTTTTTCTGCCATGACGTATCCTCCGTTTGTACCAGCCACCCACTATCTGTCCGGCAACAGCCCCGCCAAGAGTAAAAGGTATAACACGCCAGCCAAAACCTGCAAGATGTCTAAGATAAACAACCAGAGGTATAGGCAGATGAACAAGAAAAAACCATGGAAAAGTATATTTCCTGAAAGATTCCCTTAAATATCCACAGGGTATACTCACCAGAAAGGCAAATAACAACAGTCCGGCAAGAGTAAATGAGTCTTGCATGATTTTCCCCTTTTCGGCATACTAAATAACTTAGATTCAAATTGTCAATCATACCGCTACAATAAAGCACTGTTAAAGGAGTAGAAAATCATGAAAACTATTGATTGCCGCAATCAACCATGCCCTGCACCGGTAATATCCACAAAAAAAGCGCTTGAACAATCTACTGAAGTTATTTCCGTACTGGTTAACGACAAGGCATCCCGTGATAATATCACCCGTTTTGCAACCAACAGAGGGTACACTGTTACAGAAACGGCTGATGGAGATACCTGGACTCTTACTATTCAGCAAGCAGACAGTAAAAACGAAGGAATCAGACCAGTAAAAACTATTGAAAACGCAGGCGATAAAATACTTCTTATTACATCTGACATTCTCGGCGAAGGGGCTGATGATCTAGGTCTGTTGTTAATCAAAAACTTTATAGCCACATTACTTGAAACCGATAC
Organism: uncultured Geobacter sp.; assembly: GCA_964655435.1. GTDB lineage: Bacteria > Desulfobacterota > Desulfuromonadia > Geobacterales > Pseudopelobacteraceae > Trichlorobacter. Next base: position 73,406 of record CAZZMP010000009.1, read on the forward strand.
CGTGCCGGACAAGATTCTTCTGCTTAACAGCGGAGTTCTGCTCGCGATTAATGGAAGTGAATCCCTTGACTCTCTTAAAGAACTTGAGAATAAAGGTGTAGAGATCTTTGCCTGCGGAGTCTGTCTTGACTATTTTCAGAAGAAAGAACAGCTTGCAGTTGGAAAAATCACCAATATGCTAAGCACTGCCGAGTATCTTCTTGCCGCAGGAACAGTAATAAAACTCTAACTGTAATATCTGATGACAGACAGATAATTCTTGACAAACACAAACCTGAATCTCTATAGTTTGCTCCTTTTAGGATATAGTGAGCCTTGTGACACAAATGTTTGATAATCTTTCAGATAAATTGGAATCTGTCTTCAAGAAACTCCGTGGTCAGGGGGTAATGACTGAAGACAACATCAAGGAGGCCATGCGTGAAGTTCGCCTGGCGCTGCTTGAGGCTGACGTAAATTTCAAGGTTGTCAAAGATTTTATTGAAAGTGTCAGACAAAAGGCTGTAGGCACAGAGGTGCTGCAGAGTCTTGCACCCGGTCAACAGGTTATCCGGATTGTGCATGATGAGCTGATTGCCCTCATGGGAGGCGATCAGGACAATTCTCTTGACCTGTCTGCAAAGCCACCTGTTTCAATTATGATGGTAGGTCTCCAGGGAGCAGGAAAGACCACTACCAGCGGAAAACTGGCCAGCTGGCTGCGCAAACAGAAACGTCGCCCATTGCTAGTGCCTGCAGACGTATACCGTCCTGCAGCAATTGAACAGTTAAAGACCGTTGGCCGACAACTTAACATTGACGTATACGACTCTAAAGCAGATCAGGATCCGGTAGATATAACCTCTGCTGCTATTCGTTTTGCTGAACTGAACGGTTTTGACACTGTATTAATTGATACCGCCGGCAGACATCAGATTGATGATTTTCTGATGGGAGAGCTGGAGCGGATCAAGGCTGCTGCTCAACCACGTGAAATACTGTTTGTAGCTGACGCAATGACCGGTCAGGAAGCGGTTACTGTGGCAAGCGGTTTTAATGACCGACTCCAGATAACCGGCATAATACTTAGCAAGCTTGACGGCGATGCAAAAGGTGGCGCAGCCCTTTCAATAAAGGCCGTAACCGGGGCTCCTGTAAAGTTTGTAGGCCTTGGCGAGAAGCTCGATGCTCTGGATGTTTTCCATCCTGACCGTCTGGTCTCACGAATTCTTGGCATGGGAGACGTGCTTACCCTTGTTGAGAAGGCACAATTTAACCTGGATGAGAAAGAAACAGCCCGTTTAACCCAGAAACTGAAGAAAAACCAGTTTGATCTTGAAGATTTTCTGGCTCAGTTACAACAGTTAAAGAAAATGGGCTCACTTGAGTCATTAATGGGTATGATACCCGGCATGGGCAAGATGATGAAGCAGATGCAAGGTGCACAACCAAGCGAAAAAGAGATGAAACGGATAGAGGCTATTATCCGATCCATGACACCTGCAGAAAGGGCTGATCATGGAATAATAAACGGTAGCCGCAGGCTCAGAATTGCTAAAGGCAGCGGAACTACGGTTCAAGAAATAAATCTTCTGCTTAAACGCTTTACTGAAGCCCAAAAGATGATGAAGCAGCTGACAAAGATGGGACCGAAAAATCTTATGAAGGGTATGGGAGGCCTGCCAGGTATGGGTGGCATCGGCAATCTCGGAAGCCTGACCAGAGGAAAGTTTCCCTTTGGCCGTTAGCACTAACTGTTAACCAAGTTTGTATTTCATATAAAATCAAATCCAGAAACAAAGCCGGAGGAAACAAAAATGGCAACAAAAATCAGATTACAACGTCATGGCGCCAAAAAACGCCCTTTTTATCAGGTAGTAATAGCAGATGAACGTTCACGTCGTGATGGTCGCTTCATTGAAAATCTGGGTTACTATGATCCAACAAAAAATCCTGCCATTATCAAGCTTAATGTAGAAAAAGTTATTTCCTGGCTGGACAAAGGGGCTCAACCTACTGATACTGTCAACCAGATTTTAAAGAAGGAAGGCATCCTCAAGACAAACACTCAGGCTGCCTGAAAGCAACAATCCTGTTCCATTCCGGTCAGACCGGACACTCTGCCAAGTAGAGGTACGCCAGATGAAAGCACTTGTCGAAACCATCGCTCAAGCTCTTGTCGACGACCCCTCCAAAGTGGTTACCTCTGAAGAGATGGAGGATGACACTCTGGTTATCAACCTGTCCGTGGCCAAAGAAGATATGGGACGGATTATAGGTAAGGAAGGACGTACAGCAAAAGCGATACGAACCCTTCTGAATGCCGTTGCTACACGGGATAACAAGAAAGCGATCCTGAAGATAGTAGAATAGATGGATGATTCTCTTAACAACCTGATCCCTGTTGGTCGTATCGCTGGAACCCACGGTATCAGAGGACAGATAAGGTTTCATTCGTACTCTGGAAATCTTGAAAGTCTCAGTAAAGCAAAAGATGCTTTACTTTCATTTCCGGATGGCAAAAGTTGCCAGGTACTTATAAAACAGGCGGTTAATCACAGTGGAAAGATACTGTTAACGCTTGATGGCTTTACAGAGATAAATCAGTCGGCTTTGCTTATTGGATCTGAACTGTTCCTGAGAAGAGACCAGTTTCCTCCAACAGAACCTGATGAATATTACTGGAATGACCTTCTGGGCTTGAAAGTCCTTACCAATGAAGGCATCTTTCTCGGCATTATAAAAGATATAATGGAAACAGGCGCTAACGATGTTTATCTGGTTTATAATGAGAATAGTAAGCACGAGTATCTCATACCGGCAATTGACGACGTTATCTCGATAGTGGATCTCCCATCCGGAACAATGACCATAACCCCGCTTGAGGGGTTGCTTGATTTATGAGATTTGATATTCTGACCCTCTTCCCCGAAATGTTTAAGGGACCGTTTGACGAAAGTATCATCCGAAGGGGGCAGGATAAGGGACTGATTCAGATTGGGCTGCATCAGATACGTAACTATGCGCTGGATCGCCACCATACAGTAGATGATTCTCCTTACGGCGGTGGCGCAGGGATGTTGATGAAGCCGGAGCCTATTGCGGCCTGCATTGAAGAGGCGAAAAAGTTTAACCCTGAAGCAACTGTTCTTTTGACAACTCCACAAGGTAAACCTCTTAAACAGAAACTGGCGCAAGAATTATCAGATAAATCAGGGCTTCTGATAATCTGCGGTCGTTATGAAGGGGTTGATGACCGGATTCGGGAACGGTACGTTGATATGGAAATCTCTGTTGGCGATTTTGTGCTCTCAGGTGGTGAACTTGCTGCAATGGTAATTCTGGATGCCGTAACAAGACTGATCCCGGGGGTTCTTGGCTCTGACGAATCAGCAACATCTGATTCATTCAGCAATGGTATTCTTGAATACCCACAGTATACAAGACCACCGGAATTCAACGGAATGAAAATTCCTGAAGTTCTTTTATCCGGAAACCATGCTGAAATAGCACGTTGGAGAAGAGAGCAAGCTCTTATACGTACAGCAGAAAACAGACCGGATCTTCTAAAGCGGGCAGATATTACAGATAAAGAGTTGCTCTTTTTACACTCAACCGGAGTTTATGATGTCTAACCTGGCAGTTGCACTATTGCACTACCCGGTCTACAACAAACATCATCAGGTAGTAACAACGGCATTTACCAATCTGGACATCCATGATATTTCAAGAACATCCAGAACATTTGGCATTTTAAGTTATTACCTTGTGACTCCATCAGAAGAACAACTGGCTCTTATACAGCGGATTGTTACACATTGGGATACCGGATGGGGTGCAGATTACAATCCTGATCGGCGTGAAGCACTCTCAATAGTCAGAATCCTCCCCTCGCTTTCAGATGTTATTGAGGAGATGAGACAGACCAACCAGTTGCCACTTAAGATAATTGCTACCGGAGCTGCATCAAGAACGGGCTCAATTTCCTTTAAAGCAATGAGACAGATGATTCAGCAGGAGAACAACCAGTATCTTCTACTCCTAGGAACAGGGTGGGGGCTTGCTGACGATATTTTTTCAAAGGTGGATTATATCCTGGAACCTGTTCAGGGTATTGGAGACTACAATCATTTACCTGTCCGCTCGGCTCTTGCCATAATGCTGGACAGACTTTTAGGAACGTATTGAAAACAAACCTGAAAAGGGTATATCCGAGGAGGAGCAGCAACCATGAACACCATAGACATAATTGAATTTGAACAGATGAAAAAAAATATTCCGCCCTTCAAGACCGGCGACACTGTCAAAGTCCATGTTAAGATTGTTGAAGGAGATAAGCAGCGTATTCAGGCTTATCAAGGGGTGGTTATCTCGCGCCAGAACGGTGGCATACGCGAATCCTATACTGTAAGAAAGATTTCCAATGGTGTAGGTGTTGAAAGGGTATTCCCGTTGCATTCACCAAACGTTGAGAAGATTGAGATAGTAACCCGTGGCCATGTACGTCGTGCCAAACTTTACTATCTCCGTAAACTTCGCGGCAAGGCTGCCAGAATCCGCGAGCGGAAATACGTTCCGGGACAGGCCTGATCCTACCTGTAAAAGCCCCGTCTCATGGCGGGGCTTTCTCATAGAGATGCAACAAAACCTCTTTCATACAGATCAGATGGATCTCTATCAGTTTGATCAACAGTTCAAAACTGCCGGATATATGATAATTGCCGGTATTGATGAAGCAGGACGTGGACCTCTTGCAGGTCCGGTAGTTGCTGCAGCTGTAATCCTTCCTCCGGATCAGACAATTGATGGAGTAAATGACTCAAAACAACTCTCAGAATCCCGCCGCGAACAACTCTATGAACAGATAATACGCAACGCTTCAGCTATTGGAGTCGGCCTGGTTGATGCTGCAATAATTGACCAGATAAACATATTGCAGGCAACACGCAAGGCAATGCTTGAAGCGGTCGAATCACTTGAAACTACGCCTGACCTGCTCCTTATTGACGGCATAACAACCATCTCATCTTCAATACCTCAAAAAACCATAAAAAAGGGAGACAGTCTCAGTGCAACGATAGCAGCGGCCTCAATAGTTGCCAAGGTCACTCGTGACCGTATTATGCGCAAGTATGATCAGCTTTACCCTGCATACAGCTTTGCAAGCCACAAGGGATACGGCTCTGCTTTACACCTTGAAATGCTGAGGCAGCATGGTCCATCACCGATTCACCGTTTGACCTTCAGAGGAGTAAAATAATTGAAAATACTTTAAAATTATTAATCAGGGTTTGCATTTTTTTTAAAAGTTTGTAAACTGCCGTTCTATGAATATCATACCGCAGACATCCACCACCAAAGATCCCGAAATAAAGATCGGCGTAATCCCAACCCTTCTGGTTAAGGATCATATTCTCACCCAAGAGCAGCTAGTATATGCCGTAAGGGTACACAGCAAGCTTACAACTCCTCAGACAATGCTGGACACACTTCTGGAACTGGGTCTTATAAGCCAGGAACAGCTCCAGAAGACATTACGTAAGTATCAACTTAATGTACGACTTGGAGATCTGCTGGTCGAGCTTGGCTACCTCAAGGATTCGGATCTTGCACAGGCATTGGCAATTCAGAAGGATTCAGATGGTCAAAGGCGCCTGGGTCAGGTGCTGGTAGAAAACGGCTTTATTGAAGAGAGGAAGTTACTGGAGACCTTATCTTATCAACTGGGTTATCCACTTATAGAGCCAGATTTTGTAAAGATCGACAAGACACTCCTGGCAAGATTGCCACTAAATATCTGCCGCCAATACAGCCTGTTGCCGCTTTACCGAAAAGGGGAGCAGATCCTTGTAAGCTTTGCCGATCCGATGGATCAGAAGGCAAGGGAAACAGTATCTTCACATCTCGGCAGCTTCATACCGGCCATCTGTTCCAAACATTCACTTAATGAGGCGTTTGCCGCCATTGAACATATCGGTCAGACCGTTGCAGCAGATGACAACACCATCATAGGGATGATAAATCTGCTGTTTGAGGATGCAATCGAGCAACAGGCAAGTGACATACATATAGAACCGCTTAAAGACCGCCTCAGGGTTCGCTTCAGGCAGGACGGTGTAATGGGACACCATAAGGATTTTCCTAAAGATATAGCCCCTCAGCTTGTCACCAGAATAAAGGTAATGGCTCAAGCTGATATTGCCGAAAAGCGACGGCATCAGGATGGCCGTATCATGTTTCCAAGCCGCAAGCATGGAATAAACCTGGATTTGAGGGTATCTTTCTTTATCACCATTTATGGTGAAAAGGTGGTTTTGAGACTTCTCAACAATAAAGGCACACTGCTTGATATTAAAGAAATCGGAATGGCACCCAGGATGCTGGAGCATTTTATATACGATGCCCTGGAGGTACCGACCGGAGTAATGATTGTTACAGGACCGACCGGTTCAGGCAAGACAACCACTCTTTACGGTTGTGTTAATTATCTTAACAACATAAACACAAGTATCATTACTGCAGAGGATCCTGTTGAATATGTAATTGAAGGGATCTCCCAATGTTCAATAAACCCCAAGATAGGGGTGACATTTGAGGAGACACTGCGACATATCGTCCGACAGGATCCGGATGTTATTGTACTGGGTGAAATACGTGACCAGTTCTCTGCAGAGACAGCGATACAGGCAGCCCTGACAGGCCACAAGGTGCTAACCACATTCCATACCGAGGATTCCATCGGCGGCTTGATAAGACTGCTTAACATGAACATTGAGGCATTCCTTATCTCCTCAACTGTAGTCTGTATAGTTGCCCAGCGACTTCTGCGCAGGGTCTGCCCTGAATGTGCAGAACCATACATCCCTACCCCGCTTGATCTGACCCGTCTTGGCATATCAGCAGTTGAACTGCAGGGAGCCAACTTCAAAAGCGGAAGAGGCTGTAAAAACTGCCGTTTTACAGGATATAGAGGTCGAGTCGCCATTTTTGAGCTTCTTGTAATGAATGAGATGGTAAAGAATGCCATTCTTGAGCATAAGAGCTCCTACGATATCCGCAAGATAAGTGTAGAAACATCAGGCATGGTAACCCTTATGGAGGATGGACTGGTAAAAGGGGCTCAGGGACTTGTTTCAATGAACGAAATAATCACAGATCTGCCACGTCTTGGCAAACCGAGACCATTACATGAACTGCGCAGGATAATGGGAGTGTTGAAATGACCGATGAAAAACCGCTGATACGATTGATACAGGAACATCTGGGTGGAAACCTGCAAGAATTGCCTGTTTTCAACTCGGTAGCGGTAAAACTGCAGCAGCTTCTATCTTCACGCAGCTTTGATATAGATGACATAATAGAGCTTATAAGCGAAGATCAATCCCTTTCAGGAAGAGTCTTAAAGGTTGCAAATTCATCCTACTATGCCGGACTTACAAAAATAGCCACTATAAAAGATGCCATAATCCGGCTGGGCGCCCAAGAGATTGCCAACATGGCAATGCTGGCATCCCAGTTTGAATTTTACAACTCATCCAACGAGACACTAAACAGGATGATGCAAGCTCTATGGGGGCACTCTCTCGCCTGTGCTGTTGGAGCAAAGTGGCTGACCAGAAAAGCAGGCTACACCGGAATGGCGGCAGAGTCGTTTATGGGTGGTCTGATGCATGATATAGGAAGCCTTGCACTATTAAAGGTGCTTGATGATATCCTTAAGAACAATGAGACTTCCGTTCATTTTTCAGATCAATTGATAAACGAGATCATCGAGGCCATGCATGAAGAGGTTGGCTACAACCTTATGACAAGCTGGAACTTCCCTGATTTTTACTGCGATATAGCAAAAAATCACCATGCAGATGAATTTGACCATTCAAATATATTGCTTGTAACTGTCAGACTTTCAAACATGGCTTGCAAGAAGCTGGGGCGCTCACTCCATCCTTCTGATCCGTCAATATCGCTGTTTTCAGCTCCAGAGTCTCATTATCTTGGTTTAAAAGAGGTTGCCCTGGCAGAACTTGAAATCGTTATTGAGGATGCTGACGGAATATCTGTCTCATAGCAGCTAACGTTTTTTCCCTTTTCTTAAAAACCGTTTAACCCCTTTGTTGTGCTCTCCTAGTGTCATTGAAAACTGACGACTGAGGTATTGGTGAAATTCAGCGCACAGTAAGCCAGTCCGAGTTAATTGAGCCGTTAGGGATTAGTTGATGGCGAGTGGTTTTGACAAAACTAATCATGGATGTCACCGGAATCTGCGCCGGAAATTCCATGAATATGCTGTATAACGCACTAGAGTCAGACGAGATATCTTACACCAGGATAATCATGTCACTATAGCGGGCTAGCAAAGCGTCATGAGTCAATAATCTGAGCGGTTCGTACAGAGCCTGGGCAATCAAAATCCGGTCAAAAGGATCAGAATGAAGTGATGGCAGGGATTCCACCATAACGGTGTGTTCGGGGCTTATAGCAAGCAAGCGGTACCCCGATTCTCGAAACCATTTCAGGACATCAGCAGCCGAAACTGGCATGTTGCTTCGTCCAAGACTATGCTTTATGGCTATTTCCCATATCGAAGCGGCGCTTACAATTATTTCGTTTTCTGGAGCAGTAATCAACGATCGTGCCGAACCGGAAAGCTTGGGGTCATCACTGATTGCCCATAGGGCAATATGCGTATCAAGAAGCAACCTCATACTGCCCCTGCTTCAAACAGAGCTGCTATGTTTTCATTGTCTCTGTCAAAGGTGTCAGGCAGAACAAACATGCCTTTTGCCACCCCCAGCCGCAGTCCCACTGGCATATCCGAAAGTGGTGCCAGTCGTGCCGCTGGCCTGCCATTACGGGCAATAACTACCTCGTCTTCCCGACCGCTTTCGATAGCATCAACCAGCTTTGAAAGATTGGTCTTAGCCTCAAACATATTGACACTCTGCATACTCGCCCCCTTATTGCTAAACTTAGTCTAGCACGCAGTTTTACTTCTGGCAATCCTCTAATTTTTCATCTGAATCTCTCGGTAAGGAGAGATTCAGATTGTTTTAAATTGCCTTGTTATGGCAGTTGATATTTGGGGGAACAACAATGAAGTGTCTTTGAGATTTAATGGCCTTGACAAGAGTTAAATATACCGTCACCTGAACTCCGTAACTCCGTGAACTCCGCGGGGCGGTTTCTTATTTTCAAACAAAGTAGCGCCTTCTTTCCGGGGTTCCAAACTGTTCAGCAAGAAATTTACGAATTATCATTGCCCCTGGTGGTCCTGCTCCATACGACCAGCGGGACTCAGTAATATGAAAACCTGATATCGCGTATGGTCCGGTGAATGCGCCTTGTTTTTCTCCGCTTCGTCTGTCGCGGGATATGACATCAATCCAGATCTTTCCTCGCGTCACCCCAATGCCAATATCGTGTCCCGGCACAATGGTCGCCCTATAGTAATGTTCTTTTCTTTCTTCTGATGGAATATTTTTGACAAAATTGGACAATTCATCACCAGCATCAATATTCAGTTCCTGGAGATCAACGGGTGTTTTCAACTCTATATCTGTATGCCACCTGTCGTGCTTAATCTCAGGCTCGTTTGAATCTTGTAGTATTTGGTCTGAGCCATGTGTTGATAGGGTGGAACGCGATCGAGTTACAAGAACTGCCACGGCCGCTACGAGCGCAAGTATTATCAGAAAACCAATCATAAACTTGACTCCTCAGAAATTCGAATTTTTCTCTCTCTTTCGAATTTGTTCGTCCAACGTTCACGAGATAACCGGCTGGCGACGCCGGCTCGGTGCTGCCTTACTAACCTGCTAACTGACGACTGAGGAACTTGTGAAATTCAGCGCACAGTAAGCCAGTCCGAGTTGATTGAGCCGTTAGGCCTTTATGAGTTTATCTGATGCTGTGATAGGTGGCTTGCTAAAGTGAAAATACTATGCCTTTCCCGAACAAGTTATTTGATTTATTAATAAGTGATTCTAGGCAGATGCCATGAATTTTAGTGACGGACAAATAGTGTCCTTTCAGTGCTCCAATGAATGTTGGTCTTTCTTTGTCAAAAAGGTAGGATTTAACAGCATGTTCGTTGACCCACTTTTCGTATTTTTTAGGCGTTGGAACAGTATGTCCTCTAAACTCTGTTGTTGACCCTAGGCGACATACAACAGAGGGCCGTATCTTAGGCAGTTTTGAGTGGTGTATTTCGTTACGGAGCGACCACCAAATAGCGTCTATAATTGGAAGCTCTGACTCCATTGTTTCAAATGCATTCTTCAATTGAATGTCATTAAGGGTTCCTTCTAAGTGGCCATATTTAGAACCAAATAGCTCACGTAGGCACCAGCGCATTGCCACAAAAAGTTCCAAGTAGGTGATGAATTTTGCGCTTAACTCAATAACGGACTTGTAGCCAAAGTCACTAAACTTAGAATAAATATTGTCAGATCTCTGCAAATCAAGATGTAGAGAGAAGTATGCGTCTTCAAGGGCATAAGTGAATGTAAGAATACTATAGTAGTGTTCGCAAAGTTCACTGTGATTCATTTTCTGGCCTAACTCATTATTGACCCGTTCACGCGCGCACGCGCATGAACGGGAGATCCTCCCAAATGGAGTATTTATCCTATGAGTGCTTAAATAGAAAAATTCAACAACATCTCCATCAACACACCTGTCGTAGATCTAACCCAAGCAATTTCTAAATTACTTGCCTCCGGCAAGAAATTGACCAGTCCCTTCAGCAATACGCCCGTCAACCATCATCCTACCCTCAGACCTCCCCCATACAGCGTCCCAGGTTCGAAATTATTCAACCTCTTCAACCCTTGATTATGTCATTCCAGCAAGCTTGAAGCCGGAATCCAGATTTTGACTGGCTGAAAAGATTGTATCCCCAATAGAAGCATTTGGGGAAGCCAATCATTTTTAATCGTTCTCACGCTCCTGCGTGGGAATGCCGCTTGTGACGATCCATCGTCAGGTCATGCAAAACATGCTGTTGGCTATACAACCAACTTCAGCATGCCGAAATCTTGCTTTAACAACCTGATACTATTAAAAACACTACTAAAAATTGCCCAAATTTCATATCCGCGCCTGTGCATCCGTATACACCTGATTTCTGTTTCTCTTACCGACAGCAATGACCGTTACAAAAATCAAATCCTTATCCACGCGGTAAACAAGGCGATAGCCAAGCTCTTTGAGTTTGATCTTGTAGCAATCCGGCATACCGGACAACGCCGATGCAGGGACGCGGGGGTTCACCAGTCGTTCAGCCAATTTTTTCTTCAAAGGTATCCGTATGCTGTTATCAAGCTTCTGCCATTCGGTGAGCGCAAGTTCGTGAAACCGTAATTTATAACTCATCAAGGCTTACCTCGACGAATGGGCCTGCCGAGCGTTCACGCACAAGCTTTGCATCCTCAAGGTCTTCCATATAGGCGATGAGCCGCTCATAATACGCTGCTGGCAACAGGTACGCCTCCGGCCGGTTATGGTTCATGACTGCCACCGGCCCATCATCCGCCTGCTTGAGAATGGAGGCATAATTTCTTTTCAATTCGGTAACATTGGTACTCATCGCGGCAAAAATCATGTTCATTACAACCACCTCGCTTCAAAATAAATGTTTATATTAGCGCCTAATATAGCATTCATTGTGAAGGGAGACCAACCAATTTCTTGATTGTAACCATCAACCGCCAATACCCTTGATAAACTCCCGCGCTGTTGCCGGTCTCTTCCTCGCATCTTTCTGAATCAAAGCATTCAAAGCCTGCGCCACGTTCCTGTCAATCCCCGGTAGCCGCTTTTCAACCGGAATCGGCTTATCATCCACCAGAATGAATGAAACATCATTTCTACTAAAATTGCAGTCTGTCCCACATGGATAATATCCTTACTCGACAACATAAGGGGCGTTCACTCCATCCGTCTGATCCATCAATCTCCCTGTTTTCAGCTCCGGAGACTCATTATCTTGGTTTAAAAGAGGTTGCTCTGGCAGAACTTGAAATCGTCATTGAGGATGCTGACGGCATATCTTTCTCATAACAGCTAACGTTTTTTCCCTTTTCTTAAAAACCGATTAACCCCTTTGTTGTGCTCTACAAGTGTCATTGAAAACTGGTGTGTTCCATCCTTTCTTGCCACAAAATAAAAATAATCCGTAATAGCCGGCTGCAAGACCGCCAGAATAGCATCAAAGCCCGGATTTCCAATCGGCCCGGGAGGCAAGCCTTTAATCTTATACGTATTGTATGAGCCAGGGCGCTGCAGATCCTGCTTCGTTACCGTACCGCCAAAGATCTTCACTCCGTAAATTGCTGTCGGATCACTCTGTAACGGCATACCTATCCGCAATCTGTTTAAAAAAACAGATGCTATAAGCGGTTTTTCCTCGGCAGAAACAGCCTCCTTTTCTATTATAGAAGCAAGGATTACAACCTTTGAAAGCGGCAGGCGAGACTGTTCAAGGTATGATTGCAAAGGTTTCATTCGATGCCTGAATTCAAGAACCATCTCTGTTATCAACGCTGTTTCATCCATCTTGAAACCGATCTGATAAGTTCCAGGAAAGAGGTATCCTTCAGCTGTTTTACCGTTTATCTTCAGTCTTGCCAGCAGCTTCTCATCAGCGCAGGCAGCGAGAAACCTGTCACGTTTGAATATCCCCTGGTTTTCAAGCAACTCGGCAGCCTGATACATTGAATAACCTTCTGGAAGAGTAAACTTGCACGCATCTGTCTGACCATTAGCCATTTTTTCCAGGATCTCTGTCGGAAGCATCTTGTCGGATATACGATAATCACCTGTCTGCATACTTCTATCAAGGCCTCTTAAACGAGCCAGAATCTTTATATGCAGACTGCTCCTTATCATGCCGGTCTGATTCAACTCATCTGCCACAGTTGAAAAACTGGCTCCTTTTGCAACAGTAAGGGCATGTACCTGCTTACCGTCTCCAGGCGGCAAATATAGAAGCAAAATATACCACGCAAGGAATGCAAGAAAAAAAACAGCTCCAATAAGGAGGAGCAAGCGGCAAAATGAGAGTAAATTGTCAGGTAGAAAACGAGGCATTTCTGAATTGTATTGAATTTATCTCCAACGTCAAGCAACATCTTGATACTTTTGAGATTATGTTGATTTTACTGTAAATCCGCTTCACTGTCTGCTATCAGGTATACAAAACATTTTGGAGGTAAGTACATGTCCAACCCATTCTCAGGCGCCTCCTGCAAACTTCCAGGGGCGGTAGCCACAATAAAACGTGAACTTGGTGCAGATAAGAAAGAACCTAAACTGCCATATCCTGAAACGATAAATCTTCCTTTCAACCGCCTTTCCATGCCGGAAGAATTAGTAATTCACCCTACTCCCCAGCAGGATGACTATCATAATGAAGGAATATGGATAATTATTAAGGGAAACAATATTTTACTGCATGGAGAAGAAGAAAGCGCCACCCTGCCAACCACTGCTTTACCAGAATGGCTTGAAAATGAGCCAAAACCTCTCACCTTTGCATCCCTTAAAGGAAAACCGGTCAGAGCTATTTCAATTCCATCAGATTCAGAACCTCCAGCAGGGTTCATTATTGAACCGTTCAACGTCTTTCAGGAGAAGCTTGCCCCTGAACTGCTAAGCCTTGCCGGAGTTGGAAAACAACTTCTTAACTGGCAAAAGACAAGCAGATTCTGTTCTATCTGCAACGGAAACCTCCAGCAGCTTCCGGAAACCTGGGGGAAAAAATGCGATGGCTGCGGAGCTGAACATTATCCACATATCCATCCATGCGCCATAGTGATTATACGCCGTGATAACCAGCTGCTTATGATACACAAACCGGAATGGCCTGCAGGCCGCTACAGCCTTGTAGCAGGCTTTCTCGATGTTGGTGAGTCACTGGAAGAATGCGCTATCCGTGAGGCAATGGAAGAAACAGGGGTAAAGATCAAGAATGTCAGATACGTCGCCAGCCAGGCCTGGCCTTTCCCTTCTCAACTTATGGTAGGTTTTGTAGCAGATTACGCTTCAGGAGAGGTTAAGGTTGACGGTAAGGAAATTGACGATGCCAGATGGTTTACGATCGGTTCACTTCCTTCAAGACTACCTTCCAAACGAAGCATAGCCAGGTTTCTTATAGACAGTTTTGGTTCTGTCTGATCAGTTTTCAGGTTTAACAACCGGTATTCCAGAGTGCATCCTCAAGACCGGATTTTCTCTCAATCCTCCTTGTGGCGGCAGCTACAAACAGCTCTCTGTCGCCAATAATAGAAACAGATTTTCTGGCTCTGGTAATTCCTGTATAGATCAGCTCCCTTGAAAGCAGACTGGCGGCATGATCAGGCAGAAACATCAGTATGTCATCAAATTCGCTTCCCTGGCTTTTGTGCACCGTCATCGCAAATACCGTTTCATGCTCTGGCAGCCTATAGGGTGATATCCACCTCACACCTCCGCCAGGATCAGGAAAACAGGCCTTGGGTCTGCCATCTTCATCAGGAAAGATCAGTCCTATATCCCCGTTAAACAGCTTCATACCGTAATCATTTGCAGTAACAACAACCGGGCGTCCCTTATAAAAGCGACTGCATCTGTTTATCAGACCATGTTCCGAAAGTATCTCTTCAACAAGAGCCGTGATCCCTGTTACTCCGAACGGTCCTTCTCTCAGTGCGGATAACAGGCGGAAAGAATCAAAACGTGACAGAGCCTCTTCAACTGTTTCTGCCTTAAGGTAATAGCTGTAACCGTCAATAATCTGCTCTTTGATAAAACTCTTCAACTGATCCGGCGGAGGAGCGGAACTCCAGCTTATCCCCGGCAACGTTGCATCATCAAGCAGATCCAGCGCCTTCCTCCCATCACCTATGTTGATGGCGGTTGCAAGAAGACCTATACCGCTATCCGCCTTAAAACGGTAATTTCTTTTTAGCAGAACCATTGTATCGGCAAGCCTGATATCTTTTTCATCTGAACTGGCAGCAGAGAGAGCTTTTCCGGTCAGATCTGCAAACAGTTTACAAAATCCAGGAGAGAATAGCTCCGGCCTTCCATTACCTGATATATCACCCAGCACAGCTCCGGCCTCAACTGAAGCCAACTGATCCCTGTCTCCGATAAGTATGAGACGTGAATCTTTCTTAAGCGCCGTAACAAGTTTGGAGATAAGAGGCAAATCCAGCATTGAAGCCTCATCAACAACCAGCAGATCAAACGGCATCGGATTTTCAGAGTTGTAACGGAATGTTACAGAACCTGGAATTGTCCCTAGCAGACGATGTATGGTCGAAACATCAGATGGAATCCGCTGCCTGATATCATCAGTAGATTCCAGGCTCTCTTTAGTCTTAAGAATTGACTCCTTAAGCCTTACGGCAGCCTTGCCTGTCGGCGCGGCAAGGGCAATCCTCAAATTTTTTTCAGGATACTGTTCAATCAGCATCGCAATTATCCTGACTACGGTTGATGTCTTGCCGGTTCCTGGACCGCCGGAAATAAGACAAAACCGTTTTCTCAAGGCAGCTACAGCAGCCACCGCCTGCCAGTCTGTCTCATTCTTATCCTTTGACGGAAATAACCGTTCAAGAGAGCTTCGCAATCTCTCTTCTGATAAAGACTCTGTGGATGAGGCCATTTCCAGTAAAATCCTGGCCAGTTCCTGTTCATAACGCCAGTAACGATGGAGATAGATTCTACCCTTTTCATCAAGTATCAGTGGGGAAAAATCGCCAGGTGTACCAACTACCGGAGATGAAGTTAAAACGGAAACAAGCTCCTTTTCCTCCGGCATACTAAACTCTGACCCGTTAATTGAACAAGCGGAACCGGCAATATCAGCAAGGAGAAGACAGATATTACCCTTCCCTACAGCCAGACTTAAAAGCGCAGTTACATGCCACAAAATGGTCTTGATTCCGGCATCACTGTTTCTACAGATAAAATCGGCAAATTTATAATCAATTGTTCTAAGTTCAATCTTCATAATTAAACATGGCCTTCAGACTCAACAAGTAAAGCCGTAAGATCTTCAATCAGCCTTAAAGGAGGGATATCATGGAATATGCCGAAAGGCTCGGATTGCGACCCGCTCATACCACGCAGAAAGAGATAGTAGACCCCTCCGAAACTTCTTTCGTAACTGTATTCAGGAACGCGAATGGCAAGGAAGCGATTAAGCGCCACTGTGTAGAGAAGATACTGCAGAGGATAAAGATTACGTTCCATCTCGCGCTTTATCGCCTCTTTACCGTAATCCTCAACTGAGTACCCCAGATGGTTCGATTTCCAGTCCAGCAGGTAATAGAATCCTTCATATTCAAAAACCAGATCCATGAAGCCTCTGACAACTCCCCTTACCGGCCTGAACTGCAGAGCGGATGAGACAGCATCAAGATCCGCCGCTGTGTATGAGAGTCCGTGACTTCTCAGGCAGGCGCCCAGTGATTCCGGTTTTACAAACTTTAGCGGGAAAAAGAATTCAAATTCCGTCAGCCATCTCCCCTTTCTGATATCTAAGAGCCTGAAACTTTTATGGCTGGACGGGAGACTGGTTGATACCAGATTGCAAATCATATCAGAGATGCACGACTGCCATTCACTGTCAAAACCGTACTGCAGAAGAGCTTCCTGTACAGCCTTGTAAACTGTATCTCCTGAACAGTTTTCAAAATCCAGCTTCTCAAAAAGAGAATGCAGGAAAATACCTGCCCTGGCTCCTTTTGGAAAATTGAATATGTTCAGGCTATTGCTATTATCAGCAAGATTATTTTTTTGCCTTTCTATCTCTATTTCAGCGGCAGATTCATCACGATCAGGCAGTTCAGCCCTTTTCGGATCATGAGATGCAAATCCTGTAAAGCTGGCAACTCGCCAGTCATTTCTGATAGTTCCTCTAAATTTTCGACAGATTAGCTGATCAGCGACAGGTTCTGAAAATTTCCATTCATATACTTTCTCATCTTCATTCAATTTTGTAATCGATATGGCAGAACCACTCTCAACTGCTATCGCTTTAAGGTGTTCTTCAATTTTCTCAGCAGAGAGCCCTTTATATTGTTCGAGCAGAGCAGTTACCGGATCCCCGGTCTCCTCACTAACAGAAGAAGATGCATGAAACAGCCATGCAAGCGGCGAACTCTCCGGCCGGTTTCGACCAGAGCCGGCCACCTTTCCGGTATACAGATAGCAACGATATCTGGCTCTTGTAACAGCCACATAAAGCAGCCTCAGGCTCTCGGCAAGAAGCTCTTTTCGGGCTGTGATCCTGTTTGTCTCAAAATCAGCAGAGCCGTAATCTTTTACAAGGTTATAGTCGTCATGAAAGCTTATCAGTTCATCATCTTCAATTATGCCGTTCCATAAATAAGGGCAAAAAACTATAGGATATTCAAGTCCTTTACTGATATGAACGGTTAGTATCTTTACGGCTTTCTCATCAGTTTCAAGACGTATTTCATGTTCCTCGTTTCTCTGCCTTGATGAGATACGCTGATTAAACCAGCTCGCCAGCGCCTCGATCCCTGCCCGGCTTTCATGCTCCCTTGCATGAATTATCTCCAGACAGTGCAGTAGATTTGTCAGACGCCGCTCACCATCAGGATATTTTAAAAGACGCCCCCTCACCCCTTCCCTATTAAGGAGCAGACGAGCCATCAGCATAAAACCTTTGTCACGCCAGATCTGGTGATATTCATGAAATCGCTGCAGATAATTATCCCAGCCTGCCTCATCATCAAAAAACGACGCAATGTCGCTGCCAGAAAGGCCGAACAGATCAGATACAAGTGCAGACCTGACTGCTGTTTCCCGCCAGGGTTCAAGCAGCGCCTTTATAAGCTGAGAAAGTTGAACTGCCTCATCCGTATCAAAGACCGTCATATCACTTCTAAGCACAGACGGGATTCCAAGCAGATTCAAGGCATCCCGAATCTTTGCTGCCTGATAATGACTTCTGACAATAACTGCAATATCAGCAGGCTCAACAGGTTTATCACCTATAAGCGCTTCTCCATTAAGGCCTTCATAAAGTAACCTGGATATCTCGGCGCTTACCAACTTTGGAATAATTTTCTGCGCCTCTGTAACATTCAGACCATCTGAGGGTAAAAGACAGACCTGCATCGGAGCCTGACTCCCTGATCCGGCAGAGAACTCTGTCCCTGTTATCTTTCCGGATACCAGAGGATGATATTTAATCTGCTCATAAATAAAAGGATTGCGTTCAGAAGAAAAGATCCTATTGAAGGCATGAAGTAATAAAGGAGTAGAGCGCCAGTTTCTGGTAAGCGTAAACCGCCTTTCTTCAGGCATCCCTTTGGCAGCCTGCATATATGCGAATATATCAGCGCCTCTGAAGCTGTAGATAGCCTGCTTCGGATCACCAATCAGAAAAAGCGGCAGTTTTGAACTTTCATAGATCCTGTCGAAAATTTTGTACTGCACCGGATCGGTATCCTGAAATTCATCAATCAGGGCTGCCCTATAGCTTCCTCTCAACTTTCCGGCAAGCATATCGCCATTTTCAGACGACAGGGCATCTGAAAGATCATTTAAAAGATCATCAAAAAAGCGGATATTTCTCTGTTCTTTACGAACTGGAAGCTCTGTATTGCAAAAATCTATCAACTCGGCACAGAAACCCTGCAACCGTTCATTTACTTTATGCCTGAGAAGCTCACAGCAATCAAAAAAGCTATGCTGCGGCACAATTCCGGTAGGTTTTGTCCCTCTCGCAATACCTGAACTGCAAAACCTTTCAAAATCAACCGGCAGATCAAACGGATTCTCAGCAGATGCAAAACTGTCCATCTGATCAAAATACCCTTGAAGTAGATCAGCACGGTAAGCCTTTTCAGCCCTTTTAAGACCCTTATCTGTAGATATAAGCCCAACTATCTCATTACGTTTATTCTTCCAGAGAAACTGCAGTTCTTGATAAAACTTTAAAGCTTCAGTTTCAATAGCAGCAATAGCCGCAGTATCAAATTGCGGAATAATCCTGACCCCTCTGTTTCCTGCCAGGCGACTTGCAAACTGCCAGAGTGAATCAGATGAAACACCGCTTTCCAGCAGGTGACGGAGCATTCTTGAGGAGGGAGAAAAGAATGAACGACGCCAGAAATCATCCACAATCTCTCTAAGAAGAGGTTTATGATCCGTAATCAACTCGGTGTCATATCTAAAACCGCTTTCAAAGGCATTTTCGAGAAGCACACGCCTGCAAAACCCATGGATTGTAAATATTGAAGCGGTGTCAAACAGCTTAAGTCCCCTGTCAAGCAGCCACCTGACTTCTGCCCTTTCGCCCCAAAGGCCGTTTACATTTTCATATAAACCTTGAAGCAGAGGGTCATCGATTATTTTCCCTTCAAAAACAGAAAGAGCCTCCCTTATCCTGGCTCTTATTCTACCCTTCAGCTCTTTTGTAGCCGCCTCTGTATATGTCACAACGAGAATCTGATCCGGCTCAAGCCTCTGTTCTACCAGTATCCGAAGATAGAGCATCGCAATCGCAAAGGTCTTCCCTGTGCCGGCGCTTGCCTCAATCAGATGTCTGCCTGAAAGATCAATATGGAGATGGTCAAGTTCGTTCATTTAACTCAAACTCATGTTAAGAAGCATCGGCTCCAGCAAGGCGCGTGAAATATGCTCAAACTGTTCATCAAACGGATCCTTCTTCCCAAAACAGAGATTGAAATAAGGATCTTTGGCTTCGCCAGGGATAGCTCCGATACCAGGAATAAATGAATCTTCCCATTTAGCGTAAGCCTTTCTGATATCCCAGCCACCTTTTGCCGCTGCACAGGCCATTGAAGAGGCCGGAAAGAAAGGAAGCGGTCTTGCAAGCCCTTGCCAGTAAAGTTCAATCAGCTGAGCCAGAATTTCCATCGGCTTATCCAGCTTACTGAAGGTTACTGTCCTGTCTGACATAACAAGCCGTGTCCTCATTGGATAGCCTTCTCTGGCGACTGCATTCATTATCAGATGTTCAACCCAGGCCTTTAGCTGATCCGCAGCCTTCAGCCTTGAACAACGGTATCGGCAGAGCATTGAGGGATAAATCTGCTTAATTGTTCCGTACAGTCTGAAACCATCTATGAACAGTTCACAATCCATATCAGGCAAAGGCTCGGATTCGTTGATTTCAATCTCAACCTTCCTTGCAAACAATGTCGCTTCCACAGCTATATTTTTAAATAGCAGCTCTCCATGAACAGCAGGCGGCAGACCGGACATGCTTCGAACCTTTGGAAACAGGTCATCCCCCTTACCCCCCTTTAAAACATGTTTCACAACATCGTCTTTTAATGAGTACGCTTCAAGGGCATTCATCCCAAAAGGTTCTCTCTCTTCAAGCGGCTCTGCTATACCGGTCAGACGTATTCCGAGGCGGTTCTCAATAAAAAACTTCGCCGGATTGACAACAAAACGGAGCAACCTTGTTATAGAAATCTCACGCCACAGCTCATCTGGCTCAGGCATATTTTCAGGCATAAATTCCGTTTTGATCCCTGTCCCGTCATAACGCTCCGAAACAGCCTTGAAATTTTCTTCTGAGAAACTGAACAGAGATGCATCTCCGGTAAAATAATGCCTGCTGAACGCCTGTAGCCGATGTATTGTAACAAGCCTCTCTTCCGGCTTTTTCCCACCCTCGAACTGAAATCCACGTCCAATTATATCAAACAGTTCGGAGACAAGCACCGAAGGCGGAATTTCGCTGTTATCCCTGATACTCTGCCCTGTGAATGATATATAAAGAGAGGAACGGGCTGAAAGGACTGTTTCAAGAAAAAGATAGCGATCCTCATCACGGAGCGAACGATCTCCAGGCCTTGGATGAGATGCAATAAGATCAAAACCGGATGCTATATTCCTGCGTGGAAATGCGCCATCATTCATACCAATCATACAGATAACCTTAAAAGGGATACTGCTCATATAAAGCATGGCGCAGAAGGTAACTCCACCTGTAATAAAACCGGCTCCCGGTTCCATTGTTTTAAGACGGGTGGAAAGCAGGGAACGTATAACAGCAAGCGTAAGATCTCCGGAAAAGCCAGACAACCTCTGTAACTCAGCCAACTCACTGAAGGCAGTTGACACAGTCAGAAATTCTTGCGAGCTATCATCATCCATTAATACAAACTGTTCCAGAGTTGCAAGCAGATCATCAGACCATGCAGCCAGAGAACGGGGAGTATCAATACGACTGCAGAACTGTTCAATTCTGTCAATAAAATCAATCAGGTTACCTAGCAGAGAAACAGAAGCACCTTCCATATCATTGTAAGGCAGTATCCCGTCATAAAGCTGTTCCTCAGAACCGGCGATAGCGTAACCAAGCAACAGCCTCTCAAGACCGGCTCTCCAGGAATTGGATCTGTAGGGCGGAAGCCCTAACCTTTTTCTGTCAGATTCATCCAGTCCCCATCGGATATTAGTCTTTTCCAGCCAATCATGAATAAGCGGCAAATCACCTTCTGAAATATCAAAACGCCGCATTACGGATGGAATAGAAATCAGTTCCAGAAGCTGAAGGACAGTAAGGCGGCTGCCGGGCAATCCGATAAGCTGAAGGATGGCTTTTGCAACCTCTCCCTCCGTTGCAGCAGCATGATCCGCTATGGAATAAGGAATATGTTTTGAAGGATTCTGCTGCCCTTCGAAGACGGCTGTAATATATGGGGCATACAGTTCAATATCAGGAGTAATTACAATGATGTCTCGCGGTTCCAGAGCAGGGTCTGCTTCAAACATAGCCAAAAGGTTATCATAAAGAACCTCAACCTCACGAAGCGGACTATGGCAGGAATGTATCTGTATTGAATGGTCATCTTCAGCAATTATCTGCCTTACCCTGCCTTCTTCAGCGCCTGTAAGGTTCAAAATATCCGATTGGATCCGGCAAAGCAGAGATTTTCCCTCTGGCTCTGCGTACAGATCCAGCTCTTTAACAGCAACAGTGCCAAGCTCAACTGCAAGTTCGGAAAACTCCCTGCCAAGTTTTCCAAGAGATGCCAGCAAAGGATTGCCTTCAAAACGGCGCTCCCGCTCTTCAGGTGACAATCTGGCCAACAGGCTGCTACTGACAATATCAGCCCAGTATTCTCTGGTAGGACTTAGAAAAAAGAGATGAACATCAGTAATCCTGGAAATAGCGGCGATAATTTCAAGATGATAGGCCGGAAGGTATGAAACGCCAAACAAGGAGATCCTCTCAGGTACCGATTCAGCACCTTGCATCGAAAGGATATTGCTGCAGAACTTTTCTTTAAGCTCCCCTCTGTGAACACCAGCATGCCGTTCATAAAGAGATTTCCAAAGCTGAGACTGCCATAGCTCATCCTCTTCATTCCCCCCTCCCTGCTCTTCCCATCTGAGAAGCATATCAGAACGATAGATACTGTACTGATCAAAGAGATCTGCAATTCTGGTTGACAGTTGAAAACGCTTGAGATCATCAATGTCATTTTCAAGATATCTATGCAAAGGGACAAATAGCTCATTTGCAGAAAGCTCCGGCAACAACTCGAATAATCTCCATCTCATGACTTCAGGAGAAAACAGTTCAACAGAGCAGTTATCCGGGAAAAAATTCTTAAAAAAACGGTTTACCAAGGCATTTGGAAAAGGATAACTACAGTTTGCCCAAACCCCCAATCTTGCAGCCAACTCCATTGAAAGCCAGCGTTGCATCCCCTTGCTTTGAAGCACTATCATCTCAGTCAAAAACGGCGAAGATAGCGGCTCAGCCAGAACAGAGGCAAGGCAATCCACAAGTTTTTCCATCCGGTTGCTTGTATAAATCCTCAGGGACATAGATTATTCCAGAAATTTGTCTTTTTTCTAAGTATACTTTAATGGTGAATTATTTTAAACAGACCAATACTATTTATAGAGTTAAAACTGTTGTATACTTAATTCCTGAAAGATATGGATAAGGAGGCTCTATGAACAGACTATCTGCATGGCTAAAGAACCACCGGAAACAATTGGGATTATGGAGTGGTGGACTCTTTATTACTTTCATTCTCTTCTCTGTTCTCATTCTGCCCGGAATAATAAAAAATCAGGTTGAAAAAGGAATTCTAAAAGCAACAGACAGAATAGCCAATATCGAAAAGATAAGTTTCAATCCTTTTGGCATGACTTTGACTATCCAAAACTTCAAGCTGTTTGAAACTGACAGGAAATCTCCGTTTGTACAGCTTGAAAATCTGAGAGTTTCAATTTCCGGCAGCAGTATCTTCCGTTTAGCGCCAGTTATAGATGAGCTAAATATTGCAAAACCAGAGTTGCATCTGATTCGGACAGCAGCCAACCGATACAACTTTTCAGATATAGTTGACCATCTTTCAAAACAGCCTAAAAAAGAAAAAACAGCCTCTCCCCGCTTTTCAATCAACAATATTTTAATAAGTGGCGGTAACATTGATTTCGATGATCAGGCGATTGCCGGAGGGAAAAAACATACTGTAAGGGAGATGGAACTTGCCATTCCTTTTATAAGCAATATCCCGCATCTGGCAGAAAAATATACTGATCCCAGATTTAGAGCAGTAATAAACGGAGCCGAATTCAAATTTAG
The DNA here is from genome assembly GCA_964655435.1 of uncultured Geobacter sp. GTDB lineage: Bacteria > Desulfobacterota > Desulfuromonadia > Geobacterales > Pseudopelobacteraceae > Trichlorobacter. The sequence continues at coordinate 96,990 of CAZZMP010000009.1, forward strand.
CGGCAAGACAAAACCTCTTGCCAAATCAATGGAAACAGATCTGGATATAAAACTTGCAAATCTGGAACTACCTCACTATTTCTCATATATTCCGGCTGAAATTCCTATAAAGCTTGATAGCGGAAGGCTATCGCTTGATCTTAAAGTCGCCTACCTGATTTATGAGAACAAGAGACCTCAGTTGCTGATTAAAGGGCTGACCAGAGTTGATGATATAAAGATCATGGAGAAGGATAACGCCCCGCTCGTATCTATCAAGAGCCTATCTGTAAAGGCCAGAGAGGTGGAGCTGTTCAGCCGCAAGGTAGAAATCCATGAGATAAACCTTGATACTCCGGCTATTCATACTGTACGAGACTCATCAGGAAAACTGAATTTTGAGCGTATCATCCCGGCAGGGAACAAAAATAATAACCCTGCACAAAAGGAGTCAAAAAAGAAATCTGAACACCCACTACAGTTACTGGTTGATTCAACCAGAATAACAGACGGTTCTATTGGATTTATAGATAAAACCCCTTTAAACGGTTTCAAGGCAAAGGTTCTTGCTATTAATGCAAAAATATCAAACATCTCAACCGCTCCGCAAATTGAAAGCAGATATGAGATTAGTTTTAACGGTGACAATAGTGAATCTTTTTCATCTTCCGGCACAGCAACCCTATCCCCTCTCGCCGCAACCAGCCAGTTTAATCTGACAGGCGTAGCTCTGCAAAGGGCATGGCCTTATCTGCAAGAAACCCTTGCCTCGCCTGTAAAAGGGAATATGGGACTGGAAGGCAAGGCAGCCTGGAATACGCAGGACGGCGTTTCTATAAAGGATCTGGGACTTCATTTAAAAGATCTAAATGCCAACTATGGCGACAAAGACATGGCATCCCTGAAAGTTGTTGATCTGACAGGTATAAGCTTCAGTCAGAAGGAGAATAAGGCAGGTATAGATGATATAAAGGTTTCCGGAGGTACAGTAAAAATATCGCGTGAGGCAGATGGAAAGATATCACCTCTTTTGATCTTAAAACCGGCAAAGGTAAACAGCCAGAACCCCGCTCCTCCTAAGCCGAAAACTGCTGAAAAAAGCTTGAAGGCAGATAAAAAATCGCTTGAATGGAAAGTGGCAAACATAAAGGTATCCGGTTTAACGACCATATTTGCTGACAAGATATTTGCTGAACCTCCTGTTTTCAGGCTTTCAAAAATAAACCTTAACATTGCAAATATCACAGGCCCTGCCTTCTCAAACATGCCGGTTACATTCAGTGCATTATATGGATTAAACGCTCCCTTAAAACTGAAAGGGAGACTCAACCCTCAACCGTTCAGATTTAAAGGCGAGACCAGCTTTTCAAAGCTGCCGATACAGGATTTTGAAAGTTACATCCCTGAAAATGTCAATGTCTTTGTACTTGGAGGAACCCTTGACAGCGCCATGCAGTTTGATGTCGCAATCGGCAAGGATGGAAAACCGACAGGCTCATTCAGAGGCAAGGCCGGTATACGTACTTTCCATGTTGTTGACACTGTAAAGGAAGAGGATCTGCTGAAGTGGGAAAGCCTGCAGCTGGAACAGATAGCAGGGAATATTGCTCCATTTTCACTAACCATAAGAGAAATCGCCCTTAACAATGTCTATTCACGGATTGCAATCCGTAAAGATGGAAAATTAAACCTTCAAAATCTTGTGACAAAAGTTGAAACCAATAAGAAAGATGGAGAAGCTTCATCAGGAAAAGGAGAAGAAAAGCAGAAAGATGCAGTGCAACAACAGTTAACAACAACAAAATCACTGGCAGAAATCAAACGGAAATCCAATGAAACTGCACAGATAAAAATAGATGCCTTGACTATTCAGGATGGCACAATGGACTTTAGTGATGCCCATCTTCCAAAAGAGTTTCACACCAGATTCCATAATCTTGGAGGAAGGGTAAGCGGGCTTTCATCAGAGATGAATTCAAGAGCAGAGGTGGATCTGCGTGGCAATCTGGAGAACCATTCCCCTCTACAGATAACCGGCACCGTCAACCCGTTGAGAGACGATTTGTTTGTTGATCTGACAATATCATTTAAAAATATAGAACTATCTCCGGCAACCCCATATTCCGGCACCTATCTTGGTTACGAGATAGACAAGGGAAAACTGTTTCTTGACCTTAAATATCATATTGAGAACAAGAACCTTGAGGCATCAAACAAGGTATTTGTAGACCAGTTTACATTTGGTAATGCGGTAGAAAGCGACAAGGCGACAAAGCTGCCGGTACGTCTTGGAGTAGCCTTGTTAAAGGATCGAAAGGGTGAAATACATCTTGATCTGCCACTGACCGGTCGCACTGATGACCCAAAGTTCAGCATTTGGGGAGTTGTATGGAAGGTAGTTGTAAATATATTTGTCAAGGCGGCCACTTCTCCATTTGCCCTGCTTTCTTCAATGTTCGGTTCCGGTGAAGATCTAAGCAGCGTAAGTTTTGCAGCTGGTTCCGCTGTTCTTGCCCCATCAGAGACCAAGAAACTTGACACACTGGCCAAAGCTTTAAACCAGAGACCTGGCCTTAAGGTTGAAATCTCAGCTTATGTTGACAAGAACAAAGATCCGGAAGGTTACCGTTTTGAACTGCTACATCAGAAGATGCAACATGAAAAGTATCTCGTAATGGCAAAGAAAGGATTGGTCAAGGAAGGTCTTACATCTGATGCAGTGGTTATTGAGCCTTCTGAATATTCAGCTTATCTCAAACTGGTCTATAAAAAAGAAAAGTTTCCTAAACCACGTAATATGATAGGTATGGTTAAGGATCTCCCTGATTCGGAGATGAAAAAACTTATAATTGCCAATACTAAAGTCGGAAATAAGGAATTGCAGGAACTGGCTTACAGACGCGCCTCAATAGTCCGGCAGCACCTCATAAACAAAGGGAAGATAGAATCACAGAGACTCTTTCAGAAACAGGATGATCCTCTGAAACCGCCCAAAGAGGAAAAGACCCCTGCAAGCAGGGTAGAGCTTAATCCGATAGCTTCATGATTATGGAGGTAAAGAAAGAGTGTAAAACCTTTGCCATTGCTACACTTGGCTGTAAGGTCAATCAGTTTGAATCTGCCACTATGATTGAGCAGCTTAAGTCAGACGGCTGGCAACAGCTGAGTTTTTCGGAAGTTGCGGATCTGTATTTGATTAACAGTTGCACTGTTACATCCAGAAGCGATAGGGAATCAAGGCGTCTCATTAGACGTGCCCGCAGGAACAATCCAGAAGCCATGATAGTTGCCACCGGATGTTATGCCCAGGTAGCGCCAGATGAACTCGCAGCTATGCCAGAGGTTGATCTGGTGCTTGGAAATGAGGAAAAACGCAAAATAATCCACCATTTAATATCAAACAAAAATCAGGTCACAGATCTGAGCAGCCTGAAAGGATGCAATCCTTTACGTCTTACCAGTTTTGCAGAACATACTCGCGCATTTCTGCAGATTCAGAACGGCTGCGAAGCCTGCTGCAGTTATTGCATAGTGCCGATGGCCAGAGGACCATATCGTTCTGTACCTTCAGACGAAGTATTAACCGCTATAACCAGGCTTGCTGAATCCGGATACAAGGAGGTGGTGCTGACCGGTATCCATCTTGGTGAATACGGGATCGATCTTTCACCACGAATAACACTTTTTGAGCTTATCCGGCTGATCGATGCAAAAAAGGCTGTACAGAGACTCCGCCTGGGCTCCATCGAGCCGAACGAGCTGACAGACGAGCTGCTTCAACTCTTCTGCAACTCATCCATTATATGCCCCCATCTCCACATACCGCTGCAAAGCGGCTCAGATAGTCTGCTTGAAAGAATGGAACGGAGATATGATACAGATTTCTATAAGCAACGGATTGAGCTGATTTATAAAAAGCTGCCTGATGCCTTTATTGCAGCAGACCTGATTGCCGGATTCCCGGGTGAAACAGAGAAAGAGTTCATTGAAACATGCCATTTAATAGAATCACTGCCATTTTCAGGTCTCCATATATTTCCATATTCCCGCCGCAACGGCACTAAAGCAGCTGGAATGAATGGTCATCTACAGCCTTCAATCATCAAAGAACGAGCCGAAAAGTTACGCAATATCGGAAAAGTAAAAAACCTGGCATTCAAGGAACAATTTATTAACAGCAAACTCTCTGTTCTCGGACAGCGCTATAATAAAGAAACCGGCATTATGAGCGGTCTTTCAAGAAACTATCTTGAAATATCATATCCCTCAGAAGCAGAGTTGTTAAACTGTGAAGTTATGGTACAAGTAGTTGAAAATCAGGATGGGCAGCTGACAGGAAGACTGATTAAAATTGATTCCATTTAGGAGCCTGACATGGCTACAGCATTTGATGAAGCGATTAAGCGTACCAACCTCTCCCGCTCAAACCAGATGGAGATGCTTACTTTCCGTTTGAGCGATAATCAGCTTTACGGAATCAATGTCTTCAAGATAATTGAAATCATTGAAAGCCCACATCGTTTTGACCGTATGCCACACAGCCATCCTGCTGTTAAAGGCGCTGTTGACTTCAGAGGCAAACCGATAGCTGTCATAGACCTTTCTGAGGCGCTTCAAATGCCTCCGATTGCATTTGAACAACAACTGGCCTATCTGATTATCTGCGAATATAGCCAGCAGCTTAACGCATTCCTTATCGCCGCGCCTGAAACACTTCTCACAAGGGGATGGGATGAGATACATAAACCGGATGGTCTGAACTCGGAATCTCTGGTAGCAGTTGCTTATAGCGATAATGCTGAAGCTATTATGCTTCTTGATATTGAAGGGATACTTGTAAAGATTATCGGGTACAACACAGATGTTGATAAAAAGCTGGAAACATATCGTAAGCAGGCAGAAAAAAAGAGGATACTGCTGGTTGATGATTCACGAACAGCCCTTACAATGATGGAGCAGACCCTCGATCAATTGGGCTTTGAACACTCCTCTCACCTCTCTGCGGTGCAGGCTTTGGCAATATTGGAGTCGGAAGAGGAAAAGGGCGAACCGGCTGGATATGACATGATTATATCTGACATAGAGATGCCTGGAATGGACGGTTTTACATTTACCCGCTCATTACGAACTCTTCCATCATATAAGAATATCAGGATTATTCTTCACAGTTCAATGAGCAATCCCAGTAATCGTCTGAAGGCTGAAGAAGCAGGTGCAGATGATTTTGTGGCTAAGTTTTCACCCAATACCTTGTCAGAGCATGTATTGAAAGCGCTTGATATAACTGAATCTGATTAATCGGAGATTCTAATCCCTGTCTGAAAGAGGAATAATACCGGTTTCCCTTCGCCTCAGCAGAAGGCCGGAAAGTAGCACCGCCATTATATAGACCATCCCAAGACTCCAGACCGTATCGCTGAAAAAATGAGCCCCCTGGGCAATCCGGGCATAGCTCATCATAATTCCAAAAGAGATACCACCTGCAAACCATAATCCTGCAATAACAGGCTTTTTACGGCGATAGATAAAATATGGAGCCGCCATATAAAAGGCAGCCGATCCATGACCGCTGGGAAAAGAACGGCCATTCAGTCTTAATGCCGGCTGCCAGGGTTCATGGAACTGCCTCGTACCACCGAACTGGGTTATATCCCTCGGACGGGGGCGCCCCCAGTGATCCTTGAAAACAGTGTTTACCATTAAACCTGGACCAAGCGCCAGAAGAAGGATCAGAAAGGCTCCATTACTACGCCATGAACGCCACCTTGTATTGTAACTGCCGTAAATTGCCGCAAGGAGTCCAAAGATTGCAAGCAGAAGGCCGGGATATCGATCAAGCCGGTACAGCAGTTTCCATGGAAACCGCTCACCAACCGGCCAGCCACCGGATTGATAGAAATATGATGAAATCCGGAGATCTGCATCTGTAACAGCAATAATAACTGTTACAGCAAACAGCAACAGAAGTACGGTTATTACTTCAAGCCAGTTAATCCGCTTCATATAACTCTCCCGGCAGAGCCTGACATTATTGAGATCAAAAAACTATCCTACCTTGAACATTATAACCTCTGCCTCAGCAACCACTTTTCCATCAAGCTCTGCAATCCCTTTGGCATCAACAAGGCGTCGCCGCTCTCCCGTTACTTCACCTTTTACAGTAATAGTTGAACCGATAGGAACCGGCGCACGATACCTTAACTTAAGCTCACTGGTAACCACCTGCATCCCTGCTCCCATACATGCCTGGGCACAGATCTCATCAAGAAGCGCAGAGATTATCCCGCCATGAGTGATACCCTGCCAGCCCTGAAAATATTCCGGGATAAAAACCGTAGTTTCTGCACGACGGTTTTCAGAATCAATTATGAAACTTGCCTTCAAACCTACAGGATTATCCTTGCCACAGATAAAACAGCGGCCATCATCAACAACGTCCATAAAACAAAACCTTTCTATCCGAATCTGTAAATAAGCCTGCCATCCTTATACAGCTCTATAGGCCCATCCTGAGAAACCTTGATAACCTTGCCGAAAAACGAGGCGGCAATGGCGGCGGTTGTTCTTCCACCACCTGTAACCATCTCCCTTGCATGCGAAGTATCAATGATGAAACCGGCATCCATAAGCTTCCCATTGTTGTCCAGAACCGTCATACCATCGGAAGAAAGTATCCTCAGAAGTATGCCGGACTGTTTAAGCTCTGCAATGGTCTGCCCCTTTACCTGACTAATCAGAAGCCTTCCAACTGGATCATCTCCACCAACTGATCCCTTTTTAAGCGTAGCAAGATGACGTGGCGTGCCGGCATGAATAAGTATAACCGTACCGTGGCGCTGTTTGGAGACAGCATAGAGTGTCCAGAGCAGGTCATCTACAGCCGAACTGTCAATACTGTCAGCAAGAAATGATCTGAATATGTCAGGGTCAAAGATAGCCCATACACCTTTACGACGGATAAGGAGCTTGGCCGGGCTGATAAGCACCTCAATCTCCGATACCTCATTTACTGTAATTGCAAAGGCGCCATTCCCGCTTCTTCTTACCATCGAGAAGAGCTCGCGCTGGGTAAGACGTTCAATATCTGTATGGGCAGCTATCCCTCCGGTACGCAGAATACCAACCACCTGCATCTGTATATTTGCAATAAAGAACAGGTTGTTGCCATCTATAAAACGGTACGCAAGGGGATTATCAAGGAAGTTTGAACTGACGTTCTGATGAGGCTGCATTTGGATAAGTTTATGTCCCCTGTCCTTTATGGTTTTTTTAAGCGCCGGTTCCGTTGTCCGATGCACAAGAAATCCTGTGGTTGCCGGTTTCCCTTCATAACGCTGATAAGAAAGACTTTTAAGCAGCTGAATCAACTGCTGGATCGGCCAGAAGCCCTTGCTCCTGTCACCACGCAGGAAACGGGCGACTGTAATATCCATGATGGAGGCAAGGAGAGCAGTGCGAAAGTGAGCTGCATAACCTTCAAGCTTGAAACCGCTGTAAAGACCTGAAAACGCTGTTAACAGCTCAATACAGAACTGAGTCTCAGCTACGGTAAAAGGCAGTCCATCTCTTGCTGCTGAAAACAGATAGTGGCGCCCCTCAATACTGATTACCTGCTTAAGTCCGGACTCAAGAGGCTTTTCATTCTCTCTGTATGAACAGAGATCAACAGAGGCTCCACCTAACAAGGTTGATATGGTAGGACTGATTGCATCAAAGACATGAAGCGGCATGTTTGACTCCTGCTATTTACCCCAATCACGCGAGTAACGGAAATCCCTGTCTATTGTACGACCTGAAACCTTGGCTATCACAGGCAGCCGGCGTTTAAAGTGTGAGTTTTGAACCTTGCCGTATATGCTGCTGATAAACTCATGCCTGAAACCTTCAGCCACCAGTTCATCAACACCCGCCCGCTGATCAACCATCCTGTAGAGCAGTTCATCCACCTCACGGTATGTAAAACCCAGTTCCTCTTCATCGGTCTGACCTGCCCATAGATCGGCGGACGGTTTTTTATCAATAACAGGTCTTGGCACATCCACCTCCTCTGAAAGTTGCCAGATCTGCGTCTTGTAAAGGTCGCCAATCGGGTTCAGCGCTGATGCCATATCGCCGTAAAGCGTACCATATCCCAGAAGAAGTTCCGTCTTGTTACTTGTACCCAGAACAAGCGCGCCATAAAGCGCAGAGTGGTCGAACAGGATAGTCATACGTTCACGTGCCATCTTGTTTCCACGCCTCATATTGTCCGCATCTGGAAACTGTTGAAAATAAGCGTCAACCATTGGCGTAATCGGAAGAACTGAAAACCTTACGCCACTGGCCTCAGCCACCAGTCTGGCATGCTCCTCGCTCTCCGGATTGCTTGTCTTGTAAGGCATGCAAATCGCATAGACATTTTCCGGTCCAAGCGCCTCGGCGGCCAGGTAACAGACAAGGGCGGAGTCAATGCCACCTGAAAGTCCAAGCACAGCTTTTTTGGCTCCGACCTTCAATATTTCATCCCGCAGAAAACCAACCAGGATACGACGAACAAGTTTTGTATTGATGTTTAAAAGCGACATCAGCAACCCCTTTCCCGGTCAATCTTTGCCAGTTCACGTAATGTAACAGGGATATTTTCGTCCCTTAGCAGAGGTGAAGCTATACGCTCCCGTCTCAACTCAGCCTCCGAGAGGCGTGCCAGTGTGAGGGAAGGTTCAAATTCCGGGGCTGTCGCGATAATCTCTCCTGAAGGGGCAACAACATGCGAACCACCCCAGAATGCAACCCCGTCTTCATAACCAACGCGGTTTATATATATTACACGGCAGGTCAAAAACCTTGCGGTAGCAGTAGTCAGATTGCGCCACGCAGTCGCAGTCCCCAGTTCTCCATGATCCACACCTCTTCCAGGACTGCTGGAAATACATACTAAAGTTGTGGCTCCATCCATCGCCAGAAGATAAGGTGCGGACAGATGCCACATATCCTCACAGACCAACAGTCCCACCCTGCCAAACTTTGTATCAAACGCACGAAAACGGTCACCCCTGCCAAGATAGCGCTGTTCATCAAAGAGCCCGTAAGTAGGAAGATAAACCTTACGATGGAGATGCCTCAGCTCACCACCTTCAAACCAGGCAGCACTGTTGTAAAACTGATAATCAGAAGTAACCTCTACAAAACCTGCGGCAATAGATATCCTCTTTGAGAGTCCTTTCAGGATTCTGATTTCAGGACTGTCAATACCCAGAGCAACCTCCGGCACAAGATCCTTAAGAAAATAACCGGTGAGCGCCAGTTCTGGCAGAACAGCCAGATCAGCCTTTTGTTCAATAGCCAGTTCAATCTGTTCCATAAGCAGCGAAAGGTTTTCCGCAACCCTGCCCAGTTTAGGTTTTATCTGCAGCATGGCAACGCTGAAATCCATACAAACCTCCGTTCAGTAAGCCAGTTCAAAGGCGTTGATTATATGTTCTATCTTTGGTTCTGTAGCATCTTGCAGCAAAACGGCTATCACGTCAAACCTTGCTGTTCTGCCATGCATCCTGTTTCTGGTAAGCCAGGAAAGAGCCCCCTTGCTTATCTGGTGCTGTTTCCTCAGTGTCACTGCAAACTGAGGCAATCCATAACTTAGATTCTGACGGGTCTTCACCTCTACAAAAGCGATACACCCATCCCTGTCTCTGGCTACGATATCCACCTCACCACCACGACTTCTGTAGTTACGTTCCAGTATCGTATAGCCTGATTTCTGCAGATATTCAGTTGCTCTCTGTTCTCCCGTTTCACCAACAGCTTTATTGCCATACCCTCTTACTGACATTGAACAGCCCTTATCCGGTGATAGGCTGAGAGTTCCTGCTCAAATCGCTTTCTGTCAATAGGAGGCAATCCGTTTGCAGATTCTGAAAAAAAACGCAAAGGCAAGGTATCATCTGCATCGGTGAAACCGGATTTACGATTGAATGAACGTTCATCCAGAATAGTTTTACGCCCAATATTCTTAAGATCCGCAGGACTGTATCCCCTTCCTGTAACTGCAGTAAGTATTGCAGCCAGCTCCTGCAACTCTGCGGCTGCAGAGACAAAGCGGCAAAGTGCAAGAGAATCTACCACCGCATTTGCATCCTCAAAAATGGCAACGATCCGCGCCTTGCCATCAAAGGAAAAACGATCCGTCGGCACCGGTTTCCTCAGAATTTCGGAAGAGATTGGCCATGAAGTCAAATGGCAACCTCCATGAGGCGATGTCGCATACCCTAAAGCAAGAGCTGTTGAAGCACGAGGGTCGAACGGTGGGAGCTCCAGACCTTTGACTGCCATTGCAACCTCAGAGACTCCAGCTTCTGACGCAAGTCTTGCAGATCCTTTAGCCAGCCTGTTCCCTTTGCTTGTTCCTTTAGTCAGTTCCTCCAGCATCTTTCCGATAAAAACCGGATCAATAGAACCACCGTCTGTTTCGCAAAAGGTTGCAACGGTCAAGCTGAATGAGACAGGATCAACCCCTATCTCTCCGCACCGTTTACAGAGCCTGACTACCTCATCAATGCTGTCAAAAGGGGATATAGCTCTAAAGGCGGCCAATGCCTCATAATCAGGAAGCCATATACCATCAGAAGCCACTCTCTTGCAGGCAATAAGGCAGTTGTCGCAACCTCCCTTTTCAGGCCTGTATCGCTCCCTGAGAATAGCAGAATTAAAACTGGCAGGATCACCGGAAAAGTCTGTAAAACTTCTGCCTGGCAACATGCCTCGCTGAAACAGCAGATCTACAAGAGCAGATGTACCATTCTCACGAATTCCGAATGGCCCCATCAAAAACGGAGAAGCCCTGAATAGACGGAGAAGATCTTCCATCGCTTTCTGAAAACCTGACAAATCAGCAATCCTACTGACTGCAGGGGTTGCCTTCAGGATAATTCCCTTAAGCCTTTTAGCCCCCATAACTGCGCCAAAGCCACCTCTACTGAACGGTTCTCCTGATGATGTCAAAATGGATGCGTAAAGAACCTCACGTTCTCCAGCAGTACCAATTACAGCAACAGAACCGATATCAGGGGTAATCTGCTGTAATACTTTATCAGTCTCAAGACCCCATAATTTATCAGCAGGCAGCAGACGATCAACTGACGGATTAATCTCAAGAAGAACCGGTGAAGCAGCTTTGCCATGAATAAGGATAGCCGCAAGACCGGCTCCTAGCATGCAACGAGACAGAGTTCCCCCGCTTTTAACACTGAATATTGTTCCTGTAAGTGGAGAGCGGCCTGTGAGTACAGAATGGGATGATAGAGGAACCGGAGTGCCGCAGAGTGGTCCAACAGATAAAACCAGCGGCATATCAGGTTCCAGCGGTTCCAGATTTGTATAATCCTTCAGAATGGCAACACCAAGGCTGCGACCTCCGATATGTTCATCAAGAAGCCAGGAAGGGAGAGGCTCACGATTGCATTTACCGGAAGTCAGATCAACACGCAGCAGATATCTGTTTAAAGGCGGTTCCACGCTGGATGCTAATCCTGCCTTTCAGGCAGAGTGATAACCGGTTTTTCAGCAACACGATATAGAAGAAAAGTTTTCCCAAGCAGTTGAGCCACCTCTGAACCTGTTGCCTCAGAAAGTGTTTCAGAAGCCTCGTGCCGGTCAAGCATCGAATTTTCCAGCACCTTCACCTTTATCAGCTCATGATGAGCCAGGGCAGCATCGGTTTCGGCTATCAGAGCCTCATCTATCTCCTTTTTCCCTATAAGTATAACCGGTTTGAGAGCATGTCCCAATCCTCTCAGATGACGTTTCTGTTTTCCTGTAAGCATTTTTTGTAAAGTATCCTTTCATTAGGCACTGCAATTCATCCATAACAGACAGATATCTGAATCATCAAAATTCGGCGTGTCTCGGTGTACGTGGAAAAGGTATGACATCCCTGATATTTTCCATTCCAGAGAGGTACATTATAAGCCGCTCAAAACCTAGACCGAATCCGGCATGGGGAGTGGTTCCCCATCGGCGGGAATCAAGGTACCACCATAAAGGCTCCTTTGGTATATCCATATCTTTAATACGTCTTTCCAGCAGCTCCAGTCTTTCTTCCCGCTGGCTGCCGCCAATAATCTCTCCAACTTTGGGGACAAGGAGATCCATTGCTGCAACAGTCCTTGCATCGTCATTTTGACGCATGTAAAACGCCTTGATATCCTTGGGATAATTCATGACAAAGGCAGGCCCTCCAACAACATGTTCCGTCAGATAACGTTCATGTTCGGTCTGAAGATCCAGACCCCACTCAACCGGAAAGTTAAAGCTGATATCCGCCTTTTGGAGATATTTGATAGCCTCGCCGTAATCCATCCTGACAAAATCTGCTTCTGCAACAGTTTGTATCCGTTTAATCAAACCTTTTTCAATATGTTGATCAAAGAAGGCCATATCCTCTGCACAATCATTCAGGGCAAAACGGCATAGATAGCGTACAAATTCCTCTGCCAGATCCGCATCATCAGAAAGATCGCAGAAAGCCATCTCCGGTTCAATCATCCAGAACTCTGCTGCATGACGCGGGGTATTTGAGTTTTCAGCACGAAAAGTGGGGCCAAATGTATAAATATTGCCAAATGCCTGGGCAAACAGTTCTCCTTCAAGTTGTCCACTAACGGTAAGACCGGTCTTCTGTGCAAAAAAATCCTGGCTAAAGTCAATACTCCCACCTTCATTTCGTGGCGCCGAATTGGGTGGTAATGTCGTTACCCTGAAAAGCTCGCCGGCTCCTTCACAATCACTGGCAGTAATTATAGGTGTGTGAACATAAAGGAAGTCATGTTCTGAAAAGAACCTGTGAATGGCCTGAGCCAGTTTTGAGCGCAACCTGAACAGTGCGCCGAAAGTATTTGTGCGAGGACGCAGATGAGCAATGCTCCGCAGGTACTCAAAACTGTGCCGTTTTTTCTGAAGAGGATAGTCAGGATTAGATTCACCTATTACCTTCAGCTCAATTACAGCAAGTTCATACAACTGGCCTGCAGCAGGCGAACGGATAAGGCTCCCGGTTGCCTGTATGGCTGTTCCTGTCCCTGTCTTGCTGAAACGTTCAAAATCAGGAATATCATTTTTTTCAAGAACAAGCTGGATTCCTGAAAGATTTGAACCGTCATTAAGGACTATAAAAACAATATCGCCTGAAGCGCGTGTTGAACGTACCCAACCCGCAACGGTATATTCCCCTCCGGCTTCCGAACTGTTTAAAAGTTTTGCAATCCGAATATTTTTAGACATTATTCTGCTCCGGTTACTTCCCTATAATCTTCCTGCGTGGTGGCCGCTTGCCTGGCACTGGTGGTTGATCTGTCTTAGGAGACTTGGCAGGTGCTGACATTCGTTGTTCCCGTTGCCTGGCTGGTGGCGGGGTATCCAGCGCCTGTGCTTCATCCCTGCTCAACAGCCGGTATTCACCAGGCTGCAGTCCACCCAGGGTCAGGTTGCCATAGCGTATCCGTCGAAGGCGAACCACAAACAGCCCTACTGCCGCGCACATCCTGCGAACCTGACGGTTGCGCCCTTCCCTTATTGTGACAGAAAGCCAGTCATTGCTCTGATCATTCTTCAAGAGCCTTACACTGGCTATTCCTGTAAGGCCATCCTCAAGTTCCACTCCTTCAGCCAGCTTCTTTATTTGTTGCGGATCAATCTTGCCACGCACCCTTACATGGTACTCTTTGTCCACCTGATGACGCGGATGCATAAGGCGATTGGCCCAGGCTCCATCATTGGTAAGAAGTAAAAGCCCTTCAGAGTTGTAATCCAGCCTGCCAACAGGGAAAAGCCTCTCACCGATATCCTTTACCAATTCTGTTACCAGTTGACGTCCCTGGGGGTCTTTCAGACTGGTGACATAACCGGCAGGCTTGTGCAGTAGAACGTAATACAGTTTTTCTGCCGGTTTGATCGGCTGACCATCCAGGGTTACAAGATCCTTGAGAGGATCCGCTTTGCTGCCAAGTTCAGTAACCACAACACCGTTTACAGCCACCCTTCCACCAAGAATCAGCTCTTCAGAGGCACGTCGCGATGTAATTCCGGCAGCGGAGATGATTTTCTGCAGACGTTCTGTCATTCTTTGTCCTCTGGTTTCTGGGATTCTGGTTCACTGGGAAGAAGCGATAAAACAAGGCCGCCGGCTGCGCCATATAAGGCCCCTGACCAGGGGTTGCTCATCATGGCTCAGGCACCGCCACCGGCACAGCGTGAGAGCCAGCCCAAAACTCCGCCTACAACAGCCCCAAGAGTTATCATAATCAGATATTTAAGTATCATGGGCTTCATATCTTCTACCGACTTTCTGACAGATATATTGAATTATTTTCTTTCACCCTGCCAATTACCAGTAACAGGTTCATCACAATAACCCCATTTGCCGATAAAAGTTTCATTAGAGAATCTGAATTCCAGTTTGCCCCAATAATAACGGCCATTTTTAGCGGTATTACAACGTTTGGCTGAATGATCTTCAATCCAGTAACCTCTAAGCAGATCTTTATTTAATATCCCGACAATTTCTCCGTTGTCTTTTGCATAACGTCCTGAAATATGCTGACCTTTCTGGCGAAATCTTATATCCCCTTCCGATGACCCCCAAGTTCCTTCAAGATTCGCCAGTTCAGTATCCGTTTGAAAATGATCCGTATTATCGGACAGCCCTGAATCAGCTCTCTCGGAACGGCCTCGGGAAACAGATGAACCAGTCCAGGAGCGTGAAGGTTTGTCATCACAATATCCCCATCTGCCAGTAAAACCATTTCTGTTAAACTCAAAGGTTACCCTACCCCAATAATAACGACCATTTTTGGGTGTTTCGCAACGCCGGTCTGATCCATCCTCTATCCAGAAACCTTCTAATATGTTGCCAAACATAAGTCCTGTAAGCTCGCCATTGTCCTTGTTATAATTTCCATGAACCCTGTCACCGTTCTGATGCAGTGTAAGATTGCCTTCCGTACTGGAATAGTTGCCGGCAACATTAGCCCCCATTGAAATATCAGGCAGATGAAACAAAATAACAAAAAGGATTAGAATTGAGATAATTGGTTTCATGATGGTTTTCCTTTCCTTGCTTTAGTTTCAGGTTGATATACTTCAGTTCAAAACTTGACCCTGGCTCCAAATGTTCCCACATTCATATTTGCAACAGGCTGGTTACCTGCAGCACGATCAAGAGAATAGATCCTGTATTGCAGATACAGTTCTGTCGCGTACTTTTCAAAGGCCTGAACAACCGCCGCACCAACAGAACTTCCTTTATCCCCTGAGGCAACAGCATTTTCTGTTCTGGTATAGTCAACTCCGAAAGCAGTATATCCAAAGCTTGTCAGGTTTGCCAGCCATCCAAGCTTTGCATACAGGTTGGTTCTGTCCTTTTGTGCCAACTTTTCGAGCAAAGCACCTGAAACTACAAGATTGAGGCCTGTGTCGGTATTTAGCAAGGCAAAAGAGCCGTCATACAAAAGACCGGAAGCAGCAAGTTTTGGATTAGAGACTGCAAAGGCTCCGGTTCCTTTAAATCCATATCCTTCACCTCCCCATGTTAGAGCAACATCCGACCTCTGACCGGCCACAAGGGAACCGGCAAGATTAAAACCGTAAAAGGAGGGAGTATCATAACGCAAACGGGACTGCCTGCTCAGACCGTCTCCACTGTTAAAAGCATCTGAAACCTTGATAGGGGTAAGATTGCCTGTCCCGTTCTTCTCCCTGAAAAACATCCCGCTTGATATATCGGCAACACTTGAATACTGGATCAGATCGGTCTTTGAAAGGTCAGATTCTGCAGTACAGTTAGAAGCTGTATCCCCCTTACCTATTGAAAGCTTTCCATAACTCTTGCTTGTCAGTGATATCTCAGCCCAACGTTGATTAAAATAATTTCCGGGCGCCTGATTGTTCTGAGAAACCAGAGAGGATTCATCCGGAGCAATAGAGACCTCCAGCCTTGTAGCAATGCTAAGGTCATTATTGATTTTGGCGCTCCCTACAAACCTGACACGACTGTTGCTGGCATCATTGTCAACATGGTAGATTTTTGTGCTTTTTCCATCATTGGTAATATTCATGGCACGGTTTATCTGACCTGAAATGGCCAGATTTACCCTCTCATTGCCGGAAGTGACCGAAAGAGGGGCTGCTGATTTAACCGTTTTTACGGCAATTACCCCGGTCGCAACATCAGTTTGGTTATTAGGTTGTAATTTCTGAAGGGCATTAATCTGTTTTTGAAGTTCTTGCAGGGTTTCGGCCTGTTTTTTCAGCTGTTCCTGCTGTTGCCTTATTGTTTCCTGCATCTGCATCAGAATCTGCGGGTCAATACCCACAGGGTCGGCGAAAGCACAAACTGGCATTAGAATGGTTGGAAACAATGAAAAAAAGATGACATCCCTGATATTTTTCATATTGTTTTACCCCTTCTGGTTGCCTTTATCCAACGAACTAACTTGTCCAGAAGTTCAAGTGGCACTATAGGTTTGGCAATATAATCATTCATCCCTGATTCAAAACAGGCCTGACGGTCACTCTCCTGGGCAGCAGCAGTCATAGCTATAATCGGTAGTTTTTCTGCTCCAGGCAGCTTCCGGATCTGTCGTGTAGCCTGTATGCCGTCCATTACAGGCATCTGAATATCCATCAAGACAGCGTCAAAACGGCTGTTACGAACCCGCTCAACCCCTTCACTTCCGTTATTTGCAATTGTAACCTGTAATCCGGCCTTGGTTAAAAATTCTTTTGCAACAAACTGGTTAAGCTTGTTGTCCTCAACCAGAAGGATCCTGGCACCATGCACCGGTTCCGAAATTACAAGAGGATTTTCCTCTTTCTCTTCTGTTACAGGCAGTTCTTCAGTTGCCAGAGAAACCATTACAGTAAATGCAAATGTGCTGCCCTTGCCAGGGGTGCTGCTTAAATTTATACTCCCATCCATAAGTTCAACCAGTTTTCTGGCAATCGAAAGTCCAAGCCCTGTGCCTCCGAAACGTCTTACAATAGAACTATCAGCCTGAGTAAATGGTTGAAACAACTGCTCTGCCTGAACAGAATCTATACCAATACCTGTATCTGTAACCTGAAATCGAATCAGAGCCTTTGCATAATGACGTTCTGCCAACTCCGCATGAACAATTACCGAACCATGCTCGGTAAATTTCAAAGCGTTGCTGATAAGATTGCTCAAAACCTGATTAATCCTCAAAGGGTCACCAAGAAGCCGGTTTGGTAAATCTGGCGCTATGCTCAACTGCAGAGAAAGCCGCTTTTCTGTAGCAGCCGGTTCAAAAAGATTAACAACCTGCTTCAAAAGCTCATGAATTTCCATCTCCCGTTCTTCAATTACAAGTTTTTCCGCCTCAATCTTTGAAAAATCCAGTATATCATTGATTATCCCAAGCAGGGTTTCCGCTGAGAAGCTAAGTCGCTTAAGGTAGTCTCTCTGAAGTTGATCAAGCTTTGTTTCAAGCGTCAGCTGTGTAAGACCGATAATAGCATTCATCGGAGTGCGGATTTCATGGCTCATATTGGCCAGAAACTCGTTTTTAGCAAGTGTGGCTGATTCGGCTGCCTCTTTTGCCGCTCTCAGCTCTATCTGCTGTTTGTGCAGGAGACTGTTTGTAAGATCAAGCTGCTTGATATGTTTGAGCAGTATACTGGTAAGTGCAACTACAAGAATACACAAGATGGCTGTGATTAAGCCCTGTTTGACTGTGCTGTTAAACCAATCTGCAATAACCTGCTCTTTGCTGAAGGAACTTATCGCCACAACAGGGTAGTTATCAAGCTTGTGATAGGAAACTATACGATATTCGGCAGCTATGTTTGAACGTTTGTTATGATAACTGCCTACAGCCGATTCCTCGAGATATTTACGGAAGAAAGGAGCCGTCTTCTTAGCCTTCAGGTATATTTTTTCATCAGACGGGACAAGCACTAGATAATCACCGCCAGTAGTGGTGGCCAGAGTAAAGCGTCCATTCCTCCCTGCTACGATTGAACCGTAAAGCCCTTCAAAATAGCTTATTTTGAGAGTCACCATTGCAACGCCGCCAAATCCTCCAGATGGCGTATCTATACGTCTGGAAAGGGTAAAACACCAGATTCCGGCAGCCCTTGTCTTAATAGGAGGACCTATAAACAACTGGTCTTCAGGATTGTTTTTATGATGGATAAAATATGGACGGTCTGAAAGATCAGGTTGTTTTACTGTGCTGCCGGTTGATGAGACAAGGAGCTTTCCGTCTGGATTTATTACAACAATAGAACTGATTTGAGGCAGGAATTCGGCATTCTGCCTGGCAAGATTAAGCAGTTGGGTATAAGAGATCCCGTTAATGCCACCTCTCTGGTTTATCTGGTGAACAAAGTTTGTAAGAGCCTGATCCGTTTCTGAAAATGTACGTTCAGCATGTTCTTTGAACGCATGGGCATAGCTTCTGGTTTGATGTTCTGCATTAGATATTGCAACATTATAACCGGTGTAACTATGCCATACAGTTATGGCAACAAGCGCCGATAGCAACAGGGTAACACTGGTAATTATCCTATGACGAAGGGTTCGGTAATATTCAAATACCATCATTTCGTTTTCAGATTCAGACATATCACCAGCCTCGTATTCTTATTAAGAAATGTTGTGACAATACGCTGTTATCAGTATAGGCGTCAATTTGGATTTTATTTTACCCAAAATATAGGTTCAAAAGACAAGAAAAGGGGCAGCAGTAAGTAACCTGTCCCTTTATAGCTTCAACTCCCTTGTAATAATTGGAGCTAAAAACAACCCCATTGCTCTGCTTTCTGCAATTCAGCCAGAAGGATTTTTGCATCCCGCAGGCTTGTCACAATAAGATTGAGGCCGTTACTCTGGATCAAACAGCGAGGAGCCTAAACGGTGACATCGTCGGCATTATAACTTCTCTGCCTGTATTTCTCCACCCTTTAACCTTCCGGTAACTGAAAGCCTCTGTTGACATTGTCAGCCCGCCTGATAAAACAGTTATAAACTCGCAATTTTCATGGAAGCAGAGACATCCGCCAGCCATTACAGGGGGGATACAGACTTTACACAGAGGAGATATAATGGAATATTTGAACGGGCTAAACTCTGCGGTTCTCATCTTTGCCGCGCTCTGCATATTTGCACTTGCTTACAGATTTTACGGGCTATTTATCGCATCAAAGGTTCTGCGGCTTGATCCTTCGAGGATTGCTCCGTCCGAAAGCATGGCCGACGGCATGGACTACAATAAAACCGATCGCTTTGTTGTTTTCGGACATCATTTTGCAGCCATTGCCGGGGCAGGGCCTCTTATGGGGCCTGTGCTTGCCGCTCAGTTCGGCTTTCTGCCGGGGGCTCTCTGGATCCTTATCGGAGCTGTGCTGGGCGGGGCTGTACATGATGTTGTGGTGCTGTTTGCCTCGGTGAGGCATCGTGGCGAAAGCCTGGCCAATATAGCCAAAAGCGAGGTAGGCGGGCTGGCCGGATCTGTCTCCTCCGTAGCCTTTCTGCTTATCCTTATCCTGACTATTGCAGGCGCTTCTATTGCCATGACAAACGCGCTTGCAGAAAGCCCCTGGGGAACTTTTGTCGTTGCGTCCACCATTCCGACGGCTCTTGTAATGGGTATCATAATGCGAAGGTTGCGGCATAACGGAGTGCTGCTCGCAAGCATTGTGGGCGCGTTTCTGCTTTTGGCCGCTGTTATCTCTGGCGGCAGGATAGCTGAGTCAGATCTCCTTGCCCCGGTTTTTACACTCACCCACCATCAGATAGCCATATTGCTGCCTCTATATGCCTTTGTAGCATCGGTGCTGCCTGTCTGGCTGCTGCTTGCTCCCCGTGATTACCTTTCAACCTTTCTCAAAGTAATAACAATCCTGGCACTGGTAACCGGTATTCTCTTTCTCCAGCCAGAGCTTCGGATGCCTCCGCTGACCGGATTTATAAACGGTGGAGGCCCTGTTGTTCCGGGCGGCGTATTTCCGTTCATCTTTATTACTATAGCCTGCGGAGCCATTTCCGGTTTCCATGCCACTATTGCATCAGGCACAACCCCAAAGATGATAGCCGGTGAAAAAGATATTCTCTTTGTCGGGTACGGAGCCATGCTGTTTGAAGGGTTGGTTGCTATGATGGCTCTTGTTGCTGCCTGTGTACTGGTTCCGTCCGATTATTTTGCAATAAACTCATCTGCTTCTGCATATACCGTTCTGGGGATGAAACCTCTGGATCTCCCCTGGCTTTCACAGATGACCGGTGAAACCTTGCAGGGGAGACCCGGCGGTGCGGTATCTCTGGCAGTGGGAATGGCATTTGTTTTTTCAAAAATTCCTGCCATGGATCATCTGATTTCCTACTGGTATCACTTTGCCATAATGTTTGAGGCCGTATTTATTCTGACCCTTATTGATGCGGGGACAAGGGCGGGCCGTTTCCTTCTTCAGGAAATGATTGGAAAACGGTTTCACAAGTTCAGGGATCACAAGTGGATTCCTGGAGTACTGCTGACCGGAGCCGGGTTCACCTCCGTCTGGGGATACCTTCTCTACACAGGCTCCATAGCAACCATCTGGCCGCTGTTTGGTGTAAGTAACCAGTTGCTGGCATCTTGCGCCCTTATTATTGTAACAACCATGCTGATAAGGATGAAGCGAACCCGCTACATCTGGGTAACTGTTGTTCCTGGCGTTATCATGGCTGGCATAACCCTGTGGGCAGGTTACCTTAACATTACAGACAACTACCTGCCTGACAAACAGTATCTGCTTGCGTTTCTCTGCGGACTTATCATGTCGCTAGTGCTGATAATAATCGGCGCTGCCATAGTCAGGTGCAGGGAGTTGCTGAAGATTAAAACAACCGTTACAGACAGTTGGGGTGATGAGGTGCTGGAAATGGTGGATGATGAGAACCCCCACTAGCCGACTACTTGAGCGAACTGTTGTAACAGGCCGCCTGCCCCTGCATTTCAGCTGCATACTGGTCTGCATTAAGACCCACGAGCAGATGCACAGTTGTGCCCTGAAGACGCATTATCCCCCTTACGCCTGCAGATGAAAGGGCGGCGTCATTCATTTTTTCAGGGCAGTCAAGCTCCAGCCTCACCCTGGTTGCGGCGCAGGCATCAATTCTCTTTACATTAGCAGTCCCTCCCACTGCCTCCAGTATTTTTCTGGCTTTTTCTGCCACCTCCAGATCTCACTCCGGCGGTGGCATGCCTGCCAGAGCAGTTTTTTTTGAAGTGAGCATGCGATATTTCGTCAGCCTCCGGACTTGCGAGTATGTTGCTGCGCCCTCGAAAGGCCAGTGCCAGTTTTCTGGCAAACTCATTTCCTCCTTCACTGCCGGTCAGTTCGGTGGCTGCGGAAGCATCTTCAGACTCCCTTCCCTGCGTCTTCAGGCAGGCAGCCGCCACATCTTGAAGAGGTAGCCGTCAGCCATGTTTCCGGCGGTTGGGTCTCCGGCGATATAACTCAGGATCTCTCCGGTTATCACCTTGCCGCTGTGGGGATCAACAAACTGTCCGGCTTCGAAAAAGAACGGAACATTCCAGATATGGTGAAGCCCGAATGGTATCAGCAGGCGCTCAACAAATCCGTATATGCTGAATGCAAGAGCCGGGTTTGATTCTGCAGCCCATTGGGAAAAACTTTTGATTCCTGAAGATATGGGAGGCCAGATGAGTGAAAGCAGAACACCGCACAAAATGGCGGCAAAGGCTGTTACAATCGGCACAAAACATTTGCCGGCTTCAACGGTCTGCCTTGGCAAGGGATGGCATTCAATATTTCCCAAAAAAATTCAGTTCATTTAATCGGATATGATCTTCAGGGTAGGGAATAGCAAAGAGGTATAATAATAATTAAGGGTAACGAAGAGGAGGTTGATTGCTAATCAACTATCATCATCCCCCCCTGTCACGCTATCTCCCATTTTCGTTGCATATACCCGGTTACAGGAGGTTTCCTGGCCACTGATTTCGCTTTAATAACAGGCGTGGTTCCTTTTTGGTTGTATTTTTTAAAAATGACTGCAAAATTGTTTTAAAATCTGAAAGCATCTCAACAGTACATCCTGAAAGGAAAAGCATGACGCGCGAACAAGCCAGAAACAAGATCATATTTGCCCTTGATGTTGATAATATTAGTGATATTGACCTTTGGGCTGAAATGCTAACCAACAAGGTCGGAATGTTCAAGGTAGGAAAAGAACTTTTTACATCTGTAGGTCCTGCTGCAGTTTCAGCAGTAAAGCAACATGGAGGCGAGGTCTTTCTGGATCTGAAATACCACGATATTCCAAATACGGTTGCTCAGGCGATGCTTGCAGCAGGAAGGCTTGGCGTGAAACTGACCAACCTGCATGCCCTTGGTGGATCTGAAATGATGGAAAAAGCATGCAAGGCAGTACATGCAGAGTTTGGAGATACAGAGCGCCCCCGTTTGCTGGCAGTCACCATACTTACATCTTCAACCCGGGAGACCCTTAAAGCTGTAGGAATCGAGTATCCTGTAGAGCAGATGGTGGTAAGACTGGCAAAGCTGGCCAAAGAAAGCGGAATGGACGGCGTTGTTGCTTCTCCTCTTGAGATCCAGGCAATTAGAGCTGCCTGCGGCTCTGACTTTCTGATTGTAACCCCTGGAGTAAGGCCATCATTTGCAGCAACCGATGACCAGAAAAGGATAATGACCCCTTCAGAGGCGGTAAAGGCAGGAGCCGATTATCTTGTAATTGGCAGACCAATTGCAAAAGCTCCGGATCCAAGACAGGCTGCAGAGATGATTGTAGATGAAATATTGGCGGGTGCCTAATGAAAGACGATGTACTTTACGGGATTAATCCTGTCAGGGAGGCATTGCGAGGAAACCGCAGAGCCTTTGAGTTATTTATCCAGAATGCCGGAACAGATCAGAGGATTGCCAGGCTTGCAGCCCTGGCAGAAGAACGGCAGATACCTGTACGCAGGAGGGAAAGAGCAGACCTTGAAAGACTGGCTGGAAATCCCCACCATCAGGGGATAGTCCTGCGTGTGGCTCCTTTTGAATATCTTGATCTCGAAACATACCTCTCAGGTAAAAAGGATTCAGGAGAGACTATCTTTTTACTGGCTCTGGACGGAATTCAGGATCCACAAAATCTGGGGGCTTTAATTCGTTCAGCTGCCTGTGCAGGTTTGCAGGCGGTAGTCATACCAAAGGATCGTGCCTGTGGCGTGACGCCGGTTGTTGAAAAGGCATCTGCCGGGGCAGTTGAAACCGTTCCTGTTATTCAGGTAACCAATCTGGTGCAGTCTATTGAACTACTTAAACAGTCCGGCTGCTGGGTTTTCGGACTTGATGGAACCGCTGACAGAGACATTTATAATCCTGATTACAGTGGCAATCTGGTGCTGGTTGTAGGTGGTGAAGGGGAAGGAATCAGACCACTGGTACGTAAACATTGTGACCTTCTGCTCTCCATCCCGCAATACGGCGGGGTTTCATCACTTAATGCCTCGGTGGCCGGCGGAATTGTAATGTTTGAGGCTGCAAGGCAGAGGCACAAATGATTAAACATGAACAGAAACTGACATATAAAGGTCAGAAGAGGCTTAATAATTCGTCCTCATCGCCAAAAGAGTCATCAACATCATCAATCCTTAGTCGTGGCAAAGCTATTGAACTGACTATCGAAGCTCTGGATACTGATGGGACAGGAATTGCCCATTTGGAAGGACGTGAAATTCTGGTTCCAGGCACAATTCCTCAGGATCGCTGTCTGGCACGCATTACCCACTTTGGCAAGAATTCAGTTCATGCCGAACTGGTCAGGATCTTTGAGCCTTCCCCTTTACGTCTTCAGCGCTCTCCATGTTCTGATGCAGCCATCTGTCTCGGCTGTCCGCTTATCCCAATGCGCTACGGTGAACAGTTGAGATGGAAACAGGCTCAGGTACAATCGGCTTTTGACACATATTCTTCACTAAAGGGAATTGTTGTCCCACGACTGCTGCTACCGGAACGCCGCCTTCACTATAGAACGACAGCCAAACTGGCTATTGCAGGAACTCATGCTGATCCATTTATCGGTATATACAGACGTTCTACACATGATGTTGTTGATCTGGAAGACTGTCCGCTGCATCATCCATTGATAAACAGGGTTATAAAGTCTGTGAGTGAGGGGATTAAAAAACTTAAGGTGCCAATCTGGCAGGAAAAAAACAAGACCGGCATCCTGAGATATCTGGTGGTGCGGATCTCTGAATCCACAACAGAAGCAATGGTTACATTTGTTACTGCAAGGCGCGCGTTTAACGAGATACATCACCTGGCAAAGTTTATTCAGGGGCATCTGTCAGAGATTACTGTTATCTGCCAGAACGTGAACAGCAGCGAAGGGAATGTTATCTTCGGGGCACACGACCATTTTATATCGAAGCAGCATAGCCTGAAAGAGCAGATTGGTGATGTTGAACTGCTGATTTCACCAAGATCATTTTTGCAGACCCAAAACGACGGCGCCCGGTTATTATACGAAACAGTCAAAGATTGGGCAGCCCTTGAGGGAACACAGAAGGTGCTTGACCTTTACTGCGGGATAGGCGCCATAGCCCTTACTATTGCAAAATCAGCAGACCAGGTACTTGGAATTGAACTGAATCCTGAAGCTGTTGCCGATGCAAGAAAGAATGCCCGCCTGAACAACATCAGAAACTGTCGCTTTGAAGCAGGGGATGTATCAGAACTGCTGGATGATCTTATTGAGGATGAACTCCGGTTTAATATTGTAATCATTAATCCGCCACGTAAAGGTTCTGCCAGAGATGTTCTGGAAAAACTGTCTATGCTTGAACCGGAGAGGATTGTTTATGTTTCCTGTTCTCCAGAAACACTGGCTCGTGATCTGGATATACTGACAGGCAAAGGTTATCGCTGCATAAAGGTTCAGCCTGTTGAGATGTTCCCGCAGACTGCACATCTTGAAAATGTTGCTTTAATGGAACGTCTGGCTCCCAAATGATGCTTGCCTCTATTCAGCAAAAACCGGATTTGCAAGAGTTCCTCTGATTTTAAGCCTGAAAACAGCAGGGGCAGCCTGATAAGGAGCCATCATCAAAAATATGGACTTGTTACGTTCCATGCTCTCGGCTTTTGGCATTATTTCAGTTATCAGGGAGATAGGCAATGGACTGTTAATCTGTATTGTACCGGAAGTACGCAGATATATGTCATCTCCCTGCATAGCAAGACTGTTGATGACAAGATTGTTCCCCTCCAGCTTCAAGACCCCTCTGGTTTCAGGAATCTTAATATCAGGCAAAGACAAGGCTCCAAAACTCGCCCCTTGCAACCGTAATGAGTCAATCTTCAGCCTGGCTTCACCGGCAGTTTCGTTTTTATTTTGACTATACTGGAAATCCAGATTTGCCAGACCTTTGATTTTGCTATTAAAAGCCTTGGAAACAAACGGGATAGTTTCGAGTGAAAGGTCTCTGATTTTAAGCTTTCCGCTCTTTGCTGGATAGATATTTACCTCTGCAGAGAGCATAGCAGAACCGCTCTTGCCTTCAGCAATAAAGGCAACTCTGCCAACAAAAAGAGGCTGCAATCTGAGACGAACTGAAAGATGGTCAATTTTTATAAGAGGCTTTTTGCTCTCTAATTCATTTAAAGTCACTGAATTTACTACAATACGAAACGGAAAGGCAGTTATAAACCGCTCTGCATGCATGCTTGTTCCGGAAGCCAAAAGCTGTCGGTTGAAAAAATCTTCAACCGAGCCGGTAGATAACATGCTCCATGCAAACAAAGGGATCAAAACAGAGGCAAAAAGTATTAATAGTCCAGTTATTATGCACTTTCTGCAGTTCATCTGGAAAGATGCGTGGCGTGAGGGCGCAAAAGCGAAACAGTAAAAGTGAGATCAATTTTGGAAGGATCAGAATAGGATTTTCTTACCACTGCCTTGTTGATAAAAACAGGCTTTCTGTGATTTTCAAGTTGATACAAGAGGTTTACAAGTTCATTCAGGCTTAATCCCTGAAACCTGATCTCTGCCCCTTCTAGGACTGTTCCGTTTTCCTCGCTGCGAGGCAGAGGCTTGACCTGAATACCGGAACTGCCTTTTATGCCTGTCTGTTCAACTATTGAAACAGGGGTGTCTTCATGGTTTGCTGCCGCCATCTTGTTCATATACCGCCCTGCAGTTGATGAGGCCTCATTAAACCTCTGCTGAAGGCCAATAAGTTCGTGCAGGATTCCGGCACGGACTGTTCTGGCACGTTCAAGAGCGGCCACCCTGGCAGACAGAAAACCGTAGCAGATGGCAAGCAGCAAAAAAATGGATAAAAATTTGAACATGACCCGAACGGTTGCATCATCCAGCCTTTTAAACTGTTCAGGAATCCTGGCAGATAAAGTCATTTTGTCGATCCCCCGCTCTTTCCGCGCAGAGTAAATAAAACAGTTCCATCAGGCCTGGTCACAAGATCAGGCGGAGCAATAATCCACCCCTTTGCAGAGAGTTGTCTGACAAATTCCGTTATATCTGAATAACTGCGCCCGTTCCCCTTTAAAAGGAACTGTTCTCCATCAAAATCAATCTCTGAAATGCCGGCAATTCCTGCCCCCATAGCTTTGGCAAGCTGATCCATAAAGATAAGGGTTTGTGAAGAATGTATCCCACCATCAAGTTTCTTAATCTCTGCCTTCATCTCGGCAGTTTCATCAACGGCCTTCTTTCTGCCTGGAAATGCCTTTTTGTAGATCCCTGAAATAGCCGAATTAATATCTTTTAACTCACTGTCAATCTGGTAGTAACGGATTCCAAGACGAGCAAACAGCAAAAGTATAATTATAGCAGCCAATATCAGTGGCAACCGGAAGGAGGAAAGCAGTTGAGAAGCACGTCCAGTCCAGGCAATAGAGCCATTACGGATGTTAAATATCTCTTCGTCGTCAAATGACAGAGCAATGGCAACTGGTGACAGTAAAGCCTCTGTTGGAAGGTCACTATCAACAGAAAAATCACTGATAATCCCAGTTACAGATGGAATAACAGCATCTTTTATGACAGGCTCTGTTTCCGTTCCAAGCCGGTAAAATTTTGAAAATCCGGCGCCAAGTAACAGCTCGGATGCTGCAAGAGTCTGTTCAAACAGAGATGGTTCCATCTCCAGATCAAAGATTCTGCAGTAAGCAGGCATCCCGTCCTTTACTGCCAGCATCGCTGATTTATCAAAAAACAGCGATATCTGATCGTTTTTATTATCTTTTGCTAGCCTGTGCCAATTCAGACAGGCAACTGTTATTATTTCAGGTTCTATCCCTGCTTTTGAAAATATGGCTATAAATTCCTTGACAGTTTCAAGCTTAACCCATCCGGCAAGAAGATTGCCGTTAGCAAGTGGAATGGCATCACAGGCTATTTCTGTATCGCCAAGAGCTATCTCTCCCGCAAGTTCAAGCGGCAAAACTGCGCGAATCTTTTTACGTTCTTTGAATGGAAGCTGGAGTTCACGAAGTGACAATAATGAAGGAGGCAGAGCAAGGACAGTTCTTGTTTCTTCTTTTGCGTACAATGCCTGGCTCTGTAGAACTGAAAGCAGCTCTTCATCGTTTTCAAACCGGCTCTGAAAACCTCTTAAAAGTTCGAGACCTGAGCGGTTCTTACTGAAAAAGACGCAGGTGATTTCATTTTTGTCAAGCTGTATGACCCTGATGATCATGGCTTTGTATTCTCTCTGTTATCTTACTTTAAAATTCAATATTCGCGCCAGTACAGTATTGTGCTGTTTGCGCCGGATATTCGGGCAAAAACCTCTATAGTACGTCTTGTTCCATTTACGGTTGCCTCTGACATAATGTGGTAAACCACCCCTTTAACGGAGATAAAGGTCAAAAGGGAAGGCATGATATCGCTCATTTCGGTTACATGGCCAAGTTCAGATGGATGTTCAAAAGGGGTGGTTCTTCTGTACTCAATGATACGGTCAGCCAGTTCTGGTGTAATCCTCTCATCAAGCGCCTCCAGCACCTCCTTTGGAGCTGTGTTTATATTAACTGGCGCAGCTGTAACCGGCCTGCTTCCTTCAGCATATACGGTAATAAAAGGTCGCAGTTTATTAAAAGCCTCACCGGCAAATCCTTTTACATGAGCCAACTCTTCTATAGTTGCCAATTGAGCATTTCTTGGCTGTAGCGGCTGCCTGCGGGCAAGATACCAGACCGCCTCAGCACCCCCACGATTAGGGATTTCATCCTCGTCAATCCAGTCTGACAGTGCATCCAGCAGATCTGGTGCAAGGTTTAACTTTTTCAGCAATCTGGCTGCTATCTGATTATAAACCGGATGTGCGTTTCCGTTCGGGAGGGTGATCATATTAAGGTTCAATCTCCCACTCTCCTCAGTAATCAACAGTTTCAAGCTTCCATGTTCTTCCTCCAAAAATACCGGTTTTGCCCAGAGATCGTTCAGTGAACTGTATCTCCTATCTTTAAGGGTTCTGGTCAGTAACTGTAACCCGAGCGAGATGCCGCTATCGGCAAACAGACTTCCCTGCGTTGCCTCGACAGAAACACGATTTGAACCGGTCTCAAGATAGACATCGTTAATAAAAGTAACTGTCATTCCTGTAAGCAATGCTACAACCAGCAGCACAATAACAAGAACAAAGCCTCCCTGCCGCCTCATTCTGACTGAATCCTCGGCTTTACTGCAATTCTGTGCGGAACCAGCCTGCCGGAATCACGAATAGATATTGTAACCCTTATTATTAAAGGCAAAGATGGGGTAATGTCAGTGTCCCAGCTTTTTCTCCAATCCTTTCCGTCAAAGCACTCAACAAGAAGACCTTCATGCTGCTCAAACAAAGGATATTCCACAGATGAATCTTTAGCAGTGAACAGATCACGAGACTTGCGGTTAAGAATCAAGTACCCTTTTTCATCTTCTGCTACGCTGTACTTAACCAGCAACTGGTCAGAAACCGCCCCATCCTGAGGCGGCGCAATGGTTGAAAAGCTGAAACTCGATGCAGACTTTCCATAAAAATCCCGATCCTCAACCAGAAAACGGAGCTGTTTTTCATCTTTTTTGTAACGTATTGAAGAAAATTCGCGTCGGATCAGATCCAGGGAGGAACGAAGCATTCTTTGCTTTTCCATTCGCCTTGAAGCATCCCCCTGAGAACGCTTGAATGTAAAAAAGACTGTGTAGGCTGATGTCATTATCAAGGAGGCAATTGCAACTCCTATCAAAAGTTCAAGCAGGGTAAATCCCCTGTAATCAATGCCTCTCATATCTCACCAAAGCAAGATTTCGGCTGCCGTTTTGCCAAAGAACAATCAATCGGTAACGGTCAACACCTGGATATTTATCTCTGGTTACCTGCCTCTGCCAGGTAAAGCCAGGGTGATTCGGGGCAAAATCACCTTTTGTTTCTGAAGTAGAGAGAAAAAGCGGATCATCAATCATCTCTCGCGCCAGGAGAAGGGCAGTGGTTTCCTCTCTGTCCCGTATAACTATTGAGAGGTGGTTGTTATAAACCATAACAAGTGTTGTCAGACTACCAGCCAGAATGGCAAGTGCAACAAGTACTTCAAGCAGTGTAAAAGCCTTTTGAGAGTGGAGCATCAGTTCCCGTCCCGCTTTATTTCACTCACCCTGACCTGACCACCTGAAGGGAAAGCCTGCAACATAAAACCGGAACTTTCTCCTTCAATCCCGATAGTTATTGAAACAGGTTCCGGAATCCCCCCAGCTCCATAATCAATAAGAACTGTCCCATTCTTTACAATGCCGAGTCTCTCTGTAGTTACAGAATCTATCCGTATCCCTTTGTAAAGCGGATTGCGCTGTAGATATGGATCCAATGGAGACAGCTCATCACCGACGCTGTTTCGACTGACCGGATATATCCTCTGCTCATCAAGATTTATTTTCAAACGGTAAAACTGCCTGCCACAGATGGCTCTTTCATCCAGATACCTTAATAGAGAGGCAAACCTGTGAACCGAATTACTCAATTCAGTGCGTTGAAAAGATGGCAGCTTTGGTAACATTATGATGGCAATAGCCCCCAGGAGAACCAGCAGAACCAGCATCTCAAGCAAGGTGAAGCCATTCCGGCCAGGATGCCGGCCAGACATGTTACTGCATATTCCAGTTGCAGATGTCTGCAGCCTTTTCATTGCCACCTTTCAGGCCATCGCTGCCAAATGAGCAGAGATCGTAGTCGCCATGCTCTCCGGGTGAAAGATATATGAATTCAGTGTTCCAAGGATCCTTGGGAAGCCTGCTGCCTTCAAGATAACCTCCCTGGCGGTAATTGCGCGGTATCTGCCCTATAGCAGGCTTTGACAACAATGCATCAAGCCCCTGTTCAGTTGACGGATAAATTCCGTTATCAAGCTTGTACAGCTTTAAAGCTGTTTCCAGGTTACGTATCTGCAACTTTGCATCTGCCAGTTTGGCATCATCAGAGCGTCCTATGATCTTTGGAGCTACCAGAGCAGCAAGCAGGGCAAGGATAACTACAACCACCATAATTTCAATAAGGGTAAATCCATGGTTATTATTCTGTCTGGAAAACATTTTGGATGACACCTCAGGGATTTATTTTATCAACTGATTGAGCTCAAATATCGGCAACAGAACGGCAACAACTACAAGACCAACCATCAAACCCATAGCTAACACCATAATCGGCTCAAGAAGCGAAATAAAGCTGGTCACAGACACCTCAAACTCCTTTTCAAAGCCCCGTCCGGCTGTTTCAAGACTTTCTTCCAGAGTTCCGCTTTTTTCACCAACTTGTATAAGATGAGTAAGTAGTGGCGGAAAAAGCCGGGAAGCTTCAAGCGTGGCGGATAAACTGTCACCCTCCGCCATTCTCAGAGCTGCTTCATCAAGCACTGTCCTGTAAGAACGGTTTACAACCGCTTTAGAACTTATTTCAAGGGCTTTAAGCAGAGGAACACCACTCTTTATAAGTAACGCAAGTATACGGGAAAATCTTGCAAGGATATGAGTCTGCAGCAACGTTCCAATCAATGGCAAACGCAAAAGCCATCTGTCACGCACAGCAAGAAAAGACGCCTGCCGTAAAAGCCTGCGGTATACAAAAACAACTGCGACAGATAGCAGGAGAATAAACCACCATCCTTTATGAAGCAGTGAACTTAACTTAAGCAGGACTATTGTCAAAAAAGGCAACGCTGCATTATTATCTGAAAATATGCCGGTAATTTTGGGGATTACAAAGGCCAGCAAAAAGAGCATTACCCCGCTTCCAACCAGCGCCATGAGTATAGGATATGCAAGGGCTGAAGAGACAGTGCGGCGTATCTCCTCCTGACGTTCCTGAAAATCCGCCAGCCGCTCAAGTATTGTATCAAGCGCCCCACCAGCCTCGCCAGCAGCCACCATAGCGACATATCCGGTGCTGAACAGCTCCGGTTCTGCAGCCATTGCCCGAGCAAGTGTTGCTCCCTCTGCCAATCTGTTTATCAACCTCTCCAACACAGAACGCAAGGCAGGGTGGGTTTCCTGCTGGTGCACTGTATGCAAGGCTTCATGAAGAGGAACTGATGCTGATACCAGAGTTGCGAGACGTCTGGTAAACATAGCCAGAAGTGATACAGAAATCCTCCTGTTCCAGAATCCATAAACCTCTTTAACCGGTTCAGACTCTTTACTAACTATATAAGAGAGAAGGATCTTCTGCTGTCTGAGCTGCTCTTTTGCAAAAGCCAGGGAATCAGCGGTCAAGCTGCCTGAAATCTCCCTGCCATCAGGGTTGTATCCTTTATACTGATAGGTCGGCATACTCGTCCTGGGTCACCCTCAGAACCTCTTCAATAGTTGTAATACCGGCGGCAACCTTTGCAAAACCATCCTCCTTAAGGGTTTTCATCCCCTTTTTAGAGGCATAAGCCTTCATTTCGCCAGATGTTGCCCTTCTGGTTATCATCCCCTTTTTACAGGCGTAAGCCTTTATTTCAGCGGATGTTGCCCTTCGAGTTATCATGCCACACAGTTCTGCATCAATGACAAGAAGCTCGTAAATTCCTGTCCTTCCAATTGTGCCTTCGCCAAAACAACGTTCACATCCGCGGCCACGGTAGATGATTTCAGGCAATCCAGGCAACTGGATTTCCGGGCGGTATGGCTCTTTACAGTGTGGACAGATAGTTCTGACAAGACGCTGCGCCAGAACTGCGGTCAGGGAAGAGGCTATCATGAAAGGCTCTATACCCATATCTACGAGTCGGGTTATGGCGGTCGCAGCATCATTGGTATGCAGGGTTGAAAGCACAAGGTGACCGGTAAGTGATGCCTGCATGGCAATCTCGGCAGTTTCGGCATCCCTAATCTCTCCAACCATAATGACGTCCGGATCCTGACGAAGGATTGAACGAAGTCCGGTGGCAAATGTCAAATCGATCTTAGAATTGACCTGAATCTGTCCGACTCCGGCAAGTTGGTACTCTATAGGATCCTCAATAGTTATAAGGTTCCGCTCCTGACGATTTATACCGGAAAGCGCCGCATACAAGGTGGTGGTTTTCCCGCTCCCTGTAGGGCCTGTAACCAGAATTATACCGCTGGTTCTCTTGATGATATTTTCCACAATCCGTTCATCATCCTGAGCAAAACCTATCTCACGCAGGGTACGCACTCCCTGTTTGCGATCCAGCAGACGCAGAACGGTTCTTTCTCCATACATCGTTGGAACAAGGGAAACACGGACATCAACCTCATTGCCTGCCACCAGCACTTTGAAACGCCCATCCTGAGGCAGACGTCTTTCCGCTATGTTAAGCGAAGCCATTATCTTGACGCGGGATATTAACGCTTCCTGAAGCAGCTTCGGAGGTTCCAGCCTGAGATGCAGGATTCCATCTATTCTGAAACGAACCTCAACGGTTCGTTCAAACGGTTCAATATGTATATCGCTAGCCCTCTCCTTTACAGCCTGAAAAAGCATAGCATTCAAAAGCCTTATAACAGGAGCCTCATCCGTCAGATCAAGCAGATCCCGGGGATGAGCAAGTTCTGTAGCAATTGCGGACAGATCTTCCGCAACAAGATTTTCCACCAGATCAAAGGCGTTACCAGCAGTAAGGGTATAAAGGCGATTTATAGCTGCAAGTATCTCTTCAGAAGGGAGAACAATTGCTTTAATCGGCAACCCGTACTTTTGAGAAACCTCATCCTGAGAAAGAAGATCGAGGGGATTGCCTACAGCCAGCAACAGCTTTCCATTCTGTTCCGACAGAGGCAAAAGAGAACGGGAACGAGCAAAGGCAATCGGAAGCCTTGCCAACAGACTTAGATCACAGACAGACTCATCAATCTGTTCAATGTACGGCATCCCAAGCTGTTCGGCAATATTACGAAGTTCTTTGTTCATGGCTGTTTATCAGATCCTGCAGATGGATTCTCTTTATGCGAGTCCAATTTGGAGTCTCTGGATTTACTGCCAAAATTCTGGCGCTGCTTCTCTGTAACCTTACGCATGTCATCAGCATTTCTGACAATTCTTGGAGTTAGAAGTATCAGCAGATTTGTTTTCTCTCTTGACTTGGTAGTGCTTTTAAAGAGCCAGCCAAGTCCAGGGATATCTCCAAGCAAAGGTACTTTTGATGTGGTTTCGTTTTCCTTCTCCTGAATCAATCCACCAATTGCAACGGTTTCCTGATTCTGTACCACAACAGAGGTCTTTGCAGTTCTTTTGGTTGTAGTCAGGTCTGTATCTCCTGCCTTTAGAGGTTTTACAGCTGAAATTTCCTGATATATATCCAGTTTTACCGATTCTCCTTCGCTTATCTGCGGAGTAAGCTTAAGCGTAATACCGGTATCTTTTCGTTCTATGGATTGCAGACTGGGATTGGTAGTAGTTGAAACCTCAATCTTCCCCTTGAAAGGCACATTTTCACCAACAAAGATCTCGGCCTCCTTGTTATCCGAGGTCAGAATGGAAGGTGTAGAAAGAATATTGATGATCCCTGCAGTACGGAGTGCATTTACAAGGAGAGAGAAGTTAATCGCCGTTCCTGAGAGATTAGGTATGTTTAAACCGCCTGATTTCATTCCTTCCAAGGCGGTCAACAGGGGAGAGAAGGTGTTAAGTGGATCATATATTCCAGCCGCGCTTACCGTACCGTTTGAACCTCCACCTATAACTCCCCATTGGACTCCCAACTCATCAAGCTTGTCCAGAGAGACTTCAGCTATTATCGCCTCTACAAAGACCTGACGCCTCCGGATATCCAGTTTTTTTACAACCTTTAGCAGATGCTGTTGCTCTTCCGGCGAGGCCATTATGACAAGAGAATTTGTAGACTTGTCAGGGGTGACCGAGGCTTTGGCAACATCGGACTGCCCCCTGTTTAAAGGATTGACCGAGGATGTAGGCAATCCCTTGATAACCCCTTCAAGAACCTTTGCTACCTCAGTAGCATCGGCATATTCCAGATAATAAACTGAAATCCTGCCGTTTTTTGAGTTAAGATCGTAACGTGGCAAGACATCTATTTTTCCAAGAAGTTCATTGATCTTATTTATATTTGATGTTGTATCGACCAAAAGGAGCATATTCCCGGGGCCAAATGATGAAAGATGACCATCTTTGGAGACGAGTGGCTGTAAAAATGTAAGGGCTTCCTGAGAAGAGATGTGTGAAAGAGAGAAGAGCCTGGCATTGTAGGCATCTCCAACCGGAAGGTGACCTGCCCCTTCTGTCAGCCTGGTTGCAGCCTGTCTTGCTGTTGCAAGTGGCACAATCTTGTAGATCTTACCGGACTGGACAAGCGTAAATCCTTTTAATTCAAGCACAGAAGTAAACAGAGAAAAAGCATCTTCATTACTTAATTTAGATGGTGAAAAAATCGATATTTTCCCTTTTACCCGTTCATCAAGAACAAAGTTTTTACCTGTCAGCTCACTGATAAATTTAATCAGAGTGGCTATCTCCACATCAGAAAAATTCATGACCACACCCTTGCCAGATGCAAGCACAAATGATGGTTGCAGGAATACGGAGAACAGCAGAGTGGTAATTATAGTGAGAATGATTCTTTTCACACAGCCCTCCGGCAGTTAGCGGATATCATATAAAAGCGAGGTAGGAAGCCCATCCCTTATCAGATCAAGCTTTATCCTTGTCTGACCTTTAAGTGTCATAAATGACTGAACTGCCTTTTCCGGCGAATCTATCCTGTAATCATTTATCATCTGCAGCAGATCACCATTTTTTAGACCGATGGTTCCAAAAACACCACCTGGCTTCACCTCTGACAGGGTAAAACCATTCACCTTCCCATCTTTTAAATGTGGCAGTAGCCTGGCATCACTCATAGCCTGACCGATATTTTCAAGAGCAAGATTCAATGCCTGCTGTTCAATAATAGCAACGGAACTGCCTGATGACTTGTATACTCCTGCAGTTTCACCTTGAGTTATTGCTGGTCTTATATTTTCTGCTACAGCTGAAGGAGTTTGGAGAACTGTAATCCTACCGCCTGAACGCAATTCAGCAGACTCTTTGCGGACACTGGTCAGAATACCGATATCGAAAACTTTTTGCCCTACCTTGAACACCCTCTCTTCATTGGTACTTATACGTCTTGAAAGAATAAAACCTCCACCTGATGTTCCTATAGCTGTGCCAATCAGAATCAGATCATTTTGCGCTGGCACGGCTGCTTTATTCGAAGAGTTCAATAAAATTGGAGTTAATACCCCTCTGGTTTGCTCGCCAAAGAGGCCTTTTTCAAGAATTGCAGAGTTGGATTGCAATGATATATTCTTCTCTACCGTCTGAACAGCAACTTGCGAAGAAACAGGCCGGGACAAAAAGGAAGTACAGCTTCCCAGTCTGTAGGCAGCATAATCCGCCAACAACCTGGCAAGAATCAGGAGGATTAGAAATGACAAAGCAATATTTAGTGACAGTTTCAGGCGTTCCATAGTGGTTTGAGACTATAACTTAATATATAGTTCTAAACAAGCAATGACAGATTAAAAGAGATTAAAGAAAGACTGGGCAAAAACAGCTTGACAGCCTCTAACGGTAACTGCTATGAAACCAATTCCTTGCTGGAGGCGCGTAGCTCAGGGGGAGAGCGCTACCTTGACACGGTAGAGGTCGGCGGTTCGA
>CAZZMP010000010.1:0-122305 GCA_964655435.1 uncultured Geobacter sp.
CTGCATGGGCGACCTACCCATGCCTACTACTTTGCACAGGTTTGTGTGAGGAACCAAAAAAAGCAGTTAAAGTTGAAGAAGTTCCTATTAGTTGTGGGACAGTTACAGCTTTTATAGGTAGTGCCATTGATTTTGCCAATATAGCCCATTTGGGATGGAACCATGCATAGATGCTGCTTCCTATGAGAAGTCCGACAAAAGCAAGCGCACTTGCAAGGCTGCCGGCGCCCATTTTGTAAAGTGTTCCTACAACACATCCACCGGATAGAACCATTCCT
This sequence comes from uncultured Geobacter sp., assembly GCA_964655435.1. GTDB lineage: Bacteria > Desulfobacterota > Desulfuromonadia > Geobacterales > Pseudopelobacteraceae > Trichlorobacter. The sequence continues at coordinate 279 of CAZZMP010000010.1, forward strand.
AATCCAAAAAGAAAACCACCTATTATGTTGGTAAGTGATGGATAACCAAAGAAAGGAAAAGGGATAGTTACAAAACCTGAAAGGTCTATTATCTGAAAAAGTAACATTGAAACGCCAATAACCAACAATAAGGTTTTCAGCATTATAGTGGAACGGAAGAGAAACAGATTGCTGAACATTCCTGCAAAGCAGTAGTCGGAACGGTGCATGATGAATCCGGCTATCAAGCCGGTCAGCAATCCTCCTGCAACCATTATAAGATGTATATCCTGCATTTAAGTCTATCTCCGAATCTTTCTCTTGTTCAATCCTACCATGTTTTTGAAATTATTCCATATCAAGGGTTTAAACATCTGACATTTATAAGGCATCAGGTTGCAGAGTATGAGGATAGATGGTACTATTCAAGACAGTTTAGATAAAGGCATGAATCCTCGGAAAGGGGACAATGTATTCATGTTGCATTCAGGTGGCAAGAAACTTCTGAAGAGACTCGATTTAAGAGAATCATGGGTTATCTTCTTTGTTTTGGGAAACGTGATGCTTAATTTCCCTTTTTTGAAGATTTTTAATCAACCTACCACACTGTTTGGCTTTCCTATCATGTATCTGTATTTTACCATTGGCTGGGCAATCTCTATCGGAGTCATATATCTGTTTGCATCATCTTCTGAACCGGAATCTCCAGAAGAGGCGACTGATGAAGAGGAATCTTTGTGACTCTGAATATCTTTCATGTCGCCTTAATAGCTATATGCTACACCCTAATTCTATTCCTGGTGGCCTGGTATGCCAGACGTCGTTTTGAAGAAGGTCGCAGTCTTGTAAACAATCCACTTGTATACAGCCTTTCAATAGCGGTTTACTGTACAACATGGACTTTCTATGGAAGTGTTGGCAAGGCTGCCACCAGTGGTATCGACTTCCTGATGATTTATCTTGGACCATCACTGGTTGCTTTTTCATGGTTTTACATACTTCGCCGCATAATCAGAATAAGCAAAGAGAATAATGTTTCTTCAATAGCCGACCTTATAAGTCTTCGTTACGGTAATTCACAACTGCTCGGTTCCCTTGTAACCCTGATAGCCGTTCTGGGTATAATGCCTTATATTGCCCTTCAGATAAAAGCTGTTGTCACCTCTTTTGCTATTGTGAGTGGTGTCAGCGACCATTCAATAAAGTTCGGAGCTCCGGAATCATCAATTACATTGCCAACAGGATTTGCTCTTGCCCTTATTCTATCAATATTTGGTGTTATTTTTGGAGCTAGGCGCCGTCCAACAACTGAACGTCATGAAGGATTGATTGCAGCAGTTGCGTTTGAATCGATTGTAAAGCTATTCAGTCTGCTTGTTGTTGGCATCTTTGTAACCTGGTTTCTCTTTGACGGTTTTGGCGATATTCTTGGACAGTTCAGGCTCCAGTATCCACAACTTTTTGAAAGGCTTTTTACACTTAAGGCGGTTCAAGGAATTGAAACTGCACGCTCTGGTGCCTTGTGTATTGAAGAGTTTTGTCTTCTGGTAAATCACTCAAATCCTGTTCAACAAAATGATATTATCCCCTCTTCTACAATGTTGCTTATGTCTATGGGGGCAATACTGCTCCTGCCTCGTCAATTTCATGTAATGGTGGTTGAAAATGCTGATTTAAATCATGTAAGCAAGGCTATGTGGCTCTTTCCACTATACATGTTTCTGATTAATCTCTTTATCATGCCTATAGCTCTTGGTGGTATTTTACAAACAGGCAGCACGGCAGGAGCAGATTATTTTGTCCTTAGTATACCGCTTAAAGCTGGAAACGAGAGTATTGCACTTTTGGCATTTCTGGGAGGTCTTTCGGCAGCCTCCGGTATGGTTATGGTTGAGTCTGTTGCTATATCCACCATGTTGCTTAACAACATGTTTATGCCTGTTCTGGTCAAAATCATCCCGAAACAGTGGTTTCCGCTTGTTCTGATAAACCTTAAGAGGATAGCTATTTTTCTGGTGGTTTTCCTTGGCTATTTCTACTATCGCGCTGTAGGCGATTCCTTCATGCTGGTCAATATGGGGCTGATATCGTTTCTTGCATCAATGCAGTTCCTCCCTGCAATGCTTGGTGGCCTATACTGGCCCAGAGGCAACAAGACTGGAGCCATTACTGGTATGGCTCTCGGATTTATTATCTGGTGTTATACACTTCTATTACCATCATTCTATGGAACATCTACAAACAACCGGATTATTGAGGATGGTCTTTTCGGGATTTATCTTCTGAAACCAACAGCCTTGTTTGGTCTTACAGGGATGGATATGTGGAGTCACTCCATGTTTTGGAGCATGCTTTTCAATATCGGGGCGTATATTGCCTGTTCTCTGTTAATCAAGCAGGGGGAGGTAGAAAAAGATCAGGTTCGCCGGTTTATAGGCAAGTATGAGACAGAGCGGAGTCAGCTGAAAAGCACTGCCAAACGTTTGTCAAAGCCGGTTACTATTCCACAGTTTATTGCCCTTATGGGTAAGTTTATAGGCCCTGATGAGGCCAGGCGCTCAATGTCGGTTTATCTTAAAGGGCATAAACTTGATGAAGAAAACATGGTTCCTGAATTTGAGCTGCCTGCGATGAAACGTTATGTGGAGCGAACTCTGGCAGGTTCTGTAGGGGCTGCGGCTGCCGGAGCGATTATGGATAGCTACCTTTCTGATATGGGTAGCAGGATGGAATCGGTCTATGACATATTCAGTACGGTAAGGGCTTCGCTGGATCAGAGCCGTGAAGCCTTGTATGTGAGGCTTAAGGCTTCAGAGATAATCAACCGGACACTGAATCTTCAGACTATCATGGATGAACTGCTTCAGTTGCTTCTTAAAGAGTTCAGGCTGGATTCCGCCATCATACAGCTAAGTTTAAACAGCAATGCCCAGATGACAGTCCAGAGCTATCAGGGCAACGATCGCCGTCCTATAACTCCTGAACATTGGTATCAGGAAAGCGAACCATACATAAGAATGGCTCTCGAAGATCAAAAAACACATTTCGTTAATGATATTAATAATATAAACGAAGTTGTTGCAATGCCTAAAACTGTTGTTGAAGGCTTTGTATCGTTTGCACATATTCCGATATTCCGTGAAGGAGAGAAAAGTCTTGGGGTTTTGTCTGTATATTCCAAATTAATTCGTGGCCTTTTTACTGAGGAGTTTGTAAATCTTCTTACAAGTTTGACCGGTCAACTTGCCCAGGCTGCACGTCTTGTTGAAGAAATGCAGGCCAAGGAGCAGGAAAGGAAAGAAAAAGAAAAGGCACAACTTGATAACGCAATGGTAAAAAGGGATATGGAGATAGCTGAGCAGATACAACTTTCACTACTTCCTGCCACTCCTCCTGTTCTTTCAGGGGTTGAGCTTACAGGGCGCTGTTATCCTGCGACATATGTAGGTGGTGATTATTATGATCTTTTCAAACAGGATGACCATACGATAGATCTTCTGATTGCAGATGTCTCTGGCCATAGTGTTGGAGCCGCACTGATTATGGCTGAAGTGAGGACACTTTTAAGGGCGCACGCAGGAAGAACCGTAAGCCCCAGCAGCATTCTGGCTACACTTAACAGTCAGTTGTACGAGGATCTTACAAGGTCTGAACTGTTCATTACCATGTTTTATGCCAGATACAGTAGTGCTACCGGACGCCTTTCATATGCCAATGCAGGTCATAATATGCCCCTTTTGTACAGGATAGGGGCTGAGAGATGTACAAGGCTTGATGCCGAAGGTTTGATTCTTGGTATAAAGCCATCGGTGATTTTTGAAGAACGTTCTATAAATTTGCAGCAGGGAGACACACTGTTTTTGTATACCGACGGGATTACCGAAGCGGCAAACCATGAAGGCGAATTATTGGGAATAGAAAACGTATGTCGGCATCTCTTCCAGCATGGAACTCTCTCTGTTGATGAAATTGCAGATTCATTTCACAATCTTGTGAAAGAATATATTCAGAGTTCAACCCCGCAGGATGACATATCTATGGTAGTTATGAAAATCGTAGTTTAAGTGAAAGGAGAATTTAAAATGAATCTGAAAGTTGAAGAGACCGGAAAAGTGGTGTTGGTTGTGGTTAAGGAAGAACGGCTTGATGCACATAATTCGGAGGAGTTAAAGAAGGAGCTGGCAAGGTTGTTTGATGAGGGTAAAACCCGCGTAGTAGTAGATCTTAAGGATGTACGTTTTATCGACAGTTCAGGGCTTGGTTCCCTTGTATCAGGATTTAAAAATGCTTCAGCCCGTCAGTCAGAGTTAAAGCTCTCAAGTCTTCAGAGTCAGGTAAAATCAATGTTTGAGCTTACAAGGCTTCACCGTGTCTTTGATATATACACCACAATTGATGAGGCAATTGAAGCGTTCTGATAGAATATCCGGAGAGCTGCAATGAAAAACAATCAGATTGATCTACAGATCACGGTTCCGAATCAGACCCGTTATCTGAGTCTTGTAGGCAGGATAAGCGAAGAACTTACGTCACAGGTGCAAAACTATACCGGTAATCTCGATGCCCTGGCCAACCATATCAATGTAGTTTTGACAGAGGCTCTGGTAAATGCCATTCGACATGCTAATTCAGATAATCCTGAGGAAGAGGTTCAAATCAGGATAACTTTAATGGAACGTGAGATACTGCTGCAGGTTTTTGATCATGGCAAGGGGTTTGATATAGATACTGTACTCCATAATCCAGCTGATGCGGTTAATGAACTTGAAGATCATGGAAGAGGGTTGTTTATAATACGTTCATTGATGGATTCGGTAACTTATCGAAAAATTGAAGGTGGGAACGTGCTGGAAATGCGTAAAAAGTTCTGATCTGCCATTTGCATCAAGCAGGATCCTGGTACTTAACCAGTTCACCAGTGTAGGTTTTAATCAGCCAATTATTCCCCTCTCTTCGCAAGGTGTCAGGTAAAATCGGCACCTTGCCCTTTCCTCGAGGCAGATCAACAACTAAATGAGGTATAGCCATACCTGATATCTTTCCCCTTAGTCCGCCAATCAGTTCTCTCCCCTGTTCCAGGGGGGTTCTAAAATGAGCTGTTCCACGAACAAGATCCATCTGATGCAGATAATATGGGCGGACTCTTAAACGCAGCAGCCCTTTAAAAAGTTCTTCAAGGATTTTAACGTTATCATTTACACCTTTTAAAAGAACAGTCTGGTTACCTAGGATTATTCCATGATTGGAAAGCATGCAGCATGCTTTTTCTGCTTTGTCTGTCAATTCCATTGGATGATTAAAATGTGTGTTCAGATAAATCGGGTGATGTTCCGAAAGCATTCTACATAGTTGTGGGGTTATACGGGATGGGTCTGTAACAGGCATCCTGCTGCCTATCCTAATGATAGACAGATGAGGGATTTTACGCAATTCAGAGAGGATATAATGCAACTGATCGTCATCAAGCATCAGCGGATCGCCACCGGAAAGGATTATGTCATACAGTTGAGGTGTTGAGGCAATATAATCCAGAGCAGCTGAAAAATCTGTTTTTCCAATGGAACAGCCCACCTGTCTTTTTCTCATGCAGAAGCGGCAGTATGTTGCGCAATAATTTGATACCAGCAGCACAGCGCGATCCGGATAGCGATGTATAAGACCTGGTACAGGACTTAATCTTACCTCATCAAGTGGATCCGGCAACTGAGTTATGTCGTTAAGCTCTTCAGGAGAAGGGACGGACTGACGCCATATAGGGTCGAATGGCGCTTTGATCAGTCCTGCATAATATGCGCTTATGCCGAATGGATAAACCTTGGCAACATTTAAAATTTCTTCAGAATCAATATTAAATCTGTCTAGTAGGTCTGTTAATGGTATTTTTCTTGAATTTTTCATTTAATCCCTGTGAAATGAAGGTTTCTGGCTTGTTTAAGTGTCGAAAGAATCTGGAAGCCCGGGGAGATATAATTACTTCAGTAATTGGCCTGAAAGCAAACATAACTGTTCAGTTGATTTTGAATAAATTTTATTATTTAAAAATAACAAAAAGTTAGGAGAACATAAATTTTAGTTCTTGCCGTATTAAATCTGATGCTTTAGTATTTCTGAAATTCTGTTTCGCATATTTGTGTCTCAACCTTTTAAACTAACCCGGAGAGGTTAATAAAGGTGCAAAAATTAACCAACATATAAGGTAGGGTCTGTCCGTGTATTGCGGATAGACCCTTTTTTATTACATGTAAAAAGGAGAAAATATGGCTGTTGATACGCTTAGGACGGTTATCCTTGATAAAAGCGGTATTAGCCGGGCTTTAACCAGAATATCCCACGAGATACTTGAAAAAAACAAGGGACTCTCAGAACTTGTTCTGGTTGGAATCCAGTCAGGCGGTGCACATCTAGCCCTTGAGATTGCAAATTCTATTGAGATTATTGAAGGAGAAAGGGTTCCTGTAGGTTCTGTTGATATCACACTATATCGGGATGATTTCAAGAGTCAGGCTCCTCACAAGTCTGTGGGAAAGACCGAAATATCATTTTCTCTGGAAGGTAAAAGGGTAGTGCTTGTTGACGATGTCCTGTTTACCGGTAGAACAATAAGGGCTGCCATGGATGCCTTGATGGATCACGGTCGTCCCAAAGTGATACAGCTGGCCGTTCTCATAGATAGGGGTCATCGGGAACTTCCGATAAGGGCTGATTTTGTTGGGCGGAATGTTCCTACCAGCATTAAAGAGAATGTTGAGGTGATTTTTAGCGATAAACAGCAGCCGCTTGAAGTGGTGCTGGAAAAATAGGGGAGGGGCTATGGCAGAATTTAAGCACAAGGATATTATTGCATTGCGTGACCTTAGCAAGGAAGAGATAGAACTTTTGATCTCCACTGCCGAAAACATGCGAGAGGTGAACAGCCGCGATATAAAGAAGGTTCCTACCCTTAGGGGCAAGACCATCATAAACCTCTTTTGCGAAGCATCCACTCGAACCCGCACCTCTTTTGAGATTGCGGGAAAGCGTCTTTCTGCGGATACAGTCAACATTACCCCATCCAGCAGTTCTGCAACCAAAGGTGAGACTCTGGCCGACACGGCTCTTAATCTGCTCGCAATGAAGCCTGACATCATTGTCATGCGTCATGCTGTATCTGGTTCTCACTATTTTCTTTCCAAAAAGGTTAGCTGTTCAATCATAAATGCCGGTGATGGAGCCCATGAACATCCTTCTCAAGGTCTTCTGGATATGCTGACAATGAAGGACAGGTTTGGTCGTCTGGATGGTCTTAAAGTTGCCATTGTAGGTGATATAACCCACAGCCGTGTGGCTCGTTCAGATATTCAGGGACTGACAAAGATGGGGTCTTCTGTATATCTGGCCGGCCCTCCTACAATGATGCCCCCCGGCGCCGAACGTTTAGGCAATGTTACGGTATGCGGTTCTATGAAAGAGGCTATACAGGATGCTGATGTTGTAATGATGCTTAGAATACAGCAGGAGCGTCAGGGCAAAACACTGATGCCGAACACCCGCGAGTATTCACGGTATTTTGGACTTAACCCGCAAAATATAAAGCTGGCAAAACCAGGGGCGTTGGTAATGCACCCAGGTCCTATAAACAGGGGTGTGGAGATGTCATCATTTGTGGTGGATGGCGATCAGTCTCATATTCTGAAGCAGGTTGAAAACGGCGTGGCAGTTAGGATGGCGATGCTGTATCACGTTTGCGGCGGAGAAATGGCAGAGTAGGGGCGAATCTTGTATTCCTCCAGATGCAGGGTGATCACAAGGATCGCCCCTACATTGAAAATTACCGAGGTGATTTATATGAATCTTTTGATTAAGAATGGCAGGGTAATTGATCCATCTCAGGGTATTGACGATATCCTTGATGTTGCGGTGGAAAACGGGTTGGTCAAAGAGATCGGCAAAGGATTGGCAGCTCCGGCCGGAGCCGAAACCATTGATGCAAGCGGTAAGTATGTTGTGCCTGGTCTTGTTGATATTCATGTCCATTTCAGGGATCCCGGGCAGGAGTACAAAGAGGATATCGTTTCCGGTACAACCAGTGCAGTGGCCGGAGGATTTACTACAGTATGCTGCATGCCTAACACCAACCCTGTTATTGATGGCAAGGCTGTCGCTACATATATAATCAGCAAGGCCAAGGCTGAAGGACTTTGCAATGTTTTTCCGATAGGGACTATTACACAGGGGATGCAAGGCGAACGAATGTCAGAGATGGGCGAACTTAAGGAGGCCGGTTGTGTGGCTGTCTCTGATGATGGCAAGCCGGTTAAAAATCCTGAACTTATGCGTCGTGCCCTTCAGTATGCAGCAGGTATCGGGATTATGGTTGTATCGCATTCAGAAGAACTGGAACTGGTTGGAGAAGGGGTTATGAACGAAGGATTTACCTCTACCGAGTTAGGTCTTAAAGGGATTCCTCGAATTGCGGAAGAGATTGCGATTGCCCGTGAGGCGCTACTCTCGGAGTACACCGGCGCTCCAATACATATATGCCATGTTTCCAGCAAAGGTTCAGTCAGGATTATACGGGATGCAAAGGCTCGCGGTGTAAAGATAACCTGTGAGACGGCGCCGCACTATTTCTCACTTACCGATGATGCGGTGCGTGGTTACAACACCAATGCAAAGATGAATCCGCCACTGCGTGAGGCGGAGGATGTTGCCGCTATCAAAGAAGGCCTTAAGGATGGGACTATTGACTGTATCGCTACTGATCATGCACCTCACCATCTTGACGAGAAGGATGTTGAGTTTAATGAAGCTATGAACGGAATTGTAGGCCTGGAAACTTCCCTGCCATTATCCCTGAAGCTGGTGGATGAGGGTGTGCTGACTCTTCAACAACTTATTGAAAAGATGAGTTGCAGGCCATCTGCACTTTTGGGGTTGGATTGTGGCACACTTAACCCCGGCAGTCCGGCTGATATAACGGTTATAGATCCAAATAAGCAGTGGACTGTAACGGAAGAGACCCTTAACAGCAAATCCAAAAATTCCCCATGGCTTGGTGAGGTGATGACCGGAGCTCCCGCCTGTACGGTTGTTGCGGGTAAGGTCTTATTTTCAGGCAGATAGAACAGATATCAGGAGTAATCAAGTATGAAAGCAATCCTTGCGCTGGCTGACGGGCGCATATTTGAAGGGAAATCATTCGGCGCTGCCGGTGAAGTAACAGGTGAGGTGGTGTTTAATACCGCTATGACCGGCTATCAGGAAGTTTTGACTGACCCTTCCTATAAGGGACAGATGGTAACCATGACCTATCCTCAGATAGGTAATACAGGAATAAACCCTGAGGATATCGAGAGCCGTGGGCTTTTTCTGTCAGGTTTCATAGTTAGGGAATATCTTGATTTTCCATCAAACTTTCGCTCGACCATGACCCTTGATTCATATCTGAAGGAAAACTCTGTAGTAGGGATTCATGGGATCGATACCCGCGCACTGACCCGACATATAAGGGATCATGGAGCACAGAACGGGATTATCTCTACCGTTGATTTTGATCATGCTTCTCTTTTGGCAAAAGTATCTGCCATTCCAAATATGACAGGTCTTGATCTTGCCACAGGCGTTTCCTGTGACAGACCTTACAAATGGACGGAAGGGCTTTGGAACCTGGGTGAAGGGTATAAAAAGGTTGAACTGGAATCACTCAAATATAAGGTTGTGGTGTATGACTTTGGTGTCAAATATAACATCCTGCGTTGTCTGGTTGATGCTGGCTGCGATTTGACAATAGTTCCGGCATCTTTTCCTGCTGAAGAGGCACTTTCAATGAATCCGGACGGGATCTTCCTTTCAAATGGCCCTGGTGACCCGGAGCCTCTTTTGGCAGTGCAGGATGAGATTCGGAAGTTTGTAGGTAAAAAACCGGTCTTTGGCATCTGTCTGGGACATCAGCTGCTTGGTCTGGCTTTGGGAGGTAAAACTGTAAAACTGCCGTTCGGCAACCACGGTTCAAACCTGCCGGTTATGGATATGACAACCCGTAAGGTAGAGATCACTTCACAGAATCACGGTTTTGCGGTTGATCTTGATTCTCTTGGTGACACCGCTTGTCTGGGGCATGAAAACCTGAACGATCAGACCGTTGAGGGGATAAGTCACTGCAGCCTGCCGATCTTCTCGGTGCAGCATCACCCTGAGGCATCGCCGGGACCTCACGACTCGCACTATCTCTTCGGGCGCTTTGTACAGATGATGGAGCAGCACAAACAAAACTAATGCAGCACTACCACGCTCTTTATCAATCAGGTGAACTGCTGCAGAGGGTTCGTACGGCGTATCAACGATTACGCCAATGTGACCTCTGTCCTCACAACTGCGGTGTAAACCGGATAAAGGGCGAGCAGGGCAGGTGCCGGAGCGGTCTTAAGCCCCGTATCGCCTCGGCCAACCTGCACCGGGGAGAGGAACCACCCATCAGCGGCAGTAAAGGTTCTGGCACCATCTTTTTCACCGGTTGTACCCTGCGTTGCCTCTTTTGCCAGAATTTTCCGATCAGTCAGCAGAACAATGGCGAGACCATCAGCACAGCAGAACTTGCCAGGCGGATGCTGCAGCTTCAGAAACGCGGTGCCCACAATATCAATCTGGTAACCCCTACCCACTGGTTGCCCCAGATTCTGGCAGCTCTTTGGCTGGCAATACCACAGGGTTTTAACCTGCCGATCGTCTGGAATACCAGCGGCTATGAGACCGTTGACGCCCTGCAGCTCCTGGATGGAATAGTCAGTATCTATCTGCCGGATATGAAATACAGCGATGATGCTCAAGCCGTCGAACTGTCCGCAGCGGATGGCTATCGGGAGATCAACCGGGTGGCAGTGCAGGAGATGTTGCGTCAGGTTGGTCATCTTCAGGTTGATAATGATGGAATTGCGTTGCAGGGATTGATCATCCGCCATCTGGTGCTGCCGCAGAGCAGGGCAGGTTCTGCTGAAACTCTCCCCTGGATTGCCGAACATCTTGGACAGGAAACTTACATCGCCCTGATGAGCCAGTATTTTCCAGCCTGGCAAGCGGTTGGCAGGGATGGCATCAATTGTGGGCTTACCCATAATGAGTATGATGCGGCTGTTGAAGCGCTTGAAGATGCGGGGCTTGAAAACGGCTGGGTGCAGGAGCTGGAACAGGAACGGGGCGCGGTATGAGGACGATTGTCCTGCTGTTTATCTCCAATATTTTTATGACCTTTGCCTGGTATGCCCATTTAAAGAACCTGAGCAACCGGCATTGGTTCATAGCGGTGCTGGTCTCGTGGGGCATCGCCTTTTTTGAGTATCTGGTGCAGGTGCCTGCCAACCGGATTGGGTATCATGGTTCATTTAGTCTGGCGCAGTTGAAGATCACCCAGGAAGTGATTACCCTGTCGGTTTTTATCCCGTTTGCCGTGTTTTATATGGGTGTACCGTTGAAGCTTGATTATCTCTGGGCTGGCTGTTGTCTGGCAGGAGCGGTGTATTTCATTTTCAGGTGATGTGTCTTTATACGGGCATCAACAACATTAAGACTACTTGCCATCATAACGTCATGACGTTATAGTTAAGGCAGGAGGTTTTCACCATGGCTAATCTTGCAAAACGAGCAACGGTTTATTTTGACCCTGCAATGCACACGGCATTGCGTCACAAGTCGCTTGAAACGTCTCGAAGTCTGTCTGAAATTGTAAATGATGCTGTTCGGCAGGCTCTGGCTGAGGATGCCGAAGATTTGGCAGCTTTTGCAGAGCGTATCCACGAACCTTTAGTCAGCTATGAAGATCTGTTGAAAGAGTTAAAGGCCGATGGCCGCATATAGAATTTTTCTGAAAGAGTCGGTAAAAAAGGATATCGCGTCAATCCCGGCTAAAGATCTGCAGCGGATCATGGAGCGTATCGGCGGATTTTCGGAAAATCCGCGACCACCGGGAAGTGAAAAACTTTCAGCCCAGGAACGTTACCGGATCCGTCAGGGAAGCTACCGGATCATATATTCCATCCAAGACAGCGAACTTACCATCTGGGTAGTCAAGATTGCCCATCGCAGAGAAGTGTATCGGTTGTGACGATATCAGAATAAATATTCTATTTGGGCTGTTGGACGTTGCGGTAAATTTGAGAAGAGCGGATTAATTTTATTGTCAGAGTTCATATATAATGTAAAATATGATTATCATATTTTACAGGGGGTTCTATGCAAGCAGCAATCAGTTCAACCGAGGTGGTTAGAAACTTTTCGGAACTGCTCAACAATATTAAATATCGTGGCGATCGGTATACTGTTATTCGTGGTGGAAAGCCGGCCGCATCCCTGGTTCCGGTGGAAACAGTCGGCAGCGGTGCAACTCTGGCTGATCTGCGTAAGATTGTGCAAGCTTTTCCACATCTGGACAGAAGTGATACCTTGTTTGAATCCGATGTCATTGCTACGGCAAGTTTGCAGCCTTCAATGCCCGAGGCTCTATCATGGGAGTAATACTTGACTCCAGCGAGATCATCGCACTGGAAAGAAACCGTGGGGCAGTAGAACATCTGGTTGCTGGTCGTGAAAATGAGCCGTTCGGCATCAGCGTGGTAACAGTGGCCGAACTTCTCCATGGGGTTGAGCGTGCCGACACAGAAACCAGGAAAATAAGGCGGCAGGCCTTTGTGGAAAAAGTGATTGAAATGATCCCTGTGTTCCCGTTTGATAGTGGAGTTGCCCGTATCTACGCCAGAATATGGGCATCACTGGTCCAGCGAGGTTTTACAGTAGGGTCGCATGATCTGATTATTGCAGCAACGGCGATTGCTCTGGATTACACTGTTATTACCGCTAACCGGCGAGATTTTGAAAAGATTGAGGGATTGCGACTTGAAATAACAGGGGAGATAAAGAGTCATGGCGCTGCCTGAATTCAAGGTAGAAGATCGTTTCACTTATGCAGACTATCTGACATGGGATGACGACCAGCGCTGGGAGCTCATAGACGGCGAGGCATTCTGCATAAGTCCGGTCCCGAATCGTCTTCATCAGAAATGGCTTGGCGAACTGCATCGCCAGTTTGCAAATTATCTTGAGGAGAGACAATGCGAGGTGTACCTGGCTCCGTTCGATGTGCGCCTCCAGGATTTGCCGGGGGCGTCAGACGAAGGCACCCTTACGGTTGTGCAGCCTGATATCATGGTCGTCTGTGATCTTGACAAGCTTGATGACCGTGGCATCAAAGGCGCTCCAGACCTTGTGGTAGAGATCATTTCCCCCAGCACTGCGAAACGTGACATTACGGTCAAGCATCAACTCTACCAGCGGTACGGAGTAAAGGAATACTGGCTGCTCTACCCGAATGACAGGACACTGCTTGTTTATAAGCTTTCTGAAGAAGGAAGATATTCGCAGCCGATGGTTTTTGGAGAAGGGGATATTGTGCCTGTTCCGCTTCTTGGGGATCTGTTTATTGATATGGGAAAGGTTTTCAGGATGTAGGAAGGTTGGTTGCAGAAAATAAGTCTATCCCGGTTTTACTATGCGGTTTTACTTGTTTTAGAGGTAGCTAGCATAACTCTGTTTAACCCTTGCACAGAGAGTTAATTTCTGAGTAAACTAATTAGAGTTAGTTCGATTGATTGGAAGGAGATAATCAAATGCTGGCAGTTAATATTCATGAGGCAAAGACACATCTCTCCCGGCTTGTAGAAGATGCTGCACATGGCAAGCCATTTGTGATTGCTAAGGCTGGTAAACCAATGGTTAAAGTCATTCCTTTTTTAGCGGAAGAACAGCAGCTAACGGGACGGATAGGTTTTATGGCCGGAGAAATATCAGTTCCTGATGATTTTGATACGATAGATGTTGCTTCACTTTTTGAAGGCACCCGGCAATGAATCTGCTTCTTGATACTCATATACTGCTCTGGGCTGCTGGAGAAACTGAAAAACTGTCGGATAAAGTGCGTATCCTTTTGCTTGATGAAGCCAACAAACTTTATTTTAGTTCGGCAAGTATCTGGGAAATTGTGATCAAGCGTAGCCTCGGACGAGATGATTTTAAGGTCGATCCTGTCCGGCTTCGCAAGATGCTGGTCATAAATGGTTATACCGAGCTTTCCGTTGGTTCTGACCATGCCCTTGAAGTAGACAGATTACCCCCTTTACATAAAGACCCCTTTGACAGGATGTTGCTGGCTCAAGCGAGAGCAGAAGGCTTTTTACTGGTCACTGCTGATGCCCAGATAGTGAAATATGGTGTGGGGGTTGTTGATGTATGAGTTTAACAAATGATCAAATACCATCGCATACCTGCTGATATTTCAGACCGCCTTGAGCGGCTTGCATCCCTGTTGCAGCAGGATAAGCGGGTAGTCTTTGCCTATCTGTTCGGTGGTCTGGCGTCAGGTATCCAGAAACCGCTGTCAGATGTTGATATTGCTGTGATGCTTAATAGTTCAGTAGTAAATGCAGAGGTAAAACTTGACCTTATCGGGTTGCTAACCGACACCTTGGGAACTGATGAGGTTGATCTGGTGATTCTGAACACAGCACCGACCAGTCTGGTTGGGCGGATTTTGAAACAAAAGAAGCTGCTTGCCGATAACCAGCCGTTTCAGCGGCATCAATTTGAGTCACTGGCAATGCGGGAGTTTTTTGATTTCAGGCGGCTTGAGCAGGCGATACTGGACAGGAGGTTTGCCGGTGGTAGATAGGGCGATTGTACAGCGCAAGCTTGCCGCATTGGCGGAATATCGTGGACAGTTGCAGGAATATGCCGCTATTAGCGTTGAAGCATACCGTGCTGACTGGAAGATTCAACGGATTGTGGAGCGAACCCTGCAGATGATGATTGAACTGTGCGCTGATATTTCAGGTCATGTTATCAGCGATAACGGCTGGAGTACCCCGGAGACCTACGCCGAAACCTTCAGGGTGCTGGGTGAGCATGGTGTTCTGACGCCTGAGCAGACGGCAGTAATGGAAAAAATGGCAAAGTTCAGGAATATTGTGGTGCATCAGTATGAAGCGGTTGATGCAGAGATTGTGGTGTTGATTTTGCGGAAACACCTTGATGATTTTGAAAAATTCAGCAAGATGATGGTTGTTTCGGCAACGATCTCAGAATAAATGTTCCATTTGGGATGTTGACCGGTTCACGCGCGCATGCGCGTGAACCGGTCAATAACGAGTTATACAACAAACCAGGTAACAATACGTTTGAAAACAATACAGTCGCAAATTGTGGTGCCGGAATTGTTGTAGATGGAGAGATCATAAGTATGGGCGCTCCTATTCCCGCTTCACTTTTGGAACTTTTCAGAAAGTAACTGAAGTTTCTCGTACTCCTCACGAGGTACAATTGCATAACCATCAAGGCGAATGGTCTGAATAACCGTACGATCACCAGAAATCGTACCCATCAGAATATTATCTCCTGGACGGGGTTTGATGTAGCAATTTTGCAAATAAGACTCTTCCATGTGTTTTCTCCTTTCTCCCGAAGGAGGCCAAGGTGCCGGTGGCTAAACCCTAAGGTATAACCAAGTAAAAGCAGCGGTCAGGCCGCTGTTTTCCGACCCCGTTGGACGCATGGAGTCTTCGATAGAGGGAAAATAAGATGAGCGAAACGTCAAATAGTGCAAATAACCGACTGGTGTCCCTGAAACAACTGGCAGAAGAATTGGGGTTTCATATTTTGTGGCGCAGACTCTTTAGAGTTCAAGCAATTCAAGATGTATCGTTGTGTTCAAATTGCAGAGTTTAATGACCAAATGAGATATATTGAAACCATGAAAACCAGTAACTACTGTGTATGTGAGGAAACTAATGCCTAAAAGAACAGACATCAAAAAAATTCTGATTATTGGAGCTGGCCCGATTGTCATTGGCCAGGCATGCGAGTTTGACTATTCCGGTACCCAGGCCTGCAAGGCTTTGAAGGAAGAAGGGTACGAGGTAATATTGCTGAACAGTAACCCTGCTACCATAATGACTGATCCTGACTTTGCTGACCGTACCTATATTGAGCCGGTAACGCCGGAGATTCTGGCAAAGATCATTGAAAAAGAACGGCCTGATGCAGTGTTGCCAACCCTGGGTGGACAGACTGCCCTGAATACTGCGGTGAGTGTGGCTGAGATGGGGATTCTGGATAAATTCGGAGTGGAACTGATCGGTGCCAAGCTGCCGGCCATCAAGAAGGCCGAGGACCGCACCCTGTTCAAACAGGCTATGGAAAAGATAGGGCTTGCAGTTCCCAAATCAGGTCTTGCCCACAATCGCCAAGAGGCTCTGGATGTTGTTAAAAATATAGGTTTTCCTGCCATTATCCGCCCTTCTTTTACCCTGGGGGGTACCGGAGGTGGTATTGCCTACAATATGGAAGAGTACGAACGAATGGCTATGGTAGGGATAGAGGCTTCTCCTACAGATGAGATACTGGTTGAAGAATCGGTGATCGGTTGGAAGGAATACGAACTGGAGGTAATGAGGGATACTGCTGACAATGTTGTCATCATCTGCTCCATTGAAAACTTTGATCCGATGGGGGTTCATACTGGTGATTCTATCACTGTGGCACCAGCCCAGACTTTGACTGATAAGGAATATCAGATCCTGCGTGATGCATCCTTGAAAATCATCCGCGAGATCGGTGTTGATACCGGTGGTTCCAATATCCAGTTTGGTATCAATCCCCGTGATGGACGTCTGGTTGTAATAGAAATGAACCCGAGGGTTTCACGTTCTTCGGCTCTGGCATCCAAGGCCACCGGTTTCCCGATTGCCAAGATCGCTGCAAAGCTGGCGGTTGGTTATACCCTGGACGAGATTCGTAACGACATCACCCGTGAGACACCCGCATGCTTTGAGCCATCAATTGATTATGTAGTTACAAAAATCCCTCGTTTTACATTTGAAAAATTTCCGGCTGCAGATGCTACACTTACTACCCAGATGAAGTCAGTTGGCGAGGTAATGGCTATCGGGCGCACCTTCAAGGAGTCTTTCCAGAAGGCGTTGCGTTCTCTTGAAACAGGCGTAAGTGGTATGGATTCAAAGCTGTTTGAACTCTCTGATGAAACCAGACGTGCCCTGACTGAAAAAGAACAGCAACTTTTGATTGAAAAGCTGAATGTGCCAAATGCCGAGCGTGTCTGGTATTTGGGTGATGCAATCCGTAGTGGAATGACGGTTGAGGATATCTATCGCCACACATCCTTTGATCCGTGGTTTGTAAACAATATTGCCCAGATAATTGCTAAAGAGGATGAGCTGAAACAGCTGACACCCGTAAGCATAAGTAAAGAACAACTGTTTGAAGCCAAACAGTATGGTTTTTCGGACAAGATGCTGTCAAAGCTTTGGAAAACAACTGAAGAATCTGTGAGAGAACTTCGCTGGAAATTGAATATCAGGCCGGTTTACAAGAGGGTTGATACATGCGCTGCGGAGTTTGTTGCATATACACCTTATCTCTATTCCACATATGAGCAGGAGTGTGAGGCTGAAGTGACTGACCGCAGGAAGGTCATCATTCTGGGAGGCGGACCTAATCGTATTGGCCAGGGAATCGAGTTTGATTACTGCTGTGTGCATGGCGTTTTTGCACTGGCTGAGGATGGTTATGAGACCATTATGGTCAATTGTAATCCTGAGACAGTTTCTACTGACTATGATACTTCTGACAGACTCTATTTTGAGCCACTTACCCTGGAAGATGTGCTTGAGATCGTGGCAAAGGAGAACCCTTTTGGTCTGATTGTTCAGTTTGGAGGACAAACTCCCCTAAAGCTTGCCGTTGCACTTGAAAAGGCCGGAGTGCCTATTATTGGAACCAGTCCGGATGCGATTGATCGTGCGGAGGATCGGGAACGGTTCCAGGAGATGCTTCACAAGCTTAATCTCCTCCAGCCTGAAAACGGTACTGCCCGTTCCTTTAAAGAAGCAGAAGTCGTTGCCAGCCGGATAGGCTATCCGGTAGTAGTGCGCCCATCATATGTACTTGGTGGTCGGGCAATGGAAATAGTTTACGATGTTGAAAATCTCTTGAGATATATGACTACTGCAGTACAGGCCTCACCTGAACATCCAATTCTGATAGATAAATTTCTGGACAACGCAATAGAAGTGGATGTAGATGCGCTCTGTGATGGCAAACAGGTGGTCATTGGCGGCATTATGGAGCATATTGAGGAGGCCGGTATCCATTCCGGTGATTCTGCCTGCTCATTGCCTCCATATTCGCTCTCAAAGGAGTTGATAAGAGAGATCAGACGGCAGACTGAAGTAATGGCTCTGGAATTGAATGTAAAGGGCTTAATGAATGTACAGTATGCAATCAGGGATAATACTATCTATGTTTTAGAAGTAAATCCGCGTGCCTCACGGACAGTCCCGTTTGTATCTAAGGCTACTGGCCGTCCACTTGCAAAGATTGCATCAAGGGTAATGGCTGGAAAGAGCCTTGTCGAACTTTCAGTATCAGGTGATATTGTCCCCCAATACTATTCTGTTAAAGAGGCCGTATTCCCGTTTGTAAAATTTCCTGGTGTAGATACACTTTTGGGACCTGAGATGAAATCAACAGGAGAGGTTATGGGGATTGGTGACTCTTTTGCGGAAGCATTTGCAAAATCACAGATAGGAGCAAACGTAAAGCTTCCCAAAAGTGGTAATGCCTTTATCAGTGTGCGTGATGAAGACAAGAAACTGGTTGTCAATGCAGCAGAAAAACTGTATAAAGCTGGCTTCGGCCTACTGGCTACTGCTGGTACGGCCTCTTTTCTTGAAGAAAAAGGAATACCGGTTAAGCGGGTCAACAAGGTTAAAGAGGGTCGTCCAGATATAGTTGATGCCCTTAAAAACAATCAGGTTCAACTTGTTATCAACACGACCCAGGGCGCACAGGCTGTTCTTGATTCTTTTTCAATCCGTCGTGAATCGCTGATGCATAGTGTGGCTTACTATACTACTGCGGCTGGTGCAAATGCTGCGGTAGATGCCATCATCAACCTGAAGGAGCAGGATCTACGGGTCAAGCCTCTTCAGGATTATCTTTTTTAGGAGCTGTTGCAAACGATGTCTACTACAATACCGCTTACAAAAGAGAGTCATGAGTCATTGCAGGAGGAGCTCAAACGTCTGATTCGTGAGGAGCGTCCAAAAGTTATTCAGGATATCGCTGAAGCTCGCAGCCATGGTGATTTGTCTGAAAACGCAGAATATGACGCTGCCAAAAACAGACAGGGGTTCATTGAAGGACGGATACAGGAGCTACAAGGCAAGCTGGCACGTGCCCATGTGGTTGACCTGACCGGGCTCAAGCCTGATAAAGTGGTTTTTGGCGCAACCATAACTCTGTATGATACAGCCTCTGAAGAAGAGATTACCTACAAGATTGTGGGTGAGGATGAGGCTGATATTAAGCTTGGAAAGATCTCTTGCACCTCTCCTGTGGGTAAGGCACTGATTGGACATAAGCTGGATGATTCAGTCAAGGTTAAGGTGCCTTCAGGTACGAAGGAATATGAAATTATTGATATAAAATATGAGTAGCTTAAGGAGTGACGATATGGTCACTCCCCGACCGGGCAGTTGCGTGCAAACATAAATAGAAAAGTAGTAAGTAGCAGACCAACTACCGGCCCCAGGAAGGCGGCTCTGAATCCTGTCGTAGTATATCCACCATACAACACAATTATTATACCCATAATATGCTGTGCGATTGCCGCTCCCATTAATACAAAGAAATTTAGTGATGTAAGACCGGTGCCAACTATTGTAACCGGAATACTGGCTCTGATTATTGGGTAGATCATGACTCCGGTTGAAACAGTAAGCCCTATACCAAGGAAGTATAAAGGCAATAAGCAGACAGGTAGAAACGGCAGCCATCCCAGAAATCCGGTCATAAGAGCTGCAAGACTGAACTGTCCTGCTATAAGTGTGCGGGTATAGGAATGAAACAGCTTACGCGCTGCAGTATCTGTAATCATTGAACCTATTATAAAGCCAACAGAGGTCCACATAAGCATCTGTCCGGCTTTATCTCTTGAAAGCCCAATCAGTTTCATTAAATATGGACCGCCCCAAAGTCCCTGGACTGCCAGATAATTTCCGTACCAGCAGAACGCTATAGCTGCCAGCAGCCAGAATGAACGGTCTCTTGCGATGATTCCCCATGCTGAAAACATACCAATTTTTTCAAGATGCTTTTCAGAAGCCTCTTCAACAGATTGCTCAGGGCGATCCTTTACCTTGATAAAGATCAATAAGGTTACAAATCCTTGTAAAACTGCAATCCATAAAAAAGATGAACGCCAACCAATTAACTCGACTGCAAAGGCAAGAGGAGCGGTTCCGGCAAGATTGCCAAGGTTTCCTGCTGCAACCATAAGACCTGTAATACGTCCGAACTCCTGTCTGGTGTACCAGTGGCTAAATATTGTGAAAATGGACATAAGGACAGCTGCTGTGCCGATACCTATAAGCACCCTTCCGATCATGGCAGTTGCCAGAGAGCCAGCTGTTGCAAACAAGAGACCGCCTATTGTTGTAATAAGTCCGCAAGAGGAGATTACAAGACGTGAGCCAATCCGGTCTATAAGCGGACCGAGCGGGATCTGTGCAACAGCATATACATAAAACAGGACTCCGGCCAATGTTCCAAGTTGTTCAGGTGTTAAAGCGAGATCTCTACTGACATCTGTAGAAACAACTGCAAGTGAAACCCGGTAAAAATAGACAAGTATATACATCAGGGCGAGAGTGAAAAAGAGGCGCAAGCGAACAGAACTTAATTTAAGAGAGATGGAACTGTTTGTCATTATTGCTCATTTCTACAGTAAAGGTTACATTCAGACTAAACCGGTATAAAATTGGAACTCAACTGTGTTAACCGGAAATATAACATAACCTGTTTTAAGAATCTGGTATGGTGAAATTATATGATTTTTGCAAGCTTACCTGTCTATTGAAGTATCTTTGTGCTAGAATATAATTCATAAATAATCAATTTCATAAGGTTTTCAAATACATTTCTCAAAATCAGATTAAAAGATGGAACTAACAAATGAAATTTACAGAATTTTTTCTGTCTGAACAGATTATGTCAGGGATATCGAAAGCCGGATTTGAACTCTGTACACCTATTCAGGAACAGACATTGCCTATATGTCTTTCGGGCAAAGATGTCGCTGGACAGGCTCAGACAGGCACAGGTAAGACGGCAGCCTTTCTTATAGCAGTATTCCACAGGCTTCTTGCTGAAAAAGATAATATTGGCGATGAGAAGCTTCATCAACCACGCGCCCTGATTTTAGCTCCTACGAGAGAACTGGTAATTCAGATAGAAAAGGATGGCCAGCTGCTTGGTTCAGATTGCGGATTAAACATCCAGGCAATTTACGGTGGTGTTGATTACATGAAACAGAAGAATGCCTTAAAAGATGGCGCCGATATTGTTATCGGCACTCCTGGACGTCTTATAGATTATCTCAAACAAAAGGTATATTCCCTTAAAAATATTGAAATACTTGTGATTGATGAGGCAGATCGGATGTTTGATATGGGTTTTATCCCTGATCTGCGTTTCATACTCAGACGGTTGCCTCCATTTAACAAACGTCAGAATCTGATGTTTTCCGCTACCTTGAATCAGCGTGTTATGGAGCTTTCTTACGAGTTTATGAATATGCCCCAAAAGGTTTCTATTACACCCGAGAAGATGACAGCTGAAAGGGTGGAACAGCAGTTATATCATGTTTCTAACAAGGAAAAATTCCCTTTGCTTCTGGGTCTTTTACGACGTGGTGAAATGCCCCGGACAATGATATTTGTCAATACAAAGAGAGAGGCGGAACGTCTTAAGGACAGGCTTAATGCCAACGGATTTGAATGTCGTCTGATTTCAGGAGATGTTGAACAACGTAAGAGGATGAATATTATCGAGCAGTTCAAACGTGGCGAGTTGCCTATACTGATAGCAACCGACGTGGCTTCACGTGGGCTACATATTGAAGCTGTATCGGATGTGATTAATTATGATCTGCCACAGGATGCAGAGGACTATGTTCACAGAATAGGAAGGACTGCCAGGGCAGGGGCGGAAGGTAATGCCATTTCATTTGCAGATGAAGACGGTGCTTTTAATATTGAGGCAATTGAAGAGTATATTAAGCACAAAATCCCTGTTGTGTGGGCTGAAGACGAACTATTCGTTCATGATTATAAAACGCCCAAGCATAGAAAGGTTGAGTCTACTTCAGTTTGTGGTGCAGACAGGAAGCGTAATAATACAAAGGTTCATAAAACCAGGAATGGAAAGCCTTCTGATTCTTTAGCTGGTAAGAAAAGGCATCCACAAACGCGTAGAAAACCTTAGGGAATCGATAAGTTCCAACTCCCTGAGCAGGTGATGGCAAGATTTAGTCGGAACTGGATTAGTCTTTTTGATAAAGTTTTTTAAAGCTGTTGCCTGAAATATAACGTTGCAAGAAGAACAGAGGAGCTATCCAGAGTACAGAGAATATTAATGTACTGGTAAACTCAACAAGATATGCCCACCATGGCGGATCTATAGATTTGATAATCCATAGCGTATAAAGCGTTAGTTCATATACGGGAACTAGCAGCAACAGACCTGATACAACCCGTTGCATTGTTTGTAATCCCCATGATTCCTTAAGCAAAAAACCGATAGCTGCAGCCAGTATTATTCCACCTATGATAACCTGTATCCATGGTGCAAAGCCGTATCCCCAGAACACCTGCCATGCTGTAACCGGTTCAACAGAATTCTCTGACAGTTTTGTCTGTATGTCGGTATTCAGGTAGTACAACAGTCCCTTGCTGCCAATGATAAGTATGACTACAGCTCCAATTATTGCAGACCAGGATATGGCTGCAACAGGATCAAACTGGTCAGTAAATATGGACAGATTAATCTTGCGAGTTTCTTTTGCTGGTTCTGTGTTATTGGTATATTTGCTGCCAATTGGTGGTAACGGCAGAGGAATCGGTATCTCTGCTACATGATTTCTGTTCAGATGTTCCTGCTCTCTTTTTCGTGCTGCCAGCTGTTGCTTGCTTTCGATAAGTGTTTTGACAACAATCCCGCAACGCGGACATTCATCAAAAACCTCTTCACAAAAAGTGCTGTAGCCACAAGAAGGGCAAGTGTTTGTGGCATATACAGAGGTCATCTTCTTTCGAGGCTTGTTTATTCGAAAATTATGTTTGCAGCGTGGGCAAGCCAGATTCATCCCTTCTTCAGGAATATCATGATCATTAACATTTCCGGTAGCCTTGCAGTTTGGACATTCAATACGCATTCTGTTTACCCTGCTGCCTGAACTATCCGTTCACGGACTTTTTGAACATCTGCAGAGATCCGTTCACAACGGGTAGGCATACCTTCCAGTTTTTTAATAGCTTCGGGTGTTGGAACCGGTTCAGATGTCGCTTCGATTACAACATCTCCGAATTTTGCTGGATGGGCTGTTGAAAGGCAAACTACAGTGACACCTTCTTTTAAAAAATCTTCCGCAGCTCTTACTCCGACAGCAGTGTGCGGATCAAGCAGGTATCCTGTCTCTTTTCTGAACCTGCCAATAGTTTCAAGAGTGGCAGCACGATCAACCGAAGTGGAATAAAAATCATTTTTTACCTGCATCAATTCGGTATCTGTAAACGTAATTTTACCCTCCAGCTTTAACTGCTTGAAGGCAGCAGAAACCTTGTTGGTATTTTGATTAAAGAGGTAATAGAGATAACGTTCAAAATTGGAAGCAACCTGAATATCCATGGATGGAGAGATGGTCTGAACCACCTCTCCTACGGAGTAATCTCCAATTGTGATAAACCGGGTAAGAATATTGTTTTCATTCGTTGCCAGGAGCAGTTTCTTGATTGGTAAACCCATCTGCCATGCCAGATAACCGGCAAATATGTCGCCAAAGTTGCCTGTTGGGACTGAAAATACAATCTTTTCATCATTTTTGGCAACCTTAAGCCAGGCATATATATAATAAACGACCTGGGCTAGAACTCTTGCCCAGTTGATCGAGTTTACTGCTCCAAGAGAATATTTCTGCTTGAATTCAAGATCTCCCATCAGTGATTTTACAATATCCTGGCAATCGTCAAAAGTGCCTTCTACAGCAATATTGTAGACGTTTTCATCAAGAACAGAGGTCATCTGTAACGCCTGAACAGGTGAAGTCTTGCCATCGGGATGAAGAATAAAAATTCTGATTCCTGCTTTTCCACGAACAGCATGTATGGCTGCGCTACCGGTGTCACCAGATGTAGCTCCAAGTATGGTCAGTTGTTCATTTCGCTCTTTAAGGATGTACTCAAACAGATTGCCGAGAAGTTGAAGGGCAACGTCTTTGAATGCCAGCGTTACGCCATGGAAGAGCTCAAGTATATAGAGTCCGTCCTTTTTGACTACAGGTGTAACTTCAGGATGGGTAAATGTTGAATATGATTTATCAATAAGTGATTTAAGGTCATTTTCAGGGATATCATCAACAAAACGGGAGATAACACGGAAGGCGAGTTCCTGGTAAGAGAGGTTACGCCATGATTCCAGTTCGTCCTTTGAAAATGTTGGAATAACCTCAGGTAAAAGCAGTCCGCCATCATCAGCCAGACCCATCATTACTGCATCTTTAAAACGTACCGGCTTGATGCCGCCACGTGTACTGATATAACGCATAGTAAAAGATCCTTTCAGATGAAAATAATCTGTAGTTTTTTAACAGTTTTAGATTAGAAAATCTAGTGTCTGGTAGGTTGTATCTCTGCTGAAGAGAAAAGAAAGAATGCTCTGAACAGGCAGTATTTGTAAAATTCGGAAAATAACAGCTTGAAACTTCCAGGATTATACCACCAGTCTGTTTTAAGCTTACCAGTGTCAACCGGATACGGGTATATATTGATTTCCGGAGGGAGTGTATTACGAAATAGGATAGAGGCACGCTTTAGATGATATCTAGAGGTTATGAGCAAAATGGAATTAACTTTATTTTCTATAAGCAGGTTTCTTGAATAGATTGCATTTTCAAGTGTATTACGAGAAGATTTCTCCAGTATTACATTGTCAGAAGCTGGATCTCCTGGTTTTTGATGATAAAGCTCTGATTTACGAACAACAGGATCTACTCCGATTAGAAAGAGTTTAGTTGCGCGTCTTTCACGAAAAAGCCGTATACCCTCTTCAATTCTGCCCTTGCCGCCTGCAAGCACTACAATCGCATCGGCCTCTAATATCCGTGGAGTGGCTGAAAATGTCTTATAGGTAAAGTCTATAAATAACGCTGTGATCATAAGCAGCGCCAAGATTAGCAGGGACAGGAAGGCCTTGAGCATTTTCATTTCAGTGATTTTCCCCTTGCAAGAGCAGGCTCATTCTGATAAAAGATTTTGTTCAGTCAGCACAGGAGGCAAGATAAATGTCCAGAAAATGTGAAATCTGCGGTAAAGGTCCCAGCACAGGTAATAATGTAAGCCATGCCAACAACAAGACCCGTACAACCTGGTATCCCAACCTTCAAAAAGTCAAAGCGTTACGTAATGGAACAGTTCGTACTATCAAGGTCTGTACGCGCTGCATCCGTTCCGGCGCAGTAGTAAAGGCTATTTAGGTTCCAGACATCCGCTCCGTTTTCAGAAGTAGCCCCATATGGTTATCGTATGGGGCTACTTCTGTTCATGCCGCTTTTTAGATCTTTGCGACAGCATCAATTTCAACCTTTGCCCCGCGTGGAAGAGCAGCAACTGCTACTGTTACCCTCGCCGGTTTTGTTGTTGGAAAATAACTGCCGTAAATATGATTTACTTTAGGAAAATCAGACATGTCAGTAAGATAAATAGTTGACTTAACCACCTTGTCAAAACCGGTTCCAGCCGCTTCAAGCACAGATCCCAGATTTTCCATTACACGGGTAGTTTCTTCTTCAATTGTACCTGAGATCATCTCGCCAGTTTCAGGTATAAGAGGTATCTGGCCTGAACAGAACAATAAATTTCCGGTTTTCACCGCCTGAGAGTAAGGACCTATTGCTGCAGGCGCCTTGTCGGTTACAATAATTTCCATAAAATCATCTCACTTTCTATTTTTTAATCCGTTCCACCTTTATGACCCCTTTTACTTTTAATAGAGAGTTTATTACCTTGTTAAGGTGGGTAAGGTCTGTTACGTTCAGTTCGAAGATGTTTTCACCACGTTTGTCAATTGTGCTCTTAATCTGGGCACTTACAATATTTGCCTCAGCGTTTGTTATTGCCAGTGTCATATGGGCAAGGATCCCTTTTTCATCCATGCAGAGAACCCTTAATCTTACTGGCAGGGCAGCGCTTTTACCTTTTGCCCATGTAACATCAATTCTTCTTTCAGGATCGCTTTCTGCTACAAACGGACAATCAGCTGTATGAATTGTCACACCCTGTCCTCTGGTTATGAAGCCTACAATTTCATCTCCTGGCAAGGGATTGCAACATTTTGCATATCGGATCATTATATCTTCCATGCCGCCAACTTCTACAGCATTGGATGATTTTCCCTTAAGTTTGTTGAGTACACTCGTTATTCTTGACTCTTTATGCGTCTGCTGTGCCTGCATCCGCTCTTCTGGAATCAGTTTGCCCACAATCTGCGCGGCAGAAACCTTGCCGTATCCCATGGCTGCGAGCAGGTCTTCCTCACTGTTAAATCCATACTCATTGGCGATTTTCTTCAGCTCGCCACCTTTCAGGATCTTCTGCAGATTAAGTGAGTACTTTCGAAACTCTTTTTCACAGATATCGCGGCCAAGCAGTATACTGCGCTTTCTCTCTTCAATCTTGATCCATGCCCGGATCTTGTTCCTTGCGCGGGATGAACGGACTATCTTTAGCCAGTCTTTACTTGGGGTGTGGTGTGGAGATGTTATTACCTCAACAATATCACCGTGTTGTAATTCATGCTTTAGAGGAACCAGCTTTCCGTTAACCTTTGCGCCAACACAGCGATGTCCAACATCAGTATGAACAGCATATGCAAAGTCAATAGGTGTTGAGCCTTTGGGAAAACCCTTTACATCTCCTTTTGGAGTAAAAACGTAGACCTCTTCAGGAAACAGATCAACCTTGACTGAATCCATAAACTCGCGTGAGTCCTGAAGTTCCTGCTGCCATTCCAGCAGTTGGCGTAGCCAGGCAAAACGTTTTACCTCTTTTTCGTCGTACCCTTTGCCTTCCTTGTATTTCCAGTGGGCAGCAATACCGGCCTCAGCTACCCTGTGCATCTCAAATGTACGGATCTGGACTTCCATCCTGTCACCGTGGGGGCCTATCACTGTTGTATGCAGTGACTGGTACATATTCCCCTTGGGCATAGCTATATAATCCTTGAAACGGCCAGGAATAGGTCTCCAGGCAGAGTGGATGATTCCTAGCACCTCATAGCAGTTTCTTATATCCTCAACCAGAACCCTCAGCGCAGTAAGGTCATATATCTCCTCAAAATCAACGTTACGTTTTTCCATCTTTCGATATATCGAATACAAGTGCTTGCTTCGGCCTGATACCTCACCGGCAATCTGATGTTCGGCAAGTTTCTGCTTTATTATCTCCTTTATCTCATTAATAAAAGATTCGCGTTCCTGCTTTTTACGCTGGATTTTCGTGGAGAGATCAAAATAGATGTCAGGCTGTAGATACCTAAAGGAGAGATCTTCAAGCTCGGTCTTGATCCATGATATTCCGAGTCTATGGGCAATAGGTGCGTAAATATCCATTGTTTCTCTGGATATGGATCTCTGCTTTATATCAGGCTGGAACTGGAGGGTTCGCATATTGTGCAGTCTGTCAGCCAGTTTTACCAGGATTACCCTGATGTCATTGGCCATTGCCAGCAGCATCTTGCGGAAGTTTTCAGCCTGGTTCTCTTCTTTTGTCTTAAAGTGAATCTTGCTTATCTTGGTGACACCGTCAACAAGGGCAGCTACCTCAGGGCCAAACAGGTCGGACAGTTCTTCAGATGTTGTAAGGGTATCTTCAATTGTGTCATGGAGAAAACCTGTGACAATGCTTGGTACATCGAGCTTTAGATGTGCAAGAAGCCCGGCCACTTCCATAGGATGGATTATGTACGGCTCACCTGAGAGACGAGTCTGACCTTGATGAACCTTTGCACAATATACATATGCCTTTCTTATAAGATTAAGATCAGCGGTCTGGTTATAGCTTGCAACCGTATCAAGGATATCATTGAGGCGTATCATTCTGGAAGAGGTTCTATCGGATGATCAGGGTGAATAAAAGAACGGAGACTGAGCAGAAAAAGGAGACCGGCCGATTGGCAAGGTCTCCTGAAAAGTAGTGGCTCATGCAGTGCGCTTGCCGGTAAATTCAGCAGTCAGCTTGCCGGCGGCAATCTCACGGAGCGCAGTCACGACCTGGCGGTTGTTTTTGGGGTCTATTAACGGTTTTACCCCTTTGTATAGCTGCTTCACACGCTTTGATGCTATCATCACAAGCATAAAGCGATTGTCAACCTTTTCAAGGCAATCTTCAACGGTAACCCTTGCCATAGTCATTATCTCCTTTGACTTTAAACGAATAAACGGAGCGTGATTATACCCATAACCGCTCAAATATCAAACATTTTCGATACCAGTTCCCATATATTTTCGGTTTTCATCTGCGCTGAGGTAACAATTGCAGCCAGCCTTTCTTGAGCCTCTTCAAGCTTATCGTTTATTACAATGTAATCGTACCACCTTGCTTCAGGGATTTCTTCAACAGCCCTGGCTATTCTCCGCTCAATAACATCAATTGAATCTGAAGAGCGGGATTCAAGACGACGTCTCAGTTCAGGCATACTTGGTGGCATCACAAATACAAAAGTACCTTTTATGCCGTGATCCTTAAGGATTCTTGCCCCCTGACAGTCAATATCCAGAAGGATATCTACTCCATCCCTGCGAGCCTGTTCCAGGACAGAAATGGCCGTGCCATATAAATTGCCATGTACCTCTGCCCACTCGGCAAATCCGTTTTCAGAGACCATCTTTTTGAACTGTTCAGTTGAAACAAAGTGATAATCGATACCATCCTGTTCTCCTGGTCTTGGCTCTCTGGTTGTATAGCTTACAGATTCCTTTAGCGCAGGGAAACGCTTTACCAAACCATTGCAGAGGGTTGTCTTGCCTGCCCCTGAAGGGGCCGAAATAACTATCAGGAGTCCTTCTTTCAACATCTTTTTGATACCTCTGGTTTTTTAGGTGCTTACAAGATTTCTACTCAATATTCTGTATCTGTTCTCTCATCTTTTCTAACTCAGCCTTCATCTGTACAACCAGAGATGTGATTATTGCATCATTAGCCTTTGAACCGATTGTATTCACCTCACGGTTTATCTCTTGCATGAGAAAATCAAGCTTGCGACCTACAGGTTCATTTAGCTTCAAAGCATCATCAAATTGAGAAAAATGACTATCCAGTCTTACCAGTTCTTCAGTAATATCGCACCTGTCTGCCAGTAACGCCACTTCCTGGGCAAGTCGCTGAGGTTCCATCTCAATTCCGTTCAGTAGCTTGTCAAGTCTCTGTTGGAGTTTAAGTTGATACTCTTCAACTACATTTGGAGAACGTTCTCTTAGATCTTTAACAAGAGCTGTAAGTTCATTGCGTCTTTCAACCAGATCTGCCTTTAATGCCTCTCCTTCCTTAAGTCTCATGCTGTCCAGCTTTTCCAGAGCCATATTTACTGCCTTAACAAGAGTTGGCAGCAGATCTTTTTCTTCTTCTGCGGTAGTTTCCTGCAATACATTTTTCTGGGATACTATAAGAGATAGCGGTATCTCTGCCGATACATGGAGTTCATGCGCCAGATCAAGAAATGCCTGATGATAGCCCTTTGCAACAGATTTGTTCAATGAGGGTGCTGCCAGTTCATTTTCTGTCGGTTCCCACTGGACAAACAGATCCGCCTTGCCACGTTTTACCCGTGCTCCCACAATCTTTCTTACATCGCCTTCATATCCCATAAAACTTCTGGGCATCTTTAATGAAACCTCGCCATAGCGATTATTCACCGTCTTTATCTCAATAAGGCAACGTCCATGTTGTTCAGATGATTCACCTTTGCCGTAACCGGTCATACTTCTTATCATTATATTGCTCCTTGATATTACATGGGTTTATCCAATGTTAAACTCACGATGCCAGCTATCAAAAATTGCCACCTTGTTGTTTCCAAACTTTGACAGGCTCTTTCTAATCTTTTCAACTGATTTTTCCTTATCAAGTTTATCCGGATTTTTTGAATAAAAAAGATCCGCATAACAGATAATTCTCTCAGACAGAGTTTCAGGAGTCATATCCCTTTCCGGCAGCGGAAGATTTTGGGTCTTAATATCTTCTATTGTAATTCCTACCCCTGTATGACGCTCGCAAATCATTGCATGAAGATGAAGTCCTTCTGAGTCAAGTATCTCTCGTCCCAATATTCCGTGGCAGATATAAGGTTCTGTCCCGTAGCAGTCTATATCAGGAGCATTCACCTTGCATACCCCGATATCATGCAGATATGAAGCCTCAATTACTAGTCGTCTGGTATCAGAATCGGCATCTACTGCCGAACAGGCGGACAGAGCCTTTCCTGCAACCATTTTGCCATGAATCATAAGGATTTCCACCGTTTTGAGGCGGCAGTATTTTTTTAAAATCTCCTCTACTGCAAGCATATCCTATCCCTTTCCAAAGAAGTCGCGCAGACGTTTAATATAGTCAATACTGCTTCGCGGATCCGAGGATTTATCATTTAGAGAGTCAAGCTGTTTTCTGTTGTTTTCTGAATGTCTTGCCAGTGCTTCACCCAGGCTTTCAAGGAGTTTTTCATTTGTATTTAAAAGATCTGCAATAGCTGATTTAGGGAGTTCCGCAAGCATGGCTTCTGTAGCTGCCCTGACCGTTGCCGTTCTTGGCTCTCCAGTAAGAATAGAGCTCTCTCCGAACATCCGGCCTGTTTTAAGAGTGGCTACTTCAGTTTGATCAACATAAACAAGCAGTTCTCCAGTTAACACAAAAAACAGAGAGCTGCCCTCGTCCCCCTGCTTTACAATGATCTCTCCAGGGGCAAACACACGAAGAAGAGAACAATCAGCGCAATATTTAATTTCATCCTGATTAAGCAGATCGAACAGGTGAGATTGGCGGAGGCCGTAGATGATCTGTTCATTCTGGTTGGGAAAGGAGGTTTTTGGTGTTCCGGTAAGAATCTGACGGTGAGGAAATGGAAAGCTCCATCCTGCACGATTAATCGCATACCATGCCTTTGTCTGAAGATCAGAAATAGCGTGGTTTCGATCAGCAGGATCTACAAGCCAGAATCGAAGCTGGTATATGATACTGCTGTCGTTCATGCTCTGCATACGGACTATCGGCTGAGGTTCGCCAAGAAGAAGCGGTTCTTCCTGCATTACCCTCATAAGGATTGCTTTTGCCTGTTCCGGAGGCAGCTCATATGGCAAGCCAATATTAAGTGTTAACGCAGCGCGCTGTAGAGTGGTTTCCTGAGAAGAGCCGTGTGTGACAATCACACTCTGAACAGCAACTGTATTTGGTACAAGCACCTGATTGTTATCCAGCGTGCGTAGGGTAATGTAACGAAATCCGACATTTACTATCTCGCCAAACAGATTCTTTTCCGGCACTGATATCCAGTTG
This sequence comes from uncultured Geobacter sp., assembly GCA_964655435.1. Classification (GTDB taxonomy): domain Bacteria; phylum Desulfobacterota; class Desulfuromonadia; order Geobacterales; family Pseudopelobacteraceae; genus Trichlorobacter. The sequence goes on from CAZZMP010000010.1 coordinate 31,952, forward strand.
CCACGAGCCATAAGAGGGTCAATCTGTACTGTAAAGCCGTAAAAGGCATTTGAAAGTGTTGTCTGCATAGCAAAGGCTATTGCTGCGGTAAGAACGGTTGTTGTTGTTATAATAGCGGAGATATCTATCTGAAATACAAGACGGAGAGAGGCAATGCCGGCCAGAAGATAGACAACCAGTCTTATTGCATCCCTTAGCAACATTGGTACATCACCATGTCGCCGCAGTGATAGAATCATATCAACCAGTATGTAGATCAACAACTTGGCAAGGCAGATAAGAACAATGACGCTTTGGATACGGGCAAGTGTAAGGCTGTAGTTTGGATAGCCAGTCAGTGTTGCCTCAAAATATAAAAGTACAAGCCCGATAACCGAGAGCTTAAGGGCTGTAGGCGCCAGGTTTGACAGTGGTCTTCCCTGAATACGGCGAACAACAGTTACTGTGATAAAAAACAGAAAAACAGCCACAAGTACAAGCAGCTTGTTAACAAGAAAAAAATTAATGTCAACAAGAGATAGAATCTCCCGCTGTATTGCCTGATCTGAGCCAGCTGCCATCCCCTAGTTCTCCAACGCTCCAATAATGGATTTGATATCAGCAATATTCCGCTCTGCAAGCCAATTTTCCATTCCGATGGCTATCTCCTGTGCGGCGCCAGGGTTAACAAAACTGGCAGTGCCTATCTGTACGGCTGTTGCTCCTGCAAGCATAAACTCCAGGGCGTCAGTGGCGTTCATAATTCCACCAATACCAATTACAGGTACTTTTACAGCTTTTGTCACCTGCCAGACCATCCTTAATGCGATAGGTTTTATTGCAGGTCCGGAGAGACCGCCGGTGATGTTTGCCAGGACAGGCCGACGTTTCTCCAGATCAATTGCCATACCTGTAAGTGTGTTGATAACAGATAAAGCATCGGCTCCTGCGCCTTCACAGGCAAGAGCCATCTGTACAATATCAGTGACATTAGGTGATAGCTTAACAATAAGCGGTTTTTTTGTGGCAGCACGACACGCTGTAACAACCGATACAGCTGAAGCCGGATCCGTGCCAAAGACTATTCCGCCCTGTTTTACATTGGGGCATGAAATATTTACTTCAACGGCTCTGACCTCTGATATCGAATCCAGACGGGTAGCCAGTTCGGCATACTCTTCAGGAGTTGAACCAAAAAAGTTTGCAATTGCAGGTGTATTAACATTCCGGAAAAACGGAACCTTCTTGGCTATAAAGGCATCAATACCGACATTTTGAAGACCAATGGCATTAAGCATGCCGCCAGGAGTTTCAACTATGCGTGGGGTAGGATTTCCTGCCCTCGGTTTTAGTGATAACCCTTTGGTGACAAATGCCCCAATCTTTTCAAGATCAACGTACTGGCTGAACTCTTCGCCATATCCAAAGGTACCGGAGGCAGTCATAACCGGATTTCGTAAATCAAGTCCGGCAATCTTGACAGACATATCTGGTATCATGTCAGTTCTCCTCCCATTTCAGTTCTTTTGTATCAAAGACAGGACCTTCGGTGCATACACAACGGAAATCCGGGGTTTCATCTGTATGTTCAGCCCCCTGGCGTACACAGCCAAGACAGGCTCCCATTCCGCAAGCCATGTACCCTTCAAGGGAAACCTGTGTAGGCAGGCTGCGTTTTTTACCGATCGCCGCCACTGCCTTCAGCATGCCGTGAGGGCCGCAGGCAAAGATTCTTCCTTTGTTTGCAGTGCTGTCCAGACGACATTCAAGCACACTGGTCACAAGTCCGCACTCGCCGAGTGACCCGTCCTCAGTTGCTGTATAGCACTCAACACCCAGGCGTTCAAACTCGGTTATGCAAAGAATATCATCTTTGGTTTTTCCACCTGCAAACAGGCGTACCGGCGAATCTTTAATCAATTCTCTGGCCAGCAGATAGAGGGGAGCCAGCCCTACACCACCTCCTACTATAAGCTTTTCCTCGCCAGCAGCTCCTTTGTCAAAGCCTCTGCCCAAAGGTCCCAGAATATCAAGAAGATCTGTCTCATGCAGATCTGATAGCATCCCAGTCCCTTTCCCAACTACTTTATACAGTATTTCAAGGTAAGATTGTGGTGTCGCTCCTGTATATGCAGGCTTATAAACACCGATATCAAAGATACCGAAAGGTCTTCTGATCAGTGGGTCAATAGATTGATTGACTCTCACCATAACAAACTGTCCTGAGCGCGCTTCCAGAAACTCGGGGGGGGCAGTCATCCGCATCCGCCAGTAGCCGGGTGATACCTCTACGTTATCAATTATCATTGATTTGAACTGCATGCAGCATATCCTCCTCAGTGAGGTTTTTTTCCATCAAAAGGGCGTCAGTACCATTTTCATAATAGGACTTGCGAAGCCCTGTTGGGGTAAATCCTAATTTCTTGTATAAGGTTATAGCAGGGTGACTGGATGTTCGAACTTCAAGGCGGATGATGGAAGCTCCCAGTTTTAGTGACTCTTTGAGGCTCCATCTTACAATTGTTTCACCGATACCGTTTCCATGCAGTAGAGGATCAACAGCTACATCCAATATCTCTGCCTCATCAAAAAGAACTGAAAGAGAGAGATAACCTGCAATTTGACCCTGCTTTTCGGCAATAACCGAGGTTGAGTGATTTGAGGTTATCTCTGCAAGAAAGTGTTCTTTTGTCCAGGGGCGGGGAAAACATGCCTGTTCAATTGCAAGAACCGCATCAAGATCAATCTCTGTCATTTTACGGATTATCAGCATTTGAGGGAGCAGAATACCGTTATTAAAGCCTTGAGGCAAATAAAAAAGCCTTTCAAAACAATTATGAACCTCTATCTTGATTTATTGCAGATATCGCTTTTTCTGTTAAACTTATAAAACTTGATTTATGTATAGCAATAGTTAACTTATGCAGTTTTTTTATTGGAGGTTAAAATGGCAAGAATTCTTGTAATAATTGTTTTTTTCTTAATGAATTTTACTATATCAAAACTTTATGCACTTGAACTTACGGAGAGGGATAACGGGCAAACCGTCAGACTGCAACAAGGGGAGACATTGACTGTAAATCTCGAAGGTAATCCAACCACCGGCTACTTGTGGGAAATTGCAGGATACAACAAGAATCTGTTGGTAATACAGGGAGAGTCCGGTTTTCTGCGTGATGCAGAGCGTCCAGGTTCCGGCGGGAGATTCGTTTTCAGATTTGAGCCAAAGGGAATCGGTGATACACGTTTACAGCTTGTTTATATAAGACCTTGGGCAAAAAAGGATAGACCAATCCGCACCTTTGAAGTTGTCGTGTCTATTCCGGGTGAAGATGGAACAAATGATGTACAAAAAAACTATCAACCATTATTTAAAAGAACCGATGATGATCTGTTACTTCGTGTAAGCAGGACAGAACGGCTTGCGCCACATATGCTTACCGGAGAGGTGGTTGCCCCGCTTGGTTTTTATTCAGCTGCAAAAGAGCGTGGCACTGAAAATCTTATTGTGCTGCGTGGCAGTCAGACAGCGCTTAAGATCAGCGTTCCGGCGTTTTCCAAAAGACCTTTGGATGTCAGATGGCTAAATGCAAAACTTTTGTACATCGAGTTGTGGTTTGACCTACATAACGGTGCCTACTGGATATTTGATATTGAACGTGAAACTATGATTGCGAGTGAATATATGAATGACGGGATGTAATCAATAGATACTGTTGCCGAGGCGTTGGCTGATTTGTGAGGTTGTATTGCACTCTTAGATAGACTTCGTAAATTCATAATGGCACAAGTTGTATGATGTTTCTGCCGAAAAGAAAAATATCATCTGACTTGAGTATATCGGAAATCTGACACTGTCTTATCTCTCCTTCATGCTCTTCTGGAGATTCAAATCATGGCCAAGAAAGATAACAATTTGCAGGAGGGCTATTCCGAAGGCGCAGAGTTCCGCTTTTTGGGAAATCTTTTTGGAGCATTGATGGCTTCAGCCGGTCTTCTTGCCGGTACAATGATGCATGAACGGGATTTGGATTACTGGCTTGAGGATATTGTGCCGCTTTTACTTTTGCTCTTTACTCTGCGGGGTCTTATCAAAAGCTCTATGGAGCTTGCAAAAGACAGTATTTATTATGAAGAGCAGAAAAGGCATGTTTTAGAGGCGCTTGCAAAACAGGAACAAATGGCAGCGGCAGACTCTGAAGGTACTGATTCGGGAATACCTAAAATTGCTTCAAAAACTCATTACTCTGAAGAAGAAGTGATTGATGCAGTTAGCAAGAGAATTGAGCAGAAGAGAGGCGAGGCTACAAAGAAGAATAAACTTGTAAATTAGATTGGCTGATATGGCAGAACGACCTAAGCTTACATTGGAATATCTCTACGCATTGTTGTTTGAGCTACATTTGCTCTCTGCAGAACAGAGAGCAGTCTTGCTTGCCAGAGGGAAAGCACAGGAGGCAAGGCTTAGTGCAGGTCCTCAAGTGGCTGGCAGACGTCTTCATAAGGGTGGTGAAACTCCCTCACCTGCTCAGGTAATTGCTTCTTTTAATTTTGAGACTCCAGGCGGAAACGGCAGAATCTTATCCGAAGATGCTATTACAGAAGCGCTGGCTGTTTTTCTTAATATCCCTTATCTGAAGATTGACCCTCTAAGGCTGGATCTTGATGTCGTAACATCTCATATACCGCGTCCATTTGCCTTAAAATATCTTTTAGTTCCTGTGGCTACTGGTGATAACGAGCTGACTATTGCCGTTGCAGATCCCTTTAACGATGAGGTCTTGCATGATTTCGCCATTGCTCATCGTATAAAAATACGGCGTGTTCTCAGTTCATCTTCCGATATCCAGAAGATTCTACGCGAATTTTATGGATTCAGGGCTTCTGTGGCGGCTGCAGAGGCGGATTCTTCAACATCTATAGATATTGGAAACTTTGAGCAGCTATTCAAGTTAAAAGGGGAACATGAATTAGAAGGCAACGATCGCCATGTAATATCTGCAGTTGATTTCCTTCTTTCATATGCATTTGATCAGAAGGCCAGTGATATACATATAGAACCTAAACGGGAAAAATGCCTGATCCGTTTCAGATTGGACGGGCTTCTTCATAATATACATCTCCTCCCTAAACCTCTCCATGCACCGATTGTATCGCGGATAAAGATACTTTCCAGGATGGATCTGGCTGAAAAACGTCGCCCTCAGGATGGCCGGATCAAGACTTCACACAGCAATAAAGAGGTTGAACTCAGGGTTTCAACGGTTCCAACCGCTTTTGGTGAAAAGGTCGTAATTCGGATATTTGATCCTGATATCCTCTTTCAAGAGCTGGATTCAATCGGTTTTTACGCCAGGGAATATGCCCTTTATAACAGCTTTATTCATCGTCCAAACGGTATAATACTCGTTACCGGCCCTACAGGTTCAGGCAAGACAACCACTCTCTATTCGACATTGCGTACACTCTCTTCTCCGGAGGTGAATATAGTTACAATTGAGGATCCTATAGAGATGGTAATGGAAGAATTTAACCAAATATCGGTTCAGCAGGGTATTGGAGTGACATTTGGAAACATTCTCCGCACTGTCTTGCGACAGGATCCGGATATCGTTATGGTAGGCGAGATAAGGGATGAAGAGACTGCAGAAAATGCAGTGCAGGCCGCGCTTACAGGCCATCTGGTACTGTCAACACTTCATACAAACGATTCACCATCTTCCATTGCCCGCCTTCTTGATCTGGGAGTGCCATCTTACCTGATTACAGCAACCATAGTTGGCATAATTGCACAGCGACTTTTGCGCAAGATCTGCCCTCATTGCAAGGTCTCCCGTGAACTTTCCCAGGAACAGCTGCGCTATCTGCAGATTTCAGAAACCTCGTTAACAGTCTATGAGGGGGAGGGCTGCAAGGAATGTCGTGGCACAGGGTATAAAGGACGTACAGGGATTTTTGAGGTTCTGGAATTAAATGACAGAATCAAAGCCATGGTGAGCGACAAGATAGATGTTGCAAGTCTGACAAAGGTGGCTGAACAGGATGGTTTTCTTTCTCTGCGTCATTTAGCCATAAGAAAAATGATTGAGGGATTTACAACATATGATGAGGTTATATCAATAACCGGCTAAATCAAAAAGACCCGCTACAAGCGGGTCTTTTTGATTGTCTGTATAAACCGTTTATATATCAACAGCCGGCTGTTTTTTGAATTGTGCGGAGTATTTTAGTATTTCCATCGTAGCGGATACGCAGTTCATCACCAACCCTGACTTTTTTATCCCTAATCTTTTCCATGTTCATGTTGTCCCTTACCTGCAATATAACAGGAGCTTCAGTCTTGCGATCTTTTAACGCCAGTTCTGCGCCACCGGCAACTATTTTAATTCCTGTTACTGTGCCAATAAGTTTTGCTTCGGCTGCAAAGGCAGATGTGGCAATGGTAGTAAATACGATCATAACAAGCAGTGCTAAAATTTTTTTCATATAATCCCCCTGGAAATAAGCCGTAAAAAACGGCTGAATGTGTAGAAGTAATGCCAAGCTAATTCAGCTAGGCGAAGTATACCTTATAATTTTAATGAGTCAATACTACCGGATAAAATTGTTTTTCCTCTGCAAGTTTGACAGATCCATGGCGTGAGGTTAAACTGCCAAACCATGTCATTGCTTGAAATTACAAATCTTAATACAGTCATCCTTACCCGTCAGGGGAATGTTAATGCTGTCAACCGGATTAACCTCTTTCTTGATAAAGGTGAAACAGTTGCACTTGTCGGTGAATCAGGCTCTGGCAAGAGTATGACTGCTCGTTCAATCATGGGTTTAATTCCTGCTCAGGGCAGAATCAGCAGTGGTTCTATAAGGCTTAACGGAATTGAACTTGTCGGATTGCCGGAAAAAGAGCTGCAGCGGCTTCGTGGCAATACCGTTGCAATGATCTTTCAGGAGCCTATGACCTCTCTCAATCCAGTTCTAAAGATTTCTGAGCAGATAATGGAGCCACTTTTGCTTCATCGTAAACTTGATAAATATTCTGCCAAAGTCAAGGCATTAGAGTTATTACAAAAAGTGGGCATATCTTCGCCAGAAGAGCGGATTGATGACTATCCTCATCAACTTTCAGGTGGCCAGCGTCAGAGGGTTATGATTGCAATGGCTCTGGCCTGTGAACCTGAGCTGTTGATTGCCGATGAGCCGACGACAGCCCTTGATGTAACAGTTCAGTCGCAGATTTTACATCTTATTGATGAATTAAAAGTTGAAAAAGGGCTTGCCCTGCTATTGATTACTCATGATCTTGGAATAGTTTCACAAAGAGCCGATCTGGTTCATGTCATGTACGCCGGTATGATACTTGAAACTGCAGTTACAGCCGACCTGTTTGATTCTCCACTGCATCCTTATACCAGAGGTCTTCTGGCCTCGCTTCCTGAAAATTCTGTGCCAGGGCAGCCACTTAAAACCATACCAGGGCACCCTCCCAGATTAAGTTCTGAAATCATTGGTTGCCCATTTAAAGACCGTTGTGAAGAGGCAAAAGATATCTGTACATCGAATATGCCTGAAGTGAGGGATATGGGAAGAGGGCATCTGGTAAGATGCTGGAACTATATCAAATGAACGATATATTATCATTAAATCAGGTGGATAAAAACTATCAGCAGAAGTCCAAATCTTTTGATAGAGGCACAAATGTACTCTTTAAAGCAGTCGAACAGCTCTCTATTTCTTTAGGACAAGGTGAAACCCTGGGGCTTGCAGGTGAATCTGGATGTGGAAAATCAACTGTTGCCAAGCTGTTGACAGGGTTGATACAGCCAGATCAAGGCTCTGTTAATTTCATCGGTAAAGATATAAAAAATCTTGGTCAAGCAGAATATAAAATTTTCAGACGTGCCGTTCAGATGATCTTTCAGGATCCGTTTTCATCCCTTAACCCAAGAATGAGGATAGGTGATACAATTGCTGAACCACTGCATATCCATAACCTTTGCGATAAATCTACCCTGCGCGAAAAGGCTCTTGAAATAATGGAGAATGTTGGTTTGGATTATGAACTGTATGACAGGTTCCCGCATGAATTTTCGGGGGGTCAGAGACAGAGAATAGGAATAGCAAGGGCTTTGGCGGCAGAGCCAACCGTTCTTATTGCTGACGAACCGGTCTCTTCACTGGATATATCAATTCAGGCACAGATAATAAATCTATTGCAGGAACTGAAAAAGAAAAATGGTCTGAGCATGCTTATGGTTAGCCACGATTTGGGAGTCCTTCGACATACTTGCGACAGAATTGCAGTAATGTACCTGGGAAGGCTGGTTGAGGTTGCATCTTCAGAGGAGATCTTCAGCAAATCCAGACACCCTTATACCCGGACTCTTCTGGCAGCTATGCCGCATATAATGAAAAGAGACGGTCTGAAATCCGTCTCTTTGTCACTATCTGATATAAATGAGTATCACTCCAGAACAGATGGCTGCCATTTTCAATCCAGATGTAGATATGCTGAAGCACGCTGTAAAATTGAAAAACCTTCTCTCCTTGCTTGTAGCCCCGGTCATACAGTTTCCTGCCATTTTGCCTTGAACCTGCCTATTTCAGATTAACTCCTGTTTTGCGTCCGCCTGATTTAACAGGGTCATCTTTGTAGCCCAGAGTTGCCCAATCCATTCTCTTACCCCCATTGTGGCAATCATTACACTTTAATGCGCTCTCTTTGGGTGCAACTTCATGGTTTATACTTATGAAGGCGACGGTATTTACAAACTGAAATTTGCCGCTGTAAGGAAGGCAGAAATCCTTGCATTTTGACCCTTCGACCAAAGCCTTTTCCCAGTCATAATCTTCCCATAAGGACTTGTATTGCTGGAAGGTATTAAAATATCTGTGCTTAAGATCCATAGGCATTGAACCCTCAAATTTTTTGTAGGGATATATTTTTGATTTTGTATCTTTTATATCTCTTGCAGGAGCTGTAAAAACTACAGGCTTGGAAGGATCCTTAATTTTGTCTCCAGTCAAATATCTGGTCACCTTACCATTATACCAGGCATAAACAGGCACAACATCCATCCCCCATTTGAAAGAGCCCCTTTTTTTACTGTATGTCTCTTGCTCAAATATTTCCTGCGATTCAATATTTTTACCTACATCAGACCAGTACCAGGCCATCCTTGTTGCCTGACCCTTGGCAAATACCGGAATATGACAGGTCTGGCATGCGACCGATGAAATATGCCTGTCAATAGCAGCCTTGTCAGGAGAATTCTTGTGTGGCGCCTTTGAGCCGCTGTGGCAATCTTCACAGTTAACACGTCCATCAAAATGAGCCAGTTGAGAGGATGCGCCGGAGATCTTGTGATCTCTTGTTTTGTGGCAATCCTGGCAGACAAGCCCTGCTCCCCCCCTGGTTTTTGCGGCAAGATGGATATCCTGATGTTTATTTGCATTAATGAGAGAGGAATCAATTCCTGGATTTTTTACTCCATCCCCGCCGCCGCAATAGAAATGACAGTCTCCACAGTTCTTTATTCCAGGTCTGCCAACGCTCTTGGCGGCTTTTTCAAGACTCATATTACCTCTTCTCAAGGCTGTATAATCTATATCAACTCCAATTGTTGAACGTTGATAATTTCCATCCTTGGAATGACAGATAAGGCAATCTATTTTTGTGATATCATTTAAATCAAAGTCTGAACGGTTCCAACCGTAACCTGGATGACATTTAAAACATGCTTCATGTGTAATTCCATCTGAACCATTAAATGCAGTTGTGCAAAAATTGTTTATCAGATTTGACTTACCCCATAGTTTATTACTCTTTTCCATACCTTTTATGTGGTTTGGAGTACCGGCAAAACGCCAATGTGTTGTTTTTATGAAATCTTTAGCCTGCTTCTCATGGCACTTGAGACATTGTTTTGTTACATCTGAACCATTCTTGAATGAGCCATTAATTAATGTTGAGTGATCAACCTCGGCAATTGCCTGAAATGCCGGTGTAATTATAAAAAGTGAAAAAGCAGCAAAAATAATACATAAATATTTCATATTAAATTGCCTTTCTTTTTAGATTTAATGAGATTATCTAACAGGATTAAATGATTAATTCAACATAACAAAAACAATAGTTATGGCTGTTTATAATTTTGTAATTTATTATTGACATGAAACCTCCATGCAATGTATACATCAAGACCTCAAACGAACTGGGTATGCTGATTTCATATCCTTTTGTGGGGCTGTAGCTCAGCTGGGAGAGCGCTTGAATGGCATTCAAGAGGTCGACAGTTCGATCCTGTTCAGCTCCACCAAAATAAAAAAGCCAGCATTGCGCTGGCTTTAATATCTTTATGGTGGCCATGGTGAAGCGGCCGAACACACATGACTGTGACTCATGCATTCGAGGGTTCGAATCCCTCTGGCCACCCCAAACAAAAACAGGGAGTTAGCTTAAAAGCTGGCTCCCTGTTTTATTTCAATGGTAACACTATTAGTTTTTCAATCAGTCAAAGCTGATTGTTAATTAATCGGCCATTTGTGTCATAGCGCGAAATTTTTGATAGCGGTCTTCAACAAGCTGTTCTGGTGACATCTCTTTCAGCTCTGCCAGATGTCGTCTAATGGCAGAACCCATTGCCTGAATGGTTGCTTCGTGATCACGGTGAGCGCCGCCAACCGGTTCATGGACGATCTCATCAATAACACCTAACTTTATGATATCCTGTGCTGCAGGTTTTAATGCTTCGGCAGCCTGCGCCCCTTTTGTTCCGTCAGACCAGAGGATAGCAGCGCAACCTTCAGGGGAGATTACGGCATAGACCGAATGTTCAAGCATAAGAACACGGTTGCCTACAGCAATGGCGAGTGCGCCGCCAGAGCCACCTTCACCGGTTATACAGACGATTACAGGTACTTTAAGTTCTGACATCTCACGCAGGTTTCGTGCTATTGCCTCTGCCTGACCCCGTTCTTCGGCTCCTATTCCAGGGTAAGCTCCCGGGGTGTCAACAAAGGTAATAACAGGAAGGCCAAACTGTTCTGCCATTTTGAAAAGACGCAATGCCTTTCTGTATCCTTCAGGGTTTGGCATCCCGAAGTTGCGAAACACCTTTTCTTTTGTGTCACGCCCCTTCTGATGTCCGACAATCATTACAGGCTCTCCATCCAGTCGGGCAAGACCTCCAACAATTGCGTGGTCATCTCCGAAATTACGGTCGCCATGCAATTCGTTAAAATCGGTAAAGAGCTGTTTAATATAATCAAGAGTGAACGGGCGGTTTATATGGCGGGCAACCTGAGCTTTTTGCCATCTTGAAAGATTTTCAAAGATTTCCTGACGTTTGAATTCTACACGTTTTTCCAGTGCATCAATCTCAGCTTTAAGGTCGTTGTTTCCAAGTGAACGTAACTCTTCTATCTTCTTGTCCAGCTCTGCAATAGGTTTTTCAAATTCCATATAAACGGTGCTTGCCATACTTTTATCTCCAGTCTTGTATTAACACATTGGTAGATTCTGATTAAAATCTTATTCAAAAACGGTTGCATTATAACCGACACATCGTTCTACCGCTACTCTAAATTCATCACTTGCCGCCACTTTAAGATGTTCAGGCAGTTTGATGATGGTGCGGCTACGGTTTGGGATTTCAAGTTGCAGGAACACCGGCAGGTTGCCCGGGTGATTTTCCAATAATTGCCTGATAGGGGCAATCTGGTCGTTTGAAAGTTCAGGAAGTCTTAAAATGAGGCTTATACGTGTGGTTTGTTGTTCCTGAGCTTCCTGCAGCAGCTTTATATTGCCGTTTACAGATGATTGATGAAATTTCTTTCCATTCCCTTCCTGTGGCTTCATAACCAGAATTTTGCATCCTTTTTCGCCTTTTTCAAGCTTGCCGGTAATCAGAAGAGGATCGTCTGATTTGAGAATAGAGGCAGCCTGGATATACATATCTGAAAATACGGTAAGTTCCACCTGTCCTGTAAGGTCTTCAATTGTTACAAACCCCATACGGTCGCCTTTTTTTGTCATTATCTCCTTAAGGGCAGTTACAATGCCGCACAAACGTACTTCGCTACCATCAGGCAGCTCCGGCAGGTGTGCTATTTCAGCGCTTATCATCCGCTTGATATCTCCTGCATATCTGTCAAGAGGGTGTCCTGTTATCAGGAAGCCCAGAGCCTCTTTTTCATATCCCAGCTTTTCCTTGTCGTGCCATTCATCAACATCTGGTAATTTGCGTGCGGTTCCGTTCCTGTTTACTGCGGGCATATCACCAAAAAGTGATACCTGAGCGCTGTCTCTTTCTTCCTGAAACCTTTGTCCGGCGGCGGCTGCATCATCAAGAGCTGCTATCAATGGAGCACGGAATTTGTGTATAGAATCAAACCCGCCACATTTTATCAATGCCTCTATCACACGTTTGTTGACCCTACGAAGGTCAACCCTTTCGCAGAAGTCGTACAGATCTGTAAAGATACCATCTTTGCGTGCTTCAAGTATTGACTCTACAGCGCCGGAACCTACCCCCTTTACAGCCCCAAGACCAAAACGCATTGAGTTGCCTGTTACGGTAAAGGACTGGCCTGAGCTGTTTATATCAGGTGGAAGCACTAAAATACCCTGTTCACGGCAGTCGCTTATGCTTTTTAGCACCTTGTCTGTGCTGTCCATGTCACAGGACAAGAGAGCTGCCATAAATTCGACAGGATAATGAGCCTTAAGGTAGGCTGTCTGGTAGGCTATCAGGGCATATGCGGCCGAGTGTGATTTGTTGAAACCATACTCGGCAAATTTGGCCATCAGATCGAAGATACCTTCAGCTTTTTTCGGATCAATCCCCAGAGATTGGGCTCCTTCAAGAAACTGCCCTTTCTGGCGTGCCATCTCCTTGTCATCTTTTTTACCCATGGCACGACGCAGCAGGTCTGCCTGTCCCAGAGAATAGCCTGCCAATGAACGGGCAATCTGCATAACCTGCTCCTGATAGACAATTACCCCGTAGGTATCCTTAAGTATCGGTTCCAGTTGCGGCAGGTCGTAAACGACCTTCTTGCGTCCATGCTTTCGCTCGATAAAGTCATCAACCATTCCGCTTCCAAGAGGGCCAGGCCGGTAAAGGGCGCAGGCAGCAATTACATCCTCAAAGCATGAAGGTTTAAGCTTTGTAAGCATTTCTTTCATGCCGCTTGATTCAAGCTGGAATATCCCGGTTGTATTACCTGCAGTTATAAGATCATAGCTTTCCTTGTCATCATCACGCAGAGTGGTTATGTCAAATGCAGGATCCTTTCCGTTTCGTACCATTATAACCGCATTCTGAATCACAGTAAGGTTCTTCAGTCCAAGAAAGTCAAACTTTACAAGCCCTACTTTTTCAACATACTTCATAGAATACTGGGTGTTAATACCACCTGTCTTCTGATCCTTGTAAACCGGAAGGTACTCTTCCAGCTGATCTGGAGCAACAACAACACCGGCGGCATGGGTTCCTGCATGTCGTGCCAACCCTTCCAGTGAGTTGGCCGTTTCAAGAAGCTGCGCCACTTTGGGGTCATTATCTGCCATCTGTTTTAGTTGAGGTTCCTGTTTTATAGCTTTTTCAATGGTTATTTTAAGGTCATCAGGTATAAGCTTGGCTATTCTGTCAACATCGCTGTAAGGCATATCAAGGGCGCGTCCAACATCTCTTACAACCGCCTTTGCCTTCATGGTTCCGAAGGTTATTATCTGACAGACCCTCTCCCTTCCATACTTCTGAACCACGTATTCTATAACCTTTTCACGCTGTTCCTGACAGAAGTCCACGTCAATATCAGGCATGGATATCCGTTCAGGATTCAGGAAACGCTCAAACAGGAGGTTGTAAGGCAGTGGATCGAGATCTGTAATTCGGATAGCGTAGGCAACAAGCGAACCTGCGGCAGAACCACGACCCGGGCCAACAGGTATCCCTTGTTTCTTTGCCCAATTAATAAAATCTGCAACAATCAGGAAATAAGCTGGAAACTTCATCGCTTTAATACAGTCAAGTTCTATCTTCAGGCGTTCATGGTAGGCCTGCTCCTCATCAGAGGTCATGTCAGGATATTTCTGTCTGATGGTCTTTAGACGTTCCTTAAGTCCGTTTACCGCATCCTCCTCCAGCATATCGTCATGTGTCTTGCCTGCAGGCGGTTCAAAATGGGGGAAATAATATTCCTGTTCCAGTGGCAGCTCAATATTGCAGCGTTCGGCAATAGATACGGTATTGCGAACTGATTCAGGTGCGTAATGGAAGGCTCTGGCCATCTCCTGTGGCGTTTTTACATAGAACTCATCGGTAGAGAACTTCATATGGGTGGGATCAGACATGGTTTTGCCGGTCTGTATGCATAGCAGAACTTCGTGAGCCTTGGCATCCTCACGGTTTAAGTAGTGGCAGTCATTTGTAGCTACAAGTGGCAGGTTTAACTCGGATGCTATTTCAATCAACTGCCTGTTTACTGCATCCTGTTCAGGAATTCCGTTTTCCTGAATCTCGATATAATAACGATCAGGGAATAGTTTGCTGTACCAGCGAGCGGTTTCCATTGCCTCTTTCATCCTGCCACGGTTGCACTGCATCGGCAGTTCACCTTTAAGGCAGGCGGAAAGGGCTATCAGACCGTCAGAATGCTTTTCAAGAAGTTCTCTGTCAATTCTCGGACGGTAATAGAATCCTTCCTTGTAGCCTGCGGATGTAAGGTAAGAAAGATTCCTGTAACCCTCAAGATTCTGGCAAAGCAACACAATATGATACGCCGCATCAGATATACCTTTTGCATCCTTTGAAAAACGGGAATCAGGGGCTATGTACAGTTCGCAGCCAATAATAGGCTTTATTCCTGCCTTCTTGCATTTTGTATAGAACTCTACAGCGCCAAACATATTTCCATGATCTGTTATGGCAATAGCAGACATCTGATATTTTTTTGCCTTTTCAATAAGCTCTTCTATTCTGATTGCGCCATCAAGAAGTGAGTATTGAGTATGCAGATGGAGATGTGTAAAGGTATTAATATTTTTAGTTTTATCAGCTAGTTCCATTGATTAAGCCTCCATATAAAGCCATAGCTGGTCAAGTATGCCTGATCGTATTACAGGGTGTCAATGTCGGCCTTTTGACACAATATTTCTATTTGCATGATTGACATAAACAATGTTTTATGTAAACTGACTAATGCGAAACTTTGAATATTTTGATTGTATGATTAATCTATTGAAAACAGAATGATAGATGTTTATTAACTGACTTAAACGATTGTTGTTTTTAATATCCAAAGTCTAAAGGAGAGTGCCATGAACGGCGCAGTCCAGCAGTCAACCGGATTTGATGGTGAAGTTTCAGGCATGAGTCTGATAGATCTTCTTCAGATAAAGTCAATGGGTAGATTTACAGGCAGGATAGTGGTTGAACAGGGCAACAAATCAGGTCATCTGTTCTTTCGTGACGGAGATCTCGTGCATGCCCAGCTAAATGCCTTTGAAGGCAAGGATGCCTTTGCCAGGATTCTTGCATGGGGTGGTGGGACTTTCAGGGCTGAACCTAAAGTTACGACCACCAGACAGACCTTGCATGAGAGTTTTCAGTTTCTTTTACTCGATGTCTTGAGGATGCAGGATGAGATTGCGGCAGGTATTGCCAAAGAATCTGCGCCAACAGAGGCTCCGCAGGTTAAAAAGGAGGGAGGTATGAAGGAGCGTCTATCCGGCATAGCAGGGCTGCAGGATGTAGCGTTTACCGATAAATCAGGCAAGCTATTGCAGTCTATAGGTAATAATGCTGAATCTGTAGCAGCTCAGGGAGGATATCTGGTTTCAACATCCACAAGCATATCAGACGAACTTGGCTTGGGGGATTTCAAAGGGGCTGTTATACAGGGGAATAGTGGGCATATTATTGCCCTAGAAGGTTCTAAAAATTATCTTTTTGTAGGTTTGAATGGAGAGGCTAAAGTCACCAACGCAGAGGCTGAGATTCGTCAGGCTCTCTCAAACAAGGGTTAGGGAGGCAACATGGAGACTGTGCTTAGAGGTGTTGTTACCTCTCCTGGTGTTATTGGCGGTATGATTACAGATGATTCCGGACAACTTTTGATACGTTCAATGCCGGATATGTATGAAAATGCCCAGCTTTCAAAGGTTGGTGTTCTTCTGATGGAACAACAGTTCGGGCTTGAGGATGTAACTGGTGGAGTCAAACAGTCTGAAATACGTTTTGAACTTGGCAAACTGATTTTCAGGCTTGCAGGAGAAAGGTCTATAATTCTACTCTGTGAGCCGGCTGTTAATATTCAGGTTCTTTCAATAGCCCTTAATGTTGCATCCAAAAAACTTGAAAAACTCCCTCTGCAACAGCCTGTCATACAGACAGCCTCGCCGCAGTCACAGGAGATGACTCCCCCTTTAAAGTCTGGAACAGGCTGGACATTTATGCCGTTGCAAATAGAAAACGGCAAGATGCTGCTTCAGGTGCAGATTGTTGAAAAAAACGGCGGCACCTTCTGGGATTCCATGGAGGAACAGGTTTCTGTAAACAGGGCTACCTGCCGTAGTATCTGGCGTCATTACAGCACACGTGCCTCCAAAAAATTCATGCTTACCAATCCCCAAAACGGTATAGAAACTATTGCGCCGTTGTATGTAATTGAAGATGATAGGGAAAACCTGTTTGACGGGGTAGTTATGATAACCCTTGCGACAGCTGAACATCTGAAGATAAAAGCTGGTGAAAGAGTAGTGGTTACTGTTCCGATAGGAACCGGAAAGTTTGGCTGGGAGGGAATTTAAGATTCCGATTGTTTGACCTTTCCCCTTTATCTGTTAACTTTAAATGTAATTACGGATAACGGGGAGTTTATGAATAAAGTTTCCATTCTGATAATTGAGGATGAAATTGACCTTTGCTGTAGTATAGCTGCCTTTTTTGAGGCTCTCGGCTATCAGATCTTTGAAGCCGGTAATGGTAGTGAAGGTCTTGAATTCTTCCGAAAGCTCCATCCTGCAATGATTCTTACAGATTTGAGAATCCCCCTAATTGATGGTTTTGGAGTGATAGAAGCCATTTCGCAAAAATCTCCCGACATACCCGTTATAGTTAATCAGGAAATGCTAATTGAAGATTTTCAGTAAACCACCGGCTCTGCCGGTGGTCATGACTCAGGGTTTTCTTTATAGCAGGCCGCTCCCGTTCGAACAGCTTGAAATATTCATAAAAGAGTGGAAAATGAAGTGACAGATGAGCTCTGATCTGCTTTTTGACCTGGCATTTGCCAATGAAAAATTGACAAGTAGTGGTTTGGCGGTTAGAAAAGCAGATAAGTTTGATACTTGACTTGTAATCTATCAGGAGGATGCAATGGGTTTTTCTCTTGATCTTAGATACCATATCTGTTTGCAACCTATTGAATTGCCGGTATTTAATCCGGTTGCGCTTGAGTTGCTTCAGATGTTGGCAGATCATGATGTAGAGATGGATGAAGTGATTGGAGTCATTAACAAGGATCCAGCCCTTTCGCTCCAAATTCTCAGAATGGCGAACTCTTCTGCATATGCGGGTCGCTATAAATCGGAAACCATAAAGGAATCTGTAAACAGGCTTGGCGCAAGGCAGATAACAAGCCTTGCAATGGCCGCATCACAGGCGGCTCTTCATGCTTCCGGTAATCCTATAGTTAATAGCGTGATGCAGAACCTCTGGCTACACTCTCATGCCTGCGCGCTTGGCTGCAGGTCGCTTGCTATATCCTGCGGCTATCGTGAACTGGCTGATAAAGCATATCTGGCAGGTCTTTTACATGATATTGGCAAGTTGTATCTTTTAAAGGCTCTTGAGCGGATTGCTCTTAATGGGGATATGCCGTTTGAGCTTGACAGGGAAACCCTTCTGGATGTCTTTTCTGACATGCATGTTGAGCAGGGGGTCAGAATCATGAATCATTGGGATATTCCTTCATTATATAGTGGAATTGTGGCCAATCACCATGCAGAATTCTTTGATTCTGAGGATATTCTGCTGGCTATAGTGCGTCTGGTAAATTTCAAGAGCATGAAGTACGAGCTTGATCTGTACCCTCGTTTTGTTCAGCCTGATGATGTTGACTCAGAAGCAGAGTTGCTTAAGGCATCAGAAGCAGATCTTGAGCAGATGGAACGAGAAATGTGCAGTTCTGCCACTTAATCTAAATCTGTAGATTTCAAGCTTAAACAGTTTTCAGGGATATAATGATACCAGACGACCTCTACAGCACCCGTATACAAAAGACGTTTGACGAAGATCAGGCTGAGATAATCTCGATATTAAAAGCCAACCCCGGAAAAACGTTAAAACTTATAAATTACTATATGGGTATGCCGCTTTCATATCCTGCAAGCATTGTCCAGTTAGACAGAGGTGTTCTTGATCTTGATGTTCAGCCTCAGCAGGCATTTACCATTGAACATTCCCGTTCAGCATTCATCCGATCTCCCATTTTTAAGTATGATGTCTTTGCGCAGGCTCAGTATGTGAATATCAGAAAACGTGCTGCAACTTTTGTAAAGTTCTGTTATGTAGAGATTATGGCTGAAAAAAGAAATTTCATCAGGCTTGAGTTGAAGCCAGCCCCTGATGCTGTAATTGAATCACCCTTGGGGATTATAGACGGTAAACTGAATGATATTTCTCTCTCTGGTCTTAACCTGTTGCTTGAAAACTACTGTCCACTTGAAAGAGATACAAAAATGCCGGTAAGTTTTCTACTTAAAACGGCTGAACAAAATCTCTCCTTTAACCTCAATATTTCTGCCACTCTGATTAAAATAATCGATGAAGCCCCGCCATACAAGTATGCATTCTCTATCACTCCCGAAAAGCATTTGGAGAGCCAGTTGTCACAATTTATCTTTCAGCGTCAGATTGAGATAATTCGAGAGATTAGGGATCTGGTTGAATAGTTGCTTCAGCTGTTCTTATTTCATCTCTGTTGATACTTGACTAGAATGGACGTTTGCTGGCATTCTGCTCCGAATCAGATAAATGTTATTCAGTAAAGAGTAAGGAGCAGATTTATGGCTATTATCAGACCTTTCAAGGCGTTACGCCCTCCTGTGCATTTGGCTCCTCATGTCGCTTCGTTGCCTTACGACGTTATGGACGTTGAAGAGGCTCGTCTAATGGCAAAGGGGAACCCTGATTCATTCCTTCATGTATCCCGTCCTGAAATTGATCTTCCTGCCTCAGTTAATCCTTATAGTGATGATGTCCATGAACAGGGTAAAAAAAATCTGCATGATTTTATTGAACGAAAGCTATTAATCCAGGATCCATCTCCATGTTATTACATCTATCGTCAACGGGTAGGTTCGATTATCCAGACAGGACTGGTGGCTTGTGCAGCTGTTGATGACTATCAATCAGGGGTTATAAAAAAGCATGAGCAGACCAGAGCGGATAAGGAGACAGACCGGATAAGGCATAGCGATCTACTGAATGCCAACGATGAGCCTGTTTTTTACATATTTCGCAAACATCAGGAGCTTGAGGATATACTTTTCAGCGCTTCTTTTGAGCCGCCGGACTACAACTTTACTACATCTGACGGTGTTTCTCATAAGTTCTGGGTTGTCGCGGATCCTGACCTGATTGACCACCTTACTCTCCTGTTTAAGAATATACCCACACTATATGTTGCAGATGGTCATCATCGCAGCGCTGCAGCGTCAAAAATAAGAGAGATACGCAAGGCAGGCAATCCAGGTCATACAGGGGAAGAAGAGTATAATTTCTTTATGACGGTAATCTTTCCTGAAACACAGATGAACATTATGCCTTATAACAGAGTGGTCAAGGATCTTAACGGAATGGATGAGTCCGGATTTATTGAGAAACTTGGAAGCTCCTTTGAACTTGAACCATCAGCAGAGCCTGTATCACCGCAGAATAGACATCAGTTCGGGATGTACCTGGCCGGCAAATGGTATGTTTTAAATCCTAAACCTGCCCTGATTAATGAAAACAGCTCTCTGGAAAGCCTGGATGTATCGATCCTTCAGAATTATCTGTTGCAACCACTGCTTGCTATAGATAATCCAAGAACGAATCAGAGGATTAGCTTTGTAGGAGGTATCAGGGGAGTTGACGAATTGGTCAGACTGGTGGACAGCGGAGGCTATGCCGTGGCATTTTCGCTCTATCCAACCAGTATTCAGGAACTTATAAGTTTGGCGGATCAAGGGGAGATAATGCCTCCTAAATCCACATGGTTTGAACCTAAATTAAGAAGCGGTCTGTTTATTCATCTGCTAGACTAAGGAGCCACTGATATGAATTATTGGCTCTTTAAATCAGAACCTGGCTGTTTCTCTTTTCAGGATTTGCAATCCATGCCTGATGCTACTGAACATTGGGACGGAGTACGCAACTTTCAGGCGCGGAATTTTCTGAGGGATGAAGTAAAGGTGGACGACAAGGTTCTGTTCTATCACAGTTCCATACCGGAGCCTGCTGTTGTAGGGCTTTGCAGGGTGGTTCGTGAAGGTTATCCTGATTACACTGCTCTTGACCCTGAATCTGAACATTTTGATCCAAAGGCGACATCTGAAAAACCGATCTGGTATATGGTTGATATCAAGGCTGAAAGAGTACTGTCCAGAGAAGTGTCTCTTGCATTGATCCGTGAACATCCAAAGCTTTCAGGTATGCCGCTTGTCAACCGGAGCAGGCTCTCAATCCAGCCGATTACCGAAGAGCAGTTTCACATTATTTTGCATCTGGGAGGATTACCTTGATTCTGCGTGCAGTCGTACTCATGCTTGCCATCTTTGCATTTGCATCACTGGTGCAGGCTTCCCCTCGTGATCTGACGGTTTTTTCGGATGGTATTCTTGTAGAGCTTGATGCGACAGCCAAAAAGGGGGTTGCAGAGGTAGCGATTCCTGGTCTTATAAGGGAAGGCACTTTAAGGGTCAGGCCTCTGGATAAAGCTGTAATCGGAACGGTTGAGCTTTTGCCGGCCAGGCCATCAGACAGGTTCCAGAAGGAGATGGATACCCTTTCTGAACAGAAAAGCCGCTTGCTTGACAGGATGAAGGCGCTTGAACATCGTGAAGGCATTTTTGCCGCTGCCGCAAAATCGCAAAGTTCTAAAGCCCCCCGTAAAAGCAAGACAAATCCTGATCCTCTTGCATCCGTAAGGCAGGGAACTGACTTTGCCATAGCCCAGCTTGAGGCTGTATATACTGCCAGACGTAGGACTGATAATGAGCTTAAGCGTTTAGATGCAAGGATTTCATCGCTTTCAGGCAGATCAAACACTGGCAATACTGCCAGGGTAAAGGTCTCTCCTGCAAATGGACGTTTGAGGGTAGCGGCTGTACTCCAGAACAGCGGATGGAGCCCACGCTACGAAATCCGTATGCAGGGTGATTCTTCATTTCAATTTGTTATGCTGGCTGAAATCAAGGGACTACCTGAAGGTTTTTCAGTATCTGTTGCGCCAGCAGCACTTGCAGCCGGAGTTTCTCAACAGTTGTTAACTTTACCTGCAAGTGGCGCACCCCGTCTGGCCTCATGGCAGCTCTCTGTTGAAAAAGGTCAGATCTTTAATGGAGTTTTGCCATCTTATAATATTACTTTCAAAAACAGCACCGGCATTTCATTGCCTGCTGGTCAGGCTGCCATATACAGTAACGGAGAGTATCTTGGAACAGCCGAATTCCCAGCCACTGCTATAGGGCTTTATGCTACTGTAAAGAGCAATAAATACCCTTCCACACCCTGAATTATCATAAACTGTAGGAGTATGAATCTATGTATCGAGAAGAAACAACTCTGCTAAACGAACTTACCAACCGGATATCCTCTCTTCGGAGGTCACTTTGACCTTGATACCAAAAGAGAAGAACTGCAGGAACTTGACGCCCGTATAGCTATTCCAGGTTTCTGGGATGATCCTTCCGGCTCTCAGGAAATTCTTAAGAAACGCACCGTCCTTGAAAAGATTTTGCAATCTTTTGATTCTATATCAAGGCAGGTAGATGACCTTGCCGTAATGATTGAACTTGGTGAAGAGGCAGAAGATGAAGCCACTCTTGCAGAAGTTCACCAAATGAACGAACGTCTGCGTCTTGATGTTGAATCGGCTGAATTTCAGCTCATGTTATCCGGTACCCATGATAGAAACGGTTGTTTTATATCTGTAAACTCCGGAGCAGGAGGCACTGAATCACAGGACTGGGCAGAGATGCTTATGCGGATGCTGCTCCGTTATTGTGAGAAAAAAGGCTGGAAGACCGTTATAACGGATTATCAGGATGGTGAAGAGGCAGGCATTAAATCGGTTACATTCAGTGTCGTCGGTGAGTATGCCTACGGTCATCTTAAGGCAGAGGCAGGTGTGCATCGCCTTGTCAGACTCTCTCCCTTTGACAGCAATAACCGTCGTCATACCTCTTTTGCATCGGTCTTTGTCTTTCCTGAGATTGAGGAGGAGGATATAGACATACGGATTTCTGATTCTGATCTCAGGGTAGATACCTATCGCTCCAGCGGTTCAGGAGGACAGCATGTAAATACCACCGATTCAGCTGTCAGGATAACCCACCTTCCTACTAACATAGTAGTAGCATGCCAGTCTGAGCGGAGCCAGATTCTGAACAGGGCAACAGCGATGAAGGTTCTAAGGGCAAAGCTGTATGAGAAGGAGATGCAGGAAAGGAATGCCAAGGCATCCGAGATTGCAGGAGAAAAGAAAGAGATAGGGTGGGGCAGTCAGATCCGCTCATATGTGCTGCATCCATACAAGATGGTTAAGGATCTCAGAACCGGTGTTGAATCAGGAAACCCTGATGCAGTTCTGGATGGAGCCTTAGAGGATTTTGTAATACCGTTTCTTATGGGTGTTCGTCGTGATGTAAAGGATGAGGATTAACATAATGAGGATGTTATTTAATATATCAGGAATTACATTAATATGCCTTACGCTTACTGCTGCACAAGGTTGTGCATCGCCACAGTCATCAAGGCAGCGCCAGGTTAACATTAAGAGTGGTGGTACCGTAAAATATGCAAAAGGAGTTGGTCGTCTTGGATACGCCATACAGATGGGAGCCTTTTCTGATGTAAAGAATGCAGAGCGATTTGCCGGCCGTTTGCAGGAAAAAGGGATTGATGCCTTCTACTACCGTAAGGATAACGGCTTGTATGCTGTCAGATTTGGAGATTTCCCTACAAAAGAAAAGGCCAGAAATGCTGCTAAACGCCTGGTTTCTGATGAGTTGATTGACAGTTACTATATTGCCCCGCCTAAAGAGGTAGTCTTTGCCGATTCTGACAGACCTGTTGTAAAACAGAATAAGCCGGAGATTCGCAGACCACTTAAACCTTACCCTCCTCCAACTGATGAACTTGGTCTGCCAATTGAAGAACCAGTTCTTCAAAAGCCTACCTCAAACAAACAGGGAGAAAGGGAGCTTGGCTATATTGCAGCCAGAACGGCTGAACGGTTTGTAGGGATCCCTTATCAATGGGGCGGTAATACCGTGGTTGATGGCCTTGATTGCAGCGGTTTTACAAAGGCCGTTTACAATCTGTGCGGGGTCAGTATTCCAAGAACCTCGCGTGAGCAGTACAAGGCAGGCAATCCTGTATCCAAAACTGAACTTAAAGATGGCGATCTTGTTTTTTTTGGTTCTTCTGAGGCATCCATAAGCCATGTAGGGATCTATGTCGGGGATGGAAAATTTGTCCATGCCCCAAAAAGAGGTGAGGATATTAAAATTACCTCTGTTAATGAATCATATTTCGAGCGGAGGTTTGTCGGCGCCAGACGCTATGTTCAGTAAAAAGCAGGTTAATAACCAGACTTAATCTATAAAACAGCAGATATATATCCATTCTATATACAGAAGGAGTCCACAAATGCGTCAGATAATCTCTCTTGTTCTGCTTGTTCTCTTGAGTATTACTGTTACTGGCTGCGCCACCAAACCTCCTGCTCAGCCTGCTGAGCGGCTCCATGCACCTGAATTGATTGTTGGTATGCTATGGGGTTGGGAAGAGACCGTTACACCCGAGGAAATATTTTCCTCGCCTGATCCAAAGAGGTTCAGCGTTAGATTAATGCCTGACGGGAAGGCTCAGATAACACTTGATTGTAACAAAGGTGTTGGCAGCTACAGTGTAGATGAGGGCAAGCTGAGTTTCAGTCCTCTGGCTTCTACAAAAATGGCCTGCAAGGTACAGGACAAACCTTTGGACTATCATTTTGGCAGACAGCTCCAGCAGATCAACAGTTTCTTTCTTGAAAACGGCAAGTTATACCTTGAGATGAAGATGGATAGCGGTACAATGAGGTTTAAGAAAATACAGCCCTGATAGGCGAAACTTCTTGTTAAACATATTTTTTCTTATCATTTTAAGCCGCAGGCGGTAA
The DNA here is from genome assembly GCA_964655435.1 of uncultured Geobacter sp. Lineage (GTDB taxonomy): Bacteria > Desulfobacterota > Desulfuromonadia > Geobacterales > Pseudopelobacteraceae > Trichlorobacter. The sequence continues at coordinate 56,366 of CAZZMP010000010.1, forward strand.
AGATATCTCCAGTATCCTGAGGTTAATAGGGCCTATGGAGACAAGATCATTTGGTCTAAGCGGACTATTTACTGTTTTTACACCGTTTACCTTTGTGCCGTTCTTGCTTGCCAGATCTTCAATAACAACTCTGTTTTCAACTACCATTAGCTTTGCATGGCGTCGTGAGACCAGACGGTCTTCCAATATCAGATCAGCTTCCTTGCGTCCAATTATACATGGCATAGTTACATTAAAATGTTGACCCTTAAGAACACCTGATTCGATTTGAAGTATGACATGTACAGGGACAGGCTCCTTGTGCAGTGGCTTTGGCTCAGTCATGATTTTTTTGTTTTCAGTTTCTGCTGCTGTTCCCTTATCATCTTTACGTTTATTTTTAAGATATCCAACTGTCAGCAACTCATACATGGATTCTTTGTCATAATGGCTTGAATCTTCTACCACGGTTGTGTTCATATCCCTATATATGTAGGCTTGAATCTCCAAACCGGGCTGAAAGGCATACAGGAGCATTTCTTCATCAAGCGTCATTCCTGCAGGCCTTTGAAATGCAGTGTCAGCATAATAGACCTGAGCACATTTCCCGTTTTTGAAGAAATAGCAGTTAAACTTGTTGTCAAGTCTTAGTGCAATCATCGCATGTTCGCCTGTCTCGCCAATCTGCTGCACAATATATTCAAAATCAATTAGTGATGTCGGAGCCTTTATGGCTGGTTCTTTCTGCAAAAAAAGCAACATGCTTTTTAATAAGATAGGATCTGTCTCACAGAAGGTTATCAGCAGGGAGGATTTATCCAATTTAGCCAACTGCCTGGCAAGCTCCTGAATTGTGTAACTGGTTGGCTTCCCTTCAGTATATCTTCCTGCAGCGTACGGCTCTCCTTTAAAAAAGAAAAGAAACATCTGGTAACAGTTCTCAACGGCAAATTTCAAATAACCGCTAAAAGTTCTGCCGGTAACCACTTCATGATCCGTGTATACCATATCCAGAATGCAGCAGAGCTGATCAAGTGAAAATGGCTCGTTCTCCAAGAGAACCTTCTGTTGACAGAACTGAATACATCTCTGTTCTGATTGGATGGCAGACTGTTGCATGGTATTGATTCCTTGAGCTGGCTGATTCTGTCGCGGTTTCTGATGTTAAGGTGGATTGCACTCTTTTCAGGCGACTGTTACATATCGTTTTTGATGTTTACCGTATCTTATAAAATTGTTACTGTCCAGCGGCGGACATTATAGCAGGAGATTACATAATGGCAACTATCTCTTCGATCAATCTTTCAGGTTACATCGGCGCCAGCATTGGCACGGTGACCCTGGTCAAACTTCTGGGAAAAGGCGCAATGGGCGCCGTATTTATCGGGTATCAGGCCACACTCAAACGTCAGGTTGCCGTGAAAATCCTTCCCAAGACAGTTGCAAGCAGTGCAAGGGCGCAGAAGATGTTTCGTGATGAGGCTGAGACAATCGGTATACTAAACCATCCAAACATTGTGCCTGTTTATGAAATGGGAGAAACCGAGGACTTCTTTTTTCAGGTTATGCAACTTGTTGCAGGCAGCGATCTGAGAAATATTATAGTCAAGGCTCGTAAACATCCGGTGCCATCCAAACGTATTCTTCCTTTTTCAGAAACCATTCCCTGGTTATGTCAGGTTCTTGATGCTCTTGGATATGCCCATGATGAAGGTGTTTTCCATCAGGATATCAAACCGGCCAATATCCTTATTGATGATCGGTTCAAGCGTCCCATGGTGGCCGATTTTGGTATTGCCCGGACTGTATGGGCTGAAGCTAGCTCAACATCTGTTATGTTTGGGACGCCATTGTATATTTCTCCTGAACAGGCTGCCGGTTCTGAAACTGATGGCAGAACTGATATATATTCAGTTGGTGTTATACTGATGGAAATGGTTGCCGGGCAGCTTCCGGTAAATTCAGAGCCAGCTGCTGAAATGATATTGCGGAAGAAAACAGCGCCGAACAGTTTTTTTACAGCCAGACCTTCTGAGCTGAATCCTTCCATTGATTCTGGACTTGAGGCAATAATAGACAAAGCGACAGCTCCTTTTGTTGCCGATCGTTATGCAGACTGTCAGGAATTTAAAAAACAGCTTGAAATTTATGCTAACAAGAGAAGTCTGCTTTAAACATTTGAACTGAATGCGGGGAATTCAGACGGATATGTCAGATACTGAAATCGATCTTAAACAGGCATTACAGATAGCCAGAACATTCAACCTGGCATTCAATAATGCATTCATGTTTGGCGGAGAACACCAGTCAACAAAAGAGAGCTCTGCAAACTTTTTCATAATGCTGGAGCAGGCGTTCAATCTTGTTGAAATCATGACAATAAGTGTTGAAAGAGGTTCCGTTTATCTTGAAAATCATTGTGTTGACAAGCTGGTAAGCGTTCCGCGTATTACCAGCCGGTTTACCAAAGCGGGTATCCAATCTGTCAGTTTTGATAAAACTGCTACCCTTGAAGCTGTTCAGGCTCTGTTTTATATGTTCGGTTCTCTGGCGGATTTCAAGGATCTGGCAACAATGCAACATTTTATAGGTAACAACAACATTTCAGGGGTACGCTTAAACTATGTTGTTTATCAGAAAGTTACCGTTGATGAAGCTGTTGTAAACAAGGAAGTCCTGTCTGAAACCCAGCTGATTAGTGATCTGCAGAATATATGCAGAAAGGAAAACGTACAGTCTGATTCTGTTGATATACGCACAGGGCTTGCTGAAATACTGTCACTTGGCGCTGCAGTGTATGAAAAAGGAGCTTCAGTTACAATTCCTGAACAGCCAGGCAGCCTATCCCAGACTGAGTATGACAGCGTCATTTCAACGCAAATAAAAACAATCAGGGGGCAGCTTAATGCTTCTGAAGAGTCTGCAGAAGTTGCCCCGCTTTCGCCGGCTGAAATGCTTGAATCGGTCTACAGACTGAAGGAGAATATTCTTGAGCATGCCAGAATCCAGCAGGCAACGGGAGCGCTTGATGCGGCTGATGAAATTGCTATAAATGAAGTTAATCAATTAAGTTACCTCGTTATTGTACGTCTGATCAAAGATGAATACCGCAACGACAAATCTATTTCTGTAAAGAGACTGGCACAGATTATCCGTAGAATGCTCCCGGATATTAAAGAGCTGAAATATCTGCTGCCTCAACTGAAAGATGCCCTTTTTGCCGAAGGAATGTCTCCTGCTGATTATCTTTTGCTGGTGAAGGAACTGAGCAAGGAACTTGCCAGTGACGAACTTATGCAGGTTATGGTTGAGGCTTCAGAACTTATAGGGTTAACCTTCAACGAACTGGTCAACGGGATAAAAGACGCTCCGGAAGAGGCTGCCAGACTTATTGTGCTTGCTTCTGAAATAAAAAATGGCGGTGTTACGGCTGATGAACAGCAGATGTCGGCTGTATTGAGCGATTATATTGAAAAAGTCAGTAGAACTCTTGCATTACAGTCCCCTGAAGTTTCATCAAATAGTGGCGGTGTGATGCTTAAATCCGCTGTTTCAAGAATAGAGCAGGAGATTCTTGAACGTTTAAAGACCCAGAAAATAAGTCCTGATACCATTACTGAAGTTGCCAGAAATCTGGCAGGTCAGTTTAGTGAGACTGTTTCAAGCCTGAAAGGTGACTGGGTCAAAAAAAGTATTAGCAACTCTGAAAAACCTGATGAGGAATTGCTTCTTTCAGTCTTTGATCAGGTTATTGAAAACGGGAAGTATGGTTACAATGTAACAGAGGAGATAAGATCCCATCTTATCAAGAAAGGGTATGCAGCGGAATCGCTTGATGAGATCATAAAAAAAGCCCATCAGCGAACAGCTTCAGCGATAACTCACTCTCTGGAAATACCTTCAGGTGTTTATGACTCCAAGAATACGGATTTTTTTCTTGATCGTGAAGTAAAGCTCAACCTGCGCTACAATACTCCTTTTTCCACCATTCTCATCTCATATAATAAGGTAATGGATCCCTGGACAACCGCAGTGCTTGAGATAACACCTGATTTAACGAATCAATTGACCAATCAGTCGCTTGAACTACTTATAGAATTGATGAAAAGGGATACAGACATTATTGGCCTCTATGCTGCCCCCGCAGTCATCATTCCTATGATGATCCTGCCAATGACAGAACTCTCCGGTGCTTTTTATATTCAGAAAAGGCTGCATAAACACTTCATCAAACACAAATTTATAGTCAACGGCATTATTGTCCAGGTTGAACCAAGGATTACTACACTTGGTTTCAACAAAAAACTTGCGCCTGACAAGAATGCCTATTTAACAATGATGTATGAGCAGCACACCCTACAGCGGCCACAATCAACATGATCTCTGCAAGCGCAACAGATCCCGGACGGGTTCGCCGGAACAACGAAGATTGCGTCAAAACTGATGACAAACTTGGCATATATCTGCTTGCCGACGGGATTGGTGGGCATAATACAGGTGAGGTGGCAAGTGCGCTTGCCGTTGAGACGGTTCATTCAGTCCTGCGAGCCAATCTTAAGCATACCGATGTTGATGAATATTTTGAGTTGATGGTACATTCCCTTCATGCTGCGCATTGGGAGATTTTTACCAGGGCGCAGGAAGAACCTTCAATGGCCGGAATGGGTACAACACTGGTTGTCGTAGTGGTAAAAAAGAACCAAGCTTATATTGTTAATGCCGGTGACAGCCGATGCTACCTGTTTCAGCGCAACTATTATCCCCATCCTGATAAACTGCTTGGAGAAGGAAAACATAAATTTACGCTGTTAACCAACGATCATACAGTTGGTAACCAATTGCTCGCAAAAGGTGTTCCTTTGGGCGAGATTCCTAAAAAACAGTTCCATGCCCTTACCAGATCACTAGGCAGTGGTAATCCACCGATTCCTGACTTCAGAGTTATCGAAATCCATTGTGGTGATATCCTTCTTATCTGCTCTGACGGCTTGACCGATATGTTGAGCGATTCTGAACTTGAACTCCTTCTTTCCACTGATACCCTCTGTCTTGATACCTTGGCTGCTGCACTTGTAGATGCTGCCAATGTCAGAGGCGGGAGGGATAATATCTCCGTATTGCTAATATCTCAAAGTTCCTATGATACAAACACTCGGTAAATAAATAACCTTTAAGTTATAAACATGCTTGCATTAAATAACATATGTATTATTATTTGTGCAAAGACAGATAACAAAGAGGTTATGTATGCAAGCCAGACACAAACTGATAATACGCCAGCAACTTGATAAAAACCTTGCCGGTCTGAAAGCCTCAAACACCCAGGTTCCGGTAAAGGGGTGGATACGGGCAATTCGTGAGGCACTGGGCATGTCCGGCAGGCAACTGGCTCAGCGGCTGAAGGTCTCACAGCCCCGCATACCCCGGCTTGAGCAGGATGAACTGAGCGGTTCAGTCACAATCAAGACCATGCACCAGGTTGCTGAAGCGCTGGACTGTACCTTTGTCTATGCCTTGGTGCCCCGTACTTCTTTGGAAGATACGCTAAGAGCCCAGGCCTGCATGGTTGCACAGGATCGTATAGAGCGGGTTGCTCACAGTATGTTGCTGGAGGCGCAGTCATTATCTGCTGAAGAACATCAGAAATCGTTTGATTCGGCCATTGATGAACTGGTTCGTGAGATGCCAAAAGAGCTGTGGGATAAGTAAGCATGAAATTTGATTATCCAGAAGGCGCAACTCCGCTTGATCCTGATGAGGCGCAAGGATTGTTGCTCTCCCACATAACCAGCCGCAATGAGCTTGACCGCTGGGAACAGGAAAACATTGCCGAGGCAGAGGCATGGGCTTTCCGGCGCACACCTCGTGACATCCTGACTGAAGGTTTTATCAAGCGTCTGCATAAGCGGATGTTTGGTACGGTCTGGCGCTGGGCAGGCAAAAAAAGGGATACCGGCAAGAACATCGGGGTGCCAGCCTGGCAGATAGATACAGAGTTACATAACCTCTGTGCTGATTGTGCAACCTGGATTGAGCACAATGCCTATCCGGCAGATGAGATAGCAGCACGCTTTCATCACCGTTTAACAGCGATCCATCCTTTCCCCAACGGTAATGGACGACATGCCCGCCTGATTACTGATATTGTACTGGTGCATCTGTTGGGGCAACCACGCTTTAGTTGGGGTAGCGGCAATCTTGTTAATGCTGGGGATTGCCGTAAGCAATATATTGAAGCTCTGCGTGCTGCTGACAGGTTTGATTATGGGCCGCTGTTGGTGTTTGTAAGGTCTTAAGCTGTAAAGGATCGGACAAGGGCGGAGTGTGCGGCATGAGTTGAAGTTTTCCCCATAAGCTTGGAACTTAAATCAGTAACCGAAGGATGGAATCTGTGAAGCCTAACAAAACTACTGAACCTAAAATCAAAAAAAACAAGGCCTCGCCTGAAAAATCCCTTGAAAGCTGGATATGGGATGCAGCCTGTTCTATTCGCGGTGCCAAGGATGCCCCCAAATACAAAGATTATATCCTGCCGCTGATCTTCACCAAGCGACTCTGCGATGTCTTTGATGATGAGGTGAACCGGATTGCCGGGAAGGTCGGTTCGAGGGCCAAGGCGTTCCAGTTGGTGAAACTCGATTGGCACAAGGCAACGGACAAGAAGAAGGCCATGGTTCGTTTCTACCTCCCGCTGGAGCCGAAAGACCCGGAGCAATCGGTCTGGTCCGTGATCCGTAAGCTCTCGGACAAGATCGGTGAACAGTTAACCGGCCATCTGCGAGCCATAGCCAAGGAAAACACTCTGCTGCAAGGGATTATTGACCGGGTTGACTTCAACGCCACCACCCACGGCCAGCGGGATATTGATGATGATCGTCTGTCAAATCTGATCGAAGCCATCAGCACCAAGCGGCTTGGCCTGCAGGATGTAGAAGCGGATATCATTGGCAAGAGTTACGAGTATCTGATCCGTAAGTTTGCTGAAGGGGGTGGCCAAAGCGCCGGGGAGTTCTACACTCCGGGCGAGGTCGGCGCCATTATGGCAAAGGTGATTGAACCGGAACCGGGCATGGAGATCTATGACCCCTGCTGCGGCTCAGGCGGCCTGATCATCAAATGCGAACTTGCCATGAAAGAGAATATGCAGACGGACAAACAGACCGGTTACGCTTCGCTCAAGCTCTATGGGCAGGAGTACATACCTGAAACCTGGGCCATGGCCAACATGAACATGATCATCCATGACATGGAAGGCCAGATCGAGATTGGTGACACCTTTAAAAACCCCAAGTTTCGTAAAAACGGCAAGCTGCGCACCTTTGACCGTGTGGTTGCCAATCCGATGTGGAACCAGGATTGGTTCACGGAGACTGACTACGATAATGACGAGTTGGGGCGCTTCCCTGCCGGGGCCGGATTTCCCGGCAAGTCATCTGCCGACTGGGGCTGGGTGCAGCACATGCTCGCCAGCCTCAACGATACTGGCCGGGCTGCCGTGGTTCTCGATACCGGTGCTGCATCACGCGGTTCCGGCAATGCCGGTAACAACAAGGAGAAAACCGTCCGGCAGTGGTTTGTTGATAATGACCTGATTGAAAGCGTCCTCTATCTACCGGAAAACCTCTTCTACAACACCACCGCGCCGGGGGTAGTGATCTTCCTCAACAAGGCCAAGGCCAAAACCCGCAAGGACAAAATCCTGCTGGTCAATGCCAATCAGGTCTATGAGAAGGGTGATCCAAAAAACTTTATCCCGCCTGCCGGGATAGATCGTCTGACCGATATTCTCATCAATTGGAAAAAACAGGACAAACTGAGCCGGATTGTCGATCTGGCGGATCTAAAGAAGAATGACTACAACATCTCTCCCAGCCGTTACATTCACACCGGCGAAGCCGAGGTCTACCGGCCAATTACGGAGATTGTGGCAGAGCTGGATGCCTTAGAGCTTGAGGCAAAGAAGACCGATGCTGCATTAAAGAAGATACTGACAAAGATCATCGGATGACGCCAACCAAGCACCCGCAACTTTACTTTAAAAATATGCTTTACAAAAAAGTAAAGTGGCTATAAAAAATAAAGTATGGATAGAGCACACGAAAAAACAGCGCTGAAGCAGATTGTGGAGCAGCTTGAAAAGCTCATCGGCAGTAGTGCGCACAGTGTAGCCCTTGATCCTGCCATGCCTGCATCGGATGCAAGTTGTCAGCCTGACCTTGTTGCAGAGGTGGGCAGCTTCCGCTTTGTTGTCGAGTACAAGACTTCATCACTGGTAGCCACCATTGCCGCCGGTATTGAGCAGTTGAAACGCTATCCGGCTAGGCCTGACGAAATTCTCCTGCTGGCAGCGCCTTTCATGGGTGAAAGCGGCATGGCAAAATGCGCCGAGGCAGGGATTTCCTGGTTGGATCTATCCGGCAACGCCGATGTCCGTGCACCAGGTCTGCGCCTGTATGTGCGTGGGGAAAAGAACAAGTTCATCTCTCCCGGCCGCAATGAAAACCCCTTTGCTCCCAAAAGCTCGCGGATCGCCCGGCACCTGCTGTATCAGCCCGGCAAGAGTTGGACGCAACGGGAGCTTGCCGAGGATACCGGTCTGGGTGAAGGGTTTGTCAGCCGGATAGTCAAATCCCTTGAGGCGCAGCAGCTTGTCTCCCGTGACAGTACGGGTCGGCTGATGCTAAACAAGGCGGATGTGATGCTGGATGCCTGGCTACAGGGCTATGACTTTACCCGGCATGCAATCATACGCGGACATCTGGCCGGACGTTCAGGCGAAGAGATTCAGGGCAAGATCAGCGCCATCCTGCGTGATCAGTCGGTCAAGCATGCTGCTACCGGGCTCGGCGCTGCCTGGCTTTACTCCCATTTTGCCGCCTTTCGTACTGTCAGCATCTACCTTGCGGAATGGCCGGATAACAAACTGCTGGAGCAGATCGGTTTCAGGCAAACCGATTCCGGTGCCAATGTCTGGCTGATCATCCCCAAAGATGCGGATCTGTTCCATGCAGTTCAGCCGGTTGAGGATATACCCTGCGTGCATCGTATCCAGACCTGGCTTGATCTTAAATTCCACCCGGAGCGTGCTGAAGAGGCCGCTGTCGAGTTGCGTACCACCCTGGAGCTATAATGACCTTCCACACCGCTGCCGACTATACCCCGCAACAGACAGAACTGATCCGCTCTGCCACCCTTACGGCAGCAACCATCCTTGGCGATTATATGGATGACCTTGCCGTGGTGGGCGGTCTGGTGCCAAGTCTGCTGATACCGCAGACAGATCTGCCTGCCGGGGCAGATCTGCATGTCGGCACCATGGATCTTGATCTGGGGCTTGATCTGGCCATACTGGATGACCAGCGTTATGAAGGGATTGCCGAACGGCTGCGTGATTCCGACTTTGAACCCGACACCAGTGAAAAGGGAAATGAAGTGCGCCAGCGCTGGATTCATAAGCACAATCCCTTGGCGAAGATAGAATTTCTTATTCCACCGGTAAGTGATCAGGCCAAAGCGGGGAAATTGCAGTCCCTTGAACGTGGATTGGCAGCATTCATCATTGATGGACTGGAAGTAGCATTCAGTAACCCGATACCTGTCCGGTTGGAGGGGACGACCCTTTTTGGCGCTACAGCATCTCGTACAATTCCGGTCTGCAATCCCGGAGCATTTATCATCCTGAAGGCACTGGCATTCAGGAACCGAGGCAAGCGCAAGGATGCCTATGATCTTCATTACATGATCCGCAACTACGGAAGCGGCCTGGAAGATGTGGCTGAGTTCCTGAAACCGCTGTTAGGCACAGCTCCCGGCCAGCAAGCAGTTGCAATCCTTCGTGAAGATTTTATGCATGAGAAAGCACTTGGGCCGATGGATGTGGCGCTGTTTGCCACCGGCGCTGAGGATGCAGATATGCAGGCTGATGTGGTGGGTTTTGTGGCGGAGTTGCTGAGGGTGGCAGGGGTATGAGTACTTGGGAAAAATGCTCGGTTTCTGCCTCATTCGTTAAGACGAAGGTTGGTCGGCGAAATCAGATTCCATCAAAGGATATTGCACCGACTGGTAAATATCCCGTTGTTGATCAGGGGCAGGATTTCATTTCTGGCTACTGCGATGATAAGGAAAGGCTTATCGATTTTGACCTCCCACTGATCATTTTTGGTGATCACACAAGATGCTTCAAATACGTTAACTTCCCATTTGTATTGGGAGCCGATGGCACCAAGGTGCTTGCCCCTAATAGAAATCTCTTCGATCCAAAGTTCTATTACTTTGCCTTGATGGCGTTAGAGCTACCGAGCCGAGGTTATAATAGGCACTTCAAGTTTCTTAAGGAGCAAAGGCTCCCACTCCCGCCTCTCCCCGAACAACGCAAAATCGCTGCTGTCCTCAGCACTGTTCAAAAAGCTATCGAGCAGCAAAAGCAGATCATCCAGACCACTACCGAGCTGAAAAAGACGCTCATGCAAAAGCTCTTCACCGAAGGACTCAAGGGGGAAAAACAGAAAAAGACGGAGATTGGTTTGGTGCCGGAGAGTTGGGAGGTGGTGGAACTAGGGAGAGTTATCAATCTCTTTGCTGGTTACGCCTTCAAATCAGAAGATTCAATTCCAGAATCAAATACACAACTTCTACGGATGGGCAATCTTTATCAAAATAGACTCGACCTTTGCAGACAACCGATTTTCTACCCAGATGAATATTCAGTGAAGCATAAGCGATTTATCCTCAATGAGGGCGACTTGATTATGTCTCTAACCGGGACAAGTGGAAAAGAAGATTATGGTTTTACTGTAAAAGTTCCAAGTATTGATAAGACCCTTCTCCTGAACCAGCGAGTAACAAGAATCGATATTATAGATTCTAGACTTGAAAAAGACTTCGTGCATCATTTCCTTTTGTCTCGGAAATTCTTGGATTATCTTTATCCAACAGCAAAAGGGATGAAACAAGCAAACTTGTCCACAAATGCCATGAAAAAGCTCAATATATTGGTGCCGAAAAAAGACGAACAGAAGGATATTGTGTGCTGCCTAAATTCGCTGGATCAAAAGATCGCTATTGCAAGACAACAGTCATCTATACTTCAAGAACTTTTTCGTACCCTGTTGCATGAACTAATGACTTTCAAGGTCAGCGTACATGACTTGAAGTTACCAATGTAGCCTTAAGGAGGAGCATCTGCATGGATCCAACGGCAAAAGACAAACTCTCTCAGCTCGATAATCTTCTGGCTGCGAGTAACCAGTCATGGCTTTTCGGCGCAGGAATCAGCCTCAATGCAAGAATCCCCCTTATGGGACCACTAACTGCCCATGTATTCACACGAGCAAAGGACGATGGAACGGCAAGCGATCTCAAGGTGCTTGAATACATTAAAAGCCAGTTGCCAGACGATTCGCATATAGAACACATTCTGAGCCAACTTGGTGACCACCGGGCAATCGCAGACCGGTGCAAAGACAAAAATGTTATATTTGATGGCATAACGCTCTCTATTGATGAACTGGATAGCCTTCACCAACAGGTTCTTACATGGATATCCGAAACAATCCGATGGGGATATAAGTCCAAGAAGGCAGATGGAACCGGAGAAGAAATCGGAACACTGTTAAACCCAATTGTTGTAATTGACAACCATTCTGAATTTGTTTCGGCGCTTTTTAATCGAAGTCAGGCTGGAGTTGTAGAGCGACGGCGGGCAGTAAGATTATTTACAACCAACTACGACACATTACTAGAAGATGCGCTTTCTCTTGGTTGCTTCTCATACTGGGATGGTTTTACAGGCGGAGCTGTTGCATATCGAAGCCATCGCTATGGCGATGAAGAGCCAAACCAACGGGATAGAGCTCATGTGGTTAAGCTTCATGGGTCGATTGATTGGCACCTTGGTGAAGATGGCCGAGTCTGGCGGGTCCGTGACGGTGATCTTTATCCCAAAAAAGTGTCGCGCGTTCTTATTTACCCGCAATCGACAAAATATCTTGCGACACAAAGGGACCCATTTGCTGCTCAATTTGACCTGTTTCGTAGAACGCTTGGTGCGCTGGAGGAAAATGTTCTTGCAATCTGTGGGTACAGCTTTGGAGATGAACATATTAACCAAGAGATTGAACTGGCGCTACAACGACCAGAAAACAAAACAACCATTCTGGCCTTTGCTCAAATTATTAACCCTACACTTGAAAAATGGCGGACGGGATCGTGGGGTAAGCGAGTCTACATAATTGCTGAAGACGGGCTGTATGTCGGCAGTGATGGCCCATTTGCCGCTCCGGTTGCTGGAGACAAGCGAGATTGGTGGACATTCGCTGGTGCCACCAAGGTTCTAAATAGCGGAGCGGAGGCCTGTGCACTATGAACCTATTTGATCTTATTCCTGATCTAAAAATTGGGCATATCGTTGAAGTATCAGGGACCAGTATAAGGGTTGAGTTGTCGGGTGACGTAACTGAACTCACTCGAACTTATGAAGGACGAGTTTATCCCATCGGACAGATTGGAAGCATTGTAAAAGTCCATTTTGGGAGACGTCTCGTATTCGGATTTGTGACGCTGCTCCGCATGAGGTCGGAAGAGCTGCTCGAAATTACAAAACCTATCCCGCCGGATGCAGATCAACGCCTTATGGAAGTTGAATTATTCGCAGAGGGTGTATGGAATGCAACAGAGCGAAAGTTACATTTCACCCGAGGCGTTACTACGTATCCATTACCACGCCAAAGTGTACATCTCCTTACTCGTGAAGAAACCACGAATATTTATTCTGCTGCAGAAGGCCAGCAAAAAGAAGGCGACTATAGCCCTCTCGTGCCATTTGCGTATTACGTTGGTGCTGATAATGCGTTGTGTCGGGCTAATGTGGATAAAATGCTTGGAATGCATTGTGCGGTGCTCGGCTCCACAGGTTCGGGGAAATCTGGAGCTGTTGCTGCGTTATTGCATAGCATGCTCGATTACAAGCCAGAACCTGATTCAGATTGCCATCCTCGAATCCTGATCATCGATCCCCACGGAGAATATGGACATGCATTCAAGGAGCGTGCAATTATTTATCGTGCCTATGACCCACTTGGGAACGAAGAAACCACGGGCTCGCCTATAAATCTTCCCTACTGGCTAATGTCAGCTGATGAGTTCCGGACTCTAGTGATTGGGAAAACGGAGCAAGAAGCTACTTCTCAGAACAACATTGTTTATAAAGCTATCACTTATGCTCGTATGGTTGCCGCAGACCTTGTTGAACCATCACCTCACGCTTACGGTGGGCCAGCTCCAACAGACGGCTCGGATCACGACGCTCCCCGACCCAAAGCTGGTGTAACGGTTGAACAACTAATTGAGTTCGATCATGACAAACCACGACCTTTCAGTCTTCAAGAGTTTTATAATCACATATTTTATTTACAGGCTGCTCGGGTTCAGAATGGGACGTTACAAAGCGTTACAGCCTCTGATTTCGCGACAAAGTTCAAATCGATATTGGACAAACTTTCAGTCTTAAGGCGTGACCCTCGGATTCGCTTTATGATGCAGGAGTGGGACAGCCAGAGTCCTTCTCTTGAACATATAATTGCCCAATTGGTTGGTCAGATTCAGGGTGATGGTGGTGTCGATCAGGATATTCGCATCTTGGATATATCAGGACTTCCAAATGAAGTTGCTGGCCCTTTAGCTGCCATGTTGGCCCGCCTGTTGTTTCAATATAAAGTCTATCAAACAGCAGCGGAAAGAGAGCGGGACCCGGTTGTGCTTGTTTGTGAAGAAGCTCATCGATATGTCCCAGACAGAGGAGAAGCTGAATATGCGGCGGCTCAAACGGCGATCCGAAGGATTGCACGTGAAGGTAGAAAATACGGCATTGGCTTAATGCTTGTCAGCCAGAGGCCCGCCGACATTGAAAGCACAGTGATTTCGCAGTGCGGAACATGGCTTGTTCTGAGGCTGACAAATGCCGCAGATCAGCAACACGTTTCACGTTTTTTACCCGATGGTTTGTCTGGAATGACAAAAGCATTACCGAATCTCGCCCAACAGGAGGCTATCTTTGTCGGAGAGGGAGCTGCTATGCCTGCCCGAGTGCGCATCCGCGATCTTGGAGCAGACCAGCTTCCAAAATCAGAGACAGCTAAATTCGTAAAAGGGTGGGGTCTCAATCGCCTTTCAGAAGCTGAAATTGCCGTGATTGCTAATCGAATGGCAGGATAGATTATGCCCAAACCTACCGAACACAAAACAGTCCAGGCCCGCATTCTGAAATACGCCCAGGAGATCGGCTGGAGCTTTGTCCCGCGTGAAGAGGCAGAAAAACGGCGCGGCTTCGATCCCGGTCTTTCTCCAAAGGATCAGGCAAAAGGTACCTCCCTCTTCTTTGACGACCTGCTGGACAAAAAGGTCCGCCAGTTTAATCCCCATTACAGCGAAGCCCCCGGCGCTCTGCTTGGCACATTCCGCCATATTCATCCCGACATCTACGGCAACCGCGATTTTGTCAAGATGCTCCGTAACCGCAGCACCTATTACGACCATGAGGAAAAGCGTGAGCGGGACCTGGCCCTGATCGACTACCAGAACCCGAAAAAGAACGTCTATGAGGTGACTGAGGAGTTCGCCTTTCATAACGGCCACTACGGTACTCGCGAGGATGTGGTTTTTCTGGTCAACGGTATTCCGGTGCTGGTGATCGAATGCAAGAACGCTACAAAGGATGAGGCTATTGCCCTGGGGGTGGACCAGATCCGACGTTATCACCACGAAACCCCGGAGCTGTTTGTGCCCGAGCAGCTTTTTACCGCCACCGATGCCATCGGCTTTGCCTACGGGGTGTCGTGGAACACGGTGCGCCGCAATATATTCAACTGGAAACATGAAGAGGTGGGCAAGCTGGAGGCTAAGGTCAAGAGCTTCTGCGCCATTCCTCAACTGCTGGCCTTTATCCGGGATTACATTGTCTTTGCTGAAAAGGATGAGGAGCTACAGAAGTACATCCTGCGTCAACACCAGACCGGGGCAGTGGAAGCGGTCATCAACCGTGCCCTTGATACCAAGCGCAAGCGCGGGTTGATCTGGCATACTCAGGGGAGCGGCAAGACCTTTACCATGATCAAGGCCGCTGAGATGCTGTTTCGGGCACTAAAGGCAGACAAGCCAACCATCCTGCTGATGATCGACCGCAACGAACTGGAAGATCAGATGCTGCGAAACCTGGCGTCGCTGGGGGTGGGCACTCTGGAACATGCAAGCAGCATCAGTAAGCTGAATAACCTGCTTAAGGACGATTTTCGCGGCATCATTGTGACCATGATCCACAAGTTCCGCGACATGCCGGCCAATATCAATACCCGCACCAACATCTATATCCTGATTGACGAGGCCCACCGTACTACTGGCGGAGATCTGGGCAATTACCTGATGGCCGGACTTCCCAATGCCAGTTACATCGGCTTTACCGGCACACCGGTGGACAAGACCGCCTATGGCAAGGGCACCTTCAAGACCTTTGGCTGCGAGGATGACAAGGGGTATCTGCACAAGTATTCCATTGCCGAAAGCATTGAGGATGGCACTACCCTGCCGCTTTACTACAATATCGCCCCCAATGAGATGCTGGTGCCGCATGAGACGCTGGATAAGGAGTTCCTTTCCCTGGCCGAGGCAGAAGGGGTGGCGGACATTGAGGAGCTGAACAAAATTCTGGATCGTGCTGTAAATCTGAAGAACTTCCTTAAGGGGAAGAAACGCATCCAGCAGGTCGCCAAGTATGTGGCGGAGCATTACCGCCAGAACGTTGAGCCGCTGGGGTATAAGGCGTTTCTGGTGGGCGTTGATCGTGAGGCTTGCGCCCACTACAAGAAGGCACTGGATAAGTTTCTGCCGCCGGAATACTCAGAGGTTGTCTATACCGGCAACAATAACGACTCTACACTGCTGAAGTCGTTCCACCTGGAACCGAAGAAAGAGCGGCAGATTCGCAAGAGCTTTGCCAAGCTGGAACAGTTTCCCAAAATCCTGATTGTTACCGAAAAGCTGCTGACCGGCTTTGACGCGCCGGTGCTCTACGCCATGTATCTTGATAAACCGATGCGTGATCATACCCTGCTACAGGCCATTGCCCGCGTTAATCGCCCCTATGAGAATGAACAGGCCGAGATGGTCAAACCCCATGGTTTTGTGCTGGATTTTGTCGGTATCTTCGACAAGCTGGAAAAGGCGCTGGCCTTTGACAGTGACGAGATCAATGCAGTGATCAAGGATCTGAAACTGCTCAAGATACTGTTTAAGAACAAAATGACCGAAAAGGCACCTGCATACCTTGAACTGATCGAACGGAACTTTGACGATAAGGATGTGGATACCCTGGTGGAGCATTTCCGAGACCCGGAACGACGTAAGGAGTTTTTCAAAGAGTACAAGGAAATCGAGATGCTCTATGAAATTATCTCACCAGACCTGTTCCTGCGACCGTACCTGGATGACTACACAACGCTGTCAGCGATCTTCCATGTGGTGCGCAAGCAATACACCAAGCAGGTGTATGTTGATCGTGATTTTCAAAAAAAGACCAATGAGCTGGTTCAGGAACATATCAGCAGCTATGGAATCAAAGAGGTTGACGACTTTATCGAACTCAATGCGGAAACCATTGAGTTGATCAAGAATAAGAAGGGTGGCGGCAGCACCAAGATCATCAACCTGGTGAAAAGTATTGCCAAAAAGGCTGAAGAACAGAGTGATGATCCCTTTCTGATCGCCATGGCTGAGCGGGCCAAGGCGATACAGGAGAATTTCGAGAACCGCCAGACCAGCACTTCAGATGCGCTTGATGCTCTGCTGAAAGAGATTGAAGCTAATGAGGCCCGGAAAAAAGAACAGGCAGAAAAGGGATTCGATGGCCTGACCTATTTTGTGTATCAATCATTAAAAGATGCCGGTATCGCCAATGCCGACGCAGTGAGTCGTAAAATTAAAGAGGCGTTTGTACAGTTTTCCAACTGGCACAAGAGTGAGAGCTCCTTACGCGAGTTGCGGCAAGAAGTAACCTTTGCCATTTTTGCCGAGCTTGATGATCTTGAGCGGGTTACTTCATTGGTTGATGACCTGTTCAGGCTGCTTGAAAAGAACCGGGCAGAGGGCAAATAGTAGTGAGCGAGGACTCTAAAAAGACATTCAAGGATCGGGTCTACCAGTGGGCGGACAAGTTAGAGATTAACGTAGCCTGGCTTGGAGTGCGCTCCATGCGCAACAAATGGGCCTCATGTTCCACCAATGGCCATCTGAATTTCAATGAGGATCTGCTGGCCCTTGATCAGGAGCTATGGGACTACGTTATAGTTCACGAACTGCTCCACTTTTTTGTTCATAATCACGGCAAGCTGTGGAAGAGCCTGATGCGGTCGCATCTGGGGGATTATGAGCGGTTAGCTGAACGATTGGCCGGAAGTGATATGAGGTAGAGCATGAAAAGAGCACTTATAAAAATAGATGTCCCTGTTGAGGCTACTGCCGCTGATTTCGGTTCTAAATCACCCGTAAGTCAAGGCTGCCATGAATAAATATGCACTATTAAATGATTTCGCAATCAGATCGTTCAGAGATGTCGCTGACTATGATTATATTTGTGCTCGTATGGCCGCTAAGACAACGCTCATACCTCAATTCCTATGGCTTGGACTTCAAGCATTAGAAAAATACCTCAAGTGGATACTATTGCTAAACCGTATCCCAGCCAAGCATGTCCGTCACGATTTAAGCCTTGGACTAAAGCTGATACGTAAGCATCTTCCGTTTGAAATTAGACTGAGCAAGAGTAGTGAAGATTTGATTTCACATCTCGATACGTATGGAAGATTTCGCTACCTAGAAACCCCTTTTTATGTTTTTGGCTACGAATTATGTCAACTTGACAAAACTATTTGGGAAATTCGCAGATATTGCAGAACTCTTAACTATTCTATTACGTTGCATGATGGCTCTCCAACAAACATGTTATCCAATGAGCTAATGCTTATTGAAACAAGTGAAATGAAACCTCCTCAGCACTTTAGAATTTCAGGTGGCTTTATTGAAAAGATACTTGATGACAAAAAACATCCGGCCAGAAAACCTCTCGTTTGGCAGAATCTCTATTTTGGAGGGCGTTCAAGGAGAACTGTACGACTAGCACGTTTTTTCCAATCCACGAACTCCCCCCTATCACTGCACCCAGAAATACTTGACGATGTTCAACAGTACGTATATTTGCCTAAAGAAATTGTTGAAATTTATCGAAATTACGTTCCTTAATCTGTTCGTTTGATACTGCAAACACAAGACCATATGACCTTGTCCTTCATCCATACTTCTGACATCCATCTGGAAAGAACCATGGGGTCAGGCTTCCAACTTGCTAAGTTTTGCTTGTAACGACTGTTTTTAGTTTCTGTATTTGAACGGTCAATTGCGGGTCATCAACCATGCGATTCGAGAAGTGGCGAACGGCAGAGATCATACTTCCCACATCCCTGTTGACAAGCATACCAACTTCAGAAAGTGTTCCACACCCCAGCTCCTTGGGAAGCCAACCAGCAACTGCCCGTGCTTATTTAAACTCCAGTATCTTTAAGTTGTTGTGTCAGATTAGATCAATCAGGTTCGCACGGCTCTAACACCAACTTGATACCGGAAAGTATTTCAGAAACCCGCTTGGCTGAAAGCGTCGCGACATATTCGTCCAATTGCGACTTGTCTACTGTAAAAAGTTGAGAGACATTGACAACGCTCTGCTTGGGCAGATTAGTTTCTTTTTTGTCGAGAAGAAGATTACCCGGTGCGTTTGCACGTTTGAGATTAGATGTGAGAGGGCAAACAAGGAGGGTTTTGATATTACTGCGGTTAAATAAATTGTTCTGTACAACAACGTGTGGGTGTCTATAACCTGGCTCCGATCCCTCCGGTTCATCAAGCTCGATCCAGTAAATATCTCCTTGACTGATCACCATTCCCCCTCCATCATTTGCCGATGTTGATGGCGCGATTTGCTTCGTAGTAGCTGCTCTGTAGCATCAGGTTCATCGGAATATGCGGCATTTATCTGAGCAAGCATCTCCCTGTTTTTGTTATGTGCAATAAAGTCCTCAACAGCAATTGAAAAAAACCTGCTGCGCGAAACATTCATAGTACGGGCAATATTTTCTACTTGAATAAAAAGATTCTTATCTATTGATATAGCTGTTTTGACTGCTTGCATGGTCATACTCCTTTCTAAAATAAGTATAAATATAAATCATACCGTAGTCAATACCAAACCGGATTTGTGGTTTTACAAAACTCGTCTGTTTTGAGGTTTATAAGCATTTAAAGAACCCTTTTAACAGATCGCGCAGAAAAGTAACCGGAAGAAGCTAATCTGAAATATATGTCAAGCCATTTAAGGAAAGATCAGCAGATATATTGAAAGGTAGCCAGACCAATAGAGGTTGCACGAGAGGTTGCATGGCTGTTATAAATATAAAAAAGGTTACAGATTTTAACTGTAACCTTTTGTTTTTCTTGGAGCGGGAAACGAGATTCGAACTCGCGACCTTCAGCTTGGGAAGCTTGGTGTCTTTGTTTTAAGGTGTATCATGCTGTAATGTAAAATACGTTATATCAGCTATTTAACTTACATCTTGTATCGTCTTGTATTGACATATTTCGTGTATAGTGTACCCTATGTGTGCCCTATGAGATTGGAGGTACACTATGCCCGCGAAGCTCAAGCTGACCAAGGTTGCCGTTGATAAGCTGCCGTTTTCTGAAAAGGGAAAGCAGGTTGATTACTATGATACCGAGCTGCCCGCCTTCGGAGTGCGGGTGTCGGCTACCTCCAAGGTGTACTTTGTCCGCAAACGGATAAACGGCAAGATGACCCGTGTCAATCTTGGCAGGCATGGCGTCATTACAGCCGATGATGCCCGCAACGAGGCCAAGGATGCCTTTACTGATCTCCGCAAGGGTGTTGACATAAACCGGGAGAAGTCAAAGGCAATGGAGCGGGGAATTACCCTGCAACAGGTCTATGATGATTATCTGACTGCCCGGCCTACCATGAAGCCCCGTACCATCTCCGTTGATAAAAGTCTCCTCAACTGCCACCTCTCTGACTGGCTTAAGAAACCACTCCGCGACATTACCGAGGATATGCTGAAGCGTCGTCATCTGAAGATTGCTAAGGATTCCGGCGTCAACACAGCTAACAATGTCATGCGCCTGTTCAGGCGGCTCCATCGTTTTGCTGCTCGCAGCCTGAAGGAGGCGGTGGATCGTGACATGGTGAAAGATGCCCTGGAAGGCCAGTGGTTTAAGGTGGATCGTCGCCAGACAGTCTTGAAAGAGCATGAGCTTCCTGTCTGGTACAAGGCCGTCAACAAGATCAGTAATCCTGTTATTCTGGATTACCTTCTATTGCTGCTCTTCACGGGGCTGCGGGAGAATGAGGGGCTGACGCTTCGCTGGGATGATGTGGATATGGTGGCAGAGACCTTCACCATTCGCAAAGAGATCGCCAAGAACAAGAAATCACACACCCTGCCGATGAGTGATTTCCTGAAAGACCTGTTCCAGCGTCGGCTTGATGCCAGAGAGAACGGCTTTGTCTTTCCCGGTACTGGTAAGAGTGGCCATCTGACCGAAACAAAGCGTCAGCTTGAGTTTATTCAGCGTGAAACCAGAAAGATGCTGAATGGCGTCACCACAGATGAAGAGCTGGCAAAGCTCGTTGCCGAACAGTCCGCTGATAAAATCAAGCCTGGTGTCAGCTTTTGTCTACATGATCTCCGCCGGACATTTGCCAGCATTGCAGAAAGCGTGGTGTCATACTCGGTGCTGAAGCGTTTGATGAACCATTCCGACAAGGACGTGACCCAAGGCTACATCATCATGACCGTTGAGAAGTTACGTTTGCCGATGCAGCAGGTAACGGATATGATTAACAGCCTGCTGGCAGAGAAACAGCCTGCCAAGGTTATCAGCATGGAGACCAAACGCAGAAAGAAAGCGGCATTGCAGGCATAACATGATTTCGCGGGATATACCATGGAAGCATGGGAATACAAGTAACGTAGCATCATCAGAGGATTAAAAAGCAGCGTCATCCCACTTTAACGAAAAAAGGCATAAGCCTACACCATGGACACTAAATGGGGAGGGTCAGGCGGTAATATAATTCTTAAAATATCCCCCAGATATTCCAAAATGACATTTACTGTCACATGCGTGTGGTACTGTGAATTTTAGCGGTAAATCTGTAAACAGCGCAATGGAAGTCAGGGCAAATGAATGAAGGACAATCTTACAGGGGGGAAATTATGAGAACCATACCAACGCCGAAAGGTGATGTCCATCTTGTTCCCATTGATCGAGAGCTGTTTAGGCAAATACGGGAGCTTATGCCCTATGGTATTGTTGGGCTGAAAGCCGACAACAAACCGCTTGAATACGGTCTGGTGATGCAATGCGATGATACGGAGGTTATGGGCATCAAACTGCAACCACCTGATTGCAGCCAAGAACAGCTTGATGCGGCTGTGGATGCAAACATACTCCTGTGCAGTATCGCTATCCCCTATTACCTCCAGAACAATTACGATGGCCTGCTGATTCCCTTCCCATACTTTCGTGATAAGGGAGACCGTTTTGAAGCAGGGATCTCTGTATTTGTATTTCCCAAGCCTGGCGGCAAGGAAACCCTTGAAAATATAGAGCTTGCCGGGGCCTACGATAACCAGTTTGGCGTGGGAGCAACAGCCATGCTGGTCGCATTTGTCAAGGCACTCAAAGCCGCCGCTAAGGAGTCAAACATCTCTCTGTACCCGGTAATCGGTATGGAGCCACGCCCCAGAATGCAGCTCGCTTCTCTTTGTTTCGGTTACATGGTCATGGGAGCAAAGGTCATTGCCATAAAAACCACCATCACCGACCAGGATGTCACCTGGGCGATATTGAGAGACTCAGGCATTACAGAGATTACGCATCTACCATCACAAGCTGCAGGAATATCAAAGGCCGATCTGGCTATTGCCAAACCAAACTATAAGCAATGATCTTCGTGTGAACAGGACGGCTAGAGGGAAGTTGCCATGAAGATAGACTTTCAAAAAGCACTCCAGATCATTAGCGAACATACCGGTCGACCGCAAGAGTGCATCAAACTATTCAGTACCGAGCAAAAAAGGTGGGGTCTTTATAAATACTGGAATGATGAACCATGCTGGTATGCACAGGTCGAACGAGAAGAACTTATTCTTTGCGGCTCTTGGATTGTAGCCGTTTCAAAAGAGACAGGAAATGTACTATTCAGCGGCCCTGCACGTAACGAGGGATAAATTCTATTAGGACTCCATGTTTACTTAATCGTCTGCTCATGGGAGGTGACATGATCTACGGACCTGTTGGTGCCAGCTTTGAGTATCAGGGAGAATTTGAACTGCTGGGCAGGGAGTTTTTCAGGTGCTACTTCGGAAACGTCCCTGACGTATCATTGCGGGAACTTTCCAAAATACTGGGAGTTGGCGACACCTTGAAATGGGCGCAGCATATGAAAAAACTCATGATGCTTGGCCTGATCCCAAGCGTAACAAAGAGTGGAGCTTACCGGGTCACGCCATTAACTCTGGTCGCGTGGTTTGAGCTTGAGTTAGACAGGAGACACAAGAAATAACGGTCTCTTCAGCGGAGCATGTATCTCAAAACCAGTTAGTTCAGGAATAAACGGTCTGTCATATACGGACAAATAGGAGGCTCCAATGAATCCAGTCCCCGAGATTTCTATCACACATGATTACAAAAGATGGCTGTCGTCTCCAGTTACTGCCTATCGTGGTTCGATTGAGCAGATCAAAGCATTCATTCCAACATTCGAGCGAAGAACCTTTGGGCCTGCACTGTTACCTGCCCAAAACTATGGTGAAGACAATCTGTTTTTAGAGCCTCTACCTGCCGGTTTTAACCGTAACTACGATGTTATCGTCAGGATGCCATTAAAAAACATCGAAGCAGAGATTCCTGTTGGTATCGTCTCCAAACAGTATTCGCTGATCCAGCATCAAACATTGCTTCAAGAGGCTATCAAGGCGATGGAAATTGCCCAAATAAATCCTGATGAGGTCAGTGCAGAACTCGACATCACTGAATACGGCGAACGCATGCGGCTAGGGCTCATCTTTCCAAAGCAATACAACATGAAGATGGCTGAAGGTGATGAAATGGGGCTGAGGCTGGAATGTTTCAACTCAGTGGAAGGCAGCATGAAGTTCATGTCAGTCATCGGCTGGCTTAGATTCGTCTGTTCAAATGGCCTGATTGTAGGTGTTGCAGACTCATATTATAAAAGTCGGCACAACCAGGCTATGGAACTGAATGATATTGTGACAGTTCTTAACGGTGGAATTGCCGCAACTACTAACGAGCGCAAAATGTTTCATAAATGGCGTACCAGTACTGTAAGCGAGAGCAGGCTTAAAAAGTGGACTGACGAGCATCTTGCAAAAAAATGGGGAATCAAAGCAGCGGTAAGGACTTGGCACATAACCAGAACTGGGATGGATGTTGAACTAGCCGATCCGTTTGAGAAGGGCAAGCCGACTGAAAAGACCGTTATCAACAAGTGTAAAGTTCCCGGTGCAGTTTTACCTGGAGATACCATCTATGCGGTCAGTCAGTCACTATCTTGGCTTGCAAAAGAGCGCCGTGATGTTCAGGAACAGCTTGAATGGAAACAACAGATCCCTGATCTGGTCGCGTTGCTCGGCAAATGCAAGTAACTATTTGAAGGAATGAACCATGACCCGCTACGCCATTGGTGACATACATGGTGGATCACAGACCCTGCAGGCGCTGATTGAACAGATCAGCCCCAAGCATGGTGACCGCATCTACCTGTTGGGGGATTACATCGACCGAGGCCCTGACAGCAAAGGTGTGCTGGACATCATAATCGGAATGCAGGAGGCCGGGTATGACCTCCGCCCCATCAGGGGCAACCATGAGGATATGCTGATCCGCAATTTTTCGCAGGATCATGATTTGTTCTCGTGTCAGTGGACAAAGAACTGGGGGCAGAAGACCCTGTTTAGCTTTGGCGTGAAACAGCCAGAGGATATACCGCTTCGCTACCGCAAGTTTCTGGCTGGCCTGCCCTACTGTTACGAAGACGGCGAGTTCATACTGGTGCATGCTGGTGTTGATCTGGGGCTTGACGATCCAGTCAATGACACGCGGGTGGAGCACATGGCTTGGGGCAGTACCGTCATTCCGGAAAATGATGAAAAACCACTACGTCGAGTCATCTGCGGGCATCGAGTAAAAACTATTGGAGAGATCATTCGCTCACGCTACCAACAGGTGATTTACCTGGACAACGGTGCTTTTACCAGCCAGCAGCCTGCCAACGGCAATCTGGTTGCCCTTAATCTCGAGACGATGAAGCTGACCATGCAACCCTGGATTGATCGCAAGGCGGAGTGGTAACCAAGGAGGAAATGCCATGTCAAACAGCCCTAAAACGTACCACTTTGCAGTAGGTGTCGATAAACCGCTCTTCGCAACTTTGGAGGAGTATGGCATTGACGGTGGAGAGATGCACTATTTCTGGCTGCTGCAAGGAAAGATGGGGGAGAACCTGTGTGAGGGGTTGGATGCGGCAAAGAAAGAAGCAGAGCGGTTGGGATGGAGTTTTCATTCCTTTGCTTCTCATGGCGAGGCCGTTACTGCTGCAAAAGCTAAAGCCGCATTGAATCAACTATGGGAAGCATCAAACCTGTTCTGGGTAGCACTCACCATGGCCGAACATTTTGATGGCTCTGAAAGTCAGGTGTATAAGGATATATGTCATGAATTTTCTCCTGTGGCCCGCACCATGGGTAATGGTAAACTGGCAGATGATCTGTTGAGATATTTCGGCATAGCACAGGCATAATACGATTTCGCGGGATAGGCCGACGGGCCGACAAGCCGGAACACTCCGAACCGGCTTCCCGCGATAATACATCATCGGAGAATACGCCGCCGGAGGGCGAGGATGAATAGACCTATTCCCGCGATTGCAGGGCTTGGTGCTGGCATTGTTACCGAGTCATATTTGTTGGGCACTACGAAGGAAACTGAAGACTACTGGGCCTTGTTCCGCAATGGTAAATTCAGCCTTGAAGAACAACATAAGGCTGGGGATGATTTTAAGTACCTGTCTAATTTCTTCATAACCATCTCAAAAGAAGCACCTCACCTGTTTGACGATTGCGATGGCAATGTCAGAATCCCCAAATGGGCTCTCAAAGCTGTTACTGAAGCTTTCCGCAATTATGATACCCAGAGAAACAAAGAGCATAGCCTAGAGATGACCCTTGATGTGGCATTCAAGGTTCCTACTGAGACGAAAAAAGAGCTGAATAAACGGTTGCTTAACACGAGCAGGAAACGTTTTTTCAATCAAGTCAATATGATCAGAATGGTTTTTCAACTTAATGTGCAGGATGCTGCAACCGCAGCTTGGAAGATTATTGAGTGGCAAAGAGCCAAGAACCCAAAATTGTTCTTGAATTTCAACGCAAACCAGAAATCTATGCTTGATATTTATCACCGTACCTATCCTATGCCCAAATTTCTGGAGTGGGTGAATAATAACAGTGTCATATTTTTTGAGGACTCAACTCAGGAAGAATATCGGGTGACATTTCTGGAGTCACTCGAAAAGCGAGTCCCTGAAGCTGCCGCCTTCATCCGCCGCAAGCTCAAAAATAAGCAAGCATAGTCACTCCGTCGGAGGGAGAAAATGGGAGAAGAGCAGGAACAGCAAGAAGAGTTTTATGAAATTGAAGACAGGATCATTGACGAAGATGGTATCTGCCGATGTTTTTACAATACCAACGAGCGATTCAGCAAGGAAGGGTACGAGCAGAGTAAAGACAAGTTCCGCTACCTGCACTATTTTTGCACAGGATACGTTCACTATAACAGGGGCAGACTTAGAGACGCTGCCGATGACATGCCATTTCCCAAATGGGCTATCAATGCGCTTTTTGAGTCGTTTCAAAGATACAACGAAGAGTCAAACACCCGCCCAGACCCTTCGCTTGACAGGGCTTTTGGTGTCACCCCAATTGATGTAGCCAAAAGAAAACGCCAGATGGCTAGATGGGGCAAAGGATACTTCTTTGATATTCTGAATGCTGCCAGGATGTATTGTGATCTTAAGATTACAGATGCTGCCCACGTTGCATGGAAAGTGCTGGAAAATGTGAGAAAAGAACAGCCGTGGCGGTACGGGAATTTAAGAGCCAGCCAAAAGAGTCTATTAGACAACTATTATCGTGAATTTCCGCAAGCTGTGTTTATTCGATGGGTTGCGGATAATGCCGCTGAAGACAGCAAATCCGGGCCGTTTGAGGATCACCAGAAGGATTTCATTGACTGGATAGATACCACCCTGCCCGATGTCGGCGCATTCATCAAGCGCAAAATGCGTCTGAAAAAGTCTTAAAAAAAGCCGTCTGTGCCGCATATAATGCGGGCTGGCTGGCTTTTTGGGGCTGCGCTTTTTCCTATAAATCGGGCTTGCAAGACCCTGTTACAGGGCACAAGGGCCTCATGCTTCACGGCATGGGGCCTTTGTCTATTTTACCTGCTCCACGACGCCGATAACTCTTCAGCCTGCTGCAGCACAGTCTGCACGGCAGAGTCTTGCAAATCAGGCGGGTAGCCGTATTTTCTGAGTATCCGCTTAACCAGTACCCGCATCCTCGCCCTGGCACTCTCACGATGCGACCAGTCAACCGTGATATTGCTCTTCAGTTTGGTAAGCAGTTCATGGGCAATCACCTTAAGGGCATCATTCCCCATTGCCTCAACTGCACTGGCGTTTTCTGCCAACGCATCATAGAAGGCTATTTCATCTTCAGATAGCCCTTCATCTTCACCCCGTTTGCGGGCTTCGCGGATGTCGCGGGCAAGATTGATCAACTCCTGAAGCACTTCAACCGTGCTGATCGCATTCAGATGATACCGGGCAATGGCATCATTCAGCCGGTCAGAGAAACGCTTTGTTTCAACCACGTTGGAGCGAGTGCGTGAATGGATTGAATCATTCAGCAACTTCTTCAGGGCCTCAAGCGCAAGATTTTTCTTCTCCATCTGCTGTACTTCAGCAAGAAACTCTTCAGAGAGGATAGAGATGTCCGGTGTGGTCAGCCCTGCTGCGGCAAGAATATCCACAATCTCGGTTGAGATAACGGCACGATTGACGATCTGCTGAATGGCAAAATCGCGGCCAGCAGCCGATACACCGCCAGAGCCGGAGGTTTTTACCAATGCGGCCCTGACTGTCTGGAAAAAAGCCACCTCATCCCGAATCTCACGGGCTGCGTCACTGGCGGCAGCCAGAGCAAACGCTTTTGACAAGGCCAGTACGGCATCCATATAGCGGCGATGCGCACGCTTCTTGCCGTCTTCGGTCTTCTCTTTTTCTGCTGCCTTGTGTAACAGATCCAGTATCCATTCCATCGCCTCTGCCATGACAACCAGCCGAAGGTGTGGTGTGCCATCTATGCTGCGCATGTAATCGAAGCCGTGGAACATTGCTTTAACCACTTCGTACCGTTCCAGCATCATAGCAACCGCTTCTTCTTCTTTAAGACCAGCCTGACGTTGATCAGCCGCAGAATACTGGCCAAGCGCATTCTTCAGGTTTTGGGCAATGCCGATATAATCAACCACCAACCCGGCAGGTTTGTCATGGAATACCCGGTTTACACGGGCAATGGCCTGCATCAGTCCATGTCCGCGCATCGGCTTATCAATGTACATAGTGTGCATTGATGGCGCATCAAACCCGGTCAGCCACATATCCCGTACAATCACCAGCTTCAACGGATCAGCGGCATCCTTAGCACGTTTGGCCAGCAGGTCACGACGTGATTTGTTTCCGATATGCTGTTGCCAATCCTGCTGATCTGCGGCAGAGCCGGTCATTACCACCTTCACCACCCCTGCCTTGTCATCATCAGAATGCCATTCAGGTTTCAATGTAATGATCTGCTTGTACAGCTCCACACAGATACGGCGGCTCATACAGACCACCATTGCCTTACCATCCAGAGCAGCAATCCGGTCTTCAAAATGTTGCACCAGATCAGTGGCAACCATCTTAAGTCGCTTATCTGCACCAACCAAAGCCTCAACAGTAGACCACTTGCGCTTCAGACGCTCCTGTTCAGTCTGGGCCTCGTCCTCGGTAAGCTCCTCAATCTCTGCATCAATCAGCGGTTTCTCTTCTTCAGACAGTTCAATGCGTGCCAGTCGGCTTTCATAGTAGATCGGAACCGTGGCGCCATCTTCAACTGCACGACTGATGTCATAAATATCAATGTACTCACCAAAAACCGCCGGGGTGTTCACATCGTCCTTCTCAATTGGTGTGCCGGTAAACCCGATGAAAGAGGCATTGGGCAGGGCATCACGCAGGTACTTGGCAAAACCGTAGGCCACTTCTCCGGTCTTGCGTTCAATCCTGGCGCTAAAGCCGTACTGGCTGCGGTGAGCCTCGTCTGCAATAACCACCACATTACGGCGATCAGTCAGCATCGGGTATTCCGTCTCGCCACTGGCCGGGGCAAACTTCTGGATGGTAGTAAAGACAACCCCGCCGGATGCCCGGTTCAGGGCCTTCTGCAGATCATCCCGGCTTTCAGCCTGAATCGGAGTCTGTCGGATCAGGTCACGACACATAGAGAATGTGCCAAAAAGCTGATCGTCCAGATCGTTACGGTCGGTAATCACAACAATGGTTGGATTTTCAAGTTTTGGATGTCGAACCAGTTGCCCAGCATAAAACGCCATCAGCAGGCTTTTACCTGATCCCTGGGTATGCCAGATAACCCCAACGCGGCGGTCGCCTTCCTGGTAACTGGTGACACCCGGCATGCCATAATCAGCAGGATCTTCCGCAACCCGGCCAGTAATGGCAAGTGCCCGGATGGTAGAGGCAACAGCACGCTTCACGGCATGAAACTGATGATACCCGGCAATAATCTTGGCCAAGCCAGAACTGGTAACGCCAAACACACTGAAGTCATGGATCAGGTCCAGAAAACGACGCTTCTCAAACACCCCTTCAATCAACACGGTCATTTCCGGGCTGCCTTTGGGGGCAATCTCCTTGCCGTCCGTTGTCCGCCAGGGCATAAATCGTTCTTCATTGGCAGTCAGTGAACCTATCCGGGCTGTCAGTCCATCGGTAGTAACAAGCACCGCATTGGTTCGAAACAAAGAGGGAATCTGCGTCTTGTAGGTCTGCAACTGATTGTAGGCACCGGTCAACGTCGCGTTCTCATGGCCGGGATTCTTCAGCTCTATCACGGCAAGCGGCAGGCCGTTGATAAACAGCACCACATCAGGGCGGCGTTTAACGCCCTGTTCAATCACGGTAAACTGATCAAGTGCCAGCCAGTCATTGGCATCAGAGTCATCAAAATCAATCAGGCGTACCTTGTCGCCCCGGATTGTTCCATCCTCTGCATAAAACTCAACATCAATCCCTTCAACCACGGCCTTATGCAGACGACGGTTCTCCTCAATAAGTGAAGGAGTCTCAGCAGCAATAACCTTCTTCAGGGCATCGTGACGGGCTTCTGCGGGGATACGGGGATTCAGGCGGTCTATTGCGGCAGTTAAACGGCCAGGCAGGATAACATCTGAATACGCTTCACGTTCAGGCGTGGTGCCATCCGGCCCAATCACCGCATCAGTGGCGTGGGAGTAACCAAGGCTTACCAACTGTTCAAGCAGCATGGTTTCAACTTCAGCTTCAGTGATAAAGGCCATCAAAAACTCCTACCTCGAAATCAGTTCCATATGTCGATGCAATCGACAGGTTTTGAAAACATGTCGAAAAAAATCCAAAAAATCGACATATAATTACAATCTGTCGAAATCATCGACCTATTCTTCAACAAGCACCTTATACAGGCGATCATTGATATAATAAGCCTCGCGCCCAACTTTTTCAGGGCGTAATACGCCAATTGCTGCAAGTGTTTTCAGATAATCCGAGGCGGTCTGTCGCTTGGCAATACCCGCTTCTTCAAGGAACCTGATCTTGCAATATGGATGCATAAAGATAGTTTCAATCAGATCTTTGCTGTAGATACGGCTTGCTTTCTCCTGCACGGTAACCTTTACCTCATCCATCATCGCAAGAATGCGCTCAACCCGTGAAGAGGTTTTTCTGGCTGTTTCTTCGATTGCCCGCAGCATAAAAAGAACCCACGGTTCCCACGAACCTTCCTCGGTCACCCCTCGCAATCCAGCATAGTAATCTGCCTTGTTACGCAAGATG
Source organism: uncultured Geobacter sp. (assembly GCA_964655435.1). Lineage (GTDB taxonomy): Bacteria > Desulfobacterota > Desulfuromonadia > Geobacterales > Pseudopelobacteraceae > Trichlorobacter. The sequence continues at coordinate 86,691 of CAZZMP010000010.1, forward strand.
TAATGAGAAAGAAACAGCACCGGAATGTCCAGCAATCCCTTTTCTACCAGAAAGAGAATGTTGATAATCCTGCCGGTTCTGCCGTTACCGTCCGGAAATGGGTGAATCGCTTCAAACTGATAATGAATCACGGCCAAACGCACCAACTGGTCAAGACCATCTTCGGCATGGATAAAACTCTCCAGGTTGGCCAGCTTGTCGCGGATAATGCTCTCTCCCTCAGGAGGTGTGTACACCACATCCCCCTGCTGGCTTTTAAGGGCGGTTCCGGTCACTTTGCGAATATCCATATCCGCCTGCTTGATGTTGCGGACGATGTCGATGAATAGGTTTGTTGATAACGGGCGTTCCTGTAACCCCTGAAACCCTGTCCAAAGAGCCTGGCGATAGCGAAGAACCTCTTTGGTATGCGGATCTGCACTTCCCTCCATATCGGCTGCAGCGCGGTACAGCTCATCATTGGTAGTGACGATGTTCTCAATCTCTGACGACAAGCGGGCTTCCTGTAACACGATGCCGTTAATCAGCACCCCTTGGTTAGGAATCTGCCGGGCAAGCCCTTTCAGATCAGCCAGTGCCCGGTTTGCGGCAATCGCCTGTTTCAGTACCGCCTTGGTTTCCAGATCAACAGGCGGAGGAAGTAATGGCAGATCGTTAAATGGTTTGGATCGGTCAAAAGTCATTGGTTAATCCTCATCATTATATTGGTCGTGGTCGTCTCCCCAATCAGGCTCAATATTTCCGAAATCTACATTAACTCGCTGTTTAACAACTTCAACTTCTTCGATACTTGTACAATGAGGCATTGTCCCTTTGAAAGTAACCAATACTTCAGCCACAAAATCTTCAGTAGTTGAGGTGGTTACAGAACCTATCTGCATATAATCCTTATCAATGCTATCATAAACTGAAAATGTATAATCACATGATATGTCTACATTTACATCAACTTTAACCAGAGCTACGAGATAGTCATCTCCGAACTCTATCGGCTCGAACAGGATCTCATCATTATCAATCCCATGAATTTGTACAAATTCCAAAGCATATTCAGGCCAGTCCCAGTCAAAGTTGAATGTAGAACAAGCATCAGGGGCAAAGTCAAATTTTGATTCCTGATTATAAATTGCATCTTCAATTGTTCTGACAAGACATAACTTGTCTGTTGAGCGCACCTCTTCTGATAAAAGCTGGCATGCATATTGAGCTGTTTCACGTTGAAACAGACCAAGAGCATCGCCCAAATCACTTATCGCAACAAGCCATGTCGATTCTTTACAGTACGCCTTCCAACCTCCGTCGTTAGTAACAACCAGTACTTTGCTTTCGTTTTGTGTGGCCCACGATTCAATTGATATAAGGGCTAACGCATCCGGAAATTCATATTTTTTGGATTCCTTGTTCTCAAAGGGGGGAAGACAGCTGAAATATCGGTTCACAAGATTGTCAACCGCAACATGGTCCATAGCTTTAACGACAACGGCTCCTGTCTTTTCAATAAAGTCGTCGAGGCGTTTTTTTGAAATGGTTTCCGGAGTGTCATCACCCCAAATACTTTGTGCAATATTGATTCTTGTTTCTTTTGATAGTATCCAGGAATTAGCAGCTTCTTTAAGCGAGTTTTTTATGGAGGACTGTGCATCTGCAGCAGATTTTCGTATATGGGCACCAATTTCTTGAACAACAATATCAGACAATACGAAGATTGTTTCACTATCCTTAAACTGCTGTAAACGCTTTAACAGTCCGTATTCAAGACCATTTTGCTTTCCATCAAAAATATTTGTGTCAAGTGTGATTGCCTTGATAATGCCGTCAGAAATTTCGTGTTTAATCATGAAAGCCACCCTCTAATAACGAAATTAAAAGGTCTTCTATCGCCTGATCATGGTCATCTGGTGAATACCAGATCGGGTGAATATCCGCCTCGCCAAGTTCTCTCCTGCGGGCTTCTCGGTCTGTTGTCTCGTATAATGGCAAAAATGCATAATGTCGCGGTGTTTCCACTGCGGCAGACTGCTTTATGTTTTTAAGAATTTGAAATGTTCTGTCTGCAGAAAGACTACAGCCAAGAAAGAGCAGGCTGCAGTTTGAGATAATGGCTTTAAATAGTTCTTGATAGACGCCTTCTTGGGCATAGCAAGCATCATACTCTGAACGGGTAAGAACCCTGCCATGGCCGCTTTCAGCCTCTCCATGTATTCTCAAAATACAGTGGGGCTCATTAGCTAGCCGTCGGGGAGCTTCATTCAGGCGTGTTCCAGAAAATTCACCTTTAAACTTTTGATTACAGTCCTCGTAAACCCGATCAAGCACATAGTCGAAATTTGTTGTAATGCATCCGCGAGTAAAAAGATGTGGAAGCAGCTGGACAGGGCCTTTTAGGGTTTTATGACGTGAGCCAAATGCACTTTGTATCGCTTCCGCAAAAACAGCTTCTCCCATTCGATCAAGGAGACATTGGGCGGCTTCTTCATAACGATCTGCAGCAACGTGTGTTTGCACTTCATCCAGCATGGTTAGATAATCCGCTGTCAAACCTTCAAGAAACGCACCCCAGAGGGGATACCCCATAGGTTTTGACAAACCTGCACCTACAAAAGGTATTACGCTCTTTCGGTCGATCTGCGCATGTAAACGATTGAAACGATCAATACAGCTGTATTTTTCAAGTAAGGTTCGGGTTCGATCTTTAGCAATTTCTTTCTGTTCAGCAACCCAGTCAACAAAATGGCCAGCGTAATCATCAGGCGACATGGTTTGCAGAACTTCAGACGATGGCCACTCAAAAAATCTTACAACTACTGGGCCTTCATCGTTTAAATCATCGATAAAACGTTGTCTAAAGTATTCCATATCTGCACTCAATCAAAGTATCGTCTCAGCATTTAAAACGCTGAGTTCGCCAGACATAAGCCTGGAAAGTAATAGGTCTCGGGTTTGCGCAAGTGTTTTGTTTTCTCGCTTGTTCGCTTCGATACGTTCTATTAGGGGTTTAGACGTTGAAGAAAAAGCCGCCACAAGCGTTTCAGAACCTTGCCATAACTGTGTGTCCGCAACAACATCCGGCCTGATTGCAGGATAAGCACCGCCATCAGCAAGGTGGGCCAATCGCTCAATATTTTCAGCTGATGTCGCAGCTAAATAGACGATCTCGCGGTATTCAGGTTGCTTTGGTCTAAGCACAGCAAAACCAGTGCTTCCTGTTAGGCTGTTTTGGCTGATAAACGAATAAGAACCATTGCCTGGACGTACAGTGCCAACAATAGTATCACCAGGGCGTAAAATGCGACGTGCTCGGCTAGGGGCCAAGCTCCACTCGTAAAATTCAGTGGATTCAATCGTTCCCCATTTGGTGTTTGATAAGTCAACATATTCAACTTGAGCCGGTGGGCTCGTTGCAGACCAGGATTCAGGGTTTAGGTCAGAAAGGAGACGAAGTGTGAATTGCCTCCACCCCTCCGGTTTCCCTTCATCATCAAGCCGTTCAGGAAAAAGAGCCCAAAGATCGGCGGTAAGATAAGGCTCGCGGCCTTCCATCTTGGTACGGGTGGGACCGAAGCCCACAAACCAGTCCTTGAAAATATCCCGCGCCATAGCTTCCAGTGTCTCGTTCATCTTTTGGTTTAAATTTATTTTGTCATCTAGCGAGCTTAATACAGATGCAATGGAATTGGCTTGAATATCGTCATAACTCGGGATTGGAAGACGCTCTATAAGACTTGCACTTATATTTGGTTGGGCTGATCCGTAAGCTGTATTCTTGAAAAACTCATATGCATCTTTTGAACTTACGAGAAAATGGATGTAATCCTTTGAATAGCCTAAATCCGATTTAGGTATGAATCTGCCGACACGTTGATTGATTAAGGCAGGCGGGTCATTTTCCCGGACACGAGTTACTCTACCAACATTTGCTCCTGTCATTGCAATAAGAGTATCGTTCGGCAGCGCTTTAAAATTAGACGCAGCAGACGCTATGTCGTATGGCACGCAATCCATGTCCCCATAACGTATTGAACCGCCTCCTGTGACATCACCAATTTTTATCACTGGTGTGCCGGTATTACCGAAATCGCTACTTTTGAAAGCAAAACCACCCTGCACACGAGCAATATCACCGAGCTTAAGTTGTGTAGTCTCACCCATCGATGACTACCTCCATAAGCTTCTCTCTGATTACTGAAGTCAGTCTGTCCGACTCAGCAAAGTGTTCCTCAAGAGTAGCTTGTAGCACCATGAACCGCTCTGGAAAGGATGAATCATCGTCTTCAACGTCCTCCGCAGATCCAACGTAACGTGCAGGTGTTAAGACGAAGCCGTGAGATTCAATCATTTCATGAGTTGCTGCCTTGCAAAAACCTGGAATATCCTCATATCCATTGCCCTCGCGCCATTTATGGTAAGTACTTGCAATAGTTTCAATATCAGCATTTGAAAACTCCCGTCGTGTACGATCAACCATGTAGCCCAGCTTGCGGGCATCAATAAACAGTATCTCGCCGGTTCTGTCCCTGAATTTGCCATTCTTCTTGTTGCGTGCAAGAAACCACAAGCAGGCGGGAATCTGGGTGGAGTAAAAGAGCTGCCCTGGCAGGGCAATCATGCAGTCAACTACATTCCCTTCAATCATCCGCTTGCGGATTTCCCCTTCACCTGATTGGGTTGAAGACATGGAGCCGTTAGCCAGTACCACGCCAGCCGTACCATTGGGGCTTAGGTGGTGCAGAATATGCTGCAGCCAGGCAAAGTTGGCATTACCAGAAGGAGGGGTGCCATACTGCCAGCGGCCATCTTCCTTCAACCGATCACCGCCCCAATCAGAAATGTTGAATGGAGGGTTGGCAAGAATAAAGTCTGCCTTCAGGTCTGGTAACTCATCCTTATGAAAGCTGCCTTCCGAGTTCCAGCGGATGTCAGCATCAATGCCACGCACAGCCAGGTTCATCTTGCAGAGACGCCAGGTAACGTAGTTTGACTCTTGCCCGTAAATAGCAAGCTGGCCCAGGCGTCCGTCATTGGCCTCAAGGAAACGTTCTGCCTGTACAAACATGCCGCCCGATCCACAGCAGGGGTCATAGACCCGACCTTGAATCTTCCGTTCTGGATCAGGGAAAGGCTCCAGCATCTCTACCATTACCCGCACTACTGAGCCTGGCGTGTAGAACTCGCCCCCACGCTTGCCTTCGGAACCGGCAAACTGACTGAGAAAGTATTCATACACACGCCCAAGCAGGTCTTTTGCCTTGTCTTTGCCTGTGCCAAGAGTGATGCCAGATATAAGGTCAATCAACTCGCCCAGCATAACGGCATTAAGTGCCGGGCGGGCATACTCCTTGGGCAGCACCCCTTTAAGGCTTGGGTTGACCTTTTCAATGGCCAGCATTGCCTCATCGATCAGTTTGCCAATGGTGGTCTGCTTGGCGTTGGCCTGCAGATGAGACCAACGGGCTTCCTTTGGCACCCAGAAGACGTTTTCAGCAGAGTATTCGTCCGGGTCTTCAGCACCTTCAGGATAATCAGCCAGCAGCTCGGCATGCTTCGCCTCAAAGCTGTCAGAGATATGCTTGAGGAAGATCAAACCCAGCGCAACATGCTTGTAATCCGATGGTTCCATGTTGCCGCGTAATTTATCAGCAGCCTTGAACATCTCGGCCTCAAAGCCAAGATTGCCGCCGTTATTGCTCTTTTGCGTGTCGTTACCATTTGCCATGCTGATATTCCTCTTGATTTGTAGCTGGTTAGACAAAAAGGCCGCCCATAGCTGAACGGCCTTTAGGGGCAATACAAAATGACATGAAATTTCTCACAAATTGGTAATACTGTAAACAGGATAAAGGCATTTTTCTAATTACGCATAGCACCCTTGCGAAACCTGCGAAACTTGCGAAGCGGTTCGGTTGTATCGGGTTATTTTCGCAACCTTCGCAGCTTTCGCAAGGATCACCCGCGAAGCTGCCAGACATCCTGCCGACGTTTGCCGTGCACCTCTGCACCGCCTTCTATCCGCTTTACCCGGTTATGTTCCTCCAGAATGCACATCATTTTGAGGGCTGTCTTTTTATCCCGCACAGCATTGGGGCCAAGCCGGTACAGATCAGCCAGTGCAACTATGCCACCTTGCTGCATCCCCCAATCAAATACCTTTTGGGCCAGCAGCAGTTCCTGATCATCACTGGCAGCATGGAACAGGCGCAGTGCCTCGGCAATGTAGTAGTTGAGTATGGCAATGCCGCCGTTTATTGATTCAAGGTTGATTGTCGTTGCCTCCGGGGAATCAAACAAGGCCAGCACGCCTGCTATCCGGGCCGCATGTTCTGCGGCTTTGCTGGCAAATCCTTTGATCGGAAAAAGATCGCCCCCTTCTTTCTGGCGGGCCTCAATCTGGTTAGCAAAGGTAATCCAGACCGCCTTTGCATCATCTGCCAAAGTTATGCAGGCAGGTTTCAGCCCCATCTCTTCACGTTCTTGCAATGGCAGCCCTTTATCCAGCAAGCTGTTGATGGTGGCGTTGTAGGTGTTAATAGCAAGGTCTGCGGTCAAGTCCTGTGCCTTGTAGATGCGGTTGCCTATGTTTGAGGCCGGATAGCAGCAGAGACAGCGGGAGAGAAAGCCCTGACCGGTGAGCATGCTGTTGCCGAAAAGCTGGCCGGTCAGTATCGGCTGAATCATCAGGTGCATGGAAAACCGCCGCCCATAAAGCACGCTGAGGCCATCGCCACCCCGCACTCGGTCAATCGGCTCGCCATCCCAGAGCTTGGACAGGCCGGTAACGGTCTTGGTCTGGTTATCCTTGCTCATGGCATAGCCACCCAGAAATCGCCCTCCTTCATCAGAAAACAGCCCAAGGGTGTAACGCCCTTCAGCGTAAGCCCGCTCCAGCCCTTCAAAGGACGGCTCTTCAAACAGGTAGAACGGCTGAATATGCTTTGGCTCGTCACCGGCACGATTGAGCAGTGCCTCCATTACATCCGGGTCGTTTTCTTTGAAGGCATCTTTGCGGGCTTTTTCCCAGGCAGCATGGGCAGCCTCAAACTCTTTCTTGCCCTGATGAAACTGCTCTGCATCCCGGCGTTGCCGCTCTTTAATCGGGCCGGTGGCGATCCGGTCAGTGGCAGACTTCCGTTCTCCTGATTCACCAACCGCCACAAAGTTATTTGAAAGGGGGAAGCGTCTGCCATCAATCAGTACATCAGCATGGGGCTGGACTACGAGAGTTGCCGCTGCCAGAAATGACTGGCAGATCATATCCAGCGGAGCCTGCACCACCTCATGCACCCGTTTGATAGCCGCACGCATAACCAGTGGCAGGCTGTCCACCGGAAAGGGATCATTTGCCTGCAATGGGCGGGTAAGTGGCAATGGTTCCGGCTCTGTATCCGGTTTTACTTCATCCGCTACCTTAGTAAATCTTAGCTCTTTTGCAGATGCTACCTGCTGACGGACAACCTCAAGCCCTTCAAGCCTATGCAAGTCGTTGAAATCGGTCGGCTTGCTGGAGCTATCCAAAATGTTAGCAATTGTTAGCCATCCAGCAACAGCACGGGCAGCTTCAGTGGCCTTGATGACGCCGGTGTTGGTATCACCCCACTGGTCGTTATCAGCACAGATAATCAGCCGCAAGTCAGGATATTTCTGGCGTAACGCCTCTGCTACCGGCTGCAGGTTTCCTGCATCAAAGGCAACCGCTACAGCATAGCCGGTGGCCTGATGCAGGCTGGCTCCGGTGGCGTAGCCCTCACAAATCAGCAGGGTGTTTTCCTTTGGTTTGCCAATACAAAAGTAACTTCCCTGTTTGGCGGTGCCGGTCTTGAAGGTCTTGCTGCCGTCCGGCTGGATAAACTGCATCCCCTGAATGCTGCCTGCTGTGTTGTAGAGTGGCAGCATCAAAGAATCACGCAGCAACTTCAGGCCATAGGCATGAACCCCTTTACGCTTCAGATACGGGTGCTGGTCGGTGGCATCCTTGCCCTGCTTCCAGCGATCAGTGCACCAAGCACAGCATTCAACCTGAATCCGCGCCAGCTCAATCTCCCGCTGCTTTTTAGCGGCTTCCATATTGGCCGTGTAACGGGCTTTTTCTGTCTGGTTAAGGTTCTGGTATGCCTTGCTACACCAACTCTCTGTAATGCCGCGCTTCCAGCAACCAAATCTACCCGCTGCCGGTTCATCGGAAAACAGGACATACCAGCTATTCTTTGAGTGGTCGCTGCCTGAGCTGAAACGATGCAGGGTGCCATCCGGTATCAGTTCTGCTGGTGGCTCAATCCCTGCGGCCTGCATGGCTTGTCTGAAAGAATCAAGATAGTACATGGCTACTGCCCCTTGGCTGCATCAGCCTCTGTTGTACTGCCAAAACCTTTCAGGCCGGTAATGTAGCTTTGCAGGTCAGACAGGCGATAACGTACCAGGCGACCCAGCTTGATAAAGCGGGGGCCTTTACCCTTCAATCTCCATTGCTCAAGGGTACTGTCTGCGAGGCCGGTAATCTCTTTGACTTCTTTCTGGGTGAGTAGTTTGTCATTCATTGCTTGATTCTCCTTTTCAACAAGTAGTGATGACCTAACGATACCCATCCAAAACAAAAGAATCAAGATGTAACTAGCTGTTATTATTAAATAATACTGTATTTTGAAGTGCTGTTCTCTACAGCATCCTGCTGTTTGATAAAAAGCTCTGTACAGCCAGATGTAATGCGGGCTGGAAGGCAATACGGAATACTGTAAAGAGGTGGTTGGTAGAATACAGTAAAAGGGAGCCCCCTGAGGGGGCGGATGGGAGGCAGACCGGCACAGGCGCGGGCGGCATCCTGAGTGCGCGAAGGGTAGAGCCCGCAGTCTGTGACTGACTGCCGGGTGGGCGGGGGAATCAAAACTAAAAATCGGGAGCACGAAAAGCACAGGGTATGCCTGAGCCCATTGTGGCCGCTGACCGCAATCGCCTCTTATCATGGCGGCCAGCGCATTGCTACAATGAGGCGAAGCAAGGGAGGGACGGCCCGCAGCAACAACTCCCCCCAAGAGTGCCCTTACCCCCTTTGGGAGTTACTTGTCGGGGGGGATGCCGGGGTTGGGGGGTGTCCAGAGGGGGGAAGGGACGGCGGGGGGTGTTGGCATAACCTGTGCCGTGTTCCCTACTGCTGCTCTTTCAGGTTTTCCATCATCATCACTGACCGGCCTGATTGTGCGCGTCAGGCGCACATAACTGCCTTGCCTCTGCGAGCAATACGGGGTTGTATCCGTTTTGCGAAGCGTCTTTCTGCCTGCGGGCGGAATACGCCGCTTGCAAGGGCCGTGAACAGATGTCGTTGCTGGGCACGGCACTTGTCCTGGCGGTGTGTTGCGCTTGCTGTTCTCTGTCGGCGCGATAAATTACCAGAAAAAACCAGAAGGATCTTCAACGGAGGGATAAATCATCGTCCTGACTGGCGCTGCTAAATGTTGCTATTTCGTTTTGGTGTGCCCTATATGTGCCCTACGAAAACAAAAAGGGCTAGGCTGTTCGCCTAACCCTCTGATTTTATGGAGCGGGAAACGGGATTCGAACCCGCGACCTTCAGCTTGGGAAGCTGACACTCCATTGTTTCTGAGGTTTCCATACTGTTTCTGGATGCACAGCTATTTCATTGTACTGAATTGACTTTACTGTGTTATTATTCTATTGTGTATCCCCAGATGTTTCAAAATGTCTCCCTGCTTGCCAGTCCCTAAACGGAAACAAAACGGAAACACAATGTTTTCAAAAGAGCAAGCGGAGACAAAACGGAAACACAAAAAGGAAACAAAATGGGTAAACAATTCACCGATAAAGCTATCGCTGCCGCAAAGCCCAAAGATAAGAGATACTACATTCGTGAAGGCCGGGGCTTCGCTCTTCAAGTACTACCATCTGGGGCTAAATCATTTGTCTATCTTTTTGAACTGAACAAAAGTAAAGGCTATGTCCTACTCGGCCATTACCCTGCCTGCACACTGGCAGAAGCGAGAATAGCATACAATGACGCCTATAAGCTTGTTAAAAAAGGCATTGACCCTCGTGACCATAAGAAAGCGGTCAAAGCTGAAAACGAACGATTGGCAAGAGAAGCCAAGGAGGCTGCTGCCCTTGCCATTCAGACAGCTCTACAGTTAGAAAAAAATACATTTGATACGCTAACTAATGACGGTATTCCAGAAAATTTTACTCCTGCCACGGTTGAGCAACTTGCTGCTGTCTGGTTTGCCTTATACTCCAAGGAAAATCACACAAGGCGCTGGCAAGAAACCGCAGTAAGCGCAATCAAAACCCACATCATCCCCAATATAGGTAAGATGGGAATCACTGAGGTTCGTCACAGACATGCTTTAGGGCTGATTCAACAGATCGCCATGACTGCTCCTGGTTCAGCTAGGAATACCATGAAGTTCTGCAGGCAAATGTTCAAATTTGCTTGCAGAAATGAATGGGCCGAAATTCAGCCCTTTCACGAAATAACGGAATCAGTCCCGAAGATTGCCCCAAAAGCTGATGAACGCCATCTTGATGATGATGAGATCGTAAAAGCTTGGCAGGAGATTAACAAATCATCATGCTCTAGGGAAGTAAAGCGTGCGCTGAAATTGATACTTATCACAGCGCAGCGACCTGGCGAGGTAGCCCAGATGCATCGGGATCAGATTAAGGATAGATGGTGGACAATTCCTGCAGAGGTTGCAGGTAAGAATGGACGAGAGCATAGAGTACATCTGACCAACTCAGCACTAGAGCTTATTGGGGATGGGAAAGGCTACATATTCCCATCTGACAGGGGAACTCGCGGACATATATCAGAAAATGCCCTATCACAGGCAATTAATCGCGGATATTTGTCCGACGATGTAGTAAAGGTTGTTGGCAACCGAAAAATTAAAGCTCGTAAAGAACCATATTTTGGCATGAAGCCCTGGTCGCCTCACGATCTCCGACGTACCGCCCGAACGAATATGGCCCGAGCAGGTGTATCCGATGAAGTTGGAGAAGAAGTGATGAACCATATAAAGCCCGGGGTTGTTGGTGTCTATAATAAATACCGTTATGACGCAGAAAAAAAAGAGGCGCTTCAGAAGTGGGAGGTTCTATTGCTTGAAATACTTGGTACTTGCAAATAGCAATATGCGGCAAATTAACTGATTATCGGCTTGCTGTAATCTTTGCTCGGCTCAAGTAGGAATGCCATAATAACTGCAAGAAAATCCAGACTACCTTTGTGTAAGTCAAATCTCTAAATGAATCTACTTCCACGTTAAGCGGTAAGCAAAATTTGAATTTTGGTTTAAGGTTAAAAAAATGTATGGTTTGCTGTTTTTCTATGGATATTTTTCCAAACCACCTGAACATAGCCTGTACACGGGTAGTTAGTTCAAGTAACTTTGGATCGTAGTTGATATAAGTTACGGTTACATTGCGTACAATCTTGACGGTTCCGGCTGCGGCCATCAGTTTAACAATAACTGTCCTATGGTGACCGTCTAAAGTATAGTAGCGTCCATTTAAACACGTAAACGACCAGCCGTCTTTATCGCAACCGCTATCATAATATTCAGGATTTGTTCGAGCTAACTGGAGAATTGCATCGAACTTGTCACGGTCCCACCGAGCCTCACTTTGTAAAAAATCAATCCAAGTTTTGAACGGCGACTGCGCTATTCCATCTATGTCTTGGACCGGCACATCCTGATTGTAAAGGGTTTCAATACTTGTTGCACAGCCACAAATGTCCGTATAGTTGAGAAGCCAGATAGTATCACCCATAAATTCTGGCAACTTGTCTAGCCCCAGTCTGAGTTGTAGCTTATTGACAAGTTGGTCAGTGACCACAACTAAAACCTAATAATTTACGGAAGCCCATTGAATTTATTTTCAAACTTCTTAACCACCGCAAATATTTCGTCAAATGAAGGCGGATCTTCGAAAAACATCTCTTCGCGCATAGCAGCATAATCCTTGCGCCATTCATCCAATTGTTCCGGTAACGGAATCAACCTTAGACTCCCTTGGCGCAAGGTGCTGTAGTCCACCCAGCTTTGCTTGAAAAAGAGTTGTCGGTGGTGGGAGCAATGCTCAAACAGGTCGAGATCCGCCACAGCCTGAGCAGCAATACCCTTGGTAATCAGACACCAGAGGTCGTAGTAGTGGCGGGAAAGCCTGGTCTTGCGCCTTTTATCCGGCGGTCGGAACGTCTCTTCATGCAGAAGCATTGCCTTTTCCCAGAAGGTTCGACGAGCTGCCACGGTCCTGATCGGAAAGGCACTATCCCGTAACAAGTCGGGAAAAGCCTCGGCCAGATAGGGACCTATGACAGGAGCCTCAACCGGCTCCGTATCCGAACGGGCACCCAGCTCTATCTTGACCACTGGTCGCAGGTAGGCAATGCTGCCGCTGAACAGCGACGGATACTGGAACAACAAGGTCTGCTGATCCGGATCTTCAGCCTCGGCAGCTGGTGACAGCTCCCACGTCATACCGCCGGGGATCATATCTCCCAGTCGCCTGGCCAGCACCGGTTGCAACTCTTCCAGGACGCGACGGCTACATTCCTTCAGCAATCGTTTCTGTTGTTTATTGCTGAGTGGCTCCCCGCCGTAGCCAAGGAATTCACGGTTAATGACCACGTCGATATCTTCCGAAAACCGAGAGATCAACTGCCACCCTTTGGAAAGGGAGGTACCTCCCTTAAAGGTTAGCTGTTCTCCCCATACCGGCAAACTGAATAGTTCCCGCAAAGTCCAGCAGACCCAGAAATCCTTCTCAATGCTCGCCGGAGCCAGACCGAGCCTCTGCTGGCCTTGTTCGCACAGCAGTCGTTGACGTTCGGCAGATAACGCGAGAAATGTGTCCATGTCGTCAGTGTCCTTCAAAGTTTACTACCCGTCGCATAATAGCCGCAATCCAGGCTGGAGCGTATCGGATATCTTTCAGCAGATGCTTTCTATCGTCTTCCGATAGCCTGTTTCTCAACCGCTCCACCATGATGTCATCCATGTTTTTTTTGCCGATATAGCGTAATGCCTGGATAAGTAGCCCGCTGATCTTGCCTGCGGTGGCCATGGCTTTGGGAGTCGTGTGTTTGAGGATGATGACCTGTTTTCCAAGCTGGATCCGGCGGGCCGAGCCATCTGTGAGGAGAACTATCTTCATCGGCACCTGCTCCGACAACCCCAGCAAATTAGCTGCATAGGCTCCAGAGGGCTGGAGAAGGATGTTGTCACGCCCCTTGAGTGCCTTAACAACTGCATCCGTCGTGGGCGAGAGTAGGCCAAGATCCGGGTCGGTTCGAGGGTAATCGTACAGACCGCGGGCTAGACTGCGAAGAGTCCCTTTTTTTACGAGACGATGCAGTGCCACCCCGACCGCCTGCCGACTCCCCAAATCCAGAAAATCACCTGGAGTGAATACGTACCCCCTGCCGTGTCCGTAAATCCTGTTTATTATTTTATCATCAATGCTTTGCATGCTTTTATGCTAGCATATTTTGTAATAAAAAATAGCATTTTTTTGTTACAAGCATGGATTGACAGAGTACCACCGTCCCCCTATACTACGTATAGGGGGACGGTGGTACTCGTTCATCTGTCAATCGGACATTGGAAACGCACTATCAAATTAAGAGAAGGCATAGTCATTTTCACGTTCAGCCCTTACATCCAAATCAGCCTCCAGCCCTGAACTTGCCTCTGTTTTTTGAGATTCCATAGATTCCTTCAAATCTGAGATCAGCTCCCGGCTCTCATCTATCGTCGAGCTTTTTTCCTGCGGGTCACTTACTGCCTCAAGCAGTTGTTCCTTGTTATCCGTGACAATCTCAACATCGCTGGTCATCCGGGTGAGGGCCACATAGGCCTTGTTTTCACTTAATAGTTCTGCCGGAGCATCGCTTGGCATGAGCGTTACAACATGGCTGGCTGTAACCCCCTGGCTTTTGTCAATGGTGATTGCCTGGCCGTTGGTGATGAATGCCCCATCCATCTGCTGCTGTACAACATTTCCCTGCTCTGTGCGGATGGTGGCAACACCATCCCTGATATCTTCAATGGTGCCGGTCACGCCGTTCTTAAGGCCGTTCTCCTTGCCGTAGTCACTATTGTCATTTTTTGTCCAGATCACCTTTTCGCCGATTGAGAATGGTGTCTCTGTCTCACGGTACTGACTGAGGCTGTTGCCATCTTGCCTGACCATAATTTCATGCTCATTGCCCTGTTTGTCGGCAACTGTGATGCTGTTTCTACTGGTATCCTGACCAATTATCAGTGCTTCGCTGCCTTTAGGCATCCCGTCCATATCCTTGTTCAGGAAAACGGAATTACCGACTCCATATGATATAGCAAGCCGCTTGGCAACCCCCATCAGGTTAACCGGCTGCCTGACATTAAAGCTGTGATCCTCCTGGCCGATTCTGCCTTCAACCTTCTCCATAGTACGGATCTGTTGAATCAGCTCCACCCTGTCCCGGTTGGTCACGGTGACGGCCAGAGCCCCATCACCAGCAGCAATGTAACGCTCTGCTGCCAGATTGATTCGATCAGCACTATCTGCAACCTGATGTATGTTGCCACGCTGATCCAGCAGATCAAATGCCTTTGCAATATTGTGGTCCTTCAGGGCAGCGGCAACATCTCGCGTATAATCTGTTTTCTGACGCAAAACTTCATCCATAACTGACGTGGAGACCAGGCCATGCTGTTGAAGATCAACGAATAGCTTTCCGGCAGAGATGGCCATGATCTGCTTCTGGTCACCGACCAGTACCACCTGGGCATTCTCTGTAACAGCTCGCTCAAGTATCCCATGCATCTGGCGGCTGCCCACCATACTGGCTTCATCAACCACCCAGAGTTGACGGCTATACCCATCCCAGTCAGACTTGGACTGCAGAAACGAATGAATTGTCTGAGAGCGGATGCCTGATCCCTGTTCAAGCACAGCTGCTGCCTTCCCTTGAAACCCGAAACCTCGAATTATGATGTCACTACTACTTCCAGCTATACTGGATAAAGCGCTGTTAACTGCTTCAAATGCTGTAGATTTTCCAGCTCCTGCATCGCCTTGTATCAGCATCAGCCTTCCAGTGCCGGAAAGGACATGCTCTATGGCAGCAGACTGGCCTTTTGTGGTTTCAAACCCTTTTCCCTGTTCATACTGTTTAACCGCTGCCTGTGCTTCATCTTTCGTCATCAGCGGGTTGAAGTAAGAAGACTGTTCAACTGCGATTCTGGCAACAGTAGCCTCCATCAGCTGCATTTCAGGGGTGGTAAAGGTGTTAGCCCCGACCTCAAGAATCTCCCGCTGCGCTGTTGCCTCCTGAAAAGCTTTTTCAAGTTCTGTCCTGGTCGTATCACCAACTGAAAGACGAACTGCCGTTGATAGAATGTCATGGCGACTGACAACACTTTCCCTTTCAACCAAGTCTGAGACGGCTATTTTGATATACTCACCAGCTGCCAGCCGTTCCTGTTGTTGTGCAGCTCCAGCAGACTTGGCTGCAGCAATGACCGCCTGAGAGGATGTATCTATACCTTGCAACTGAAGATCATGACTGCGGATCATTTCATGATGCGACATATCTTTGTCTTTAGCAGACTTGGTTTGAAGCTGTACCAGTTCATTGACGTCCCGATCAGACAGGGTGGGAAGTCGATCACGGATGGACTTGGCCAGATCACCGGATTTATCAATTGCTGCATGGCGCTTACTGAACAGATCCCGCACCTCTGCAGAAACACCGCTGATCTCAGGCACTACGGCTATACCTTTGTCCAGGCGTAGGTCTACGCCGTACCCATGTTCTCGGGCAACAGCTGCGATGTTACTGTAAAGTTCCTGCCTGATCTCGGTCTGGGCCTTAAAGAGGGGATGATTTTCAAGGGTGGAGTGGGTGCCGTCTGGACGTTCAACCACATTCATGATTAGCAGATGGCCGTGCATATGGGCGTCACCGGCTCTGCTGGTGGAATGGAAATACAGACTGCCGACCATCTTTCCATCCACCATCTCGGTCTTGCCATCAATGGTCTGGCGACCATAAACGTTTTGCTCGACAAATCTGGCTGTATCTACAAAGGCCTGTTTCAGTCCTTCGCGGAACTGATCATCATACATGGCCACAATACTGAATGATTTTGGTAGCGCCAACGGTATATCGGTAGCTGCATTTTTGCCGTGATCCGACTCACGCCCGGCCAGCCGCTGACTACCATCCGGTGAGAACCCACGCAGTAGAAGACTGGATGCCTCAAAATCAACAGATCCTTTCAGACCGAGGTTTTCAGCACCCTGGCCAACCCAAAGGTGCTCGTTCAAGCTAAACACAGGATCTGCCTGGTAGTAGTATTCTTCAGCCTTGTCGGCCCCTATTTTCATTGGCACCATCTGAGTTATACCTCGTCTACATCAGTGTATTCTTTTTAAACAGCGCCTTATTGTTACCGGCCTTTTTGGACGGAGCAGTGCCCTCACCATAATGCTCAAATTCTTCCCGCAGAGCTGCCAGAGACATCTCCTGGTGGGGAAGATGCGCCGGTATCAGTTCCGGCCACTCCTTGTAATCAATGCTGGTCTTGGTCACAGGATACCCAGATGATTGAACATAGAAATGTAGCGCTGGCAGGTTTTTGATCTCATCGGGCAGAATAAGAACATCTTCCGCTGTTTCCGACATCCTGGTAACGCCGCCTCTGGTTGAATTGACCGGAGTAGACAAATTTTCTCGGGCACGCTCGATCTCACGGCGACCCATTGCCTTTGAAAGCTCTTCAAGGGTCTGTTCATCCTCATTGCGGAAGACCAGCTTGGTTGCAAAACCGTTCAACAGAGCTTTCCGCTGTTCCGGTCCATAGATAAGGTCAAGCTGGGGATAGGATTGGGTACCGGCAAGAATGGCAGCCCCCTTGGAGCGTCCAAGGTTTGCCAGTTGAGGTAGACCTGGAATCTTTCCCAGCGCGGCCAGTTCGTCCAACCCGTACCAGATACGTCTGCTGCTATCATTGGGGAGCGAAAGATGATGAACAATCAGCAGATCAATAAATACAGAATAGAGCGGTCCAAGTTGCCGCTGCAACTTAGGAGTGGCTGGCAAGTAGATCCTTCCGCTGCCAGACTTGACCCACTCCGTAATTGAAAAATCATTTTCAAGATGCTTTAAGAGCTGTAGTGGGCGAGTGTACAGGCAGACAGTGATATAAAAAGAGTTTGCAGGAGATGATCCTGGCTCTGCCAGCAGACCGGCGGCCTGTTCGGCACCTGGTGTAAATCGTAAGCAGTCCCGCATCCCTTGAGCATCATGAGAGAACACTTCGCAGACCTGACGGTTGCTACGATGACCTACCAAGTAGCAATATTTGAGGAGACCAGAGATGATCATCTTGGCTCCACCGCCCCAGACCTTGGTTTTTTCGTTAGAGTCATCAACCAATGATTCTGCAATTATGTCGAAATCACTTAAATCGGTAATGTCAGACATCAGTGACCATCCGACCGTTCGTTCATCAGCCGGACAGAAGATCGCGTCACCTGTGCGCCAGTGGGTAGTGATGAAATCATCACCCTTGGCAGTAAAAATGACCCCTCGCTCGTTTCTATCCACAACTGTATCTAAGATTCGGTTTTGCAGCTGAGTCTTTCCGACGCCCAACATACCTATGGCAAACAGACCGCGTACCTCTACTGCTCGTGGTAGCAGGACTTCACCTAACATTATTTGTCCATCACCCTCTGTCCTACACAGACATCGGTTTATCTCTTTTGGAGCTACCAGTTGAGATCCACGTCGATGGCGATCTTCTGTCTGAGATTGAGCTTCCTTACGACCCAGCCAAAATCCGATTATGAGGACCAATATTCCGCCACCAAGTCCCTCATACCCAGACCTCTTTAAAGAGCTGAGAATTAGCCCATAAAGATCATGATATTCTTGCGTTTGGCTAATAACAGCAGTTCGATAGGTTTGCTCTAGCAGCCACGGCCACGGCTGTCCGGTTCGGACAGTGAATTCATACAAAGAAGTCCTGACAAAGAATTCCGTCGTGCTTAGATCCTTCAGCATAGGATAAGCCCGCCATGCGAAAACTAAAATGACAACCGATAAAGAGATATACAGCCAGAATTTGACCGCAAAAAAGAACTGGTTAAGACGATTGAAAATGGATGCTGTTCCTGAAAATCGAGAGCGTTCTATGCTCATTTGGGGGTCTCCTTGTTATGCTTCCATGCCATGTACTCGTCTTTGGCCAGCTCAAACAATCCAGCCTGTTTAGCCAAGACTCCAGCTGATATGCTTCCCTGGACTACATACTCTTCAAGACGGTTTATCCTGCTGATCATCGGCGTGAATTTTCCCAGCTCGCTCATCAGATCAATTGATTCTTTCTGAAGGGCCATAATCTCGTGTAATAGCATCCGACTGGTGTCCAAAACTGCCGCTGTCTCAGTATGTTCCAGCGCAAGTTTTATTGACCTGCGCGCTGCTTCTGCTCGATTACATTTCCAAATGTTGGCCAAGGCATTTAGAGCGTGGTCTTCAATGCTTGAAACCTTGCAGCTGAATGTTTCCATAGCTATCCATCCTCTAGTAAACTAAAAATCCTATTACAAATCAGGATGTTAAGAGTATTTATGCAGCCTGAGGTATACGCACGGTATACCAATAAACATCGTTATTTCAGATTGTTTTGTGATTTGGTGGCACTCCACATTGCGTGGAGTGCCATAGAAAAACCGTCTGCTTTTATGCCTTTTGAATCCAATGTGGTTCCGGAACTTTCTGGCCAATAATCTGTTCCAATTCCGCCGCTAGTGACTCCCAGGTTGACGGCCAATCAGAGTTGATTTCGCGAATTAAAACCTGGCCGATTTGCAAAAGCTCATGCTGGCGCAATTCGGCTTCTCTTCTCTTAGCCAACCTGATCAATTCGCGGCCTCTAGCTGCGATTTGCTCAGGTGTCATGTTTTTAATTTTCTTGTTCATTTTAGTCCCTCCTTGGTGCTAACTTCCCATGCCATTGATTTAGCGCTGGCAACAATGCCAGATTCAGGAAAATTGATTTCCGCCGGAATGCTTGCTTTGACCTCGTCGATGAACTGCAATTGCTTCTCCGTTGGCAAACTGTCCCATAACTTATTTACCTGCTCCTGCTGCTCCAACTGAGCTTTCTCCAGCTCTTCTTTTTGTGCTGCGGCCATACGTTTGTTAGTTGCAGCCAGTTCTGCAATAGACATCCGTTCAAGTTGTGGGGTGTACCATCCAGGGATCATCAAAGAGGTGCAAAGGGTATTCAAATACCCGACCGGATTAGAGACTTCAGAGGGCTTTTTACGCCATGTTTCGGCGGCAACATCGGCAGCAAGAGCAAATTTTTCCGGGCCATGTCTTCGAATAAGGTCTTCGAACTCACCACGAGAGATTTTTGAGAACGGGGTTCCGGACAACAAACTGACATCAATGTCTGTTGTCTTTTCTTCAAAGTCTTTGTTTGTCTCTACTGTGACATCCGCAGACATGTCCGTGTGACCGTCACGTGACGTGTCGGCTATCTGAGGAATTGCGATTTTGTCCCTTTCGCGCTGCCGCTGTAGCTGCTTTCGCTGACGATCCTTTTCGCGTCGCAGCTCCAGCTTGTCCTCGGACTGGTATTTGCTCCAGTTTTTGATGAAGATAACACCGTCTGAGTCGTCAATCATGTCGAAACCACGAAATATCGATAATCCCAGTGAAACTACTTGCAATGAAATATCTGTGAGCAAACTCAAGGTTTCCGCCGTGTAGGGCACACGCTCGGACACCAAAAGATATCCGCCACGGTTGCACTTTCCTGCCTCAATCAAAAGCAACAACCACAGCAATACCAGAGTGTTGCCTTCCGGTCCCTTTCGAATCATCCGAATTTTCCGATTATCCAATATGCCGCACATAATTTTGATCCAGTTCATGATGCAGCGCCTCGATCAGATATTTTCGTTTCGCAGAGACTCCACATAAGCCTCAACCTCACTGAGGCGGTAATAGTTGCGATTCCCAATATGCTGTACGGCCCTTATTTTCCCTGATTTCCTAAGACGCCAAAGCGCAGTCCTCGAGATTGCAAGTATTTGCTGCAAATCTTTGTCTCTCAGCAATCGGTCCATTTTGGCACCTCACTTTTTTGATGTTTTTTGACGTTGCTAGCTAAAGCATATTGTTGTATGATGTTTCTGGAGACAATAAATCATAATATAATATGACTAGTCAATATATTATTTTATTTATGCGGCAATATTAATTTTAAAGAGGGGCTAATGTCTGTATCAGAGAGAATGAAGGCCGTCAGGGAAGGCTCAGATAAAAATCAAAGGGAGTTTGCAGAAATTCTTGGCATTAGCTATCCAGCTATACAATCGTATGAAACGGGCAAGAGCGTGCCTGGCGGGAATGTTTTAGCCGCATATGCAAATTTGGGATTCAATGTGAATTGGATTTTAACGGGCGAAGGCCCTATGGTCTTGGATGTTAAGGACAGTTCTCTATATTTTCTTCAAGATAATACGCTGCTAGATAACGTTATTATGGCAACCGAAGATTACCTTAGAGAAATTAACGAGGTTCTACCCATTGCAAAAAAAAGAGAGCTTGTTAAAGCTCTCTACCGTGTCGCACAAGATCTCAATTATGCACCGAATAAGGAAACAATTGCATCAATCGCCGGTTTGTTACTAGCTCATTGATAATCAAAGGATATGTAATATGGATAATCCCAGAGACAGCTTAAAAAAAATTCTTAGCGAAATTGGCCCAAAACCCGGAAAGGTCGCAGTTAATGTTGCTGGTTTTCTTATGCTGCTGCCAATATTTGCATTACTCTACTCATTGAAGGATCCGAATATATCAAAACTATTACTACTTCTGATTTTTATATTATATGTTTTGGCATTGCCAATATTAGCTATACTTGAAGATTATGCTGGGTTTGTTACTAAATTTCTCAGGACGAGAATTGGTCGTTTTTTATTCTATAACAATTGACTACGCAGTACCCTCTTGACCTCTACCCGTTCGGCGGCCTCAATGTCTTTGAGGTGTGGTTTGCGCAATTTACAAAAATTTGAATATATCTTGAAATACGACTTGACATGTAATAGGGTCAATCCGCTCTCAGGATAGGCTTGAGAGGAGGAACGTTAAGTATTGCAAGTGTAATCTTCACCACGATTGCACAAGCAAGCGATACTGTGTCCATGCTGACTAGAGCCATCAGGTTCTCAATCATGTGGAGTGCTGTCGCCATATATTTATCTCCTGTAGAATTATAGCATGACATGTTAAAGGCAGCGTCTTGGCTTACGCTAGGACTGAGCTCTGCATTGGAGCACCGTGCGCCGGAGAGAACAAAATGGGTAGCTGCAATCCCGTGTCTCTCCGGCTTTGCTATTTTAGGAGGGAAATATCATGGCAAAAAAAAAGAGAAAAAATGATCCCTGCTGGTATACTAGGCGTGGTTATCCTCATTTTGACCACAAAGTCACTCCTGAAGTAGCCAGTAACTATGTAACAAACCCGCAAAAAGTTGCCCAACACCCCTTTTACCCTTTTCTTTCGTACAACATGTCAACGCCAAGATATAAAAAGGAAATCAACAAAGTAAAAGACAAAGATCGCCCGATAAAATATGCCTCCCATTTAGATTCCCATATATTTGCCTATTATTCTTATCAGATTTCGGGATGCTATGAACAATATATTGCAGACACCCCGTTACATGAAACTGTGATTGCCTATCGAAAACTAAATAAATCAAATATTTCATTTGCTAAGGACGCATTTGGGGAAGTTGAAAAAATCGGAGAATCTGTAGCTCTTTGTTTTGATATATCAGGTTTTTTTGATAACCTTAGCCACTCCATTATCAAGCAACAGTGGTGTAAAATATTAAATTTCAGAACTCTACCTGATGACCATTACGCCGTTTTCAAAGCTATAACTAAGCACTCGTCAGTTGATAGAGACTCCGTCTATAACAAATTAAATATTGGGAAAAAATCAGCGCATAAAATCAAGGGGGCAATTTGTACTCCGGATGTATTCAGAACCGAGATTCGTAAATCAGGCCTCATATTAACCAATTGTGATTCTAAAGGAATTCCTCAAGGCTCACCAATAAGCGCCGTATTATCAAATATATTCATGGTGGATTTTGATAATTGCATTTCTGCGTTAGCCATAGAAATGAATGGAGTGTACCGCCGTTACTGTGATGACATTTTGTTTGTATGTCATAAGAACGATGAACAAGCTGCGCTATCACGCATTCAATCTGAAATTAGAACGCTGGGGTTGGAGATTAACAATGACAAGACTGAAAAAACATATTTCAACAGAACATCTGAAGGTCTGTTGGTTGCCGATAAATCTTTGCAATATTTGGGTTTTATGTTTGATGGCCAAAGAATATATTTAAGGTCTTCTACGTTATCCCGTTATTGGAGAAGGGTTAAGGTCGGTGTCAGATCGGCGTCTAAGGCGGCCAAATCTGCCGCAAAAACGTCAGACACTGGATTCAAAATCTATAGACAGGAACTGTATGAAAAATTTACCCACTTGGGTAAAAACAATTTTATTCAATATGCGCTACGAGCATCAAGAGACATGAGTCAAGGTACTATCAGAAATCAGATCAAGAAGCATTGGCAGAAGCTGCAAGATGAGATATCAGCCGCTGAGGCATCAGGATAGAAGCTTCTACTTACCGTAACAAATTTCATTTTGCGTCCTTTTTACCCCACCTTTCTCCCTACTTACTATTTGTAGCATCTTTATTAAAACATCTGCTATTTCTCTGAGTTATAACCAGCAATCCTATTTACTTCTGCTGTGCAATTGCTGTATATTCCCGCTTGGATTGGAGGGAAATGCAATGGTCGTTCTCAAGTCTACTAATCTTAATCTCAGAATAGCTCCTGAAGTGCGTGAAGGACTGCGTCAGGCTGCTGAATTAGACCATCGCAGCGTCAGCAACATGATTGAATATCTGATAGTGCAGCACTGCAAAAAAACTGGAATCAAACTTACGGAGAAAGCTACCAATTGAACCACATATTAAAGACAGTGAAAGGTTCATCAATGCCTCCCCCCAATATTCTTGCACCCGGTGCCAGGGTGCTTATCCGTGATACTGAATGGCTGGTAAGGCGTGTTGACCGCACCTCAACTGGCAAGCAGGCTGTTTCTGTTGTAGGTCTCTCAGAACTGGTTAAGGATAAGGAAGCCATATTCCTTGAGGAGATTGACCGGATTGAAGTGCTGGACCCGGCTGATACAAAACTTGTTGCAGATACATCTACCTGCTACCGTGATTCGCTGCTTTTTATGGAGAGTCTTCTCCGTCAGACCCCGCCTACAGATGAGCACCTTTATATTGGCCATCAAGGGGCCAGTGATGAAGTCCCCTACCAGCTTGACCCGGCTATCCTTGCGTTACGTCAACCTCGCCAGCGTATTCTGATTGCAGATGCCGTAGGTCTTGGGAAAACAATCGAGGCTGGCATTCTCATTACCGAGCTGATTAAGCGTGGCAAGGGGAAGCGTATCCTGGTGCTGACGGTCAAAAGTATGATGACTCAGTTTCAGAAGGAACTCTGGTCACGCTTCACCATCCCCTTGGTCAGACTTGACTCACTCGGCATTCAACGTGTTCGTTCCCGTATCCCGACCAACCACAACCCATTTTACTATTTCGATAAGTCCATCATCTCCATAGATACTCTCAAGCAGGACGCTGAATATCGCACGTACATTGAAAAGTGCTATTGGGACATCATCGTTATTGATGAGTGCCATAACGTGGCTGAGCGTGGAAACGACGGCAGCCACTCCCAGCGCAAAGCTGGCCAAGCTGCTTTCTTCTCGTTCAGACACACTGGTGCTCCTGTCTGCTACTCCCCATGATGGCAAAGCAAAGTCCTTTGCCAGTCTGATGAATATGCTGAATCCAACGGCCATCGCCAATCAGGAGTCGTATGGCCCTGATGACATCAAGGGGCTGTTTATCCGCCGTTTCAAGAAGGACATCAAGGAACAGGTATCCATGTCCTTTAAGGAACGGAAGGTTGCTGTTGCAAAATGTGTGGCCAGCCCAGAGGAAGAAGCCGCTTTTGAGGCATTCAGTGACTTGACCTTTACAAAAATAGACCAACGCCGTACCGCTGGGAAACTGTTCAAGACCACCCTCGAAAAAGGACTGTTTTCCAGCCCGGTTGCCTGCCAGCAAACCATTACCCGTCGCATTCGGAACCTGAAACAGGAAGACGCAGAAGCCTACAAATTGGATGTAGCTGCCCTGGAGGAGCTGAATGACCTCCTTGATAAAATTACACCCCAAAACTACAGCAAGTACAAAAAGCTTCTGAACGTTATCAAGGATTCTAATCAAGGTTTCGGCTGGAACGGCAAGGATACTCGTGACCGTCTGGTTATTTTTAGTGAACGTATTGAGACGCTAAAATTTCTCCAGGACAATCTGACGAAAGACCTGGGGCTTAAAGAAGAGCAGATTTGCATTCTGCACGGTAGTTTGTCTGACATTGATCAGCAGCAGATGGTTGATGAGTTCGGCAGGGATGAGTCAAAGCTTCGCCTGCTGCTTGCATCTGATGTTGCTTCGGAAGGTATCAACCTCCACTTCCTGTGCCATCGTATGATTCACTTCGATATTCCCTGGTCAATGATGGTCTTTCAGCAGCGTAACGGACGTATTGACCGCTACGGACAGGAGCGTGAGCCGCAGATTGTCTATCTGATTACCGAAAGTGATGCAGAAAAGATAAAGGGAGATAACCGTATCCTTGAACTGCTCATCCAGAAGGATGATATGGCCGTCAGGAACATTGGCGACCCGTCAGCCCTGATGGGTGTTTTTGATATTGAACAGGAAGAATTGTTCACCGCAGCGGCGATGGAAAATGGAGATACACCGGATGATTTCGAGGAGCGCCTGAAAAAGGTTCCCAAAGACCCGCTTGGTCTGCTCATGGATGAGATGGAAATACCCAAAGGTAATGAAGTAGAGGCAGCCCGGAAGAAGATGCCCTCACTCTTCGGCGATGACCTTTCCTATTTAAAAGAAACAGTTGATTTCATACGGCGCAATCAGCCGCTGCAAGCAGAGTTTGACGATATAACCAGAACAGTTAATCTGACTGCCCCGGAAGAGCTGAAAATGCGCTTCAAAACATTGCCTGATGAAGTCTGGCCTGATGGCGGACAGTTTATACTCTGTGCAGATCGTAAAGCCATTATGGAAGAAATTAGGCGTACCCGGCGTGAAGAACATACCTGGCCACGTATCCAGCTTCTGTGGGAACAGCATCCTGTCATGCAGTGGGCCAATGACAAGCTCCTGTCGGCCTTCGGTCGTCAACAGGCACCGGTCATCTCTCTTCCGGGCAAGCTTGCAGCTGGTGAGGTTGTTTTTGTTCTATCCGGCCTCATACCCAACCGCAAAAGTCATCCACTCATTCAGCACTGGTTTGGTGTCCGGTTTGACAACGGCACCTTCACAGCGATAGAAGATTTCGATGATGTCATAAAGCGCACCGGTCTTGGCACAACCAAGTTTCCAAACCGCAGCGACTCTCTCCCTACAGATGCTCTTGGAAAGTTCCTGCCAGAGGCTATTGCAAAGGGAAATGTCTGGATGCGACAGCGCCGTAAGGAGTTTGAAGATGTTGTCAATCCCAAGCTGAACGAACAGCTGCAGGCACTTGAAACGCTTCGGCAGCGTCATAATGAACAGCTTGAATTCGATTTCCTCAAAAGCCTGCAGGATCGCAAGAGCCAGGATAAAAAGTCGCAACGCCAACGGGAAATTGACCGGATATTTGATGAATACATGACGTGGATTGAAGACACTCTTGTTACGGAAGAAACGCCATATATCCGGGTTGTGGCTGTTTTGAGAGGTGAAAGCTAATGGCTCTGAATCTCAACGGCATTTCAAACGAAAACGAATTCTATACTCATCACTACCTTGTCACCATTTTAGAGAACGATCTCAAGAATCTGTTTGCCACCTGGGAACGCCAGGAAGAAGAACAGGGACTGAAGCCACCCCATCACCTGCTTAACCGCCTTAGTCGTGAATATTTTATTATTCGTGGACAGATGGAGCGGGCCAAGTCTGCTGAAGATATTCTCGCTTTACAGCGGCGCTTTCTGCCTGACCTGCTGGAAGCACTCGGCTACACGATGGAGCCGGGAACCAGAACGCTTGATTCCGGCAGTCCTGTTCCGGTTATCGGCGAAGTTCTCAAAAAAAACGGTGAGCCAGAGCTGTGGATACTGGAAGCAGTCTGCTCATCCACAGAAGCAACGGATGTCCTAGATGCCTGTCTGGTAAAGGCACAATACAGTGAAGCTGAAGGTGACAAGCTGCCGCTGGATATGAACTTTGCCGAACTTGTCACCAAGCAGGTCTTTACACTGCCAGAGCCACCACGCTGGGTTGTTGTGGTCGGTTTTGCATCCATTGTTCTTCTTGATCGGAGCAAATGGAATGAAAAACGTTTCCTGCGATTTGATCTTGCTGAGATATTCGGGCGAAAAGAACTGACTACCTTCAAGGCGATGGCGGCGTTACTCCATCGGAACAGCGTCTGCCCTGATGATGGTATCTGCCTGCTCGACTCCCTTGACGAAAACAGCCACAAACATGCCTTTGCTGTGTCTGATGACTTGAAATATTCAGCCCGTGAAGCGGTTGAGCTTATTGGCAACGAAGCAGTTTACTATTTCAGGGAAAAGTATAAGGGAAGTGTATTTGGTGAACGGGGTGGTGATGTTCTCAGCGAAAAGCAGTTAACTGAAGAATGCCTTCGCTATCTGTACCGGCTATTATTCCTGTTCTACATAGAGGCACGCCCAGAGCTTGGGTATGCACCAATGCGTAGTGAGGAATTCCGTACCGGTTACAGCCTGGAAAGCCTACGTGACCTTGAGATGATTCCGCTGACGTCGGATGAATCTCAAAACGGCTACTACATCAATGATTCTCTGGATAATCTTTTCAAGCTGATTTTCGACGGCTTCAATCATGGTGAAGCAGAGTTGGCTCTTGCCTTTGACGATGCTCCCCAGCACCACACGTTCCGGATGCAACCGCTTAAATGTCACCTCTTCGATCCTGCCCGCACATCGCTGCTCGGCAAGGTTAAGTTTCGCAACTCTGTCCTTCAAAAGGTTATTCAGCTTTTATCCGTGTCACGCCCCGGCAGCGGTCGGCGTGGGCGCATCAGCTATGCACAACTTGGCATCAACCAACTTGGGGCTGTCTATGAAGGTCTGCTCTCATACAGTGGATTCTTCGCCAAGACCGACTTGTATGAAGCAAAAAAAGCTGATGAACAGTACAACGAGCTTGAAGCCGCCTATTTTGTTACCAAGGAAGAGTTACCCAATTACGAGGAGAGTGAAAAGGTTTTCAACGCCGATGGCACCCTGAAAATGTATCCAAGAGGTGCTTTCATCTACCGCCTTGCCGGCCGCAACAGGGAAAAATCTGCATCCTACTACACACCAGAGGTTCTCACACAATGTCTGGTGAAGTATGCTTTAAAAGAACTGCTTAAGGATAAAACTGCTGATGACATCCTGCAACTGACTGTTTGTGAGCCTGCCATGGGGAGCGGTGCGTTCTTGAATGAAGCTATCAACCAGCTTTCTGAGGCGTACCTACAAAAGAAACAGAAAGAGACCGGCCAGATCATCGGGCATGATGTTTACGGTCAGGAAAAGCAGAAGGTTAAAGCATATCTGGCTGATAATAACGTCTATGGCGTTGACCTTAACCCCACCGCTGTCGAACTGGCCGAGGTCTCTCTCTGGCTTAACTCCATCTGCCCTGGTGATGGCGACAACCCTTCTGTCCCGTGGTTTGGTAATCAACTTGTCACGGGCAACTCTCTTATAGGTGCTCGCAGACAGGTATTTTCAGCGTCACACGTCGAGGAGAACCGCAAAGGCAAACAGACCTGGCAAGATGTTGTGCCGGAAAGAGTCCCGCTCGGGACAGAACGTCCTAAAAACAGTGTGTATCACTTCCTTTTACCTGACTCTGGCATGGCCAATTACGGCGACAAGGTCGTTAAGGCAATGGTTCCGAATGAAATAGCAAAAATAAAAGAATGGCAAAAATCCGCCCTTAAACCGTTTTCCACCAGCCAGTCAGCAACACTCAGCCGTCTTTCCGATGCAGTTGACAAGCTTTGGACAAAGCATATCAGTGACTGTGGCAAAATTAGGCAGATGACTCGGGATGGGTACAGCTTTTTTGGCTATGACGACCGTAGCCTATATTCCAGCCGTTTTACTACCCAGCAAAAAGATGATCTGTTCAACAAGACGCTCAAGTCAGAAAATATGCGTCAATCCAGTGCTTACAGGCGTTTGAAGCTGGTCATGGATTATTGGTGTGCTCTCTGGTTCTGGCCAATAACTGAAGCCAGTTTACTTCCCAGCCGTGATGAAATTCTGATGGAGCTGACTGCTATTCTGGAAGGTGGAGTATATGAAGTAGCTCCGGCCAATGATGCAGGGCAGATATATCTGCTTAGCGAGGTAGCACCTCCACAACAGGAGATTAACTTCACAGCCGACGAATTCGGCTATGTGAACGTTGATGAACTCTGCAAGGGTTTTCCTCGTCTTGCGTTGGTGAAGGAGCTGGCCGACCGTTACCGTTTTCATCATTGGGAACTGGAGTTTGCTGATCTATTTGCCGAGCGGGGAGGTTTTGATCTGATTCTGGGGAATCCGCCGTGGGTTAAGGTGGAGTGGAACGAAGGTGGGATACTTGGTGACCGTGAGCCGCTATTTGTTCTGCGGAAATTCTCCGCATCCCACCTGGCTGAACTGCGGGAAGAAACACTCAATAAATATAACATACGACCTGATTATCTGGCTGAATTCACAGAATTTGCCGGTATTCAGAACTATTTAAATGGTTTACAGAATTATTCGCTTTTAAAAGGCAGCCAGTCAAACCTATACAAATGTTTTCTGCCGCTTGCGTGGTATGCAGGGACAAAAGATGGTGTTGCCGGGTATGTTCATCCGGAAGGAATTTATGACGACCCGAAAGGTGGTGAATTGCGGGAGCAGGTGTACCGACGATTGTCATATCATTTCCAGTTTCAAAATGAACATAAGCTTTTTGGGGATGTCCATCACGAGATGAAATTCAGCCTAAATGTCTTTTCTTCCCAACAAATGGAGACGGTAAGTTTTTCACACATTTCAAACCTTTTTGCTGTGCCAACCATAGATACAAGCTTTGCCCACAGTGGACAAGGAGCTGTTGGTGGAATCAAAAACGATGACGGCAACTGGAATACTATTGGACATTCCTCAAGAATTATTCCCGTTGACCTAGATGCTCTTATTCTCTTTGCCAAGCTGTATGATGAGGCCGGAACCGTTTCGTTGCAGGCACGCTTGCCAGCCCTACACGCAATAGGTCTTGTAGGCGTTCTAAAGAGATTTGCTGCGCAATCTAGGCGATTGGCTCATATTGTTGAAGATTACGTTTCTTCTGAAATGTGGCACGAGACTAACGCCCAGAAGGACGGAATTATACGCCGTGAAACCTGTTTTCCTGAAAATGCAGGCAGGCTTATTTTATCAGGACCGCATTTTTTTGTTGGCAATCCGATATATAAAACCCCACGTTCTGTATGTCGTCTAAATTCAGACTATAGCCCTATTGACCTGACAGAAATGCCGGATGATTATTTGCCTCGTACTAACTATGTTCCAGCCTGCGATGCGGTAGAATATGCAGGCAGCACACCTAATGTTCCATGGGGTGATGAAGATACGCCTCGGAAGGTAACAGGGTACTATCGGCTTGTGTTTCGTAAAATGTTGAGTCAGTCAGGTGAGCGAACTCAAATTTGTTGCATTATGCCAACAATGTCTGGTCACATTCATGGATGCGTTTCCTTTACAATGAACAAACTAAATGACCTTGTCAGGATATGTGCAATATTGGTTTCAATTCCATATGACTTTTTCTTGAAATCTACTGGGGTAGGTAATTTTAGTGGTTCTCAATTTTCTTCATATACTGACCCTTTTCATAGTGAAGAAAACTCTATCCTGTTACATCCTTTAATTATCAGGTTGCTTTCAATCAATTGTCTTACCGACCATTACGCAGAACTTTGGAACGAATGCTGGCAAGAAGATTTCAAATTTGACCAGTGGGGCAAATCAGACCGCCGCCTGAAAGAGAGCCACTTCTTCAACCTCACCCCTTTATGGCAGAGAAACTGCGCACTCCGTACTGATTACGAAAGACGACAGGCACTTGTGGAGATTGATGTGTTAGTGGCCATGGCACTTGGAATGAGCCTAGATGAGCTCTGCACCATATATCGCATCCAGTTCCCCGTCCTACGCCAAAATGAAAATGACACATGGTACGACCAGAATGGACGTATCGTCTTTACGTGCAGCAAGGGGCTTCCAGGTGTTGGCTTCTCCCGTCCCGAGTGGAACGACATTAAGGATATGAAGAGCGGAACCGTCAGTAGAACCATTATTGACGACACCATGCCTGGCGGTCCTGTGGAGCGTACCATTACCTATGTGGCACCCTTTGACAAGTGCGATCGGGAAGAGGATTATCGCACTGTATGGGCTGAATTTGAGCGGAGATTCAAGGAACAATAGCTAGGAGTTTGTGTAGAGATACTATTCAAAGATTTTTTCACAGTGCTATTTAGCGTCCCTCTAGGTGTGGCAACCTATGGGGTAATGGTTGACAGTACGGATAATAGGGAGACTACATGTCACAATCTAAATTGAAAATGATTCAGAGATTCGCTGACGAAAAAGAATTAAGAGCTCGGTTGCTTGAACCTCTATTCCAACGAATGAAGTTTGAGACCATGCATAATCATGGCATAAACGAGTTTGGTAAAGACTTTGTTTTGATAAAAAACGATGAGTTGAATTTAAGGGGTATCCATAATTCATGATGTATGAAGGTCAGAGTCGTCCTTCTTCAATCAACCTCACTAATGTTGATATGTCGGCTCCGTAGTTGATTTCAGGTTCTGGCTCTCGTGTTGATGTAGTCATTTTGGAGAAGCCAGTTGTCATATGAAAATATTCCATCTTCTCTTCCTGCCGTGCCGGTTTCTGGAACTTCGGCTTTCTGACTTTACAAACTCCCTCTGTGAAAAGAATCTTCGCTCTGAGTGCTTCAAAGCTGTAGCCCCTGCCCAGCCTATTCATAACCCTGATCAAGTTATTCAGCGACTCCGTATAGGCATTGGTAACCGGGTGATCGAAGTAAGCCATGATCTCCGGCATCCAGTTATTGACTGCTCGGGTCAAGGGATGGAAAGCTTCTTTGATTTCCGGCACCAAACCTGCCTCCCATGCCTTGAATCTGGTTATTGCCTCCTGGACGGTCATAGAGTCATAGATACCAAAGAACTCTTCCTTGGCCCGGTACGCCTCACCAAGAGCAGGATAATTTTTTGTCCAGGATTCCAGGGTTATTCGGTCAAGACCTTCAAGCTTTTCTTCCCGTTTCAACAGAATAAACCGGTCATGCATCAGTCCTCTGCGTTGTTTCTCGCTGAGGCTGCTCCTGATCCCTTTACGAACAGCTTCGAGGCAATCGTTGGCCATCCTGACAACGTGGAACTTGTCAACCACAATCCGAGCCTGGGGCATGACATCCCGCACGGCATCCTTGTAGGGCTCCCACATATCCATTGCTACGCATTTGACCAGATTTCGACCATTGAGACGAAACAGATAGTCCGCCACGGTCTTTTTGTTGCGGTCACGTAGAACGTTGACGATAGTATTGTTCTCGATGTTGGAGACGACGCAGCGGGGCTTCTTGATGATGTGGATTTCGTCGATCCCCATCCATTGTGGGGTTTCAAACCTGACCGCATGCTCAAGCTCATTGATGTAGTCGTTGAAGACATTCTTGACGGTCATCTCGTTTACGCCGATCTCTTCGGCGATGTGAGAGAATGGCCGTTTGATGGCTTGTTCGCCCATCCACTTAACCAGGCGAGAGGTCATCATCCGTTTGCCGTCAACATCAGGCAGACGCTCGTAGAAGGTCTTTTTGCATGCCCGACACTGGTAGCGCCTGGTATCAACGTAAATGCCGACACCCTTGCCGTGGATAGTCAGATCACGGACAAGTTGTTCGTTCCGGCCAAAGCCGACGATATCAGGAGAACCGCAGTTTTGGCAGGTAGTAGGGTGATGCTTGGCTTCGGCGTCTATGTGGTAGTCGTATTCGTTTTCAACGAGGTTGGTGACGGTATAAGATGGCAGGTTGAGGATGTTGGCGGGCATCAAGCTAACTCCTTGATGCTGTATCTATGACCAAATCCCTTCAGACAATATCTCATATGTCTCATAAACGTCCCATAATTGTTGTTAGCGTTCACGTTTATCCACCAGAGTCCCATATGTCTCATAAACGTCCCATAAACATCGTTAGCATCGTTCATGGTTGTTTCTGTCTTGCAGCTAACGTGTAATAAACTCCACGTTTTTCTCCCTTACGCTCAAGGAGTCCCTTTTCGACAAGGTCGTCAAGATCCCGTGCAGCAGTTTTGCGGATAGCGCCGGTTAAGGTTTGATATCCCGAATTTGTAATTCTGTCTTCAGCCCCTTTTATGTGCGCGATTGCCTTTAGTTGCCTATCATTCAGATTATAACCAGCCAATACCTCAGGCGTCAGCCAATCTCGCCAGATTGTAGTGACAAACGAACCGCTTCTCTCCTCAAATATGGGCTCAGGGAGACCTGCTTCTTGGCAAAGCTCGATCATGGTCTGGGTGCCAGATCCGATCCGTTCAATATAACGGGCCAAATAGAGGGGTTCTGTTATGAGAGGGTTGTAGGGAACAGAAGGGTGGTCCTCCCGAAGCCCCTCAAGCGTCAGGTTTCCCGGCAGCATCCCTGGATTCCAAATCTCAAGACGATCAGAGAAGAGGCGGACTTCCACAGAAGCGTTGCTATGGTAGTCTCTGTGAGCGATTGCGTTGACAATGGCTTCGCCCACAGCATCCGGAGGAAGTTCGTAGGTGGCGGGTGCGACGTTACTTTCAGACCGGACACCGATCGAGCGGTTGATCTTGCTGAGAACAAAATCTCTCGCTTGATCTGCCTGCTCAAAAAGATCACCATCATAAACCTGCATGGAAGCAAATGGCCGCCGAAAGGCTGTTCCGTGACAGTGGACGCACTTCGTTACTGCGGTCTGGTGAAATTTTTGTGGGTTCGCCCCGAACAGTAACAACGCCGCATTGGTGGGACGCCCATCGTCAAGAAGGTGAAGATGGGTGAGCAGTGCGGTCGTGCTGGTGTTTGGCTTGAGAGGGAAGTTTCTCTCGCGTCGAGCCACATCAAGGAACCACTCTACGCGCTTGCGCGAGATATCCTTTTGTGATGCATGAACATTGGTTGATGTGTCAAAAGGCGGTACCCGCAATGCCCCAGATCTGTCCAGATGTTCAACCAGGCTGGCATACACTTCAGACATTAAGGCGCTGATGTCTTCAACCCTACGGCGAGTCAACTCATCACCGATTCTGCTGACAAGCCGCTGCATCTTTGGGTTCCGATGCTCGTCACCTACTCCCCATACATATACCAGGCGAGTTTTGTGACAAACACCAGCATGATCGTATTCGCGTTCGGTCGGAGAAACACCTTCAGCGTCCTCAAATCCATAATCATTCCCGAAAACCCCAAGATAAACATCGCACCGCTCAACTTCTTCAAGATAGACCTCATCAGCACGGCGGTCACAGGCTGGAATTTCCTCGAACAAGAAAACATCAGAAATAAACCGGCGGAGAACAGCATCGCCAAGCAGAAAGGCTTTGAGTTCTTTGCGCTCTTTAGCAAACTCCTTCTGTACACTACTGATGAATATCTTAAGGCGGGATGCTGGCATGGGAGCCTCTTTAGCGAGTAGCGGGTATCAATCATGTGGTATGGATTTAGATTAGCACTCCGCCCGAAGTTCGTCAACTATCAAATATGTTTTTGCAATTACGCGTAACAAGTCTGTATACTCGCCAATCAATCATAAAATCTGGATACCCAATTTAAGAAAATATACTGGAGTCGTTGTAAAGAAGGGCAATGTTTCTGTAAGCAAGGGTAGCAGTAAAAATGTGCTTATTGAGGATATTGGCAGGCAACTTAAGGAAGTATTTACTATTAAGTATAATGATTCTTCCTTAAAGCAAAGTGTTACCGTTGACAAGGCATACTTTGTTTGTGACGGTCTGATCTCTGATAATGCTAAAAGGAAAATAGTTGAACAGTGGGGCAACTCAACTGAAATCTACGAAAAAAACACTAACTTTATTACAGGCGAGAATTTAATTTCGCTTATAGAAACATACTGGCCCCTATTCTTTTCATCGTACACGCCTGAATTTAACGAATACGCAGAAAATTTACTGCAAAAGCTGGAGTCGGAAGACAAGGGCCGAAGTATAAATATCAGTAACAATGTCAGTATGCTAAGTGAAAAGTATTTACAGTGCAACCTGTTTGAAATATCACACGATGGCGTAGGCAAGTTAAAATACATTCCCAAAAATCCGGATAATGTTTTTGACACAAAAAAACATATCTTGATTATAGGCCAGTCAGGCACTGGCAAAAGTCATTTGCTTAGAGAGCAAATCCGAAGATTAACCATTAGCGAGTCGCAAGATGCTGGAACACCAAGGTTTAAGGTCTATATCAAATTATCAGATTTAGCTGATAGCGAGTTAAATATAGATGAATTAAATCAATTTATTTACGAAGTTGTAAAAAAAACCTGGGATGGCATTACCCAGGATTATCTTAAAGGTTACATCGATAGCAAACAGATTGATTTCTTTCTTGATGGATTCGATGAAATTGCGACGGAAGAGAAAAGACTAATTGCATCAAAAAATATTGACTTGCTTTTATCCGTGTACCATGCGTCTCAAATTGTAGTTACTACCAGACAAGTCAGCGTTAAACTGAGACAGGGTCTTTCTAACAAATTTACCAGATATGATATAAAACAGTTGTCATATCAGGAGTCAATTAACTACCTGCAAAATGTCGTTAAAGAAATAAGCCATAATGGAGAAGAAATACTTAAAGA
The DNA here is from genome assembly GCA_964655435.1 of uncultured Geobacter sp. Taxonomy (GTDB): domain Bacteria; phylum Desulfobacterota; class Desulfuromonadia; order Geobacterales; family Pseudopelobacteraceae; genus Trichlorobacter. Next base: position 121,868 of record CAZZMP010000010.1, read on the forward strand.
GATACAGCAGCAAGGCATAATGCAAAGCCTGCCTAGAACGCCCCTCACCCTTCAACTAATTAGCTCGGTATTTTCTGATAATGCCTCAAAAGAGATTCCTTCTAACACAACAGAAGTATACAAAATGTATACAGAAATAATGCTTGGGCGATGGGATAAACAAAGAGACGTTACGAACACATTTGATTATGAGCAAAAAGTGACATTGTTGTCAGAAATTGCTTACTACCTTCAAAGTTCAAGCAGTGAATGTGTGTCCTATGAAAAAGTTAACGCTATCACTAAAGACTTTTTGAAAACGATGGGTGATGATGAATTAAAGAGTGGGAGCTTAATTGAAGAGATAATTAAAAGAAGTGAGCTACTTCTCGACGATGATGTCGAACAGGAGTTTAAGGATAAGCAGGCTATAATTCGGCTATAGTTTAGTAATACCTG
>CAZZMP010000011.1:0-114027 GCA_964655435.1 uncultured Geobacter sp.
AGCAGTTACGAAATATTTGTGGCATTTTTATTTGTTAGCTGTCACGGATTCAGGTCGACGTAAAAGGCTTTCCTTCCTGTTACAAATTAGGTCGGCACAAGTATCAGTTAGTAGCAAAGGTAGTGTAAGTCACTATTTTTGAGATGCTGAACAGGGTTCGGACAATTTCGCATCAGTTATGTATAAATTCCATAGCCAATCAAGGTGTCAATGACGTGTCGATTCCGTTAATGTTTATGGACAATCTGGAAGATAGCTACTAAACCAGCTGTGGGCTTGAATTGATGACCTCGGTTTCATCCAATAAATCCTTAACGTGCTATTTATTTCGTTTTCTAAGGCGGCCAGATCTCAGCCCTTATCTGCAAGATATTATAAACCACCTGAGTTTATCTTGACTCCTGAGCCTCCGAAAGAGTATATGAGTATTTAATCATATACTCTTTCGGTTTTTACATGGAGTAAACATGCTTAAACGTTTTGCCGATTACCTCATTTTTGACCTTTTCGGGTTACATTCAGGATCTCACTTGGGCGAGGCTCTTAACTTTTTCATCTACGATACCATCAAGATCTTCCTGCTGCTCTGCACCATCATCTTTGTAGTGGCAATCATCCGCTCATCCTTTCCGCCGGAACGCACTAAACGGATCCTTTCTCATAAACGTGAATATGTCGGTAATATTATGGCGGCACTGCTGGGGATCGTGACCCCTTTCTGCTCCTGCTCTGCAGTGCCACTTTTCATCGGCTTTGTGGAATCCGGTGTGCCGCTGGGAGTAACCTTCTCATTCCTGATATCCTCGCCTATGGTCAATGAAGTGGCCTTGATCATGCTCTGGGGGATGTTTGGCTGGAAGATCGCCCTGATCTACATCGGTACAGGGCTGTTGGTGGCGATTGTCTCCGGCATTGTAATCGGCAGGCTGAAAATGGAAAAACATGTTCAGGACTATGTCTGGGAGATGCAGGTGGGAAGCCAGGAGATTGAAGAACTGACCTTTCGTGATAAGCTGGTCTATGCAAGGGACTACACCCGGGATCTGCTCAAAAAGATCTTTCCGTACGTTTTGGTCGGAGTGGGGTTAGGAGCATTTATACACGGATATGTGCCGCAGGATTTTCTGGCAAACTGGGCTGGACGGGATAACCCGTTTGCCGTGCCAATTGCAGTTGCTCTGGGGGTGCCGCTCTACAGCAACGCAGCAGGGGTGATTCCGATTGTCTCTGCCCTGACCCAAAAGGGAATGGCGATCGGTACGGTGCTGGCCTTTATGATGGCGGTGACGGCTCTTTCGCTGCCGGAGGCAGTTATTTTAAGTAACGTTCTTAAACGAAGGCTGCTGATTACATTTTTTGGGATAGTTGCTGCAGCAATCGTGTTTGTTGGCTATCTGTTCAATATAATACTTTAACTGCGGGGTATTCATGAGTACGACAAAAAAACGGATCCTTTTTCTTTGCACGCACAACTCCTGCCGTTCCCAGATGGCTGAGGCTCTGGCTAATCAATATCTTGGGGACAGCTATCAGGCATTTTCTGCCGGCACTGAAACGACAAAGGTCAATCCGCTGACTATTAAGGTACTTCAGGAGCTGGATATAGATACCTCAGCTCTCTACTCCAAGAGTATGGATATATATGAAGGTCAGGAGTTCGAGCATGTTGTAAGCCTGTGCGGTGATGCCAACGAAAAATGCCCCCTCTTCTTCGGTGGAGTCAAGCGGATCCATCAAGGTTTTGAGGATCCCTCCCGGGTGCAGGGAAGTGAGGAAGATGTTTTGCCGGCATTCAGACAGGTGCGGGATGCAATCAAAAACTGGATTGTAGATTATTTTAGAGGGGAATAAGATTATTACAGAATTCTATCAGGAGGAATGTCCATGAAGCTTGAGATATTGGGCACAGGCTGTGCCAAATGCAAGACTCTGCTGGAAAATGTGAAAAAGGCAGTAGAAACCTCTGGCAAAGAGGCGGAGATCGTCAAGGTTGAGGATATCCCCTCCATCATGAAGTACGGCGTGATGAGTACCCCGGCCCTGGTTAAGGATGGCAAGGTGCTGTTCTCCGGCAAACTGGCCACAGCGGAAGAGATCGCGGGGATGCTCTGATGCGGATCGTCTTGACACTCCTTTGTCTCTTTCTGGCAAGCAGCGCCTTTGCTGAACTTCCCTCCGGCAACCAGTTTACCATTCAGGCTGCCCTGGCTTCTGGCCGCCCAACCCTGGTGGACTTCGGTGCCCGCAGTTGCATCCCTTGCAAAAAGATGGCCCCGATTCTGGAGCAGTTGGAAAAGGAATACAAAGGCAGAGCTAACGTGATCTTTGTGGATGTATGGAAAGACAACAAGATCGGCGGCAATTACCGCGTCCAGATGATCCCCACCCAGATCTTCTTTGACGCCAAGGGCAAGGAGGCAGGCCGCCATATCGGTTTTCTGGATCGTGGGCCGATTATCGATACCTTCAAAAAACTGGGTGTGAAATGACCTTTCTGGACAACATTGAGCAGATTGTTACGCTCTACCCGATCCTTGCCTTTGGGGCGGTCTTTCTGGCTGGCGTCTTGTCATCGGCATCCCCCTGCGTGCTGGCTACCATTCCACTGGTGGTCGGCTTTGTGGGGGGCTATGCCGATGGCGACCGCAAGAAGGCGTTCCGTTACTCTCTCTCTTTTATTCTGGGACTATCACTGACCTTCACCGCATTTGGCATGGCTGCCGGACTGTTGGGGACCATGTTCGGCACCATGGGGGGCTGGTGGTACGTGGCTGCCGGTATTGTGGCGTTGGTGATGGGGGGGCAGATGATTGGCCTGTATGAGATAAGGCTGCCGATCAAGCGGGAGTTTAAACCGAAGCAGGGGGGGATTGTCGGTTCGTTCCTGCTGGGCCTGTTCTTCGGAGTGGTTTCCTCTCCCTGTGCCACCCCGGTGCTGGTGGTGATCCTGACCTATGTGGCCACCAAAGGGCAGATGCTGTACGGCGCAGCATTACTGTTTACCTATGCGGTGGGACACTGCCTGCTGATGCTCTTTGCCGGAACCTTTACCGGGTTTATTGAGGCCTTTGTCAAACGACAGGGGATTGTCAACTTCTCTGCCAGGGTTAAACAGTTCGGTGGCGTGGTGGTTGCCTGCGTCGGTGTATACCTGCTGTATAACGCCTGATTTTTTTTGCTCAGCTATATGAGCGTATTCAACTATGCAATTGGATGACAACATGACTGTGTACCGCCTTTTTATTGTTCTCATACTCACCTTTTTTGTTTTTCCCCAAACCCTGCTGGCCGACAAGGAAACCTGGTATACCTAGTCGGAAAAGATCAGACAGGAAGATGCTCAGTGCTGCATCTAACGACTACGGGGGGCTTTGTGCTGAAAACAGTGGTTCGAGTTGTCTTTGTAGTGGGGATATTTATGCAGATGCTGACTATGAACGCCGAGGCCGACGTTACCAATATTACCAACCAGGAGCTGGCGGCACTGCTTGAAAAGGGTGGAACCTTGATCGATATCCGCACTGAACCTGAGTGGAGACAGACCGGAATCGTGCCGGGCAGCCATCTTCTGATGCTGTTTGATGAACAGCGGCGGGTGGTTGATCCTGATGGCTGGCTCAAGAAAGTGAAACAACTGGTACCGATGGATAAACCGGTGATCCTGATCTGTCGGGTGGGCAATCGCACCGTACCGGCTACCCAATTTCTGGTTAAATCAGGCTACAAACAGGTTTACAACGTGACCGGCGGTATTGTGCCCTGGATCAAGGCCGGACTGCCAGTGGAGCGGTATGAGAAACGGTGATACGCGGAGCCGTTGAAGTGAGGGACGCTGAATCAGTCCTTTATCCAAGCTGTCTGAAAGGAGAAGCTGACAAATGAAAACACTGGAAGAGCTGTTTGATGTCGGTCTTAAGTTTCATGGGCATAAATGTCCGGCCATGCCGATGGGGTTAAGGGCAGGTATGGCTGCCATGCGGGTTCTGGGGGTAGAGCGTTCACAGGACAAGGAACTGCTGCTTGAATCGGAAACCGGCAAGACCCATGCAGCTGGTTGTTTTCTGGATGGCCTGATGACTGCCACCGGCTGTACCTATGGCAAGTCGAACATCCAGAAACTGTACTATAACAAGATGGCCTTTACCCTGATTGAGGTTGCCACCGGTCGCTCAGTACGGGTGTCGCTGAAACCCGGCTTTCTTGAACAGTCGGTGCAATCTCCCTTTGTGCAGAAGCGCAAGGAAGGGATACTGCCGCAGCTCATACCGGCCGAGATTACCGATCCGCTGGTTAGCCGGATCATGTCGCTGCCGGAAGAGCAGTTCCTTGAAATCGGCGAGGTGGTTGTACGTACCATGCCGCCGAAACAAAAGAGTTGTTTTGACGTAAAGCGCTGCGGAATCTGTGGCGATGCGGTGTTTACCGACAAGCTGACTGAAAAGGATGATGGAACCGCTATCTGCATTCCCTGCGGAGCTAAGGCATAGCTGGCGACATCATGACGACGCTGCTGATCGCATCACTGCTGATCTTTGTCTTTACAGCCATTTTGACCGTGGCTGGGGTTGGCGCTGCATTTATTGTGGTGCCGACCCTGTTCTGGCTGGGGATACCGCTTGCTGAGGCGATGGCAGTTGGGCTGCTGCTGAATGTGGCCAGTCTGGGCCTAGCCTCAGTAACCTATATTCGTAAAGGGCTGGTCAATTTTCGGGCAGCTTTGCCGATTATTGTTGTCTCGGTACTGCTGTCGCCGCTGGGAGTCCACTCGGCGCATCTGATAGAACGCAAGCTCTTGCTGGCTTTGTTTGCCGGATTTCTGCTGTTTGCAGCCGGGATGATGCTGTTTTACCGCCCCAAATCCAAAGAGGTTATTACCACCGGCTATAAACCGCTGCTGAACGGCGGTTTGGTTGGTGGTGTGGCGGGGTATCTGGGTGGATTACTGGGTGTGGGCGGGGGCAATATCATCCTGCCGGTACTGGTGGGGATGGGGTTTGACCCAAAGATAGCTTCCGCCACCACCGGTTTTGCGGTGGTGTTCGCCTCTCTTTCCGGCTTCTTGAGCCACGCCACCGTGGGAAGCGCCAACTGGGGTCTGCTTGGCTGCTCTCTGGCATCCGCGTTAGCCGGTGCCTGGCTTGGAGCCTGGCTGATGACCAGCCGCCTGGATGGAGCGCAGGTGAAAAAACTGATTGCGGTGGTGTTGTGCCTGATTGCAGGGAAAATTATCTGGGGGCTGTGGGGATAGAACCGCTTGAAAACTGATAATACAAACCGGTATGGAAGGAGTATCTACATGCCTGATCCCAAATTCATGAAGCCGTGGCACAGCATTCCACGGGAAACCATTGACTGGCATCCCGCCATTATTGAGGCAAACTGCCGTGGCTGCGGCGCCTGTGTGACCGGCTGCAATCGGTTGGTCTACCGTTTTGATTATAACCGTAGAAAACCGGTGGTGTTTGATCCGCTCAACTGCATGGTGGGCTGCACCACCTGTGCCAATACCTGCCCGGCTGACGCCATAGCATTTCCACCACGGGAACAGGTGCTGGCGCTTGGCAGAAGGCCGGAGGTGTTGCGCAGCATCCATGACGACCTGATCGCCCGGCGGACAGAGCTGGAATTTAGTGAGCCTGAGCGGCATCAGGAAAATTCTGAATGATTGCATTCTGTAAACGATACCTGCTTAACACCGGGCTGCCTGGCTTGGCAATGGTACTCTGTATGGCGGTATCAGTGCATGCCGCCCCCGATACAAGTGCCGACTACCGCCTGAAGGTCTCCTTTGATCCGGCCCATGCACGGGTAACCGGCAGGGCAACAATCCGCCTTGATCGGCCTCAGGCGGTTTCGTTTGAACTTGATGATGCCCTGCGTATCAGCGCCTTACGCGTAGATAGCAAAACCCGTTCCGTGGCAGGCATTTCCGGCAGCAAGCGATTGAATCTGGCACAGGTCAAACAGGTGGAGATCAGCTATTTTGCCACCTTTAACGATTCCTTTGATCACGGCATCTTTCCCGGCACCGTGGTGTTGACCGATCACTGGTTTCCGGTGCTGCGGAAGATGTGGGCAACCTATCGGCTTGAGGCCGATCTGCCCAAAGGGTATCAGGCCATATCCGAGGGGGACGAACAGCAGGTACGTCACGTTAAAGACCGTACGGTGTTTACGTTTAGAACCGGCAGGCCGCTTCCCTCGGACGAGGGCATCGCCTTCATGGCCTCCAACCGTTACCAACTGCGGGAAGAACAGGTTGGTGACATCCTGATGAGAACCCTGCTGACGGCTGAGATGGCCGCTTCTGCCGATAACCTGCTGCAGGAAACAAAACGATTGCTGGCCCGTTATCAGGCGCTGTTCGGGCCGCTGCCGTTCAAACGGTTGACCCTGGCAGAGGCGCCGACCAGTTCGTCACTTTCCTATCCGGGCTACCTGCTGCTTAATCGTGCCAATATCAAGCAGCTGCCAGAAGATACGACCCTTGGCCATGAGCTGGTTCACGAGTGGTTCGGCAACGGTGTCTTCATCTCCTGGGATTCCGGCAACTGGGCCGAAGGGGCGGCCATCTACTTTGCGGACCACGGTCTGCAGGATGATTCCGGCAAAGGCTGGCTCTGCCGCAGACGGATTCTGCAGGGGTACCATGACCGCGCCGCCGGAAAGATTGAATTCCCGTTGACAAAGTTCCATTCCCGCGAGGATGCCTTGTCCCGTTGGATCGGCTACGGCAAGGGGGGAATGGTCTACCATGCCCTGCAGCAGGAATTGGGGGTCGAGCGGTTCAAGGCCGGGATCAGGGATTTTGTGCAACGCAATCAAGGGCGTATCGCCTCGTTCAGCGACCTGCAGCAGAGCTTTGAGCGTGTTGCAGGACGATCTTTGGACTGGTTTTTTAAACAATGGGTGGCCGGTACCGGTCTGCCGCTGCTATCCGGTCAGGCCACCACGCGTCAGCTTGCAGATGGGCGGTTCAACATAACTATCCAACTGCAACAGGATACAGGCCATGCCCCGTTCCGGCTGACAGTGCCGGTTACCGTCATGACGGATAACGGTGAAGAGACGGTGCTGATTAGAATGGACGGTCCCACGGCAACGGCTCAGACGGTTAGTACAGCTACTCCCAAACGGGTAGCTATTGATCCTGATTACCATCTGCTGCGTCAGATGCCGACGGAGGAACAGCTTCCCACCATCGGCAGGCTTGAATCGGAAAAAGACCTGATCATTATGGTTGCTGAATCCCAGGATGATCGCTACACACCGCTTTTGGAGGCATTCAATCAGCGTAGCACACTGGTTAAGACCCGGGAGCCTAGCCTGGAGTTTCCACGCCAGCGGGTGCGCCCCGTTGAACAGCGTCGGAGGTCTGGACGTTCCGATGCCGGCGAGCGTCGTATGGACGGTATCGGTCTGCCGAACCGTGAGCTTGCCGGGCATTCTCTGGCAGTCATGGGGCGCAGCCATCCGGTGCTTGCCCGTCTGTTTGGTTCAGCTCTGCCGTCACTGCCGCCTCAGCCTCAACAGGGCTTTAGTCTGGCTGTGGTCAAACACCCGTTGGACCAGGGACGTGTTGTGGCGATCTTTGACAGCAGCAATCGGCGAGAGACCTTCATAACTATTGACCGGCTTGAAAATTATGGCGGCTACAGTGCTGTCAGCTTTGCAAACGGCCACCTGCAACACAAGAAGATTTTTGAGCAGTTGCGAGGCATTACAGTGCCGCTACGTACAGAGTAAGAAAGGATAGAACATGGCTGACCAACAAACCCGTCGTTTGCACCTGCGGGGGTTTATCTCGCTCTTGACCGCCCTCAGTTTTCTGATCATGACCGTTTCCGGGGTGATCCTGTTCATCACCCCACAGGGCAGGATCGCCTACTGGCTGGACTGGACTTTTATGGGGATCAGCAAGACCCAGTGGGGTGATATGCATATCACCACCAGTCTGCTGTTTGCGCTGGCGGGGCTATGGCATACCTGGCTGAACTGGCGGGCGCTGGTCAGTTACTTCCAGGACAAGGTCAGTAAGGCGCTGGCTCTGAAGGCAGAGTTGGCCGTGGCAGCGGTGATCACGGTTTTCTGCACCATTGGTGGTATCTACAAGACCCCGCCGCTTAGCTATATTCTGGATTTTAACGAGTATCTCAAGGAATCATGGGTCAAAACCCCTGAAGACGAACCGGTCATCAGTCATGCCGAGCTGATGCCGTTCAAACAGTTTGTGCAAAAGGTGGATATCGAACTGGAACCGGCTCTGGCCGAGTTGAGTAAACAGGGGATCAAGGTTGATGGGCCTGACCAGAAACTGCTGGATATTTCACGCAAGAACGGCAAGTCTCCATCCCAGATTTACAAACTGTTGAAGACGCTTGAGGGTGTGAAAACACCAGAAGCTGCTGCAACTCCTGCCGCAGTACAGCCGCAGCAAGCGGCAGGTCAACCGCCAGTGACAGGATCTTCTAAAACAGCACAACCAGCCGCAGCCCAGCAGGTATGGACCGCTGAACTGGTGCAACAGCAGTTTGAAGGTAAAGGGGTAGGACGCAAGACCTTGGCAGATCTCTGTCAGGAATTTCATCTTGATCAGGCTGTTATCAGCAGCAAGCTGGCCGGTAAGGGAATAAAAATGGCGGCCAGTGATTCCTTGAAAAAGGTCAGTGATGAACGGGGCGAATTGCCGATTGAGATTTTGAAGATCATTCTGATTGGCGAGAAAAAATAACCAACGTTTCCAAGCAGTATCATAATGTTGCACTACATCCCAAAGGAGAATAATCCATGCAAAGAATCATCATCCTGTCGTTACTGATTTTTAGTTGTGCCGTTCTGCCTGCCGTTGCTGCTGAAGAGGCTTTTGACACCTTTCTTAAAAAGTTTAATTATGAGACCCGTGCTGACATGAAGGCCAGTAGCAAACAGTTGCTGAAGCTGATTGAAGAGAAGAAGGCTGTGCTGCTGGATATCCGTTTTTCTGAAGAAGTGAAAACCTGGAAGATGGGATTTGGTCTGCAGATTCCGCTCAATGAATTGCCGCTGCGTTACAAGGAACTGCCCAAGGACAAGATCATTGTGGCTGCCTGCCCACACAAGGATCGCTCATCATTGGCCATGGCCTATCTGCGCACCAAAGGCTACAATGCCCGCTACCTGACTGACGGCCTGACCGGTCTGGCCGAGGCGTTGCGGGGGGATGAGGCCAGGGAGTTTCGTGAGGATACCGGATGTTGTCCGTAAATAAAAACAGTAGCAACACGGAGCAACAGAGCAACTGAGGAAGAGGGGGAACGACATGGGCTGGCGCACTCTGCTGATGCTGGTTTTTATCTGCATAGCCGCAGGCTGTTCGCGTTTGAATCCTGATTTGCCGCGTGTGCCATCATTTGCCTTTGACCGGCCGGAAGAGACAGTGCTTGGTCGTAACTATGCCGCACATCTTGCCAACACTCCCGGAGTAGCGGGATTCCGTACGCTGGTGTCCGGCGAAGAAGCTTTTATTGTCAGGGCCGCCACTGCCGAAGCTGCGCAAAAGACCCTTGATCTCCAGTATTTTATCGTCAGCAATGATGCCACGGCCACCCTCTTGCTCCACCGCGCCCTGCAGGCCGCCGAGCGGGACGTTCGCGTGCGTATACTGGTGGATGACGTTGGTAGCAGCGATAACTATAATCTGCTGTCAACCCTTGACGCCCACCCAGGTATTGAGGTTCGGAGTTATAACCCTTTTTTCAGCCAAGGCTTCTGGGGTGTCTTTCGAGTGCCGGAATACCTTGGTGACAGCACTCGTCTGAACCGGCGCATGCACAACAAATTATGGATCGCTGACAATGCTGTGGCTGTGATCGGCGGCCGTAATCTGGGGGATGCCTATTTTGCCGTTAACCGGAACAACAACTTTGCCGATCTCGATATCTTAATGACGGGGCCGCTGGTCAGGGAGGTTTCACGCAGTTTTGATGCCTACTGGAATAACGCCACGGCCATTCCGATCAAGGCGGTTTTGCCTGGGCCTGTTGATCCGGACCAGCTGGCAGCAATCAAGGAGCAGCTTAAGTTGCGAGCCGATACATTCCGCGACACGCATTATGCCAAGGCCTTGCGCGAAACTGACTTTCGTCGCTTGCTGCGCAACGGCAAGCTTCCCCTTATAACAGCATCTGCTGTACTGCTGCATGATTTGCCGGAGAAAAATCTGCTGCAAGAAAAAGATCAGCCCATTATCTCTGCCCTACGTTCCACCACCCATGCCGCCCGGCGCGAAGCAGTGCTTATTTCCCCCTATTTTGTCCCTGGTGAACGGGGAGTGGCTGGTCTCTGCTCCCTTGCAAAACAGGGGGTGCGTGTGAGGATACTGACCAACTCACTGGCCTCAACGGATGTACCGATCATCCATGCCGGCTATGCCCGCTACCGTCCACAGCTTCTGGCTTGTGGTGTAGCATTGCACGAACTGAGGCCCGGCGCAAAATCGGCGAGAAAGAGGCTTGCTTTAGGCACAGCTCTTCATGCCAAGGTTGTGATTGTGGATCGTTCAACGCTTATTATCGGTTCGATGAATCTTGACCCGCGTTCTCGTCTGCTGAATACCGAAGTCGCCGTAAGGATCGAAAGTCCTGTGCTGGCTGAAGAACTGGCCGCGCTTTTTGATGAAGCCGTAGTCCTTGACCAGTCCTATCGTGTTGAACTTGTTGAATCAGGCAATGCCTCATCCGGGTTGGTGTGGGTTGGTGAGGAGAATAACAGTCCAGTGCGTCTTGATAGTGAACCGAAGGCCAGCATGTGGCGACATTTTGTCAGTGGTCTGCTTGGGGGGCTGACTCCCGAGGAGCTGATGTAGTCCAGATAACGGTTGATGAATTTTAGAACCTGATATCAGAATGCAGCCGGTGGTCAGATAAAAAAGTTTCGTGATTTTATGTATAAGAAAAGGAACCTGTGTGAATACCCTTGAATACAGTGCTGAAGTCTTGAAGGCAATTTCGCAGCCAACCCGTTTAAGGATCATTGAACTGCTGCGGGATGGCGAACATTGTGTCTGTGAGATCTTTCCTGCCATTGGTCATGAACAGTCCAATACCTCCCGCCATCTGCAGACCATGTTGAAGAGCGGTATCCTGAACCAGCGCAAGGATGGCCTGAAGATCTACTACTCCCTTCGGCACCCGGAGGTGCTGGAGATAGTGCGATTGGCCGGTATGATTGCAGCCCATGAGGCAACAGAGCGGGCGGCACGGTTTGCAAAATAGCCTGGCAAAGGGGAAGGTATGACCAGAGAACAGTGGTTGCAACGGGCAAACTGGCTGGCGTTGTTTACCATCTTCTACAACATTGCGGAAGGTACCGGATCGGTCTGGTTTGGTCTGGCTGACGAGACCCTGTCGCTGTTTGGCTTCGGCATGGATTCCTTTATTGAGGTGATCTCTGCAGTCGGTGTCTGGCACATGCTGCGCAGGATCAGGCAGAACGGCGGTGAACAGCGGGATGAGTTTGAGCAGCGTGCCTTGCGGATTACCGGTGCGGTTTTCTACCTGCTAACGGTCGGTCTGTTGCTGACTGCAGGCATCAACCTCTACAGCAGTCACAAGCCGGAGACAACACTCTGGGGGATCATCATCTCCCTGATTTCAATCTCGTTCATGTGGTTTTTGATCCATCAGAAGAACAAGGTAGGGCACGCCCTGGCTTCACCGGCCATTCTGGCTGATGCTGCCTGCTCTCGTGCCTGTCTCTACCTTTCGGTGGTGCTGATGATTGCCAGTGTCGGGTATGAGCTGACCGGGCTGGGCTGGCTTGATGCGGTTGGCGCGGGCGGCATTGCCTGGCTGGCGTATAAAGAAGGGTGTGAGGCCTTTGGCAAGGCGAAAGGCCTCAGCTGCTCCTGCAGTTGTTCCTGCGGTGGTGGAGCATGACCTCACTGGATACCCGCATAACGGGCAAGTTCAAGATTGCCATTGCCCTGACCGCAGTAACCCTGGTGGCTGAGGTGGCCGGTGGACTCTGGACCAACTCGCTGGCGCTGTTGTCCGATGCTGCCCATGTGTTTCTGGATCTGTTTGCTTTGGTGCTGTCGCTGGCTGCTGTGCAGCTGGCCGGTCTGCCGACTTCTGAGCGGCATACCTTCGGGTTCCACCGCTCCGAGGTGTTTGCCTCCTTTATCAATGGCCTGACCGTGTTTCTGATGGGGGCAGGGATTCTGTATGAGGCCTGGGGTCGTTTTGCTGAACCTCAGGTGGTGAAAAGCGGGCCGATGCTGGTGATTGCCGCCATCGGTCTGGTGATGAACCTGCTGGCCGCCAAGACCCTGCATAGCCACAGCCATGACGACCTGAATGTGAAGAGCGCCTTCCTGCATGTGGTGGGGGATGCGGCGGCATCGGTGGGGGTGATCATCGGCGGGGTTGTGATGTACTATACCGGCTGGTATCTGCTGGATGCCCTGTTATCTGCTGCCATCGGCCTGCTGATCCTTGCCGGGGCAGGACGGGTGCTGCGGGATGCCACTCACATCCTGATGGAGGGGGCTCCCCGTGGGCTGGATCTGGCAGAGGTGGCAGCAGCCATCCGCGACGTTGAAGGGGTGCGGGATCTGCACCACCTGAATGTCTGGTCGGTCTGCTCACATATCACGGCGCTATCGGTACATGTTGAGGTTGCCGTAGGCTATGAGGACGGGCGCAGCGGTCTGTTGCAGCGGATTGAGCATGCCCTTGAACATCGCTTTCATATCACCCATACCACGATTCAGCTTGAGTGCAGCGACTGCAACGGCGGGCCGCTGATCAAGCCGCTGCAGCATCAGCAACGACAGGAAGCGTGCTGTGGTCATGATCATTGAGGAGGACGATAATGCATAATGACGAACTGGTCTGTTTTTGTAGCAGTATCACTGCCGGGGTAATCCGGCAGGCAAAACAAGACGGTGCAACTACGATGGATGATATCCGCCGCATGACCGGTGCCTGTACATTGGGGCACTGCAGAGAGCTGTCTCCTCGGGGCAGATGATGCGCCCAGGAGGTCAAGCAGGTGCTTGACAAAGCGTGTAATCCTTGACCCTTTCGACCTGACCCGTTATCCTCCCTGAACAGTTATCTGTCAGGGAGGTTTTTGTTATGCGTAAAGCCGTTATTCTCTATAGCTCAGGTCTTGATTCAACCACCTGCCTTGCCATAGCAAAGGAGCAGGGATTTACCCCTTACGCAATCAGCTTTGATTACGGTCAGCGTCACCGATATGAGCTTGAACTGGCTCGAGCTAATGCCAAAAAGCTGGGGGCGGTCGAGCATCTGGTAGTTGCCTTTGATCTGCGCCAGGTTGGTGGGAGTGCCTTAACCAGTGACATTGATGTGCCAAAAGAAGGGGTGGGAGCTGAGATTCCGGTGACATATGTCCCGGCTCGCAACACCATCTTTCTCTCGTTTGCCCTGGGATGGGCAGAGGCGCTTGGAGCCTTTGATATCTTTATCGGTGTGAATGCCCTTGATTATTCCGGCTATCCTGACTGTCGTCCCGAATATATCGAGGCATATCAACGGATGGCAAATCTGGCTACAAAGGCAGGCGTTGAAGGGACTGGTCACTTTAGCATACAGACCCCTCTGATTAACCTTACAAAGGCTCAGATCATAAAGCGTGGAATTGAACTCGGGGTTGATTACAGCCGGACACACTCCTGCTATGACCCGACACCGGAAGGGTTTTCGTGCGGCAGATGCGATTCATGCCGCCTTCGCCTTAAAGGTTTCGCAGAGGCTGGGATGAAGGATCCACTGAGATATGCCTGTTGATGGCTGGATAATAAAATACGGATTCCGCATTACTGACTTCTCCCCATACCAATATTTATCAAGTCATGGTATACAGTTTATCAATATGCATTATCTGTAATCCGCCTGACAATCTTACGCTATTGCCTTACTCTTCAGGCAGGAAAAACAAGGAAAACAAAAAATGAGGTTTATCGATGAAGTAACCCTGCACTGTGCCTCAGGGCATGGCGGCGCCGGTTGTGTTTCTTTCAGAAGGGAGAAGTTTATCCCTTTTGGCGGCCCTAACGGTGGTGATGGCGGTCGTGGCGGGGATATAATTTTTGAGGCAACATCGGCGCTTTCCACCCTGCTCGAACTCCGTCACAAGCCGCACCAGAAGGCAGAGCGGGGCAGACATGGGATGGGAAAGGATCGGCATGGAGCGTCAGGAGAGGATCTGATCATAAAAGTGCCGGTTGGGACAATAATCAAGGATATCGAAAATGATGAGATTCTTGCGGATTTGACTGAAGATGCCCAGAGGATTGTATTATTGCAGGGAGGGAGAGGCGGACAGGGGAATGCCCGTTTTGCGACATCCACCAACAAGGCTCCCAAGTTTGCGCAGCCAGGAGAAGAGGGGCAGGAAAAAACCTTGCGTCTTGAACTTAAACTGATGGCTGATGTCGGTCTTCTGGGACTGCCGAATGCTGGAAAATCAACCTTAATATCAAAGGTATCAGCCGCAAGACCCAAAATTGCGGATTATCCTTTTACCACTCTGGCGCCTTCACTTGGAGTAGTGGCTTATAAAAACTTCCGCTCCTTTGTTATGGCCGATATTCCTGGAATTATCGAAGGGGCTCATACAGGGGCAGGTCTTGGACACAGATTTCTGAAACATCTGGAACGTTCCGGTATTCTGGTGCATCTTGTTGATATTTCATCTATTTCAGAGGCTAATCCTTACGCTGATTTTGAGGCGGTCAATCGTGAACTATCCCTGTTCAGTGAAGAACTTGGTGACAAGTCTCAGATTGTTGCATTAACCAAGATGGATCTCCCTGAGGCAAGAGAGAATCTTCAGGAGGCAGAAAAATGGTTTGCCGCCCGTCAGATCCCTGTCTACCCGGTCTCTTCAGCTACCGGAGAGGGAATAGAGGCGCTTCTGGATGCAATTGCCAAACGGCTCTGGTCACCCCCTGAGGAGAACTGGTGATGCGCAATGAACAGCTTGCAAAGGTGCGTCGTGTAGTAATAAAGCTGGGCAGTCGTGTTCTAACCGTTCATGACGGAGGGCTTGACTATGATGTCATCTCGGGGATCTGCTCTGAAATCGCAGAGTTACACAAAAACGGGTTGGAAATTATACTGGTTTCATCCGGCGCTGTGGCAGCCGGACGCGCGGCTCTGCGCTCATCTGACAACTCCATGACAATCCCTCAAAAACAGGCGGCAGCTGCGGTAGGGCAACCTCTCCTGATGCAGGCATATCAGCAGGCATCCGCTCCATTTGGTCTTCTGACAGCCCAAATCCTGCTTACAGCTGACGACCTTGCTAACCGGAAACGGTTCCTTAATGCCCGCACAACACTTGAATCCCTTCTTGCATCCGGAGTATTGCCGATTATCAATGAGAATGACTCAGTGGTTGTTTCGGAGATAAAGTTTGGCGATAACGACAACCTCTCAGCTCTTGTAACAAGCCTTGCAGAGGCCGATCTTCTCCTGATACTTACCGATATAGATGGGCTTTACACTGCCAATCCGGAAAAAGATCCGGAAGCAAGGCTTATCCCTCTGGTACGCAGCATCACCCGCGATATTGAACTAATGGCAGGAGGAAGCGGTTCCGCTGTAGGGACTGGAGGGATGGCCACGAAGGTTGGCGCGGCAAGAAAAGCCTCCCGTTTCGGGGTGCCAACCATTCTCGCTCCAGGAAAACAACCAAACGTCGTAACCAGTGTATTGGAAGGAGAGGAGGTAGGAACTATCTTTCTGCCCGCAAAAGAAGGGCTTAATCGCAGAAAACACTGGATAGCCTACACTCTGCGCCCAACCGGCAAGCTGATGGTTGATGCAGGAGCAGCGGCAGCGCTTATAAAAAAAGGGACGAGCCTTCTGCCTTCCGGAATTATAGCTGTTGAAGGGCGCTTTGAACGTGGAAATTGCGTCCGGATCTGTAACTCTGAAGGGGTTGAATTTGCCAGGGGATTAACAGATTACACAAGTTCTGAAATCACTATGCTGGCAGGATACAAGAGTTCAGAGATAGAACGGATTCTGGGCTATCGCTACGGGGATGAGGTTGTACACAGGGATAATCTTGTACTGATTTAAAAATCCCCCCTGTTCAGGATGAAAAGGGGGGATAACTGAATAATCTCAAGGTTTCTTTACGGAAACTGCAGCCCCGGGGAAACTCTCTTTAACCTGCAGCACAGTCTGAAGCACCTCAACAGAACCTTTCAACGGTTTGTCGTCAGTTCCTTCCTTAACAACAACCTTCAGGCTCCGTTCCGTCAACTGTCCATTCTTAAGCGATTCAATGCGGCATGCGGCCAACTGCTCATTCTCCACCCAACAACCATTAGCTCCAGCATCAACAAGCTTGAGATTTTTGGGCAGATTAATTCTAAGGTCAATCTCTTTGGCCGGTTTTGAGCCAACATTCAACAAGGTAACCTTGTAGTCCAGTTTATCACCCATAGCAGGGCTTTTCTGCTGAAGTCTCGAAACGGCTCTCAGGAGAGGAGCAGTGGCTGTTACACTGATTTTATGGGTTTTCCCTATATCTGGGAACTTTGTAGATGAAGCCTTTACGGAAACCTGCATCCTTGAGCCATCAACACGATCAGCCGGCATCTTGAACGAAATGGCGAGGTCTGACTTTTTATTAGGTTTCAGGGTTATTTTCTGGATCGGTTGATTATTCTCATTTGCAAGGACAACAATGCCTTCTACACCGGCAGGCAGGAGAGGCTCAACAGAGAACTCTTCCGTCTCCTTGCCCTGGTTAAACAGCTGGAACGGCACCAAAGCTGCTGCATTTGCCTCTATTGGATCGATTTTATTAGCTGTGTTAAAGGCAAAACGGATACCATCCCTTGCCGCCTTGATTGCTGCAAGACGTTCCTGCTCACGCCTTTCCGCCTCAGCCTTCTCTCTTGCAATTCTGTCCCGTTCTGCCCGTTCACGCGCCATACGTTCCTGCTCGGCCTTCATTGCTATGGCACGCTCAACGGCAAGTTTTTCATTACGAACCTTCAGCGCGGCAGTATGCAGATGCTTGTTGGGAAGAAGTTTTTCTCCTGCCTCTTTACGTTTTGCAAGTGTTTGCAGATCCTGTTCTACCGAACCGGCCAGAGAACTGCTGCCATAATCCTTATTAAATACCATGACTGTATGGGCTGCCGAAGCGTTATCTCCAGCGTGATGTTGCGCCCTTGCCAGCATAAGGAGTGATACGTCACGGAGTGGGGAATCAGGGTACAGCTCCTCAAGATTTTTAAGCTTTTGAATGCTTAAGAGATAATCCTTTTCCTGAAAGGCGTTAAATGCCTGCATAAACAGCGATGAATCATCCATATCTGCCTGAACTTGGGCTGGCAGAGCCAGAACGATAAGCATAAACAGTGATAGAATAGTTTTTAAAAAATGGCGGTGGCTGAAGTGTGATTTCATAAAAAGTTACTCCACGAAGCTTTTTAATTTTTTGCTGCGGCTTGGATGACGAAGTTTACGCAAGGCCTTTGCCTCAATCTGCCTGATCCGTTCACGGGTGACCTCAAAATCCTGCCCAACCTCTTCCAGGGTATGGTCGCTTTTCTCTCCGATGCCGAACCGCATCCTTAAAACCTTTTCTTCTCTGGGGGTAAGGGTGGCAAGCACACGAGATGTCTGTTCTGAAAGGTTTGCCTTTATCACAGCCTCAAGCGGGTTAACGACCGCCTTGTCCTCAATAAAATCCCCCAGATGTGAATCCTCTTCTTCGCCTATCGGAGTTTCAAGAGAGATAGGCTCCTTTGCTATCTTTAAAACCTTGCGGACTTTTTCCAGCGGAAGCTGCATCCGATCCGCTATCTCTTCCGGCAACGGTTCCCGACCGTTTTCCTGAACAAGCTGACGGCTGGTGCGGATCAGCTTGTTTATGGTTTCTATCATATGAACAGGAATCCTGATGGTGCGGGCTTGATCAGCAATGGCGCGGGTTATTGCCTGACGTATCCACCATGTTGCATATGTGGAGAATTTGTAGCCCCGCTGATATTCAAACTTGTCCACAGCCTTCATAAGGCCGATGTTGCCTTCCTGTATAAGGTCAAGAAACTGCAGACCACGATTGGTATATTTTTTTGCTATTGATACAACAAGACGTAAATTAGCCTCAATCAGTTCTGATTTGGCAAGTTTCGCCTTGTGTTCTCCTTCACGTATGGCGCGAATAGCCTTTGAAAGTTCTGTCGCCTTAAATCCGGATTCCTGTTCAACCTTGGTCAATTTACGAGCTGCGCTTCTGACTCTTTTCTCTACCTTCAGCAGGTTATCCTCATTCAGTTTAAGTGGTTTAAGAGCGGCCATCCCCTTTGCTTCATCATTGCGGAATTTTTCAACAAGTTCGTTTAGCTTGTCTTGAGGAACTATATCGTGCACTTCGGCAAGTTCATGCTTTACTCTTGTAACCTTTGACGACAGTTCCTTGAGACGATCAGCAACTCTGGTTATGTGACGATCCTTAAGGCGCAGTGAACGGAGCAGCCCGGCTAATGTCTCTTTTGTCTCTTTAATCTGCTTCTCGTGCTCTTTTTTCTTGGCCGCAGACTTTGCGGCTTCTTGTGAGGTCAAAAACTCTGTTATCTGCAGATCGCACGCAGCAATTGCATCTATAACCTCGATAAGCCGGAGTTTCTGGGTATCCTCCTGCTCCTCTTCAATATCCACATCCGTATCTTCTTCAATATCTTTACTTATTTCAGACGGGTTGATCTGTGATTTACGGAGCCTGTCACCCAAAGAAAGCACTTCTTTTACAGTAATAGGGGTGTTAAGAATGATTCCGGCCACCTCGCGATCCCCGTCCTCTATTCTCTTGGCTATCTCTACCTCCCCTTCACGGGTAAGCAGGGATACGGAACCCATCTCTCTAAGGTACATTCTGACCGGATCACTGGTTCTGCCTATTACCCCCGGCTCAAACTCAATCTCTTCAGATTCCCCTTCGGATTCTTCCTCACCCTCTTCAAGATCAATCTTGGCCTTCGGGAGCTTCACTTTTTGAGAAGAGTCAACGATCTCAATATCCATATCGCCAAACATTCCCATTACATCGTCAATCTGTTCAGTGGCAATATCAGGAGGAAGGATATCATTTACCTCGTCAAAGGTGAGAAAGCCCTTCTCTTTACCTATATCAATCAACTGCTTGACTTCATCCATATCTTTTTTGGCCATTTGGTTGGTTACCTTTATGAAAATGCAGTTATTCTAATTATAAGGCGGATTTCCGATTACGCAACTGATCGGCAGATTTTAACAATTCTTGATACTCATCACTATCAACAGGTAGTGTACCCAGCCTGACTGCAATCTGTTTAAGCTCTTTTGTGCGGGCCTTGTTAAGCTTCTGGAGGCAGTCATTAAAGGCGCCGCGCCATTCTTCCATGCCCGCCAGATGCTGATCTGTCATGCCGAGTCGCGCGGCAAGCTCTTGCTCTGACGGTTCATTCAATCTTGAAATAATACGAGTCCAAATCCCCTGCTGGTCAGAATCCCTGTTTGCTTCCATTATAAGAGCTTCAGCCAGTGGGCGATGCAGATCATCAAACAGTTCGTTGCAGCCGAGAGCGGATACTTCTTCCCTTGCACCGGCAAATACAGCCATAAGCCCAAGCAACATTTCCTGAACCCTGTCCCTGTTAAGATGCTTGTCAGGTCTCCTCGGAAGCGGTTCATTATGATCAGGCATTTTTGCATCCATCAACTTCATGACCTGACGATGAAACTTGCCCAGATCATCAATATCAAGCAGACGACAGACCTCTTTTTCGTAAAGATCCCGCTCAATGGTTTCCGATATCCTGCTTAATCGAGGCACTATCTCCAGAGCCAGCCGAGTCTTGTTGTCTGTGGAGCTTGGTGGAGTTTTGACCATAAGCCATTGCAAAAACTGTTCAAAAGCCGGTTTGGCAGCAGCAACCCGTTTATTAAACTCATCAGCGCCGTAATGCCGCAGAAAACTGTCCGGATCTTCTTCTTTAGGCAAACTTACAATATAAACCGGCAACGACTGTTCAAGACAAAGCTCCATCGCCCTAACGGTAGCCTTGCGTCCTGCGTTGTCACCATCAAAGAGCAGACAGACCTTCTCCGCATGTTTCTTCAGCAGGGCTATATGCCCATCTGTAAGCGCTGTACCGCAAGTTGCCAAAGCGTTACGAATACCGGCACGGTAAAGAGCGAGATGGTCGAAATACCCTTCTACAATGATGGCTGTTCCTGACTTGCGGATATCCCGAAGGGCAAGATCTGCGCCGAACAAGACACTGCTCTTATGGTAAAGCGGAGACTCCGGTGAATTTATATATTTGGGCAGACTGCTATCCAATACCCTGCCGGCAAAACCGATAGGCTGTCCCTGATTATCCCTGATCGGAAAGATCAGGCGGTTATTCAACAGCTCGTACCAACCCCGATCCCCTTTGCGGATTATACCAAGCTGTGCTGCCAGCTCTAAAGAAAGCTCTTTTGCCTTCAGCAACCTTACAAGGGTATCTCTCCGCTCAGGTGCGTAACCAAGTCCGTAGGCTGATTCAGTTTCCCTGTCAACTTCCCGTTCTTGCAGATAACGCCTGGCCTCTGCCCCTTCAGGGCTGTTGGTAAGCGAATCCCTGTAATGTTGTGCGGCAAGAAGCATGATTGAGCGTTGCTGTTGACGCTCAAGGCGATGCCTTTTTTCAGCATCAGATAGAGGGCGATCCTCAATTGCCACACCTGCTCTGGCCGCCAGCTTGTTAAGCGCCTCTGGAAAGCTGAGTCCCTCCATCTTCATAACAAAGGAGAAAATATCCCCGCCAGCCCCGCAACCAAAACAATGAAATATCTCTTTGGCAGGATTAACGGTAAATGAAGGGGTCTTTTCGTTATGAAACGGACAAAGCCCCATAAAATTGGCGCCACTCCGTTTCAGGGACACATATTCTCCAATCAGGTCAACAATTGAAAGTCTCTCGGCAACTTCTCTGACTTTGTCGTTACGGTTCATGGGATCTGCAACTTCAATCTTTTTGCCCGGTCAATCGCCATACCGCCAAATTGCGCTAAAGGGTAGGCGACAGAATGTTTTTTTACCGTATCCTTGAAAGTGAACATAAAAGGAGATGAAATTACGGCATAAAAAACCATTCCCAAAACCAGTGAGCCTTCAAGAAAACCCAAAACCATACCACCAAGACGGTTAACCCACCCTAAAAGCGCAAGCTTTAGCAGACGGGTCAACAGGTTCCCAAGAAGATGGGCGGCAAGCCCTGCCAGAATCAACAGAGTTACAAACGCTATCATCCTTGAGGCCACGGGTGGTATTGCTCCCTGTATCAACAGAGCAACTTTTTCGTGAAACCGAAAAGCGATCCATCCTCCCAGGAGTATTGCAGCAAGGGAAGCGGTCTCTTTAACAAGTCCACGAAGCAATCCTCTGAGCCCTCCCAGGGCAAGTATGGTCAGGATAGAGGTATCAAGCAGGCTCATAGTTGCTTCCGTAGAAATCAGACGGCAACGGGGCTTTCTTGCGAAAGCCCCGTTTGTAATGCATGCCGGATCGTTGGTGGGAGGTCAGGAAGAAGATCCGACTTGGACAAAGGCCGTTAATCTATCATCTTGCGCTGCTTCTTCAATGCGCGCTTGCGAGCTGCGATAGCCTTCTTCTTGCGCTTGATACTCGGTTTTTCGTAATGCTCACGCTTGCGGACTTCTGAAAGAATCCCCGCCTTTTCGCACTGTTTCTTGAACTTCTTCAGAGCGAGGTCAAATGGTTCGTTTTCCCGAATTCTTACTCCTGGCATCCATAATCCCTCCCTCCATCGTAAGATACGTGTATGTAAACAGCATGCTGCTGTCAACAATGCCTAGGTGTATTTTTGTGAGATTTGTATATTAACAGCAATTTTTCTGATGTCAACCGAATAAAGATCGATATAATGTTGAGACTTTTTTATCTGAATAGTTCACTCTATGAAATCAGCCCATTCAATTAAACGGAGAAGATAACAATGCCGGAAACAACCATCTATGCAGCTTCGTGGCTATACAATCCTGCTCATCCACCTATTCCGGGCGGAGGCATTGCTGTCAAGAATGGTGTTATTTTACAGGCAGGCTCGGCAAAAGAACTGGCTGAAGCGTTTGGAAAACCTGCAACAGAGTACCCTGGTTGCGTTATAATGCCCGGTTTTGTCAACGCACATACTCATCTGGAACTGACCCATTTCCCCTCCTGGAGATTACGAGGAGGTCTGGACTATCATCCACACCGCTTTGTTGACTGGATTATACAGATGATAAAGATAAGGAGAGGATTGAGCCATGAAGAGACCTTATCCTCTCTTAAGGCTGGAATAGCATCATCTCTAAGGGCTGGCACGACAGCTGTAGGAGATATACTAACTTCCCCCTCTCTATTACCGGCATATAAAAATACAGCTATCAGAGGACGTTTTTATCTTGAGTTGATAGGACAGAGCAACTCTCTGTTTGAACAGGTTCTGTCAAAAGCAATTGATGCAACCAAGACCACTACCGGAAATCTCTATCCCGGCCTTTCTCCCCATTCACCCTATACTATTAACAGCACCCTGCTGCCGGACATAGCAAACGCTGCAAAAACTTCTAATCTTCCGTTATCGCTACACCTTGCAGAATCACCCGATGAGTCAGAACTGCTCTTCAGTTCCACAGGGCCCTTGGCTGAAGAGCTCTATCCACTGGTTGGCTGGCATACTCATCTACCAGAGCCGCATCACACGACACCTGCGGCATTTTTCGATAAAGGAGGATTGCTCGGCAGTGAAACTCTGGCGGTACATTGCGTTCAGGTAACTCCTAATGATGCGGCAATCCTGCAGGAAAGAGGGGTTACCATTTGCCTTTGCCCAAGGAGCAATGAAAGACTTGCTGTTGGAACAGCTCCTGTGCATCTTTTTAAAAAGCTGGGAATTCCACTCTGCCTCGGGACTGATTCACTAGCCAGCAACGACTCTCTTTCCCTTTGGGATGAAATACGCTTCGCTTTGGATATATACAAAGGTTCTCTTTCTCCTGAAGAACTACTTTTGATGGCTACAATCGGCGGGGCTTCAGGTATAGGAGTTGAGAAAACAACCGGTTCACTGGATTCAGGCAAAAGGGCTGATTTTCAGGTGGTTGAGCTTCAAGGAAGCTGCACCGCAGAAAACCTGTTGCTTCATGGACGGACAAAAGAAGTAGTGGCAGGAGGAGAAACATGGCGGAATACCCTTGACAACGACTGAACGGCTGATTATCATTTCAACATGTAAAGGGGAGTAGCTACCGGCCGGAGACATGGCCAGCTCATGATCCGTCAAGACAGCCAAACGGCTCGGACATGAGACGAGAAATCGCCAGCAAGACCTTTATCCAGGTGCTGAATATTTATTTCGCCGTGGGTAAAGGTCTTTTTTATTTGCCTCCCCATAATTTATCAACCATCAATAATGGAGGAACAAAAAAATGATGAACCAATTCAAGACAACTATTTTGCTGTCACTTCTGACCGTACTGCTAGTGGTCATGGGTGGAGCTGTCGGCGGACAGGGAGGTATGCTGATCGCCTTTGTGATGGCCGCTGTGATGAACTTCGGCTCTTACTGGTTTTCTGACAAGATCGTCCTGAAGATGTATAGAGCACAAGAGATTACACGCAACGAAAATCCTGCCTTTTACGACATGGTTGAACGTCTGGCTGCAAGGGCAGAGCTACCGATGCCAAAGGTTTACATCATACCGGATCAATCGCCAAACGCATTTGCAACAGGTCGGAATCCAAGCCATGCGGCTGTAGCGGCTACAGAAGGAATCTTGCGGATACTTTCGCCTGAGGAACTTGAAGGTGTTATGTCTCATGAACTCGGGCATGTAAAAAACAGGGATATTCTTATATCAACCATAGCAGCCACCTTTGCCGGAGCCATCTCCATGATTGGCAGCATGCTGCAGTGGGGAGCGATGCTGGGAGCCGGACGTGATGATGAGGATGGGGGCGGAATTGCCGGCATAGTTGGTTCTCTTGCAATGGCTATACTTGCGCCGATAATGGCAATGCTTATACAGATGGCGGTTTCCCGTTCACGCGAGTATCTGGCCGACGCAACAGGAGCAAAGATCTCCGGCAAACCAAGGGCACTGGCAAGCGCCCTTGCCAAACTACAGAACGCTTCTCATCAGATCCCGATGCATGATGCCAAACCGGCTACAGCACATATGTTTATTGTAAATCCGCTTACAGGAGGCGGTATGATGAGCCTGTTTTCTACACACCCGCCAATGGAGGAGCGTATTGCCAGATTGCAGGAAATGGGTCGCCAGTAGTGATTGTCTGGACACTAAGACAAGCCAGGCGGCTTGTAGTAGCTGTCGTAGGAGTTACTGTGGTGCTTGTCGGCATCATAATGATATTTACTCCCGGTCCTGCTGTGGTTGTAATACCTCTTGGACTCGGGATCCTTGCCACTGAATTTGTATGGGCTAGAACCTTGCTGCACCATGTCAAGGAACGTATATCAAAAATGAGAGCAAAAAACGAAAAAATGGAGGAGCAAAAATGAAACGGATCACTCTTTTGATTCTTGGAATTCTTTTGACTGCAATGCTGTCCGGCTGCGGTTATAATACCATGCAAGCCAATGAAGAATCGGTTATAGCTGCCTGGGGAGATGTGGAATCCGCCTATCAGCGTCGTAATGACCTGATCCCGAATCTTGTGGAAACAGTAAAAGCATATGCAAAACATGAGGGCGACACATTAAAGGCTGTAACAGAAGCGCGCGCTGGAGTTGGGAGCATGAAGGTCGGCAAAGATGTTATCAACGACCCTGCCGCTATTGCCAGATTCCAGCAGATGCAGTCGCAAATGTCCGGCGCACTCTCCAGACTTATGGTAGTGGCCGAAAATTACCCTGATCTGAAGGCAAATCAGAACTTTCTTGATCTTCAGAAACAGCTTGAAGGAACAGAAAACAGGATTAACGTTGCAAGAGAGCGTTATAATAAGCAAGTGCAGTTTTTCAATACCAGCATACGCACCTTTCCCAACTCACTTACCAACTCGCTTTTACTCCACTTAAAGCGTAAGGAGCCTTTCAAGGCAGAAGAAGGCGCCAAGACAGCTCCAAAAGTCAAATTCTAGGTGGATTTTTCCACCTTTATAAGCACCTTTGGCCTGATCTTTCTGGCAGAGCTGGGTGACAAGACCCAGCTCACTTCAATGGCTCTGGCACTACGTTACCCCTGGAAGCGAATCTTCATAGGGATTGCCGCTGCCTTTACGTTGTTAAACCTGGCTGCAGTGCTGATTGGGAAGATCCTTTTTATTCTCTTGCCTTTATTCTGGATTACACTGATTTCATGCCTGCTTTTTCTCTATTTTGGTTACAGTACCCTCAGATATTCCTGTGAGGCTACAGATGAAAATACTCTGCCGCCAAGCGCCTCAGATGCCATACGCACAGCTTTTATCATGATCTTTATGGCGGAACTTGGTGACAAGACCCAGCTGGTAACAGCCAGCCAGGCAGCTCAGCATTCTAACAGCCTTTCAGGAATGTTCATGGTATTTATATCATCAACTCTCGCACTCTGGCTCGTTTCCCTAATCGGAATCTTTGCCGGCAAGCAGTTGGTAAAATATATCCCTGTCTGCTGGATACATCGGACTGCCGGTATCATGTTTATTCTATTCGGCCTGGCAATGGGCTGGCGTCTTTTGTCTTTATAACGAGGAATCATAATGTCCCCTTTAAACATAATGTGGCTCATCTTCGGACTCTTAATCAGCTTTATGCTTGTTGTTGACCTTGCCTTGAATCGCAAGGGCAAGACAATCAGCTTCAAAAAGGCCGCTACCTGGACTGTTGTCTGGATGATTCTGGCGTTGCTCTTTGATTTGGGGATCTACCTTACAATGGGTTCCCATAAGGCTCTGGAGTTTCTCTCGGGATACCTGATTGAACAGTCACTCTCTGTAGACAATCTATTTGTATTTATTATGATATTTACCGTTTTTGGAGTTCGCGGAGAGCTGCAGGCAAAGGTGCTTAAATGGGGAATCATGGGGGCTGTTGTTTTGAGACTTGCCTTCATATTTGCCGGTACAGCACTACTTAAAGAGTTTCAGTGGCTGTTCTATATATTTGGTCTTTTACTGATATACACATCATGGAAGATGGCCTTTCGCGGTGATGATGAGATTGAGCCGGAAAAAAACCCGCTGGTAAAGTTTGCCCGAAAATTCCTTCCTATGACCCGCAGGATAAGGGGTGACTGGTTTTTTACACAACGATTGGGGATCTGGATAGCAAGCCCCCTTTTCATGGTGCTTCTGGTAGTTGAAAGCAGTGATCTGGTTTTTGCCCTGGATTCCATTCCGGCTATATTTGCCATAACCCTAGATCCTTTTATCGTATTTACCTCAAACATCTTTGCTATAATGGGTCTGAGGTCGATGTTTTTTCTACTGGCCAACGTAATAGGGATGTTCGCATATTTAAAGTTCGGTATCTCTTTTATACTCGCCTTTGTTGGAGCCAAGATGATCCTGATGATGCTTGGATTCCATATACCTATCACCCTCTCATTAGCCGTTATTGTAGTAACCCTAGCCGTTTCAGTCGCCGTTTCAATCCTGTTTAAAAAACCGGAACCTGTTGAAGCAATGGAACTCGCCTGATTCATTAACTAAATTGATAAAGGAGCTTTATGATGAAACTTTCAGAAATGTTCGTTAAAACCGGCCTTGGAGTCCTCTCAACTGTTGCCTCCGATGGCACCGTTAACAGCGCCATATATGCGCGTCCTCATGTAATAGACGAAGAAACAATGGTATGGGGAATGACTGGCAGGCGTACCTACAAAAACGTTTCAGAGACCGGGCAAGCCGCATTTCTTTTCAGGCTGGATGATCCTGGTTACAATGGGGTAAGGCTTGCATTGAAACTTATAAAGACAGAAGATGATGGAGAGATGTTGGCAGATATAAAAAGAAATGCCGACAAGATTCTTGGTGAAGGAGCCGGAGAACATGTCAAATATGCAGCATGGTTCAAGGTAACAGAACGCAGGGAGCTGATCTGAAGTTTTATTATTTTATCAAATCAAACCATTGCCGGAATGCTGTTTAACGGCTGATTTCTATCCGTTATTGTTGTTATTGTTGTTATTGTTATTGTTATTGTTATTGTTATTATTGTTGTTGCTGTAAGAGACGTCGCCGCCGCTGTTTGAGCGGCGTTTTCTTTCTTCTGCCTCTACAATGGCCGCGCCTGCCAGGGCTGTGGCTGCCACTGCACCGGTAATAAGGATGGTCTTGTTGCTCAGAAATGCCTGGCGGTCAAGGATTGAAATCTTTTTGGCATCACACTGCAGCACCCGGTCACCGTTTGCCCCAAGGCCGGGGTAGTCCTTGACCAGGGTTTTGCCATTGTAGAGATAGAGATGATCCTGGGCATAGACCAGTGACGGTTTTTTATCAGCGCTTCCTGCCATTCTGTTAACCAGCTCCTCCTCAATCAGAGTCCGCTTCCTGTCATCCGTAATCCCAACCAGATTGAGGAACCTCTCTACCGTAGAGGCGACAGTCTGTAGCTTTTTAGCTGACATTTTATGCTCCTTCATTCCAGTAAAATTCAAAATTCTGAAATGGCAGATTTATAGCCTGGATATGATAAAAGGCATTGTTCTTCTGCTTCTGGTAATGATACTCCCTCAGCTGTCCTGTGGTCACGAACAGATTATTGAGAACGTTTTTAATAAAATAACGCCTGCAAAGGTGGACAAATCCTGTCAGGTCTGCAACAACCCATTCTTTGCCAGATATCAGTTCTGAATCGAGCATATTATAGAATAGCTGATAGGTTGCAATATGTTCCTGCTTTGTGCGCTGTTCATCACCGTAAACCACAGATGTATCCCGTAATATTTGAATATGCAGGGTATTTCTAATCAGCTCCGGACAGTTTGCATCAAAGATTGATCTGCTTGCATAAAGCAAAAGCCTATCATCAGGATCTATGCTGTAAAGGTTACGCTGCGGCGTAAGTATCTGCGAACAGAGTTGGATCCATTCTCCATTAAGAGAGAGAATAAAGGCATCAGGGCTGTAAATCTGCTGCAAAAGTGGATCTGCATCAATGATAGCCGGAAGACCATTCTTTTTTTCAAATGTTTCTCCTGGAATCATGGTAATCAGGTTGGCAGGCAACTGCTCAGACTCTTCAGAGCCAGACAGCATATTCGGATGCATACCGATCAGATACTCACGCTTTGCCGATTTTTGCTCATCCGGCAGCAGAGCCGTCCAGGTTGCGGGGTTGTTCCGATAGATCTCCTTCTGAAGGAGGCAGGTATAGGACTTGCCTGTTCTGTTCTGGAGCTTTACTGCAGGACAGCCGGTATGACAGATATGCAGGTACTCGCAGGCTATGCAATCAGGATGAAAACCCTGCTGTTGATGTAGTCGGCGTACCTGCCTACTCCCCTCCGCCAGAACTTCATCAACCGGATCTGTCAGCAGATTGCCATAATAAAGCTCCTTGACTCCCTGTCCACGAACGCATGACCAGACCGAACCATCCCCCTGTAGAAGGAAAAAACGTTCTCCGCAGTTGAAGGCGTTTGTACAGTAGCCTGGAGTAAACTCGTCAAACCAGTTTCGGCGAAGTCCCTCTTCAAGTTCTGTGCCGCTAAAAGCCTTGTAAAGTGTATGATAAAGCTCAAGCTGTTCGGTTTCGCTCGCCTGCTGTAGCCCAAGCTCAGGCTCTCCTCCGAACTTTTGGCAGTTCAGCTCTGACCCGAAGCCGAACATGATATTGAAGTTGTTCATATCAAAGCCGATTTCACGGTGGATCATCCAGATATCATCAACAAGTGCGGGAATATTCTGCAGATGTTCATGATATATGGTTGCCGAAATCTTCTTGCTGTGGGGATAGCGAGCAAGAAGTTGCAGATTTTCAATGGTACGTTTTAACCATGAGCGTCCACGATGGTCAGTCCTGTATCTGGCATGCATGGATAACGGCAGATCAATGCTGGCGCTTACTGAGACACGATGTTTAACAAACATGTTATATAACCTGTTAAAATTGTAAAGATTGGTTTTGATATGCGGGACACCTTTACGGTAGCCCAAAGAGTTAAGATCATCAAAATGATCAAGGTAGTGCCTGTTTATGGTATTGAACAGTCCTTCAAGGACGGATGGGGGCAGAGTAGTCACCTCTCCTCCATGGAGAGAGACATTAAATGGCAGAACAGATGCTTCAAGAAAAAGGTTCAGAGCCTTTGAAAGTGTTGCAACAGCACGTTTGGCATCCAGTTTGAGAGTTTTTGGATCAGTCTGTTCTCCAAGATAACAGTACCGGCAGGAAAGGTTGCAGCAGAGAGTGGGGACATAAAGCAGATGAATATGCCTGGAAAACCGGCGCATATTGCGACTATCATCAGTGGATGATATCAGGGGCAACTCCAGAAATCCTGGCAAGGATTTTTTCTACCGCCTTATCAAATTTGGCAGTTCTGTTCGCCTTTATCTTGAACTCCTTACGGGCGTTTGTAGGAAAACGCTCCGCTTCTATTGTAAGCCTCTTCCCTCTTTCGGAAATCAGAGTAAGTATCTGCCTCTGCCTGTCAAGCTGTGCCTTGGCAATCGTACTGTAATAAAGAATCGAATCACCCAGAATCAGGTAGCGTGGTGCAATGACAAGCCCTTTTGCCATTCCTTCCTTTATCAGGTAGATGGCAATAAGCAGTGGCACAAGAAGTATCGGAAGGAACCATCCGCCAAAATTGGCAATACCGATGATGGAGAGAAATGTGGCTGTGATCATGGCAACCACTGCCGTTGCGTTACTTCTTTCATCAGTTTTGTATTTAAATGCCGCAGGTCCTTTGGTTTCCATAAAGAGCAGATTATCCTCCCTTTATCATAGAAACAACATCTTAATATACGAACTAACTCCTCTGTCTGTACCTTCCTAAACATCCTTTCATATACAATCCCCGTCTATCTGCTCCAGAAGAGACTGTATTTCAGGTTTGCGAGTTATTTCGCACTGTTCAGCCAAAACAGAAGCAAGTATCTCGTCAGTGGTTAGCGGGTTTGCAAGAACGCTACGAAGCACGGTAATTTCCTCTTGGTAACGAGCCATCTTAAGCCTTGTGCGTGAGACAAAAGTCTTGCCTGCCTCCCGTTGGTATTTCTGAAGAAGCAGGCAGATCTGATCCAGAATAGCGTTTATCCTTACCGCTTCATCAGGTGAAGCATCGGCAAGCTTCTGTTGCACAGCCTTGGGGCAATAACGGTAGGTCAGGATATTCAGTTCCGGTTCGCTGGTAAGTTCAAAATTCGGGTGTTCTTTGATTAGTTCCGCAAAAGTCCTGGCACGTTGAATTCCCAGATCAATCAGAAGCTCATACCCCTTGCGCCCCATGATTGATAGGCCACCATGCACCAGCAGCGCCTTCCCGGGGCGAGAACCTTCAAGGGTGTGACTGCCCAGATCTTTCGAGCCATGGCGTAGAATATAGGCAGCATGGTGTTCTATGGCTGATACGGCGGTAGGATCCTTGAATACGACCATCCCGGCGCCCATCGGCACATAGAGCTGCTTATGGGCATCAATGGTGACAGAATCGGCACGCTCGATACCGGAAAGCAGGTGACGGTGTGTATCTGAGAAGAGGGTTGGGCCGCCCCAGGCGGCATCAACATGGAAGTGACAGCCAAGCTCCTCTGCAAGATCAGCCATCTGTTCAAGTGGATCAATATTTCCGGTTTCAGTGGTGCCACCTATCCCGACCAGAGCCAAAGGCCTGATATTCTGTTCCTGTAGTTGTCTGCATGCCAAACGCAACGCCTGCATATCAATCCGGTTGTTTTCAGCGGTCTTTACCTTTACCAGCTGATCTCTGCCTATGCCGAGCAGATCTGCGGCCTTGCCGAGCGAATAATGTCCCCTCTCTGAGACCAGTATGGCTATACCGTCAATGCCACGATGTTTAAGGGAACGAGCCAGACCTTCCTGGGCAATGCCTCGAAACTCGCCATCCGGTGCAAACATCCGGTTACGCGCCAGCCAGAGGGCTGTGATATTTGCAACTGTCCCGCCGGAGCAGAATGCTCCCATGGCTGCCTGGCTGTTATGAATCCAGGGGGGGTAGAAGTCATCTGGGCATCTGTAGATCAAGTGGTGCAGCATGGCCAGCACCTGCCGCTCCATCGGGGTAAACGCCTTGGATGTCTCAACCTTTACCAGATTCTGATTAAGGGCGGTCATAAGGCGGGTCAGCGGTAGCATAAAATATGGCAGAGCCGATGTCATATGCCCCACAAAGCCGGGGGCAGCTGTATGTACTGACTGTGCTACCAGGTTTTCTTTTACAAACTCTGTATATTTTGAAACAAATGTCGGCTCTTCAGGAATGCTGTATGAGGAAAAACTTGCCTCGATCTCTTCCAGCGGACGCTCCATCGCTACGATGTGAGTTTGGAGAAAGCCGGTAACATCGCCTGTTATTGCCTGATCAATAGCGCCCAGAGTTGAATCTGGAGCTTCCGGCACAGTAAATATGCGATAGAGGGTCTCAAGGTTTGCGCAAGCCTTGTTGGGCATTATGGTTCATCTCCGAGGATGGTATTGTCGATTAGGCGGGTTCTGCCAATCTTTACTGCCAGTGCAAGCAAGGTTCCCTTTTCGGCCTGTTCCACTAAGCCAAGTGTTACGCTGTCCCTAAGTTCAAGATAATCAATTACTGCAAAAGGAACCGATTCAATCTCGTTTCGAGCTTCAGCCAGCAGAGTATCCACCAATCTCTCCCCCTGAGAGAACAGCCTCTTAACCTTTTGGATTGCCCTATAAAGACAAAGAGCCTGCTGGCGTTCTTCTGTTGAGAGATAGCTGTTACGGGAAGACATTGCCAGGCCATCAGATTCACGGACGATAGGCATGCCGACAATCTCAACCGGAAGATTAAGATCCTTTGTCATCTGGCGGATGATCGCCAATTGCTGAAAATCTTTCTTGCCGAACAAAGCAACATCAGGCTGTACAATGCCAAACAGCTTGGTTACTACAACTGCAACACCGTTAAAATGTCCCGGACGGCTTGCGCCGCATAGAGGTTCAGTCAGTGACCCAAGTGATACAGTGGTCTGGAAACCGGCAGGGTACATGCCGGCTACGGTTGGCGCAAAGACCAGATCCGTTCCGCACGATTCAGCCAGTTTCAGATCCCCCTCCAGATTGCGCGGATAGCTTCCCAGATCCTCGTTAGGAGCAAACTGGGTTGGATTCACGAAGATTGAAAGAACCAGAACATCTCCAAGATTACGGGCTTTACGAAGCAGAGAGGCATGCCCCTCATGCAGGTAACCCATTGTCGGAACAAATGATACCCTCTTACCCTGCCTCTTTAGAGCCAGAACCTCTGACTGCATCTCATTCAGATCGTGAATCAGTTTCATGAAAAAGAATGCTCCTCTGTCGGAAACTGCCCATCTTTTACATCAGCGACATATCTTTGAGCCGCTTCTGTTATTATAGGCGCAAGGTCTGCATAACGTTTTACAAACTTGGGCGAGTATTTTTCACACAGTCCCAGAATATCATGTATCACCAGCACCTGACCATCGCAGGAAGAACCCGCTCCGATACCGATAGTTGGTATATCAAGCATATCAGTAATTCTAGCCGCAAGCTTGGCAGGAATCCCCTCAAGCACAACGGCAAAGGCTCCGGCCTCCTGTACTGCATGAGCATCTTCAAATATCCTCTCCGCCTGTTCCTTGCGCCCCTGCACCTTATATCCACCCATCCGGTGTACAGATTGCGGTGTCAAACCAACATGCCCCATCACAGGTATATCCATATCTGTGACCGCACGGATAATTGAGGCCATATTTGAGCCACCCTCTATCTTTACCGCTTCCGCGCCACCTTCTTTCAACATCCTGCCACAGTTTTTCAAAGCCTCAAGCTCGCCACTCTGGCAGGCCATAAACGGCATATCAGCGATAACAAGAGCCTTTGGCCTGGCTCTTACAACCGCCTTTACATGGTAAAGCATCTCATCCATTGTAACAGGCAGGGTATTCTCGTATCCTCCAAATACAACGCCTGCTGAGTCTCCAACAAGTATCGCATCTACTCCAGCTGCATCCAGCAGCCTGGCAGTAGGATAGTCATATGCTGTAAGCACAGCTATCTTGCGGGCTTCTGACTTCATCAGGAGTATCTCAGGTATAGTTATCTTTTTACGCATTGTGGCTCCAAATAAAACAGGCGCACCGAAGACGGTGCGCCTGTTACCAGTAAACCGGCTGCATCTGATGCAACGGCAGGTTCCATATAGCAGCCGTCCCGGCTTGCAATTACAGGCAAATCCAGGCGGTATGTCATTTCTCTGCAACTTTGATCAGCCCCGCAGGGTGGCTGTCTGAATGTTGTATACAATATCATACTGAAAACTTTAAATGCCAGATTTTTTAGGCTATGGCAATGAGAATAAACTTGCGGCTCCGCTCAGTCTTGCTTCGAATCGTGGCAGTAGCGGATTACAGTGGCCTTCTCCAGGGTAATCATGCCGCCTCCCATCATATCGTCAATCCTGGGCATTATGGCGGCTATCTTTTCCTGAGAGTCAACCACCTCAATGATTATCGGCATATCTGCGGAGAGATCCAGCAATTTCTGGGTATGATAGATCCGGTTGGCTCCAAATCCGCAGATCCCTCGCAGCACCGTGGCTCCGGCAAAACCTTCAAGCCGCAGCAGCTCAACCAGCGCCTCATACAATGGCCGGTGAGCGTAACGGTCGCTCTCTCCGATAAAAATCCTCATCAACTGCTGCTCGCCGATCAGCTTTGACATGCTATCCCCCTGTTCTTATGTTAACGAACGAACCGTCACAATACCAAGCCAGGTAAAAAGCAGACAGACCGTTACACTGGCCAGCATATTGATAAAAGCGACTCCAAACTGTCCATCCTCCAAAAGTTTAAACGTCTCATAACTGAAGGTTGAAAAGGTGGTCAGTCCCCCCATAAATCCGACGGTCAGCCCAATCCTCAGGGTATCGGATATCATGGTACTACGCAGACCGAGTTCCATGAACAGCCCAATGAAATAGGCTCCAATGATATTGACTACAAAGGTTCCAAATGGAAAGGCACGGCCTAGCAGGCCATAGACCCAGCCGGACAGATAGTAGCGGGCAAGCCCGCCTCCGGCGCAAAAAATGGCAATGGTTGCGGCTGTCTTCAACATGTACTATCTCCTTGTATAATCATAACAAGCTTTTTGTATATATCATCAGCCTGTAATTTAACACCGAAGAAAGCATCATGGCTCCCAAACTGATCCTGATACCTTTAAAAAAGCATCCAGCAAGATTGTTCGGTGGCTGTTACGACGTTTCAGCAGGGTGAGCAATCGGGTCAGTATAAGTGGGCTTGAAACTTCGACAAGCCGACCGTCTTTCAGCTCCCGTTCAACAGCAATCCGCGAAAGGCAACTAACGCCAAGTCCGGCAGCAACACCGTTTTTTATTGCCTCAGTATGACCAAACTCCAGCGCTATCATATAGCTGATACCTGCCTTTTCCATGGCGTCTTCAAATATCTCACGGGTTCCGGAACCTTTCTCCCTCATGATCCAGGAACCTACAGCCAATTGCTCTGGCGTTACACTCTTTTCCATAGCCCACGGGTGTTCAGCGCCAGCTACCACTACCAGTTCATCATCACGCCAGGGCACAGCAAGCAGCCCACGGCTGTGACATGGCCCCTCCACGAAAGCGATATCCAACTGACCTGAAATCAGCAGCTCGGCAACCTGCTGAGTATTGCCTACTATCAACTGTACTCGCGTCAGAGGATACTGCCGGGCAAAGTCTCCCAATAATGATGGAAGCAGATAGTTTGCAATGGTTGTACTTCCCCCAACCAGCAGCTCTCCCACCAGCTCACCGTGATCCCCCTGCAACTGTTGCTCAACCCGTTTGACAGCAGCAAGGATCTCACGGGCGTCTTTAAGCAACAACCTGCCAGCATCATTAAGCAATAAACGTTTACCTGAGCGTTCAAATAGCGGAACACTACTGATCTGTTCAAGTTGAGACAGAGCCATACTAACCGCTGATTGGGTCAGCAGCAACTTCTCTCCGGCTCTGCTAACGCTGCCCGTTGATGCAATTTTCTCAAATATTTCAAGCTGCCGAAACGACAAAGCCATACATCAATCCAATTGATATATTTAATCACTATTATTCATTTTTATTTATATGCTTTTCCAGCTAGACTGACAACAGTTAAAAAACAAAGGAGTGTGTGGTGAATAACAACAATGGATTAAAATTACTGTTCTGGCTCCTGTTGCTGGCCTGCTGTCTGCCTGTAGTCAGCGCCCCGATGGCACTGACAGCCGGGCTTGTCTTCGGTTTGGTAATCGGTAATCCCTGGAAGGCTGCCACCTCTACCTGGAGCAGACGTTTGTTACAGGCCTCGGTGGTTGGGCTTGGCTTTGGCATGAACCTGCCGGTGGTGCTGAAAACCGGCAAGGATGCCTTTTTTTACACCGTCATCAGCATCAGCTTTACCATGCTGGCAGGCTTGCTGCTGGGCAGACTGTTCAAGACCCCGCAACGCACCTCGGCTCTGATCTCGTTCGGAACCGCCATTTGCGGTGGCAGCGCCATTGCCGCCATGGCTCCGGTGATCAAGGCAGAGGCAGAAGAGACCGGGGTTGCCCTGGCAACCATCTTCACCCTTAACTCCGTTGCCCTGATCCTTTTCCCGCCGCTGGGACAGATGTTGGAGATGGGACAGCAGCAGTTCGGACTCTGGGCCGCCCTGGCAATCCATGACACAAGCAGCGTGGTGGGGGCATCAGCAGCTTACGGCGGCCTGGCGCTTGCGGTGGGAACCACGGTCAAGCTAACCAGGACACTCTGGATCATGCCATCTGCACTGTTGGCAGCATGGTTTACCAAATCTGAAGGCAAAGCCAAATTTCCGCTCTTCATCATCGGGTTTCTGGCTGCTGCAGCCATCAAGACCGCCCTGCCACAGTTTGAGCAACTCTGGCATCCGCTCAACGGTATTGCAAAGCAGAGCCTGGTGGTGACGCTGTTCCTGATTGGCAGCGGCCTGACCAGAGAGGTGCTGGGCAAGACCGGTATAAGACCACTTGCTCAGGGGATCATACTTTGGGTTCTGGTATCGTTTGCAAGTGCCACTGCAATTCTAATGGACTGGATCCGTTGAGCTTTGATTAAAAAAGGCTCCCTCCTTATACACTGAGAGGGAGCCTTTATGAAGTCAGGTTAATATCAGCTACAACAGAGCTGTCGTGTTCTTCATGGACTCCAGCTCTTTTACAACCTCTAAAGATTGCGCTCGACGAGCCTCCATATTGTTGAAGATTCCATGCACCATAGAACTGACCGATTCGACGGTGCGACCGATTCTCCGTCCATCCTCAACCTGGTTGGAAGTAGAGTTTACCATTTCGTGAGCCATCTCCTTTATTGTCTCAATGGCTCTTACTATACTGCGTGTAGCCTTGGCCTGATCCTTTGAACCGTTAAAGATCTGTGAAGTCATGCTGCTTATGTCTTCCATTGAACCTGCAACGGTTTGAACGCTTACAGACTGTTCTTCCGTAGCCTGCTTAATCTCCTGCGTCATCTCCATTGAGCAGACAGCCCTGTCATAAATAGCCTGGAGTGTTTCTCCCATTACATGCCCCAGTTCAACCCCCCTGTTAACAAGCGATTTGGTAGATGTAATGGTATCAGCGGCCTGACGTGACTCAAACATTATTTCATCAATAATGTCAGTTATCTCGCCAGTAGAGTGGCCGGTCTGCAGAGAGAGGTTTCGTATCTCGTCAGCCACAACACCAAAACTCTTGCCGTACTCTCCCGCCTGCGCAGCTATAATCGAGGCATTGAGAGCCAGCAGATTGGTTCTTTTTGTAATGTCGTTAATAACATGGACAATATTCTCAATTCTGGTGCTTTTTTCAGCCAGACGGGTTATGCCGGCATATGATTCCTCAACCGAACGCTGAATCTCAGCCAGAGAACCGATTGTTTCATTAACGGCGCTCCGGCCATCTGCAGTCTGAGCCTGTACCTGGCTGGATACCTCATGCGATATTGCCGCGCTTCTTTCAACACTGGTAATATTACGTGTAATCTGCTCCATTGCAGATGCCGACTGGTGAACGATTCCGGCAAGGGTATCCAGATTTCGTGAAACCTCTTCAATAGCTACAGAGATCTCGTTAACCGCAGTGCTTGTCTCGTCAACTGAAGCCATCGCTCCTTCTGCTGCAGAGGCAATCACTGCTGCTCCATCAACAACCGATTCAATAGTAGCCTTCAAATCTGTAACATTTTTTGAATATTGATTACGATGCGAGAGCAGGAAAGCAAACGAGTTTTCCAGTTCAGTGGTAAGTGTATCTATGGAATTCAGCAGGTTTATTCTGGTAATGGCATTTGCGATCTGATCGGCAAACAGCATAATGGTGTCAAGATCCGAATCGTTTAACATCCGTCTTGAACGTTTATTATCTATGGCAAAGACACCCAACGTCTCCCCCTTTACCACTATGGGGCAGATAATAAAGTTTTTTGAACGTAGCACCTGTATCTGATCAAAAGGTGGCTGGAGATGATAGCTGCTGTCAAACCTGGAAATGTCATCAATCAGATAAGGTTTTTTCTCCGTGATACTTCGATATATAACCCCTAAATCAGAATTTACAGGGAGCTCCAGATCTGTAATATCAGCAGCATTGCTACCTGCAGCGGTCACAAATCTCAGTTTTGTACCCTCTTTTGAGACCATCAGTATGTTTACCCGTTCATATCCGAGTATATCATGCAGACCTTCCGCGCTTAGAAGGAGCACTTCTTCAAGATTCAGTGATGTCTGTATCTTGCTGCTTATCTGGTGAAAGCTCTTTATGTTGGTATCCAGAACCTTGT
This sequence comes from uncultured Geobacter sp., assembly GCA_964655435.1. Lineage (GTDB taxonomy): Bacteria > Desulfobacterota > Desulfuromonadia > Geobacterales > Pseudopelobacteraceae > Trichlorobacter. Next base: position 38,034 of record CAZZMP010000011.1, read on the forward strand.
AGCGATTTTCAAAAAGCTCTTTCTGGGATGCTACTTCCTGATGCAAGAGATCAAGCTCCTCTGCCCTGTGTTGAAGTTCATCTCCGTTTCTACCTATCAGACATCCAACCGTTGCCAGTATGACCGATGTGCCAACACCCATGTAAAGATATAGCATCTGATGTTGAGAGTCCTTTGTTACATCAGAAAGGATTTGGATGAAAAGCGGTTGGGACGGGTCGTAGAGTATAAAAAGGCGCAGGATAATCCAGCCAAGCGGGGCTCCTACTCCAAGAAAGAAACCTATCAGGGAATAAGTTTTACAATGAGTGCTAAAATTCATAATAGGCTCGCAAATCAGGCTCCTGAGGAGAGCCTGTCTTCAATATTGGAAAAGATTTCATCCATTACCTTTTCAGCATCTGCAATGTTATATGCAATAATATTACGAAGATGAGTATAGGAATCGAGATCAATCTTTTCAAAGTGGAAAGCGATCCCATCATCTGTAAGCCTGCTCACCCTACCCTGAAAGTTGACTGTAATCTCCGGTTCTGTGCCTTCAAGTGAAATCAGCAGATCGGCTGATTCTCCTTCCGGCAGCCTTTCAGTTGTTTCCATAAACATTCCGTTCATGGAAAGATTGCTGATCTTGCCTTGAAAACTGCGACCGCTGACATTTGCGGTCGCAATTACATGAAATGGAACACGTGAAAATTTTCTGGTACTCATGGCGCGCACCTCGCTATTACCTTTTCAGGCTTTACCTGCCGATCCCAGAACTGTTTCATTCTTGTGTTTTATCAGTTTTACCAGCTCCTTGCGTGCTTCTCCCAAATATTTGCGCGGGTCAAATTCTTTAGGATCCTTGGCAAAGTATTCACGCACTTTTGCGGTCACAGCAAGACGCCCATCCGAATCGATGTTAATCTTGCAGACAGCAGAGGCGGCTGCCTGGCGTAACTGCTCTTCCGGTACTCCAAGTGCACCGGCAAGATTTCCGCCATATTTATTGATAAGTTCAACGTATTCCTGAACTACAGAAGAAGCGCCGTGCAGAACTATCGGAAAGCCGGGAATGCGTTTTTCGCATTCAGCCAGGATATCAAAACGAAGTGGCGGCACAGGCTGGCCAGGTTTGAATTTGAAGGCGCCATGACTTGTACCTATCGAAATTGCAAGTGAATCAACCCCGGTTTTCCTGACAAAATCTTCCACCTCTTCCGGTCTTGTATAGCTTGAATGTTCTGCAGAAACCTCATCCTCAATACCTGCCAGAACTCCAAGCTCCCCTTCAACGCTAACGTCAAACTGGTAGGCATACTCAACCACTTTTTTACATAAAGCCACATTTTCATCATATGGAAGATGAGAACCGTCAATCATTACAGAGGAAAAGCCACTGTCTACACAGGACTTGCAAAGTTCAAAGGAATCGCCATGATCAAGGTGAAGACAGATTGGTATGTTGGAACCAATTTCACGCGCCATCTGGACAGCGCCCATAGCCATGTAGCGAAGCATCGTCTCGTTTGCATAATTTCTTGCACCCTTGGAAACCTGAATGATCACGGGAGAGTTCGTTTCAGCGCAGGCAACGACAATAGCTTGAAGCTGCTCAAGATTATTGAAGTTGTATGCCGGAATGGCATACTTTCCTGCCATAGCCTTGGAAAACATCTCCTTTGTGTTGACCAGACCAAGCTCACTATAATGCACCTGTTTCTTCTCCATTGGTTTTCCTCCTGACAAATGTGATGGTATGAAAGGTTTTGCACCCTTGCAAAGACGTAGGAAAGAGTGTTTATATGTATCACCTAACCCCCTTCTTAGCAAGGGAGATACAGAAAAAAATCAGTTTGGAGCAGATGAACCAATGTCCGTAACTATCCGGTTTGAGCCTGCGCTTATAGACAGTCACTGTATTATTGATGTCAGAACCCCGCTTGAGTTTGCTGAAGATCATATTCCCGGCTCTGTAAATATCCCTATATTAAATAATGCCGAACGTGCCCAGGTAGGAATTGTCTATAAGGAGCAGGGAGCAGAGACCGCCCGTATACTTGGCCTGAAGCTTACCTGTCATCGCTTTCCGACAATTGTATCTGAGGTTTCGGAGGCTGCAAATGGCAGACCGATACTTGTTTATTGCTGGCGGGGGGGACTACGAAGCGAGTCCGTATCTATTCTTATGGAAATGACAGGGCATCCTGTTTTCAAGCTTGCCGGAGGATACAAGTCTTTTAGAAATACCGTTAGTTCCTTCTTTGAATCATTCAGCCTCCCTGTTCAGCTTATCGTGCTTCATGGAATGACCGGTTCAGGCAAAACCGAATTTTTACTCCAGTTGCCTGACAGCAGATGGACCGCAATTGATCTTGAGGGATTGGCCAGGCACCGGGGTTCTGCGTTTGGCTCAATCGGTCTTGGAGAACAACCCTCACAAAAAATTTTTGAGACAATGCTTTGGAACACCTTCCGTTTAGCTCCGCCAGATCGTCCGATTGTTCTTGAAGGAGAAAGCAAACGGATAGGTCAGATAACACTTCCGGGGAATATGTACGAGGTTATGGCCGAAAGCACAAAGATCTGGTGTAATGTCTCCATACCGACAAGGGTAAAACGCCTGACAGCAGAGTATGCAAAAGAGGAGTACCGTCAGCCGATGGCAGAGGCTCTTGAGAGGATCAGAAAAAAACTTGGCGGGGCACAATACGAAGCCCTTAAGTGCAGGCTTGCAGATTGGGATATACCAGGTCTGGCTCAGGGACTTATAGAAGGTTATTATGATAAATTCTACTACAAGGTACGCAAATGGGAACCTCAAGGCAGTATAAGCCTTGAAGATTATGATGCTGCAGAGGAGTCATTGGCAAGCATCTGTATCTGCTGATTACAGAGATTAAACCCTCTGATTAAATAATCCGGCGTTCCGGTTCAAAATAACGTCTGCAAGGTAGTAATCCACTAAATCAGTGTGTAATGGCCAATCATGGCTCGATGGCTGCGATATGCAGCCAGATAGCGGGCATCCTCGGCATATGTTGTCGGGTAGATTGCCGGTACCGACTGATGCTTGAGCTCTGAATCAACATTAACAAAGGTGAACAGGCATGAGTTGGAAAGCGCCTTGCTGGTTCTGTCCCTGCTTATCCGTTCAATAGCTGCCTCAACACAGACAAAGCTGTCACTGGTATACACCACACGGCAGGTATAGTGCAGTTTGTCCCCAAGCCGTACCGGATGAAAAAAATTGATCCGGTTGACTGCTGCGATCAATGCCCGATCCGGCGCCACCAGCTCTGAGCAGATAGCCGACAGCTCATATGCCCGTCGAACAAGATATCCACCAAAAATGCGATGAGGCACATACTCCTGTTCAGGATACATCCGTTCCCAGGCGTCAACCACCAGCTGTCCGGCCTTTAGGCCGCTGAAACCCGGTTCCTCCTGCTTCTGATGCAGATGTTGCAAGAGCGCATATTCTTCACGACTTGGTGGTTCCTGCAAAGCTGTCTGCTGCTTACGGTATTGATCTCGCTCAACCTGTGACTTTTCAGCCCTGTTCCGCTCCAACTCATCTGAATATTCAAGAGGTGGCAATATGCGGCTTTCCTCTGCCGACTCCCCGCCTCTGGCCACCATTGTAAAGTAACATGATGCAATGTGCGTTGAGGGAGTTCCGGCATGCTCCACCCGCATACCCACCACCATGGACGATTTGCCAACATGATTGATCCGGGCATCGATCTGGATGTCCCGCTCACAGTCAACAACATGGCGGACAATGATGTTATCAATGGCTGCAGTCACAACCTTTGCGTCGGGGTGAGAGCGGTGCGCATAGCCAAGAGCTGCCTGCTCGGCCATGATGTCAAGATCTTCCAGCAACAGACCAAACCTGAAGTTGCCGACAATCGGCTCATCAACTATCTTGTAGCGGCGGCGTACTGCCGGATCACTGGAAAGCGGTAATGTCTTATACAATGATGTTTCTTTAGGAGTTGTCATGGCAGCATCCTTTATATCCTGCTCCAGTTCTCAGACTCTGCTGTTATTTAATCCCCAGCAGCTCAACATCAAAATGCAGCGTTGCGTTGGGCGGTATAACCCCACCAGCACCCCGTGCGCCATAGCCCAGGTTTGCCGGAATGATCAGCTGACGCTTGCCGCCAACCTTCATCCCCATCACCCCTTCATCCCAGCCTTTGATAACCTGTCCAACCCCTATCACAAAACTGAACGGCTCGTTGCGGTCAACGGAGCTGTCAAATTTTTTGCCGTTATCCAGTGTTCCGGTGTAATGAACCGTCACTAATTTTCCCTTGACCGGTGACGACCCGGCACCCTCTAGCAGATCAACATATTTGAGTCCTGATACGGTGGTAACCATCTTCTTCCCTTTCTTTTCGGCTGCGGCAACCGGCATGGCAATGACGCATGCCAGTAACAGACCTGTTATCATCAGTAGTAGTTTTTTCATATATTCTCTCCTGTTTTCATTCAGGTGTAATATTGCATAGGCAAGACAAGAATTCTACAGTCGAATTACCGCATCCTGCTCGAAACAGCTAGTTTAGTCACAAATGCCATAATCACGAATATCTGTATCGTCTGTTTAATGGATTGTACCCGTTGTAATAAGTTCAAATCTCACGGCCATGCTATGCCAATTTTCCCACCGGAGAAATATAAACCGTAAGCTCTTCCGAACCATCTACAGCAACCAGTTCATCTGCCAGATCCTGATTATAGGCAGCTATAGCGCAGGTTCCGGCGCCAATCGCCGCACAGGCCAGATACAGATTCTGACAGATATGACCGGCATCAAGGGCTATCACTTTATATGATGCCTCAGCATACCGCCACTCCGTACGAGCCATGACCGCAGTCCAGATAAAGGTTACTGCGGCTCTGCCGGCAAAGGCCTGCCCTCGACAGGCAGCGGTGACCCTGACCGCCAGATTCGGGATATCCTGTTCATAAACCAGTGCGTGTTCAAGGGGCAGATACCGATAGATACCCGGTTCAAGTCCGGTAATCCGCAGAACAGCAAGATAGGTCTCAAAGGGATGACGGCAGCCTGCAGAGGGTACTGTGCGGAGAACCGCTGCTTCATGGCGGATAGCGCGCACCCCCTGGGTTGCCCAGAGCAGAAAAGCCAGTTCATCAAGGGTAAGCGGATCTTCGCTAAAGCGACGATGGCTCTCCCGTCCGGCAATGGCTGCCTGCAGGTCAGACCCGGCAACAGCCCACTCCTGCGCTGAAGGCAGCGGAATAATGCGCCTGCCCGGCTCTACCGGTTTCTGAACCGGCGGAGGTTCAACACCTTCAGACTGCGACGTGCAGTAGAAGTTCACCTCTTCACGAATCCGATCCGTCAGGAAATATCTGCCAATTTCAGTGGTTATGGTTATTTTCTTCATCATTATCTATTTTAATATCAATCTAAATCAGTTCAGCAGTGCCGCAAGGTCTGCAGCAATGCTTGCCGGGGTATCGGTTGGCGCATAGCGCTTGAGTACTCTACCATCCGGGGCAACAAGGAATTTTGTGAAGTTCCATTTGATCGCTTCTGTGCCGAGCAGCCCTTTTTTTGCAGACTTGAGATATCGATACAGCGGGTGGGCGTTGCTGCCGTTGACCTCAACCTTGGAAAACATCGGGAAGGTGACGTTGTAGGTAAGCGAGCAGAAATTTTTAATCTCTTCTTCGTCACCCGGTTCCTGATGACCAAACTGATCACAGGGAAAACCAAGCACCACAAGCCCCTTATCCCGATAGGTGTCGTAGAGGGTCTGCAACCCGGCATATTGGGATGTAAAGCCGCACCGGCTGGCAACATTGACAATCAGCAGTGTCTTGCCACGATAGCTGTCCATGCTCTGTACGATACCGTCTATGGTGGTTACCTCAACGGAGTAGATATCCATAATGGCCTCCTTTGCCGTACCGGGCGCGTTATGAGTCTTTCAGTTCTTCCAGGGCATAACCGGCACACTGGACAGGCTATGTTTTGGCGAACCTTCAATCAGTTTATCCGTAAACGCGAGATAGACCAACACGTTTCGCTTCCTGTCCAGAAACCTGATGACATGGAGCTTTTTGAACAGAATCGACCGACCTTTCCCAAAGACCTCCTGCCCGGTCAACTCCGGTCTGACTACCTGAGATGACCTTGTGAATCATGCCGCAGGTTCGCCGTTAATTGCTTCCCTCAGCACTGAACTCGGCTTGAAGGTGAGTACCTTGCGAGCCTCAATGGTTATTGCTTCACCAGTTTGTGGATTACGGCCACGACGTGCATCTTTCTGGCTGACTACAAAACTCCCAAATCCGGATATCTTGATTGTCTCGCCTGCCTCAAGAGAATCTTTCATAATGCTAAAGACTGATTCCATCATTGCTGCGGAGTCTTTCTTTGGAAGACCGGTAGAGGTGTGAATTTTTTCAACGATATCTGATTTAGTCATACAATCTCCTCAGTTTTTTAATAAAGTTCGCATATTGCTCATTTTAGCACCGTTCAGAATGCCGCATTGATTACATCCATCATCCGTGTTGCCTTGGGCAAGTAGTGATGCATTACCCACCCAGAAACTATTGCAAGCGTAAATACGACAGCAAACGGCTTCCAGGTGGTTTTAAAGACACTTCCCATCCAGTCAGGCTCGTTCATTCGATTGGATGAACGCACCAGACTGGCAGCCAAGACAGTATCAAATGCTGCTTCAGCCAGAATTGCCGGCGCCTGCCAGATCATGAATAGGCCGGCACCAAGTACCGAGAAGAGCAACACGGCCAGAAGTCCAAGTACAACAACCAGCACCAGACCTCCTTCATCGTCAAGCGCTCCACCAACTGCGTCACCAACGCTACCAAATACATCACCGGTTCCTGAGCCCATTTCACCCAAGGTATCGCCAAAATCGGCACTGGCACCACCGCCATCAAATGAGCCGCCTCCACCAGAAAATGTAGCTTCGCTTGAACCGGTTGACGGCAGAGGAATGTTTATTAAATCAAGACTGTCAATGCCGTTATCACGGCTTTTACTAACCGGAGCATCGGTCATAAGCCAGAGCCAGATTTTTATAGCAGCAAAAAACACCCCATAGGCAAAAAGAACTGTTATCGGGTAGCGAATCATTACATTATGCAGACCGATAGCCAGCAATCCTTTGCTGGCCAGTACACCAGCTATTGAAGTAGCCAGCAAAATCAAGGTCATATGCAAACGCAAAGAAAATCGCTTTTTGAGAGAGTTAATAAATTTCTGGCGGTTCATGACAACCCAGTTTGAAACATTATTCACCTACCTGTATCAACTGGTCAGTGATCTCGCTAAATGCAACATCATGACTCACCAGAAACAGCTGATCATACCAGTGTTCCGTCACCTCTTCCCTGCCAACATCAATGGCGCGGAAGGCATGAGCCAGGTTTTCACGCCTTGCAGCGTCCAGGTTAGAGGTCGGTTCGTCAAAGAAGGCTACACGCGCGCCAATGGTTTGGAGCAATGCCAGCCGCAGGGCAACAACCGCACTCATCATCTGCCCACCTGAAAGCTGGTCATCACTGCGTTCGCGTATGTTGCCATCCTGCATATCCTTCAGGATGATCTGGTAGTTATCTCCCCAGTACAGTTCCTCGTCAGATTCGGCAATAGTACGATAGATCCGGTCGGCTCGCTGGCTGATCTCCTCACGGAATCGCTCAGACAGTTGGGTTGAGACATTCTTGAAAACTTTATCGCGCAGGAACTTGACCAGCTTTTCCTTGTCTTCAAATTTCCTGATCTCAGACTGTTTGGCCTCAATCTCTGTCTGAATCAGAGTCAACTGTCCGATCTCTTTTTCAAGTCGATCAGCAGTTCGTTTCAGCTCCAAGAGCTGTTGACGCAGTGTGGCCAGATCGGCCAACAGCACCTCCTTTTCCTTACGCAGTTCCAGCAACAGTGTCGGCTGATATTCCTGACTCTGTTTTGCCAGATCGACCTGCTTTGTCCGTAACTCAGCCGATAGCCCCTCAAGGAGCCGCACCATCTTCTGTAGCTGCTGCTGACATGCCTCCAGCTCTGTGGCCAGATTAAGGTTGGCAGTATAGGCATCCCTGGCAGGCTGATACTGCAGACGCAGCTTTTCTGCTTCCGCAATCTGTGCATCAAGTTCAGCAAAGGCTTTTAGCCCGACCTTGCCTGACTCAACTGTTTTTGCAGCTTCAGTCTGTTGCCTGATAATTGTCTCCAGCCCTTCAGACCGCTTCCGATTCTGATTGCGGCGTTCTTCCAACGCAACAAGCTGTTTCTCCAACTCCCGCAGGCGGACGGCACGGTTGTTCAGTTCTTTATCAGCGACCTCGGCATCCTTCAGCAACGTGCGGGTCTGTACGATCTTCCCGTCCAGATCAGATGCCTGCCGAGCCAGTTCATCGATACGACTGCTAAAGAGATCACGGGGGACAGTACCGGCAATATTACGACACTGTTCCTGAAAGAACGGGCAGACCCCTTCACCCAGCTTTTCTTTTCCTTCCAGCAGACTTTCCCGCCGCCCATCCAGCAGAGAACGCTGCCCACGCAGGGCTTCCAATCCCGTGCGCAACTCCGGCAGGTTACTGGCGCTGGCGGAAAGCTCTGGATCCGGTTGCAGTTCCACGCGGCTTTTACTGAGTTTTTCCAGTTCGTTATTCAACTGTGTGTCGATTTTTTTTATTTCTGTCCGCTCATGGCTCAGCAGTTGGGACAGACGTATCACTTCTTTTTCCAGACCGCCAATTTCCTGCTCCTTGATGCGGCGCTGTTGTTCCTGTTTGCGCAACAGCTCAAGAGACGCCTCGATCTTTTCAAATGCCTCTTTGCCAGCCTTCGACTGCTCTACAACGTTCAATGCGGTTTGGCTCTGCTCAACCCGTTGCTGCTGTTCCCCAACCTTGACCGTACCATCCTTGATACGGTTTTCCAGAATCTTCACCTCACCATTCAGAGCGGTAACGGCCTTTTCCCGCAGTTCCAGCTCCTCCAGACGGCCATTCAGGATCGCAAGCGCTGCATCCTTTTCCTTCAGTTGTTGCTGGCGCAGGATGGTATCTTCCTGGATAGCAGCCCCCTCCTTGATCTTGTCCGGCAAGACTGCCAGCTGTTCCTGTTTACCTGATACCTCCACCGCCAGAATCTTGAGCCGCTCCTGCACGGCTGACAACAGACCACTGGTTCCCTTATAGGTTTTACGCCAGGCATCAATGCCAAGAATCTCATCGAACGCCTCCTGCCGTTTAGTGGGTTGCTTGATGACAAAAGGTCCAAGAAAGTCATTTTGGAAGGGGCCGATTACCAGCTTGAACTGTTCCGCCAGGGGACGACCATTAGCAAGCCCCAGAAGCTCTGCCACCCGCGCCTCGGTTTCTTCCAAGCGGGCATGATCTTCAACCTCAAAACTGCCGCCAATCTCTTTGGCCAGCAGCCACTTGGCAGCAGCGCCCACAGTGCGGCTTATCCGGTAGGTCTCGCCATCGTCGCTCAAGAAGGTGACGCTGATTTCTCCCTTTTTTGCCCCGATGGAGAGAAAACGATCCACGTTGGAGACAAAGTCCTTGGCATCCACCCCGAACAGACAATAGCCAATTGCCTCGAAGATGGTACTCTTGCCAACACCATTGGGGCCGGACAGTACGTTGATACCACTGGAGAAGCTAATTTCCCGATCACGGTGGGACTTGATGTTCTTAAGATGGATAGAAAGTATCTGCATGGCTATGACTCACGGGAAAGGAGGCCCAGCAACTCCTCACCGTCCAGATCTCCTTTCAAGACCTGATCCCGGATAGACAGGGCAAGGCTGACCAGTTCGTCCCGCTGTTCCTTGTAGCTGCTGTTGGCACTGATCAACTCTCCCAGCACATCCCGTTCAATCTCGGCCAGACTGCGTTTTACATCTTCACCAGCATTGCTGCTGGTCACCAGTGACAGGTGGTTTTTGATTTCCAGATGCAGCGGGCTACAGATCTCCTCCAGCGCCAGCCGTAAACGCTCTCGTCCCAACTCAAAGGGATGAAAGGCAACGCGCCCGGTCAGTCTGATCTCCAGCAGCGGTCTGCGGGTGTCATCAGACGCTGGCAGTATCGCCATGAACTGGCTGCAAAAGTTCTCCAGGGCCTGGTCAGCATGGTCGGCACCATCCAGGTTGATGGTCGTCACCAGCATCGGGCGGGGTGCAGTGGGACGGAACTCATGGCTGTAGCAACCTTCCTCAACCGTAACCAGAAAATAGCCTTTGTCGTATTTCTCTTCGCCGAAGTTAACCCGCTCCGGTGCGCCAGGGTTAAAGGCGTACTTGCGTCCTTCAGGTGTGGCAATCAGATAGGACTTGTGACCGTGCCCCAACGCCACGTAATCGAATCTCTCTGCCAGTGGCAATGCCTCATCCGGCTGCATGTTACCGATCTCCACCGGTGAATAAGTCCAGATCCCCACATGGAACAGCAACAGGTTGTTTTTCGTGGTAACCGCCTCACAGATACGAGCCACATGGCTGCCTGCCTGGGCGCCGATGTAGCCAAGCCCGTAGATGTTGAGGCCTTTGATTTCGATCTGCCCACCCCTGCCGGTCTCAGGATTAAATGGATCAAAACAGTAGCCGCCTGCTTCCGTACGGGATGGCCGTAAAAGGCAGATGTAGCCCATCTGCGACAACGCCTCCATCCAGGAAATGCTGTCACGGCGATGAATCCAGTCGTGGTTCCCCTCCACGGCAATGCAGGGGATTTTGGCATCTTTCAGCGGCTGCAGGGTTTCAATGGTGCGGGCAAAGGTACGGGGGAGGATCTGACCCGTATGGAACAGATCACCGGCGATCAGGATGAAATCAACCTGTGCGGCAAGGGCATCAGAAACGATACTGCCGAGCATCCGAAAGAAGTCTTCGTAACGTTCGGCTTCATCGGTTGCAGTGCGGTATGTCTTGCCGAGATGGATGTCGGCGGTGTGGAGGAATTTAATCTGCATAGTGTGTTAACAAACGTACCTCTTCAAATGTAATCTTGTTTCAAGGATCGACTCAATAGACTCCTTGAGCCTGCCTAATTATCAGATTCAATCCAACTGATAGTTCATTACAGATTCCACAGATTTTCTCAAGGTCAAGATGGCTGATGAAGTTTGCACACTTGCGTCCTTTGATATACGTCTTGCCGAAGCGGGCAAACAGCTTAGACAGGTCAAGGTGGGTAAATTTTTCCGGAGGAGAGAATTTTGTAGGATTTCTTTGGGCGTGCGGAACTTTCAGGAATTTATAAACGCCGTCGATGTCGTGGAAGAACCAAGACTCTATCATTTGTGTGGCAATAATAGCATCAGCCGACAATACCCGCTTGAAGTCCTTTCGTTCTTTAAGAGTTGATCGTAACTCAACGATATCAAGCGGCGGATTATGGTCTCGACTCTCCCGGTCGATACAGCAGTAAATTCTTACTGTCGCATCACTATGCTGATGGAGAAATGCCTCGGTCTTGCCCAAGACATTCCTGTGAACGTTGTAAATTCCATGCAGGTTGAGGATGGATTTTGAAATTCCACGCAGATATGACTCAGCGAGTTTTCCATAGAACTCCATTTCGGTATCGCCTTCGACGAATATTAGAGCGACTTCCCTATGTGGCTTTTTTCGCACAGCCATCAGAAAATAACTCCCTCATCTTCCTCAAAGCAGGTTTCCAGCATGTCACCAAAATTGATGAACCCTTTCCTGAGCTTTCTATGAAGCTCCTTTATGTTGTTAATCCGCTCAAAGTGCGTGCTGCCGTCACTTTTCACACGAGCAACGGTCACATCTTCCGGGTTCACCTGATTGATGAGAAAAGGAGAATGGGTTGTAATCAATAACTGGATATCGGCAGCTTTTTGCTTGAGATAGGCCAGAAGTGTTTTGAGAGCCTTCGGGTGCAGGCAGTTCTCAGGTTCTTCGATGCAGATAAGAGGGCAATCTTTTTCTGGCGAAAGCAGCAGAACCAGCAATGCTACGACCATCAGTGTTCCATCTGAATAATTCCGTATGTCCGAAGGTGGTTGGCCCAACATTTTCAGCAGGAACATATGAAAAACTTCCGGCGCTTCTTTCACATTCTTTCTGACTTCCTCAGGAAAAGGAATCGTCGCAAAACTGATATCTTCGATGTCCAGAATCTGGCAAAGGACATTGCTGAATTGGGCGTAGAGAGCCTCATCTTTTTTTATTTCGGCTATAGCCTGTAGGATATCAAGCGAAGTCGCGCGGGATGGATCATAGGCAATCCCTTTGCCATGATTGAGATTTTTCCTGATCTCAACCGGAGAAACAAATACGACTCTTGTGACAAACAATTCATACAGGCCTGACATAGCCAGAGGGAAATGAGCCGCCAATCCTTCATTATCCGGGAATAGAACATCTATGGCGCTGACGGCGGATCTGAAGCGGTCAATCTTGTGGTTTGTTCTCTTGCCATCATGTTTTCTGGTCTTCAATAAATCCCTGTCACGCTCGAATAGCATGACCGGCTTACCGGTCTTGGATATATCCTTGACGGTAAGAAATTCTTTGATAATACCGACGTCTTTTTGATTCGGTTCGATGCCGATAAATGGGTCGGCACATTGGATGGACAGGAAATATTCTATCTCCCAGGTTGTGTTCTCTTCGATATGTTGCAGTAGGAACGAGAAGGAAATTGGTTTGCACTTGTGATCTTCCAGGTGGCAGGAGGATGAGTAGCCACGCGGTGTTGAGGCATTTTCATAGATGTTTTTTTTGTGCTCTTCAGCTCCAAACAGGAGAGCATTTACAAAGGTGACAACCTCAAGGAAGTTGCTTTTTCCGCTGTTGTTGGGGCCGACAAGTACGTTGAAATCACCAAGTGATATTTCGCAATCAACAAGGTTTTTGTATCCATCCACATATATTCTCTTGATTCTCGCGCCCATGGTAATACCTCGCAAAATTAGCTAACGTTGCACGAATGTTTGCAATAATTATACCTCAATAAAGCTCAATGCAAGTTAAATTTTGCGTGCATTGAAAGCATTTCTATTAAGGACAGGTGGCGCCGCCATCAAACGCCTCCCGCAGCACCATCTGCATCAGCTGCTGCGCCTGTTCCTTCCGTTCGGCAATCTGCTTTTCCAGTTCATCAATGACGGCCATGAGGCTGTCCACGCGGGAAACGATGGCTTGTTGTTCGGCGAGGGGGGGAAGGGGGAAAAGAAAATCTCTCAGCTTTGTTGCGTTGATATTCGACTGTCCAAGCGCGTCAGTCTTGTTTTCGTCGCACCATTCGCGGTGATGCTTCGAATTGAGTACGAAGTTTGAGTATGTCGGGCTTATTTTGCCCAACATGGAAACTCGGACGAGGTAACCTGCAAAGAGTGCTTCGCGTCGCCCGTCAAACAGAGCAGTTTTTCCTACCAACTCACGGCTATTGGTACGGTTGAACAGAAGATCGCCTTCAGTGAGGCTATATTTTTTTGCTTCATCCTTGTCGTTCGTATAGACAAGGTCGGTCCAGTCAATTTGACCGCCTTGAATATTACCCATTCTAAGCACAGGAGATTTACCGTCTTTGATCGATTTTGCACTCGACCCGTATTGGAAACCATCTGCGACATCTCCCAGCCTGCACCACACCCACCCATCCGGCAGGTCAAACGGCTTGTCGTCATCAGCTATTGGCGGCAGAGGTTTTTCTTTCCGGATTTTTCCTTCCTTCACCAGCCTCTCTTTTTCGGTCCTGATCTGAGCCAGCAGCGCCACGGCATCAAACTGCGGATCACCCTTTACCACCGGATGCTGCGTGCGCCATGCCGCTGTCAGTTTCCCTTCCACCGCCTCTTGCAGCACGGCCTGGCGGAGTTGTTTGAGAAGAGAAAGTTGTTCCGAAGCCTGTAAGTCATGTGTGTTGACGGCAGAAAAACAGGTGTTGAAGCGAGAGGCAATTTGATGCTGACATTCCAAGCTCGGGAGAAGTATTTCGTAATCGAGAAATTCCCACCCCCTGATGGAGGAGTAATTTGTGCTACCTTTGGCTTCTATCTGGCTTTGAATGGTTCCGGAATGAATCAGAACCAAGAAGTATTCTTTACTGATTTTAGCGGGGTCGAGCTCGTAGAGGTAATAGTGACTGCTGACTATAGCTCCGTCAAGTTCTTCACCGATGAAGCCGTAACCACCAAACTTTGCATCCATTTCAGCAACTATCAAATCACCAGCTTTGCAGACCTGTTGCTTCTTGGTTTTAATCGCGGCACCAGGCAGCTTCTCCCGTAAGACCACTCCCCTTCGATGCAGTTGCACGCGACATAGCTTATATTCAACATCATCAGAAATGGTAATGGAGACTTTTCTATGCCGGGCAACATCACCTATTTTCACCCGCCGCCATTCACCCATTCCGTTTGCCCTTCTTAGCTTCAGTGGCAGGCGTTTTTCTCTTCTGCTTCATATCAAGAAACAGTTGCCGTTCCCTCTCCAGTTCGGCGCGCAACTCCTGCTCGCTGGGAAGGTAGGTGGTATAACGGCTGGCAAACAGGGTGCGGCTTTCCTCCAGCACGCTATATCTGACAATCGTTTCATCCTTTTCGGTGCAGAGAATGATGCCGACGGTCGGGTTGTCGTCGCTCCCTCGGATCTTATCCTCAAACAGACGGACATACATATCCATCTGGCCGATATCCTGATGGGTCAGTTCGCCTGCTTTCAGGTCTACCAGTACAAAACATTTCAGCAGATAATTGTAGAAAACCAGGTCAATGTAAAAGTGCTTCGTTTCTGTTGTAATTCTGTATTGTCGACCAACAAACGAAAACCCTTTACCCAGTTCCAGAAGAAAACGCTGCAGATTGACAATAATGGCGCTCTCGAAATCCGCTTCAGAGTAACTCGGCGGCATGGGCAATCCCAAAAATTCCAGAACGAGAGGATCACGGATAATATCGCTGGTGCTAACCTTTTCCATGGATTCGGCATTCTGTAAAGCAGTCTGCTTATCCCGGCTGCTCAGAAGCCGCTCATAATAGAGAGAGTTGATGTTCCGCTGTAGCTGTCGCACACTCCAGTTGGCAGCGGCGGCCTCGTTCATGTAGTAATCACGGACAGTTGTTGATTCGATGCGCATCAGCAACCGGTAATGGCTCCAGGAAAGTTCACGGCTCAAATTAGCTGGAACGGTTTTTTCTCTCAATTCGCCACACACTGTGTGGCGTTTTTGAATTGATGAAAAAACAAGATAAAACTGTCTGAAATATCTAATGTTTGATGAATTGAAGCCTCTGCCGAACTCATGTGTAAGCGCCTTCGCTAAACCGGCGATCAACTTATCGCCATAACCAGCCCGCTCATTGCCTGCTTGCTCCTCTTCCACAATACGCCGTCCGATAAACCAGTAGGCTTCTACCATGGCAAAGTTGACGGCGGTGTAAGCCTTCTGGCGGGCAGAGTGGAGAATTTCCCTGATGTCACGTTGAAAAACGGTTAACTCACTCATTGCTCCAGCTCCTTGCGCAAGGTCTGCAAAAGGGCATCGCTCTTCTTAAACGACTGATGCAGCAGTTCCAGCAGTTCAGCGCTGGTGTAGGTGTGGGCAACTTCCTTTACGTGGGGGTTCTTAATATCCAGGTTGTAACCATTGGCAACCAAGGTATCTATCGAGACCTTCCATGCCTGGTCGCTCTCCTGCCGGTTGTGCCACCACTCCTTCAGGCTGTTGAATTCTGAGCTCTGGATCGGCTTGGTTTTGGAGTATGCCTTTACCCCTTCTGGCAGTTGATGCTCCCAGTACCAGATTTCCTTGGTCGGTTCTCCCTTGGTGAAAAAGAGCAGGTTGGTGGCAACGCTGGCGTATGGCTGAAAGACCGAGTTAGGCAAACGCACAATCGTGTGCAGGTTACAGGTCTCCAGCCAGTGCTGACGGATGCGTTGCTTGACGCCATCACCAGTCAGAGAACCGTCAGGCAGGACAATAGCGGCTCTGCCGCCATCCTTCAGGTAGCGGATCATCAGGAGCAGGAACAGGTCGGCGCTTTCAGTGGTGCGATAATTAAGCGGGAAGTTGGTTTCAACACCATCGGTCACTGAAGCACCAAACGGCGGATTGGCCAGGATTACATCCACCCGATCCTTTACACTGATGCTGGTGTACTCCCGGTTGAGGCTGTCGGTGTAATCAAGGTTGGGGACTTCAATGTCATGCAGAATCAGGTTGGTAACGCAGAGCATAAACGGCAGCGGTTTGAACTCCATACCGTGGATGCTGTCCTGTAGTACCTTCAGGTCATCAACGTTCTTCAGATCCTGCTTGCGGATGTTTTCAATGGCACTGGTAAGAAAGCCGCCAGTACCGCAGGCCGGATCAAGCACCTTTTCACCCAGTCGGGGGTTTATGATGCTGGTCATGAACTCGGTCAGGGCACGGGGAGTGTAGAATTCACCGTAGTTACCCGCACTCTGCAGGTCACGCAGAATAATTTCATAGATATCGCCGAAGATATGGCGATCCTCTGAAGAGTTGAAATCAATCTGGTTCAACTCGTTCAGTACCTGACGGATGCAGGTGCCGTTCTTCATGTAGTTGTTGGTGCCGTCAAAAATCTCGCGGATAATCAGGGCACGCTTGTTGCCGGTTGAGATATCCAGATTCTTCAGCCCGGGAAACAGTTGTTGATCAATAAAGTTGCGCAGGGCATCGCCGGTCAAGCCTTCATCATCTGCAGCCCAGCTTTGCCATTGCAGTTCTGGTGGAATCGGTGAAACATAACCGTCCTGGATAATCTCCAGTTCCTGATCCTTGTCCCCCAGTATCTTCAGTGAAATCATCCAGCCGATCTGCTCGATACGCTGGGCATCACCGGAAACGCCGGTGTCCTTGCGCATGATATTCTGTAAGCGTTTGATGATAGTACCGATATTCTTCATATGAACCTCTTGCAAAACTACTGCGGTGTCAATCTGCTGTGTTGCCACTCACTCGAAAACTCAACGTACCAGCCTGTACGCCTCGTTTCCTCGCTCGCTTGCGCCTTGCATCTCGCCATCCTCATGACGCTTTGCAAGAGGCTCAAGGATTAGGCCATCTTGTAGATTTCAGTTTCCAGCTCTTTTACTGCCAGTTGGTAGGCTTCTTTGCCGCCAAAAAGATGGACTATCTCTGCCGGGGTGCCGATTGATTTGAACGGGTCTATGGTCAGCACCTTCATCTCTTCAATGTTCTCAATACCGTCTGTAGCGTATTTATCCAGCAACGCTTGCAGAACCAGCCGTGCCTTTTCACCGTATCTGGTGAAGTAGTCGCGCTTTTTGACCTGCTCGGCTCGCTCCCTGCGGGTAAGAGCCGGACGATCCCAGGCAATGTGGCAGATCAGATCAAACAGATCCAATTCTCGTTTGGTTTCATACAGCAGGTTTTCAAGGATGATGTCATGCTCGGCCAGTTGCTCAATGACTGCCTTTTTCTTTTCAGCACTATTCCAGCGAGACAGAAAATCATCCAGGCTGCGGAATTCCTGTAGCAGTCCGGTACGGGTATACTCCTTCAGGCTACCAGTGGTCAGCTTGCCATTGGCCCCCAGATACTGCACCCTTTCATTCAGAATGGAGACATCCACCCCGGCCACATAGGTTTTGGGCTGAGGCTCTGCCACAATGCCGCCACCATCGATGATTTCAGGCCGTTCATAGGTTGCGTCTTTTTTAGGTTCGCCAAAGGGGATCTCTTCGCCGGTTTCCTCATCCAGAATGGTCTCATCTTCAGGATGGATATCAGCATCTGTCAGCTCATTATCAGCCAGCACCTGTTTGACCATAACCGGATCGCCGTCAAAATCAGGATCGGCAAACAGGTCGGTCACGTTGCGAAAATCCATGATGGTGAAATAGCGCTTGCCAAACTCTTCATTGATACGGGTGCCGCGACCGATGATCTGCTTGAATTCAGTCATTGAGCTGATGTTGGAATCAAGTACGATCAGCTTGCAGGTCTGGGCATCAACGCCGGTGGTCATCAGTTTGGAGGTGGTGGCAATGACTGGATAGCGTTCCTCCGGGTTGATGAAGTTGTCCAGTTCCCGCTTGCCTTCATCATCATCACCGGTGATCTTCATGATGTACTTGTGGTTCTTCAGCACCTCTTCCGGGTTGGCATTTGCCAGGGCCTGCCGCATACGGGTGGCATGTTCAATATCCACACAGAAGACAATGGTCTTGTCGTAGGGGCTGGTTTTGCGGAGAAATTCCGTCACCTTGCGGGCAACAGCTCTGGTGCGTTCATCAATGACCAGATTCCGGTCATAATCCTTGGTGTTGTACAACCGGTCATCAACCGGATTGCCGTCTTTATCCATCTGCCCTTCTTCCGGTCGCCATCCCTCAAGATCAACATTAAGACCGACTCGCAGCACTTTGTAAGGAGCCAGAAAACCGTCAGCTATCCCCTGCCTGAGCGAGTAGGTGTAGAGCGGTTCGCCAAAGTATTCGATGTTGGAGACGGTCTTGGTTTCCTTGGGTGTGGCAGTTAGGCCGATGTGGGTGGCGTTTTTGAAGTAGTCCAGTATCTCCCGCCAGGCGCTATCTGCAGCAGCGCTGCCACGGTGACATTCGTCCACCACAATCAGGTCAAAGAAGTCAGGGCTGAATTCACGGTAGGCATCGGAATCTTCATCATAGTTGGTCAATCCCTGATACAGGGCAAGGTAGATCTCAAATGCCTTGTCGATCTTCTTCTTACGGATAACCGTCATCCGATCCTTGAAATGTTTGAAGTCCCCCCGCTTGGTCTGATCGAGCAGGGCGTTACGGTCTGCCAGAAACAGGATGCGTTGCTTGGTGCCGCTCTTCCAGAGCCGGTGAATGATCTGAAATGCGGTGTAGGTCTTGCCGGTGCCGGTGGCCATGACCAGCAAAATTCGGGGTTGTCCCTTGGCTATAGCCTCAACAGTACGGTTGATGGCTATCTGCTGATAGTAGCGGGGGGCGCGGCCTGAGCCGTCATAGAAGTAGTCAAACGAGGCAATCTGTTCCTGCTGCGGTGTATAGATCCCCTTGTAAACCTTGTATCGCTGCCAGAGTTCTTCTGGAGAGGGAAATTCATCAAGTGAAAGGTTACGCTCAACAATTCCGGAGCTGGCGGTACGGTCATGCTCTACAAAGCCATCTCCGTTTGAGCTGAAGGCAACCGGGATATCAAGGGTAGTTGCATAGCCAAGAGCCTGTTGCATGCCAGCCCCGACAAAGTGAGCGTTGTCTTTTGCTTCTATGACAGCAATAGGGATGTTGGGCTTGTAATACAGGATGAAGTCGGCACGTTTGCGGCTGCCACGAGCAGAACTGGTGCCTTTCACATAGATACGACCATCAGTGAAGGAAACCTCTTCACGAACTTGACGCTGCAGATCCCAGCCCGCCTTTTTAAGGGCAGGGACGATAAACTGGGTGCAGATATCGCGTTCTGAGAGGTCTTTTTTGTTCATACTCCCGCTTCTTTCAGATGCTTAGAGTGTAAGACCTCTTGTGTATACCGTATCAACCGGCCTCAGTCAAACAGCTAACCAATTAATAGCTGTCAAATATGTCATATTTTGTTATCCGATTTTTAATTTCGATTCATCAAAAACAAAAGCACCCGAATGGATGCTTTTGTTAAAACAAACTAATATTTATAGGATTTTTTAAGGTTATGGAGCCAAAATTTAACTAATTGGGAAAACCTACATATTTAGACCTAAATATCCAGGTTGACCACATTCAAGGCGTTGGTCTCGATAAATTCCCGGCGAGGCTCAACCTGATCGCCCATCAGCACGGTGAAGATCTCGTCTGCCTCTACTATGTCCTCGATCTTAACCTGTAGCAGGGTGCGGTTGTCCGGGTTCATGGTAGTTTCCCAAAGCTGCTCAGGATTCATTTCACCAAGACCTTTGTAACGCTGGATGGCAAGCCCTTTTTTGGCATATTCAAGGAAGAATGCCAGTAGTTCTTCGTGACGGTCGGTCTCAAGGAGGAGTTTACTGTTGTCTTCAAGACGGGCAGAGCTGCCTGCCATATGGCTTACGACCTTACGCTGAGATTCTATGAGCAGTTCATATTCATGGCTTGCAAGTACACCCATGGTCTGACTGTCAATTATTGAACGGACGTTGTCTATTCTGAAAGTGATTCTGTCTTCATCAAGCTGATAGTCTGAATCGGGCTGGATGGCTTGCATTTTTGGTAAGAATGGTTCTAATGCGCCAATCTCTTCAAGACCTGGCTGTACTCCTGAGCGTATCAGCAGATCAAGAAGGTCTGCCGGAATACCTTTTTTTACAACCTTTTCAAAGAGACTACGCCACTCAAGCAACTGGCGTACGACTGGTATAATCTGATGACCTCTGTAAGAACGATCTCCTTTTTCAAGACTGAGAATCAGTTCTTCCGCCCCTTCTTCAAGCAGAAATTGCTGAAGTGCTGCTTCATTGCGAAGATAGAGTTCTTTTTTGCCACGCTTTACTTTGTAGAGCGGAGGCTGGGCTATGTAGAGGTTGCCACGCTCAATCAGTTCCCGCATGTTCCGGTAGAAGAATGTCAGGAGCAGTGTAAGGATGTGCGAACCGTCAACATCAGCGTCAGTCATAACTATGATCCGGCCATAACGAAGCTTGGCAATATCAAAATCATCCTTGCCTATTCCGGTGCCCATTGCTGTTATGAGTGTACGGATCTCCTGTGAGGAGATCATCTTGTCAAAGCGAGCCTTTTCAACGTTAAGGATTTTGCCTTTTAATGGCAGAATAGCCTGAAAACGGCGGTCTCTCCCCTGTTTTGCTGAACCACCCGCAGAATCGCCCTCGACAAGGTAAAGTTCACACAAAGCAGGATCTTTTTCCTGGCAGTCTGCCAGTTTTCCCGGAAGGCCGCCAAGATCAAGGGCTCCTTTACGGCGTGTGAGGTCTCTGGCTTTGCGTGCCGCTTCACGGGCGCGGGCTGCCTCTATTGATTTTTCCAGTATCCGCTTGGCAACCTGTGGATTTTCTTCAAGATATACGGCAAGTTTTTCATTTAGAAGTGATTCGACATAGCCTTTAACTTCTGAGTTGCCAAGTTTTGTCTTGGTCTGTCCTTCAAACTGTGGCTGCGGTATTTTTACCGAAATGACGCAGGTCATCCCCTCGCGGAGGTCATCTCCTGAAATCGCTACTTTGGCGTTTTTCATCAGGTTGTTACCTGCCGCATATGAGTTCATGGTGCGAGTAAGCGCTGCCTTGAATCCTGCCAGGTGTGTTCCGCCTTCATGGGTGTTTATGTTGTTGGCAAAGGAGAAGATTTTTTCATCATAAGAGTCGTTGTACTGCATGGATAATTCCATCTCAACGCCACCCTTTTCTCCCTTGAAGTATATCGGCTTCTGGTGGAGCGGTGTCTTGGCACGGTTAAGATATTCTACAAAGGAGTTAATCCCGCCTTCATAGTAGAAATCGTGCGATTTACCTTCTGTGCGTTCGTCATTTATTTTTATCCTTACACCGGCATTCAGGAATGCCAGTTCTCTTAAACGCTGGGAAAGGATATCAAATGAATATTCTGTTGTTTCAAAAATCTCCTCGTCCGGCATGAAGGTGATCTTTGTACCCCGTTTACGTGTCGTTCCGGTAATCTCAAGTGGTGCCTGTGGTTCGCCACGATGATAGGATTGGCGCCAGATCTTTCCGTCTCGTCTTATCTCAAGATCAAGCCATTTAGAAAGGGCGTTTACAACTGAAATGCCTACTCCATGCAGACCACCTGAAACCTTGTATGAATCATTGTCAAATTTTCCACCTGCATGAAGCACTGTCATGACTACTTCTGCAGCAGATTTACCTTCACCTGAATGCATTTCTGTCGGTATGCCACGACCGTTGTCCACAACGGTTATAGAACCATCCATGTTGATGGTTACATTTACCTCGTTACAGTAACCTGCAAGCGCCTCATCTATAGAGTTGTCAACAACTTCATAGACCAGGTGGTGAAGGCCGGAGCTGGATGTTGAACCAATATACATTGCAGGACGTTTTCTTACAGCCGAAAGTCCTTCCAATACCTTGATGCTGTCTGCGCCATACTCCGGAGTCGATGTTGCCGGGTTCTGTTCTAGTTCACTCATTTTATTAATGTTCCCTCATCAATCAGTCTGCCACCTTCAACCCGGAAGATCCTGCTGTCATTCTGCACTGCCGGTAAAAAGTGGGTTATATCAGTAGTTGTAATAAGAACCTGCACCTCCTGTTGACGTAAAAATGTCAGCAGGTTCATCATTCGTTCCCTGTCAAGTTCAGAGGCTATATCATCAAGTAAAAGTACGGGCAGTTCACCAAAAGTTTCTTTAAGGTAATCCATCTCTGCCATCTTCAGAGCTAGTACAAAACTGCGCTGTTGTCCCTGTGAACCATAAACCTTTAGTGGTCTGCCATCTATCAAAAAAAGGATATCATCCCTATGTGGTCCACGTCCGGTATTTTTATAATGTTTGTCATGCTCAAACTGCTCAAACAGTAAGTCTTGAAAATTAACCGGTACATCTGGTCTGTACTCTATTTCTACCTTTTCTTTTTTTCCTGATATGCTCAAATAATTCTTTTGGAGCAGTTCCTGTAATCTAATCAGGTATCTTTGCCTGTCTTCCATAAGCAGAATTCCGGCATTAGCCAGCTGTTTTGTCCAAAGTTCCAATGTTTCGTATTTATTGGTTTTCAACAAGGCATTACGCTGTTTAAGGGTACGGTAGTAATTTTGATAATCCTGCAGAAAACCGGAGTAACTGGCATAAAGTGAGCGGTCAAGATAACGGCGCCTGGTCTCGGGGCCAAGCTTTATCATTGCAGTATCATCCGGGGAAAAGATTACTACCGGAAGTTTACCGTATAGTTCTCCAGAGTTATGTATGTTTTTACTATTTATGCTGAAGCGACGACTATTATTTTCCAGTTGAAGATATATTTCATTTTCAACTCCTGCTGATTCTACGATGCCGTATAGATTTGATTTGGTAAAACCATTTGATATCAGATCCGGAATTTTTCCTGATCTGAATGTTCTTGCGGTACCCAGCAGGTAGATAGATTCAAGTATATTTGTTTTTCCTTGCCCATTAAAACCATGCAATATTGTAAGGTACCTTGATGGCTCCATTCTAATTGAAGCTATGTTACGGTACTGTTGAAGCCGTATTTTCTTTAAAAACACTTCTTTTCTATAACCTCATCGGCATTATTACAGCCATGAAATCATCCTCTGAATCAGGTGAAACAATTGAAGGAGAAAGTTCATTCTTGAACTTCATAAGAACTTTTTCACTTTCTGAAACCATTAGAACATCAAGCAAATAGCGTGCATTAAATCTGACAGAGAACGGACTTCCTTCATATTCTACATCTAATTCTTCCATTGCATCGCCAAGGTCAGGGTTATTTGATGATATCTTTACGCTGTTTCCATCTATTTCTAGCATGATCCCCTTGAATTTTTCGCTGGAAAGAATTGCCATACGTCGTACTGCATGAATGAGATCTTCCCTCACAGCTTTTACAATCTGTTCATTTGCTACAGGAATAACCCTGGTATAATCAGGAAACTCCCCATCAACAAGACGCATGACTAAGGTGGTATCTCCTTTTTTTATAACTGCGCTACTGTCTATAAACCCAAATTGCAGTAGACCGTCTCCTTCGTCTGTTATCTTCTTTATCTCATAAATTCCTTTTTTAGGCAGTATAACTCCCTTTAAAAGTTCATTATTTGCATTACCACTAAATATTCCGGATGCTATAGAGAGACGATGTCCATCTGTAGCTACCATTTTAAGTACCTGACCTGATTCATTCTGCTCAACTTTAGTGAATATTCCATTTAAGTTATACTTAGTTTCATCATTGCATATTGCATATGAAGTTTTTTCTATCATTTTTCTTAATAATGATGCTTCAAGTTCTAAAAGTTGCTCATCTTTTACAGATGGTACAAGTGGAAATTCGTCTGACGGTAGACCAACTATATTAAATATTACCTTGCCGCAGATTATTTCTATCCAGTCATTTTCTTTTGTAGTAATTGCTATTTCCTGATTTGGTAATTCCTTGACTATTTCATATAATTTTTTAGCTCCAACTGTAATTTTTCCTGCTTCATCAACCTTTGCCGGATAATTCCCGTTTAGTCCAACTTCAAGGTCTGTTGCTACAACTTCTATGTTATTTCCTGATGCTTCAATCAGTATATTTGAGAGAATCGGCATTGAAGTTCTTTTTTCTACAATTCCTTGAACTTTTTGCAGTGCTTTAAGAAATATATCTCTTTCTATTTTGAAATTCATGTTTTGCTCCCCAGATATTTATAATTATTTTAATATTTAAAAGCTTATATTTATAATAATAGTCCTGTTGAAACTGTGTAAAACGTGTACCTTACTTATTTTATTTGATATTTTAAAATTGATACCTGTTTATTTCATGGTCTGTTTTTGACTGTTTTTCAACATCTCAGAAGTTATCAACTTTTATCAACAGTTAATTGAACAAATTATAAATATTAAATGGCTACCGCAGTATTATTTCTTTCAACTCTTCTAAAGTTTTAGCAATATCAGGATTTTCAGTCATTGTTTTATCTATTTTTTTTGCTGAATGTATTACCGTTGAATGATCTTTACCACCGAACCTGGAACCTATATCGGGGTATGAGGCTGTTGTCATATCTCTGCAAAGCCATATTGCAATCTGACGTGCATGTACAAAGGCTTTAAGTCTCTTTTCAGATTTTAAATCAGCTAATTTGACACCAAAATAATCAGCAACATTTTTTTGTATTAACTCAACAGTTATTTCCTTGCGCTTATCAACAAGAATATCTTTAAGATTTATTTTTGCCATTTGCAGCGTAATAGGAATATTCTGAAGGCTGCTGTAAGCCCCAAGACGTATCAACATACCCTCAAGTTCTCTTATATTACGAGTATCGCTGGCTGCGAGAAAATAGGCAACATCATCTGGTAGATTGATTTTATTTGTTTCAGCTTTTTTATTGAGAATTGCAATTTTTGTTTCCAGATCCGGAGGCTGAATATCTGCTATCAAACCCCATTCAAATCTTGATCTTAATCTGTCTTCAAGGTTTGGCATTTCACGAGGAAATTTATCAGATGTTATTACAATCTGTTTATGAGATTCATATAAGGCATTAAATGTATGAAAAAATTCAACCTGAGTGCGTTCTTTTCCGGTAATAAACTGAATGTCATCAATAAGCAGCAAGTCAACTGAGCGGTAACGCTCACGAAATTCATCCATTTTATTAAGTTTTATACAATTTACCATTTCATGCATAAATCTTTCAGCAGTGCAGTAACATACTTTTGTTGCATCATTGTCATTAATAATTTTATGACCGATGGCATTTAGCAGGTGACTTTTACCCAAACCAACTCCGCCATAAATAAATAGAGGATTGTATGTTATTGCTGGATTGTTGGCTACAGCCATTGCTGCTGCATGTGCAAACTGGTTGCCTGCACCGCTTACAAATTGGTCAAAAGTATATCTGGGATTAAGAGATGTAACTTCTTTGTATTCTATCAATTCCCTGTTTGAATTGTTTTGCTTTGTATCTATAATTTCAACTGGTTCTTCAGGAATTATATCCTGACTTTTTTCCTGAACTATAAGCGAGATAAAAATATTAATGTCTGCAGTTGCGGAGAGAGTGCTCTTTATAAGATCAATATAGTTGTCTTCCAGCCATTCCTTAAAAAATTGGCTTGGAACCAGCAAGTATAGTGATTGCTTATCTGAGTGGCTGAATTTTATTGGTTTAATCCAGCGGAGATAATTCTGAGGGGATATTACTTTTTCAAGATTTATCGCAGTTTGATCCCAGATCTGATGCATGGCGGTATGTTTAGGATCCGGCATTATGTTAATTCCAATCTATTTTATCAATTCATCTAAAACTTATACACAGGTTTATCCACATCTGTTGAAAACTTTAATTAGCTGTGAAAACGAAGTGTTACGCAGATATAAAATGAGATAAAGGCATTAAGGGTAAGCAATCGTAACAGAGGAGCCCCTCTTTTTCAATGTTAAAACTTCAAATCATGAAAAACAAAAAATATTGACATTTTCCATACTATTTGTTTATAAGTCTCGTTCCTGTATTCAGGTTATTCAGTAATGTAAAAATAATACTTATATTTAAATGGGGTATCGTTGTGAAAAGAACATTTCAGCCAAGTAATATCTCTCGTAAGCGTACACATGGTTTTCTTGTACGTATGGCAACCAAAAATGGACGTCTGGTAATAAAGCGTCGTCGTTCCAAAGGACGTAAAAGTTTATCTGTTCAGATTGCCAGCAAATAGATAATAATAATTTATTTGTGAATAAAACAGATGCTTGTTTTTTGAAGCAGTATCGTTTGTTACGACGCCCTGATTTCACTTCTTTGTCTACCAGTAAAACTGTAATTGCAGGGCGTTTTTTTTTAGTAGTATGGCAATTTAATACACTCGCATATCCTCGTATTGGTATCACTGCAAGTAAAAAAACCGGTAATGCGGTAAAAAGAAACAGATTTAAGCGCCTCATACGTGAATTTTTTCGCCAATATCGCTCATTGTTGCCTGCCGTCGATCTTAATATTATTGTTAGACGTCAGGCTGCTGAAAATAGCACTGCTGTACTTATTGAAGAATTGCAGCGCGCTTTTCAACAGATTGGTTCATATACATGTTGTCACGAATATTCATAACATGTATCCAGATATATCAGTTCTTCATTTCCCCTTTTCTGCCTGGGGCCTGTCGTTTTTATCCTACCTGTTCTGAGTATTCATTAGAATCAATTCGTCGCTATGGTGCAATAAAGGGTGGTATACTGTCTTTTCGCCGCCTTATTCGCTGTCATCCCTGGCATCCTGGTGGCTATGACCCTGTTCGTTAATCGGTAATGGAGTTTTTATGGAAAAGAGAGCCTTAATAGCAGTTGTACTTTCTATAGCCGTTTTTTACGGTTTTTCAGCTATCTTTGGGCCACAGCAAAAACCGGTTCCTGCTCAGGGAACATCTGCTGTTAAAACCGAGAATGTCGGAGCGGCTCCTGTAGTCAGCGTTCAGAAGGCAGATGAAGTTCAATCAAAGATCCCATCCACCAAGCTATTATCAACTGCTACGGATGTAACGGTTGAAAACGACCGTTACATTGCGATTTTTAGTGCTAATGGCGCTGCAATCAAAAAGCTGACTCTAAAAGGATACCGCGAGTCCAACAGCGCTTCTTCACCAAGTGTTGCCTTGTTGGGACAAGCAGATCCATCTGCATTATCTTTTTCAACACGCGGTGCAGGATTTGCGCTTTCCACACAGGCAGTTTATACACCGGATCTGACAAGTCTTAAACTTTCATCTACTGAAAAGAAGAAGCTTGTTTTTACATATGTTGACACTCAAGGTTTTGTTGTGCGCAAGACTTACAGCTTTGAAGGTTCCGGTTATGGAATAAATCTTGAAACCCAGCTGGTGAATAATTCTTCCGCAAACATTTCAGGGGCTTTTCAGCAGGTTATTACGGCTCCATTTGATGTTGATAAAAAGGATGGCCGTTATGAAACTTACGGTTCTTCTTTATTTGCAGATAATGCTCTTCATACCGATCTGCCTAAAAACGTTGTCTCTGCTTCCAAGAAGTATGACAAAGATATTCAGTGGGCTGCAATTAATGACAAGTATTTCTTGATTGCATTGTTATCTGTAAGCAACAGCATTGCCTCGATCGAATTAAAGAAAAACAGTGTCGGATTTCTTGAAACTATAGCGACAACTCCAGCATTCTCTGTTGCCCCTGGTCAGGCAGTTACTATAAATAACAAGTTATTTATTGGCCCAAAAGAGATTGATATACTCAAATCTCAAGGCAGTTCTCTTGAACAATCACTTGACCTTGGATGGTTTTCCTCCCTGGCAAAGCCGATGTTGTATTCACTTAAATTCTTTTATAAATATGTAGGTAACTACGGTATTGCTATTATTATTATTACCGTAATCCTTAAAATAGTATTCTTTCCATTGACTCATAAGAGTTATAAGTCAATGAAGGGGATGAGTAAGATTCAGCCCAAAATGATGGCCATAAAAGAGAAATACAAGAATGATAAAGATTCCATGAACAGAGCAATAATGGAGCTTTATCGGGATCACAAGGTAAATCCTTTGGGTGGTTGTCTTCCGATGATCGTTCAGATTCCGGTTTTTTTCGCCCTTTACAAGGCTTTAATGTATTCTATTGAATTACGTCATGCCCCATTTTATTTCTGGATTACGGATCTCTCTGCCAAGGATCCTTATTATGTAACTCCGATTGTCATGGGGGTTACCATGTTCTTTCAGCAGAAGTTGACACCATCGAATATGGACGAGATGCAGCAGAAGATCATGCTTGCGCTTCCCGTTGTATTCACTTTTATGTTTCTTAATTTTCCTTCAGGTCTCGTGCTTTATTGGCTTGTCAACAATATCCTGACCATTGGTCAGCAGTTGTATATAAACAAGCTTGTTAATGACTGATAAGGTGGAATATGTATATCCTTGATACTATTGCTGCCATAGCAACTCCTTTAGGAGCCGGTGGAATTGGTATTGTAAGGATTAGCGGCCCAGACTCAGAATCTATTGGTAACCTAATATTTTCCGGCTCTACAAAAACAACCGGCGGTGGCTTTCAAAGCCACCGCCTTTTCTATGGCCGTTTTTTTCACCCTTCAGATAGATCTATGATTGATGAAGGAATGTGCGTACTGATGCGCGCCCCACGTTCTTATACACGTGAAGATGTTCTAGAGCTACATTGTCATGGAGGATATTTAATTGTAAGAAAACTCTTGGATGCTTGTGTTGCCGCAGGTGCGCGTCTTGCCGCTCCTGGTGAATTTACAAGAAGGGCATTTCTTAATGGTCGTATTGACCTTGCACAGGCCGAGTCAATCGCGGATCTTATTTCCAGCTCAACTGACAGAGCCTTGGCTCTTGCCCAGTCTCAAAGAGAGGGCGTCCTTTCGCAATCAGTTGCCGAACTTCGTTCTCCTTTGGTAGAGGCTCTTTCTCTTATTGAGGCTTATATCGATTTTCCAGAGGATGAGGTTGATCCTGTGGTAATTGGTTCTGTTCTTGAAAAAATCACTACTGTTCGATCCTCTATGCAGAAACTTCTGGATACATTTTCGACAGGAAAGGTTCTCCGTGAGGGTGTATCCGTTTTACTCCTGGGGCGCCCTAATGCCGGTAAATCCAGTCTGTTAAATGCTATTACAGGTACCGAGCGCGCAATAGTTTCTCATCTCCCAGGAACAACTCGTGATCTTATAGAAGAGACGGTTTCATTGAATGGGTTACCGGTAAAGATTATTGATGCCGCTGGTATACGATCACATCATTTCGATTCTGTTGAACAAGAGGGTGTTCGTCGTGCTTTGGATAAAGTCGCTGCTGCAGATCTCGTTCTTTTGCTTGTAGATGGTTCAAAGTCTATTGCTAATGAGGATATTGAGCTTGCTTTAAAGGTCAGCGAAACCCCGTATCTACTGGTTATAACAAAGTCTGATCTGCCACAAATGGTCGATACTTTAAAATTTGCAAATGCTGTTGGAGTCTGTTCTGTTTCTGCTAAATCGTCGATCGGTATTGATCAACTGGCGACGCTTATCTACGATTATTTTGTTAATTCATCTGTTTTGCTCTCTGATGGAGTTGCCGTTGTTTCAGCGGTGCGTCATCGTGATGTTCTGTTTCGTGCAGTTTCTTCTCTTGACCTATTTGCTCAAAATCAGTTGGACTGCTATCCGCCAGAACTATTGTCTCTTGATTTACGCGAAGCGCTGTCTGCTTTAGGTGAAATTACCGGAGAAGCCACAACAGACGAGATCCTGGATCTTATTTTTTCTTCCTTCTGTATTGGCAAATAAGTAATTATGTTTCACGTGAAACATGGGGACTGATATGCATTGCTATGAGACAAAATACGATGTAATTGTCGTTGGCGCTGGTCATGCTGGCTGTGAAGCTGCGCTTGCTCCTGCACGAATGGGCTGTCTAACACTGCTGCTTAACATGAGTCTGGATGGTATGGCTGTTATGTCATGCAATCCTTCTATCGGGGGACTGGCTAAGGGTCATCTGGTTCGAGAGATCGATGCTCTTGGCGGAGAGATGGCAAAAAATATTGATGCTACAGGCATTCAATTTCGGGTGCTAAACACAAGAAAAGGACCTGCGGTAAGAGCAGGGAGAGCCCAGGCGGACAAGCAACTCTATAGACTCAGAATGAAAAACGTCCTGGAGCATCAGGATAATCTGCATGTAAAACAGGGTGAAGTAACTGCTCTGTACATGGAAGGAGATGAGCTTAGGGGTGTTGATACAAGAAGTGGTATCCGTTTTATTGGAAAGACCGTTATACTGACAACCGGTACATTCATGCGCGGTCTAATACATATTGGGCTTATCAATTATCCGGGAGGGCGAGCAGGAGACCTTCCATCAGCCGGGCTTTCGGATAATCTGAGAGAACTTGGTTTTGATGTTGGTCGTCTAAAGACGGGAACTCCAGCAAGGCTGGATGGAAGAACTATTGATTTTAGGCGTCTCGAGGCGCAGTACAGTGATGAGAATCCCGTTCCGTTTTCGTTCAGCACAAAACGGATAACGATGCCGCAGACACCATGTTACATTGCATATACAAACTCCAAAACTCACGAAATCATCAGGGGTGGACTCGATCGCTCTCCTTTATATTCTGGTGTAATTGAGGGAATAGGACCGCGATACTGCCCATCTATAGAAGACAAGATAGTAAGATTTCCTGAAAAAGAGCGTCACCAGACATTTATAGAACCAGAAGGTCTTGAGACGGTTGAGTATTACCCGAGTGGAATGTCTTCATCTCTGCCTATAGATGTCCAGATTGCATTTTACCGTTCTATGGAGGGGCTTGAAAAGGTTGAGATGATGCGTCCTGCTTACGGGATTGAATACGATTATGTTAATCCAGTTCAGCTACACGCGACTCTCGAGACAAAATTGATAAAAAATCTGTTTCATGCAGGTCAGATTAACGGTACCTCCGGATATGAAGAGGCTGCAGGCCAAGGATTGCTGGCTGGTATAAATGCTGCGCTCAAGGTACAGGGTAAAGAGCCTATCAGATTTGCAAGACACGAATCTTACATAGGCGTAATGATAGACGATCTTGTTACTCTGGGGGTAAAAGAACCATATCGTATGTTTACGTCACGTGCTGAGCATCGTTTACTGCTAAGAGAAGACAATGCCGATATAAGGCTTAGAGATACTGGTTACAGACTTGGATTGGTTGACGAGGCTACTTACAGAGATTTTTGCAAAAAGAAGGATGAAATTGAAAAAGAACTTCAACGTATAAAAGCAACTCGTATAAGTATGACAACAGAAGAAAAAGAATGGTGCAGTAATCACGACTGCAAAGATATTCAAAAAGGGACAACACTGGATCAGATTCTGCGTCGTCCGGAAATTGGTTACGACAAGCTTCAAGAAATAGATGAGATTTCAAAAGAACTGCAAAAAGCGGTTCGTGAGCATGTTGAGATCCAGATTAAATATGAGGGCTATATAAACCGCCAGCTTGAACAGATTGAGCGGATGCGTAAACAGGAAGAGGTCAGGATTCCAGAGGATTTTGACTATCACAACATTCCTGGGTTAACGCTTGAGGTTCAGGAAAAACTTAAACGTTACAAGCCAGACACCTTGGGACAGGCAGCTAGAATAGAAGGAATAACTCCTGCAGCCGTTGCTATAGTTGCGGTAATCTTGAAAAGCCGTGGAGAACAAAAACGTTGAATCATAAGCTGCTGGATTTTGCTGCAAAGGGATTGAAACTAAACCTTACAGAGTCCCAGTTCGATTCCTTTAATCTGCTTCTGGATGAATTAGCTCGCTGGAACAGGAAAATTAATCTGACTGCAATTAAAGACGACGATGAAATAACAGGCAAGCACCTTATTGATTCGCTCTATCTGGCACCTGAACTACAGATGGCTCAACATATGCTGGATGTAGGTTCAGGTGCTGGTTTTCCAGCCCTGGTTATTGCAATTGCAAGACCGGACTGTCTGATTACTTCAATTGATGCAGTTGGGAAAAAAATTAGTTTTCAGAAGCATGTAAGCAGACTTCTGAAGCTTGATAATTTTGAGGCATTGCATGGGCGTGTTGAAAATCTAGCCAAGAATAGACAGAACTGTTTTGAACTGGTTGTGTCGCGTGCGTTCAGCAGTCTTGCGCTTTTCTTCTCAACATGTGGCGTGCTGGTTTGCCACGGGGGTAAACTTATCTCTATGAGAGGTCCTGATGCCGAACATGAGCTTCAAGATTTACAAGAAGAGATCAAATCTGCCGGCTTCATACCGGAGTCGGCCATTAAATACCAACTTCCGAATAATATTGGTAAAAGAACCCTCGTTAGACTACGTAAAGAGCTATAATTATTAGCTAAATAAGCCCAGATGAATTTGGCGGGTTTTGAGCGATTTTTTTGCCTCTTCCTATAACTCTCTATAGGTTTTTATTAAAAATGCCTTTACAGGCTAATTTGGCAATTCAGTATGCTTTGGTCTGTTTGCAAGTATACCTTGCAAATATAAATGAACATAAGTTGCAGAGCATTGCTAACTAAAGTAAAGTGCTGCAAGCGGGAATAAGATGAAAATAAGAGTTTATTACGAAGATACAGATGCGGCTGGTGTTGTTTACCACTCCAATTACCTTAACTATATGGAGCGGGCCAGAACTGAATATATGCGTGACAGAGGTTGTTCGGTTTCTAATATGGCGGAAAATGGCTCAGTTTTCCCTGTAGTGCGGATGGAGATAGATTTTAAGGCACCGGCACGTCATGATGAACTTCTATCCATTGTCACTGTACCAATTAAGGTAGGAGGTTCTTCATTTACACTTCTGCAACAGGTATTCCGTGATGCAGATCAGCAGTTACTGGTTGAGGCGCGAGTATCCCTTGCCTGTGTATCCAGACTTCTTAAGGCCAAACGTTTACCATTAGAGGTAAGAGATATTTTGATAAGGGAGATCCGACAGTGATGTCGCCGATACAAATACCTGACAGAACAGAGGCGCTAAATCTACTGATAAATGGAGATCTGCTTGAACTCGGGAAATGGGCTGATTCAATCAGGCGGAGACTGCATCCTGAAAATCGTGTAACCTTTGTTGTTGACCGTAATGTCAACTATACAAATATTTGTGAATCACGCTGCTCTTTTTGCGCATTTTATCGTACTCCTGATGCACCAGACGCATATCTGCTGGATCATGAAACAATACTCTCCAAGATTGAAGAGCTGGTTGAACGTGGTGGCACACAACTGTTGATGCAGGGCGGGCTCAATCCAAAGGTCGGAATGGAATATATTGAACAGCTCTTTCAGTTAATAAAAGAGAAATTTCCCCTGATTCAAAATCATTCTCTCTCTCCTGCTGAGGTCTGCCATCTGGCAGATAGTGCCGGATTAAGTATCCCTCAGACCATTACGAGACTAAAACAAGCCGGTCTTGATTCTATACCTGGCGGGGGTGCTGAAATCCTTGTAGATGAGGTCAGACAATCCATATCGCCAAGAAAAATAGGCTGGGAAAAGTGGGGAGAGGTTATGTTGGAGGCAGCCGCTCAAGGAATGCCAACAACATCCACAATGATGTTTGGAAGCAAAGAGACAGCCAGTCAGATTATTGAGCATATATTCAGAATAAGAGAGCTTCAGGCAAAAGGGGGGTCATTTACCGCTTTTATTCCCTGGACATATCAGCCTGGAAATACAGAGCTTGGTGGAGAGAGAGCTACCGGAGTAGAATATCTGAAGGTTTTGGCGCTTTCACGTATTATTCTTGATAATATCCCAAACATACAGGCCAGCTGGGTAACACAGGGTTCCAAACTTGCCCAGGTGGCGCTATTTTTCGGGGCTAACGATATCGGTGGAACCATGCTGGAAGAAAATGTAGTAGCTGCGGCAGGATGCTCATTCAGGATGTCACAGGAAGAGATACTTGAGCTGATTCAGGGGGCAGGGTTCAAGGCGGCGCAGCGTAGCACCAGATACAAGATTCTAAAGGAATTCTGAGCTTAGTGACAGCGTACTCCCTTATAGAGAATAATCTGAAGCTGAAAAGTCTCTGCGAAGATCTTGCAAAAGAACCTGAATTGGCTTTGGATCTTGAAGCTGATTCACTGCACCATTACAGGGAGAAGGTTTGCCTTCTGCAGCTCTCTAACCGTACGGATACCTGGCTTATTGATCCATTTGTAATCAGTGATATATCACCATTATCCAGATTACTGGCAGAACCGGAACGATTGATAGTATTTCATGGGGGTGATTATGATATCAGATCCCTGCACCGTGATTTTGGAATTTCTGTAAACCGGATGTTTGATACAATGATTGCAGCGCAATTTACTGGAGCGACAGAGTTTGGGCTTGCAGCACTGCTGAGAGAAAACTTCGGGATAGAGCTGGATAAACGCTTCCAGAAAGCAGACTGGAGTAAAAGACCTCTGACTACTGAGATGGCCGATTATGCTGCCAACGATACGGCCAACCTGTTGAGACTTGCAGATATCTTAACGGAAAAACTGAGAGAACTGAATCGTACTGAATGGGTTGAAGAGGAATGTGCTCTGGTGTCATCCAACCGGATACAGGACAGGTCTGATATTCCGCTTTTTATGCATTTCAAAGGAGCAGGCAGACTCACCTCCAGGCAGCTGGCAATATTGGAAGAGCTGTTGAAATTAAGGGAACAACAGGCAAATGAACTGGATCGACCTGTATTTAAGGTTATTCCTTCCGAAGCCTTGATGGTAATAGCTGAGAAACAGTTACAAAATATCCAGGATATTCATGGAATTCCAGGACTTACTCCAAGATTGCTTAATCATTATGGAATAAAACTTGTTGAGGCAGTAAAGAGAGGGTTAAATCTGCCAGATACTGATTTGCCCTCATACCCGCGCTATAAGACGGAATCAACACCTGGAATAAAGGCGCGTCTGAGCAGCTTGAAGCAATGGCGAGAAGGGTTCAGTAAGCAGATTGGACTACCCACAGGCATTATTGCCCCGAACTGGCTTTTGGAGAGGATTGCCGAAAACAATCCTTCCGCAATAGAACAACTTACCGAGCTGCAAGGAATAAGGCAATGGCAAGTGAACCTGTGGGGCAAGGAGATACTTATACTACTGGCAAAGGAGAGCAAACCGAAATGACAGCTATTTATGTAAGCATTGTCATACCGGTATACAACGAGGAAAAATCGCTGCAACCTCTAATGGAACGCCTCTATCCGGTAGTTTGCGGACTTGGACGAACATTTGAGATTATCTTTACCAATGATGGTTCCAAGGATCACTCATTGGTCATGTTACAGGATTATGTGCAGAGTTACCCTGGTGTGAAACTAGTTGAGTTCAATGGTAATTTTGGTCAACATATGGCAATCCTTGCTGCATTTGAGCGTTCAAGTGGAGATATAGTTATTACACTTGATGCTGATCTGCAAAATCCGCCGGAAGAGATTCCTCGAATGATTGAGGAGATTGAGAAGGGTCACGATGTTGTTGGAACTATCCGCGAAAAAAGACAGGATCCACTGTTTCGTCGTGTAGCTTCAAGGATAGTCAATATAACCACTAACAAGATGACAGGGATGCAGATGAGCGATTACGGATGCATGCTGCGTGCATACCACCGTAATATCATTGAAAATATAAATCAGTGTGGAGAATCAACTACCTTTATTCCTGCGTTAGCGCAAACCTTTTCCTCAAACCCCACTGAAATAATGGTAGGCCATGCAGAAAGAACCCTGGGAGAAAGTAAATATTCATTTTATCGCCTTATTCGACTTAATTTTGATCTGATGACCGGTTTTTCTGTTGTTCCACTGCAGCTTTTTGCACTTTTGGGGATTATGACCTCCTTTGTGTCGGTTGGATTTGCGATATTTCTGTTCATAAGAAGATTTATGATCGGCGCAGAAGTTGAGGGAGTATTTACCCTTTTTGCAATCCTCTTCTTCTTTATAGGGATTGTTATTTTTGGCATAGGTATTGTTGGCGAATATGTAGGAAGGATCTACCAAGAGGTGAGAAAACGACCACGATTTGTGGTCAGAAAGTTATACGGTTTTGACAAATAATGAAGCTTATAATCTGTGCTTACCATAATGTAGGATACTTTTGCATACAGGAACTGCTGAACCAGGGAGCTGAAATCAGTCTGATCTTTACCCATGAGGATTCACCGAATGAGCAGATATGGTTCAGTTCAGTACGTGAACTTGCGGATAAGAACGGAATTCCATTCCTCACAAGCTCAATTAACGAACCTGAGAACATTGAAAAGGTTCGCCGGATCGATCCTGACTTCCTGCTGTCATTCTACTATCGCAACATGATTAAGCCAGAAGTTCTTGAAATTCCTGTGAAAGGTTCTTTAAACCTGCATGGTTCCTTTCTCCCTAAATACCGAGGAAGAGTGCCTATCAACTGGGCGGTGATAAACGGTGAGACAGAGACAGGTGCAACCCTTCACTATATGGTTGAAAAGCCTGATGCAGGAGATATTGTTGATCAGGAAAAGGTTAATATTGAATTTACCGATACAGCATTTGATGTTTTTGGCAAGGTAAACGAGGCTGCTGTATCCGTTATCAAGAGGGCATGGCCAAGGCTTCTGGATGGTACGGCAGATCGTATTCCAATGGATTTGAAGGCTGGCAGCTATTTTGGTGGACGCAAGCCGGAGGATGGCAGGATTGACTGGACCAAAAGCGCGGTTGAGATATACAACCTGATCCGTGGGGTGACTCATCCTTACCCTGGCGCCTTTACCAATCTTAATGGCAACAAGGTGATTATCTGGTCGGCATGGCCGGTAGAAGGTAGCGCTGAACCAGGGCAGATAGTCTCGCTGACCCCTCTACGAATCGGCACCGGCAATGGGTTGCTGGAGCTGACAAATCATGAGCCGGAGACTGATACTATGGAATTGGGAATGAAACTTGGCAGTGCGGGAGGAGCTTCATGATTCAACGCACCGATCCGATTGAACAACAACTGGCTGCAATGCCAGATAGCGACCGCCTATTACTGGTTGACTACCTGCTGGAGTCGCTCGATCTGCCTGATCTAGAGATAGAACGGCTTTGGGTTGCCGAGGCTCAGTCCCGTTGGAACGCCTATCAGCAAGGAGAAATTGCTTCAGTGTCTGCCGACGAGGTATTTGCAAAGTATCACAAATGAAGATTAGATTTCTCGTTGCAGCATAATCTGAACTTGATGAAGCCTACGACTGGTATGAAGTTCAGTCAAAGGGACTTGGCGGACAACTGGTAGAAGAAATACGGCTTGCAGTCCGGCGAGTGGTCGTTTTCTCGGAGAGCTGCCAGGAGATTGCTCCCGGAATCAGAAGGTGTCTGATTCGCAGATTTCCATATGCCCTCATCTATCGGATGGTTGAGGAAGAGTTTGTTATTCTTGCAGTTATGCACCAACATAGAAAACCACGGGGTTGGCAGCTCCGTCTTGGGAAGACGAAGTAATCTGCCTGCATACTAGAGGAGAAACTGATGAAAGTACTGATTCTTGGCGTTAACGGTTTTATTGGCAATGCACTGACCCATCGGATACTGACCTCCACAGACTGGGAGGTCTACGGTCTGGATATGGCCTGCGACAAGCTTGAAAGGTCGCTGGGGCATGAGAGGTTCCATTTCCTGGAGGGTGATATTACCATCAACAAGGAATGGATTGAGTACCACATCAAGAAGTGCGATGTTGTATTGCCGCTTGTGGCTATTGCCACGCCGGTCACATATGTCAAGGATCCCTTAAGGGTCTTTG
The DNA here is from genome assembly GCA_964655435.1 of uncultured Geobacter sp. Lineage (GTDB taxonomy): Bacteria > Desulfobacterota > Desulfuromonadia > Geobacterales > Pseudopelobacteraceae > Trichlorobacter. The sequence continues at coordinate 75,988 of CAZZMP010000011.1, forward strand.
AACTGGATTTTGAGGAAAACCTCAAGATTATACGCCAGTGCGTCAAACATAAGAAACGGGTTATCTTTCCATCCACCTCAGAAGTCTACGGTATGTCGCCTGATGCCGAATTTGATGAGGAAAACTCACCGCTGGTGCTTGGACCTATCGCAAAAGAACGCTGGATCTACTCCTGTGCCAAGCAGATGCTGGATCGGGTCATTTATGCATATGGTAACCATGAAGGTTTCAAGTTCACCCTGTTTCGTCCATTTAACTGGATAGGCCCAAAGCTGGACAGCATTCATACCGCAAAAGAAGGCAGCTCAAGGGTATTAACACAGTTTTTGTACAACATACTGGCAGAAGAACCGATTCTGCTTGTGGATGGCGGCAATCAGAGACGCTCATTTACCTTTATCGAGGATGGCATCAGCGCCCTTATGAAGATAATAGAAAATAAGGATGGCTGTGCCGACGGGAAGATATTTAATATTGGCAACCCCAAAAACGACCTATCGGTGAAGGAACTGGCTGAAATGCTGCGTGATATGGTGGCAACCTTTCCGCTCTACAAGGAAAAGGCTGATAAGTGCAGAATTATTGAGACCTCCTCAGACAGCTTCTATGGTAAAGGTTATCAAGATATGCTGACTCGAGTACCATCTGTCAAACGTGCCAAGGAATGCCTGGGGTGGGAACCAACCACCACTATTGACGATGCTCTGCGTAAGACTCTGGAGTTCTATCTGGTGGATGAGCGGGAGAAGTTGTCGGAGTTCCTGTAGGACAAGGCCATAAATATGAAACTTGGCCTGCTTGGCGGTACATTTAACCCGATCCATCTGGCTCATCTGCGGATAGCCGAAGAGGCACGGGAGGCAGCTGGTCTGGATCAGGTGCTGTTTATTCCGGCAGCTGACCCACCACACAAGCTACTGGCCGGAGATGTCTCCTTTGAGTTGCGGTCAGCCATGGTGCAACTGGCCATTGCTAGTAACCCTGCCTTTGGCTTTAGTGATATTGAGGGTCGTCGTCAGGGTAAATCCTACACAGTTGATACCCTTAAAGCCCTGAGAACAGAGCGGCCAAACGATGAACTATATTTTATTATAGGTAGTGACTCGTTTCTGCAGTTGGGACTGTGGCACCGCTATGCAGCTATTTTCCCCCTGGCCTCACTGATGGTGATGGAACGGCCTGAAAAGAAGATTACAGAGCCATTACAACAGTTACCCGAGACAGTGCGCGATCGGTTTGTGCAGCTGGACGGTAACCAACTGCGTCATAGTAGTGGCACCAGTATCCATTTTGTGATCGGAACCCGCCTGGATATCTCTTCAAGCCGACTGCGTGAGATGGTATTTAAAAAACAGTCTATTCGTTATCTCGTGTCGCCTGATATAGAAAATTTTATTACCCAGAAGGGATTGTATAAAGATGAGTGATCAATCAGCAGGAAAGCTGAGTCTTACGGCTCAGGAGCGAGCCTTGCGTTGCGCTGAACTGGCAGCTGACAAGAAGGGGTATGATATCCGACTGCTTGATATCAGGAATATCAGCACCATAGCAGATGTTATGGTTATAGTATCCGGTCAGTCAGACAAGCAGAATCAGGCTATTTGTGACCATATCCGCCGTGAGTTGAAGAAATTCGGCAAGGTGCAGGAGATAGAGGGGGAAGCAGAAGGCAAGTGGATAGTTATGGATTACAGTGATCTTCTGGTTCATATATTCCATGATGAACAACGTCGTCGTTATGACCTTGACGGCTTGTGGGAAAAAGCCGACTTGATTGAGCTGCCTACAGCATTGCAGGCGACAATAGAGGCAAATAAAGCCTCATTTATCATCTGATCTGACCCTCCATGAAGTGCAATATTATCTGGCTTGGAAAGAGCCGTGAGTCATGGCTAAAAGAGGGAATAGCTGAATATAGTGGCAGAATTTCCCGTTATATGCCTATTACAATCCATGAACTGAAGGATGAGAAGGATGCCTCTAGCGAAGAAGGGAAACGCCGCGAAGGTGAACGGTTGTTAAAACAGATTTCTTCAAATGCCATCCTGGTTGCACTGGATGAACGTGGAGAAGAGATGGATTCTCGCCAACTGGCAGGTTTTATAGCTAAACATCGTGATACCGGAACAGCTGAACTTGTCTTTGCCATTGGAGGAGCCTACGGTTTCAGTGATGAAATCCGCAAAAGGGCGGATAAATTATTATCGTTATCCAGAATGACCTTTACACACCAGATGGTTCGCCCCTTTTTGCTGGAGCAGATCTACCGGGCCTGCACAATCCTTAATAATGAGCCGTACCATCACTAACTATATGCCAGACGTTATAAAACTGGAAAATATCCGCCGGGTGTTTGGCGAAGGAGATCATACCGTAGAGGCGTTGCGGGGTATTTCCTTTACCATAACCAAGGGTGAGTTTGTTGCAATTATGGGAGCATCCGGCAGTGGTAAATCTACCTGCATGAATACCCTGGGTTGTCTGGATAAGCCTACTGGCGGTACCTACTGGCTTGACGGAATAGATACTGCCGACATGACCTCTGACCAACTGGCAGAGGTTCGCAATAAAAAGCTGGGATTCGTATTTCAGGGGTTCAACCTGTTGCCCCGCACCACAGCTTTGGAAAATGTTGAGCTTCCTCTTGTCTATTCCAGCATTCCTGTTTCAGAACGTCATAAATTGGCCAAAGCGGCGCTTGAACGAGTTGGTCTGCTTGAACGGATTAGCCATACAAGCGCACAGCTTTCAGGCGGTCAGCAGCAGAGGGTGGCCATTGCAAGAGCGCTGGTCAACCAGCCTGCAGTCATACTGGCCGATGAGCCTACCGGTAACCTTGATACTATTACCACCCATGAAATTATGCAGCTTTTTACCGGACTTAATCGTCAGGGAATCACCATTGTTATGATTACCCATGAACCTGAGGTGGCGGAGTATGCTTCCCGCAGGATTACCTTCCGTGATGGTTCTATTATCTCCGATACTGCTACACAGAGCTGAACCATGCTCCAACTTGTTAATCTCTCCAAAGACTATTCCGGTCGCCTCCTGTTTGCGAACATCTCCTGGCATCTGCGTAAAGGAGAGCGGGTTGCCCTTATTGGTGAAAACGGCGCTGGCAAATCCACACTAATGAAGATAATTGCAGGTTTGGAGGACTCCTCCAGTGGTGATATCCAACTTGCAAAAGGCGCCAAAGCTGCATATCTTCCGCAGGATGGCATTGTTACAACCGGCCATTTACTATTCCATGAGGCTCGTACTGCCATGTCTGAACTGCTGGAGATGGAGGATGAGTTGCACCGTATCGGGGAAGAACTGGAACGGCTGCCTCAAGATTTAGCAGAGCATGAGACACTGCTTCAAAGGTATGGAGAGGTTCAGGAAGCGTTTCGTCATTGCGGCGGTTATACCATGGAGGCCGAGATAGGTACGGTTCTCAAAGGTCTGGGATTCAGTCAGGAGGACTGGCACAAGGATTGCGGCCAGTTTTCAGGTGGATGGCAGATGAGAATCGCTCTGGCACGTCTGCTTTTACAAAAACCGGATCTCCTCCTCCTTGATGAGCCAACCAACCACCTGGATATAGAGGCGCGAAACTGGCTGGAACAGTACCTCTGTTCTTATCCTGGTTCGGTTATACTGGTTTCACACGACCGCTTCTTCATGGATCAGGTCTGTAGCAGGATAGCAGAGGTCTGGAACCATACAATTACTGACTATCACTGTTCTTACTCAACATATCTGTTGCAGAGGGAAGAGCGTGTAACCGCTTTGCGTGAAGCCAAACGGTTGCAGGACGAAGAGATACAAAAGACTGAAGACTTTATAAAACGGTTTCGTTATCAGGCAAACAAGGCCTCGCTGGTGCAATCACGGATCAAGCAGTTGGAAAAAATTGAGCGTATTGAGCTTCCCCCGGACAGAAAAAAGATCCGTTTCCAGTTTCCTGATGCACCAAAGAGCGGCCGAATTGTTTTGGAGCTTAAGGCACTTACAAGGTCTTACGGCAAAAGAATAGTCTTGAACGGAGTAGATTTGACGGTTGAAAAAGGGGAACGGATTGCGCTTGTCGGGCATAATGGAGCTGGTAAATCTACCTTGATGGCTGTCCTTGCCGGAGGTGAATATCAGGGCGGCGATTTGGCAGTTGGTCATAATGTTGTTGCAGATTATTTTGCCCAGGATCAGGCTAATGTACTTGATGCTGAAAGAACGGTATATGAAGAGCTTTATACGGATTGTCCATATCAGATGGTTCCGAAGCTGCGTGATATACTGGGGGCGTTTCTTTTCTCCGGTGATGACATACATAAGAAGATAGCGGTGCTTTCAGGTGGAGAAAGAAACAGGCTGGCTCTTGCAAAGATGCTCTTGCGACCTTCAAACCTGCTGTTGATGGATGAACCGACCAACCATCTGGATCTTTTCAGCAAAGAGGTTCTGCTTGATGCCCTTAAAGCTTTTGATGGCACTCTGGTTTTTGTCTCCCACGATCGCTATTTTGTTAACGGTCTTGCAACCCGGGTAGTAGAGGTAGGCGATGGTAAACTTATCAACTATTACGGTGATTATGAATACTATTTAGAAAAGAATGCAGGCCGGGAATCACAGGGTCAAGAGACAGGGGGGAAGGGTCAGGAAAAAACAGTGACTTCTCTTGAATCTTCAACTTTGCCGATTACCCCTCAGAAGGAAGAACGCCTTAAGGATCGTGAAGAGCAGAAACGTCGCAAACGTGAAGATCAGGTACGCGAAAAACAGCAGCAGGCTATAGAAAAGGAGATATCTTCAGTTGAGGAACAGATCGTTTCTCTGGAGGCAGAGATGAACAAAACCGGTTTTTTTGATGATACAGAGCGTGGTCTCGCTGCAGGTGAAAAACATAATATCCTGAATCTCAGACTGGAAGAGCTTTATCAGGAATGGGAGAAGCTGGAGGGTAAATGAAACCTATACTTGTTCAATCTGCAGTCCCACGTGAACTGGAACTTCTTGTTGCTTCACTGGCAGAGTCGAGTTGCGATGCAGGAGGTATATTTCCGATAACCGAGGGGTTTATTGGTGGAAATCGTCTGATCTGCTCTGCCGGAGGCATATCTAAGGCCAATGCTGCATCAGCAGCAACATATCTGATTGAGCGTTTTCATCCCAAACTTATAATCATCACCGGTTGTGGCGGTGCTTACCCTGGCAGTGGTCTTTCCGTTGGTGACATGGCTGTGGCTACAGATGAGATCTTCGGTGATGAGGGGGTTCTTGCTCCGGATGGATGGATAGATCTGCGAGATATGGATTTGGCGCTGCTTAATGAGGGGGGAAGAAGCTGGCATAATACGATACCGCTTGCCCGCCTTGAGACAGAAAAGGCGATGCAGTTGGCGGACAGTCACGGGGTTCAGCTGATAAGAGGGCGTTTTGTCACGGTCTCTGCCTGTAGCGGTACAAAGGCCAGAGGGATTGAGTTGCAGCGGCGCTGTCAGGCTGTATGTGAAAATATGGAAGGCGCTGCCATTGCTTTGACTGCCTTACGTTATTGTATTCCCTGCGTCGAAATTCGAGGTATCAGTAATCTGGTGGAAGATCGAGACATCTCCCGATGGAATATTGGTCAGGCTGTAGAAAATGTCCAGCGCTTTATTATCAAGCTGATTACAGAGTTAGGCAAACCATAAATGTTACGGGGCAAACCTGGAGGGTAATCCTGCCTTGCTGGCCTGGTCTACCAGTTCATTGTAAGCTAATCTTGCTGCTTCATACTCGATATTCAGGCTTTTGCTCCTCAAATTTATGTCGTTTATCTGCTGCGTTGTTAACATCTTTTTTCCGTTTCCTGTTTCCTGCTTAAGTTCTTCAAATTTCTGTTCCAAAAGAGTCAGTTCTGCCCTTTTCGCCCTTAACAGCTGTTGCCATTCATTTGTAGTACGGTCACCGAAACGGGTTTCTCCACTGTCTGACTGTGGAGGCGTGACAGTTTCTTTCGTAGAGGTAGAGTTTGTTTTCAAGGATTCAGTTGTATCTTGATTGGGAACAGTTTTATCAGGTGCAGGAGAGCTGGATTCTCTTTCTTCCATTGCAGCCTTTTTAATAGCCTTGGCTCGATACTTTGCCGGAACAGAACCTATATCATCGGTAAAATGCATATTTCCTGAAGGATCTGTCCAGGAATAGGTTGCAGCAGCGGCAGGCAAAGGGACAACAAACAGTGCAACAAGCAGTAGCAGGCTCTTCATTGCAAAATCTCCTATAAATATAGAATTATCGTTCGCCGAATATGGCTGTTCCTACACGTATGAGGGTTGCCCCCTCTTCAATAGCTACTTCAAAATCCCCTGACATCCCCATAGAAAGCTCTGACATATCAACACCGGTTATTCTCTCAGCAGAAATTCTCTCTGACAGCAGTCGAAGTTCCCTGAAAAACGGGCGTGCGCCTTCAGGGTCATCATAAAAAGGAGGCATAGTCATAAGCCCCCGCACGCTTACAAAAGGAAGGGCTGAGACCTGCCGAACCAGATCGAGCGCTTCCTTAGCGGTAGTCCCTGATTTAGTAGGTTCTCCCGAGACATTTACCTGAACAAGGACGTTACAGGGCGCTTTAACCTTATCTCTCCATTGCCGGTCAATTTCCTGTGCAACTGAAAGCCTGTCAACTGTATGGATAAGAGTAACAATACCTGGTAGATATTTTACCTTGTTACTCTGGAGGTGACCAATGAAATGCCACTCTAACGGAAGGGATAATTCTTCTGCCTTGTCGATAAGCTCCTGAACGTAGTTTTCTCCAAACAGAGTCTGGCCAGCGGAAAAAGCAGAACTGACTGCCCCAGCAGAGTGGAACTTGGAAACGGCTATCAAGCGGATCAAAGAGTGCTCTCTGCCAGATTTTTCGCAGGCAGCACTTATACGCGAGTAAACTAGAGAGAGTCTTTCAGCGATTTGTTGCATTAGTTAGATAGCTCCGGTTTGACGTAGTGTTTCCAGCAGTTCGCAAGTAGGCAATCCAACAACATTTGTATATGAACCTTGAATAGCTCTGACAAAATGAGCCGCGCCCCCCTGAATGGCATACCCTCCTGCCTTATCCAGAGGGCAGCCCGTCTTGACATAGTCCATAATATCTTCTGATAACAGGCTGTTGAACAGAACCTGTGTGCTTACAAAACGGCTGGTGCTGAGACCGGTTGTCTTGTCAAGCACGCTGAAAGCGGTAACGACCTCATGTGTTTTACCTGAAAGGTCGTGTAGGATGCGTATTGCATCAGCATCGTCCACCGGTTTTCCGATAATCCTGCCATCAAGCACAACTATAGTGTCAGCTCCTATAAAAAATCTTCCACTTTTTTCACGTACAGAGGCAACCCGAGCCTTCTCTTCGGCAAGGCGCAGGGCATATATTGTCGGATCTTCACCATCAAAAGGATCTTCAGGGATGTCGGAAGGTGCTGTTCTGAATGGTATACCAGCCAGTTCCATTAATTCAGCGCGACGAGGTGATGCAGAGGCCAAAACTATCGGTTCATTCTTCACGGCGTTTTCGTGCCTCCGCATGCTCCTGCTGTCGCCTCTGTCGCTCTTCCAACTCAGCCCAGTGCGCCTTCCAATCTTTTTTCTTTACCTTGTGCAACAAGAAAACTGCAGGGATGATCAAGGCGCCAAAAAAAATGTTGGTTCCTATCTGGTTTACAAGACCATAGACAAGAGAAGCAACCCCTGCCAGAAATAGAATAGCTTCCATTGACAAAATTCTGCCTATAAGAGATGCTTCCTGTCTCTCTTTTGAATCATCATGCTGCATCAGGTATCTCCTTCCAGGGAAAAATCTTTCCTGGGTTCAATATGTTATTTGGATCCAAAGCCAGTTTTATTGACTGCATTGCCTTAATCTGTGCGTTATTCAGTTCCATTTCGATGTACGGCTGCTTTGCAAGTCCAACTCCATGCTCGCCTGAAAGAGTTCCATGAAGATCAAGGGTGGCCTGAAAGATCTCTCTGATAGCTTGATGAGCCTTTTCTTCCTCTCCCTGCACCTCTTTGTTTATCATTACATTGACATGGATGTTCCCGTCACCCGCATGGCCAAAATTAACGATTGGAATATCATACTTTTGCTGAATTTTTTCAATTTCTCTAATGATATCAGGAACTTTACTCCTGGGGACTACAATATCCTCGTTTAATTTATCAGGGTTTACATCTCTAAGCGAAGGTGAGATCAGCCGTCTGACCTTCCAGAGCTCTTCCGATTCTGCATTGTCTTTTGCCGCCCTGAACTGAATCAGTCCGAGTGGCTTGATTAGTTCATGGATCCGTTCGGCCTGCTTTTCAATAAGATCCCTGTCGCCATCTACCTCTATCAGCAAGACTGCGCGTCCTTCAGGGGGGACGCCAAGGCTGAAACGGCGCTCAACGCACTGCAGGGTTGCGTAATCCATAAATTCAAGTGTTGTCGGAATTATCTTGTTGCCGATGATAGTGGAGACAGCTCTTGCTGCCCCGTCAATCGAATCAAAGATTGTCAGCATGGTCTTTTTTGCATCAGGCAGCGGCAGCAGTTTAAAGGTTATGCTTGTGATAACGCCGAGTGTTCCCTCGCTGCCGCAGAGCAGACGTGTAAGGTCATAGCCGACCACGGCCTTATAGGTTTCCGTGCCGGTTCTGATAATCTCGCCTGTAGGTAGCACAATCTCCAGACCCATTACAAAATCACGGGTTACGCCGTATTTAACGCATCTGGGACCTCCTGCGTTTTCGGCAACATTTCCACCTAAAGTGGAAAACTTAAGCGATGCTGGATCCGGTGGATAGAAGAGCCCGAGTTTTTCAACCGCTTTCTGGAACTCCTCTGTCACAACTCCTGGTTCAACCTCTGCAATCAGATTTTCTGTATCAATCCGGATAATTTTGTTCATCCTTGTAGTAACAAGAACTACTCCACCTGCTTTTGGCAAGGATCCCCCGGTAAAACCGCTGCCAGCCCCCCGTGGAAAAACAGGAAACAGTTCTTTGTTGGCCAATCGTAAAATTGCTGCAGTTTCCAATGCATTGGCTGGATGTACGACCGCTTCCGGCATAAATTCCATCTGGGTCGCATCATAGCCATAGCAGATAAGATCCAGTTTTTCTGTCAACAGATTCTCTGAGCCGACGATCTGTTCAAGCTGTTTCAGTATTAAAGGGGAAAGCATAAAAAGGAACCTCTGGGTGTAAGTTATCAGGTCGTTTGCTGAACTGTTTCCGGAATATCCAAAACCTGCTGAAGGGCATTATCAATAGCTTCCGGATCAACAATTGTATTGTAGCATGGGCCGTTTGGGCGCTGATTAAGTACTCCAATAACAGGCAGTGGATAACAGTCCTTGATCCCTTCGGTCAGGTCACGCTCGCAGGCTACAGCCAGTACCAGTTTTGGGCGCTTTTCTACGATAACCTTCCGGGCAAGGGTTCCACCGGTTGCGACAGAAATATCTATTCCGTACTTTCTGCCAATCTCAACAAGTCCTTTTATTGCACAGCGACCGCATAGAATACATTTGTTCACATCGCTGGTCACCTTGATTTCACAGTCAAAGAGCTGAATGCAGTGAGGCAGGAGAATAAGAATTCTGTCAGGTTTTACCTTGAACTTTTGTGATGAGACCAAAGAATTGTTCATGGCAATAAAGGATTGGCGAATCCTGTCTTTATTCAACCCCAAAAATCTTCCAACCAGCTCTATCAGAGGGAGTAGAAACTTGATGACCACAAGGCGCATGAAGCGGGTGAAAAATATATCCTTACCTAGCGCAGTGGTTAATACAAGGAGTAGCGTGCCAAGTACCGCTGTTCCAGAGAGAACCAATACTATAAGGCCGACTATTCTAGGGAGATCCGGATGGATGTTTGCCAGACCTCTGCTGGGAATCCACCATGCCAGAAAGATAAAAGCTACCAGAACAATACAGGTTAGCCCCATAAGAGCGATAAAAAGCCTTTTGCGTGGTGCTGCAGTCTGTTCCTGAAGATCGGTCATGACCTGTTTTCCGGAGTGGTAAGCATAATACCTGGTTGAACTGGATGACCTGAAATGAAACTGGCTGCTTCCATTTTTCTGCTGCCTGCCGCCTGCAGCTCTTTTATGATAAGAGACCCTTCGCCGCAAGCAACTTCAATCCCTTGCTTTCCAGCGGAGAGCAATTCGCCCGGAGCCCCTTTGCCTGTGGATATCTCCGTCTTGTATAGCTTTAGAGGAATTGAATCCAGTACGGTTGTCGCTCCAGGCCACGAAGCCAGGCCACGTACCTGGTTATGGATACACCGGGCTGTTTTCGACCAATCTATGATTCCATGTTCTTTCTTAAGCATTGGCGCATAGCAGCTTTCCGAGTCGTCCTGAATTTCAGGAGTCAGCTTTCCTGCCCTTAAGGCATCCAGTGTCTCGGCAAGAAGTTCAGCTCCAATATCAGAGAGTCTGTCGTGGAGTGAATTAATATCTTCATCCGGATCAATCCGGGTAGCCTTCTTTAGCAGCATAGAACCTGTGTCAAGACCCACATCCATCTGCATGGTTGTAACACCGGTTTCAGACTCACCATTTATTATGCACCAGTTAAGCGGAGCTGCGCCGCGATAGCGAGGCAAGAGAGAGGCATGGACATTTATGCAGCCTTTCGGAGGGATCTCGAGAAGAGATTTTGGAAGGATCTGCCCAAAGGCTACAACAACTACAAGATCTGGTTCAAGATTTCTGATCTGCTCTATAACATCCGGTTCTCTTACCTTGGCTGGTTGGTAAACAGGTATCGAATTTTCAATAGCGAGCAGTTTTACGGGAGGAGCCTGAAGTTTCTGGCCACGCCCCTTTGGGCGGTCAGGCTGGGTATAAACGGCAACAATATTTTCATTTCGTTCAAGCAGCTTTCTAAGGGTTGGGCAGGCAAATTCAGGGGTGCCCATAAATATAATTCTCCAACCTGTCATCAGGCAGCCCTCTTTTTAATCTTTTTGATATAAAGTTCCCGCTTTAAAGGAGAGAGTCTGTCTATAAACAGAATCCCGTCAAGGTGATCAATTTCATGCTGAAATGCAATTGCAAGAAGCCCGTCTGCATGCCATTTCTGCTCATTGCCATCAAGGGTAACTCCTTTTGCAGTAACCCTTTCATAACGTTTTACATTTGCCGAGTAATCAGGAACGGAAAGGCAGCCCTCTTCCTCATATACCTCGCCTTCTCCGTTAAGGATTACCGGGTTTATAACGGTTATAAGTTCAGGAGGTTCATTTTTACCTGAAATATCAATAACAATAATCCGTTTAAGAACGCCTATCTGCGGAGCGGCTAGTCCAACGCCCGGGGCATCGTACATAGTTTCTGCCATATCTTTTGCAAGCTGTATAACCTCATCTGTAATAATATTTACAGGGGCAGATTTTTGCTTGAGTATCGGATTGGGAAACGTAATTATAGAATGTATCATAGTCTGCGTGCTCTTATTCTTTATAAAATTTACAAGAATTCAGTATACCAACTTTAGGTAAATGAAATCAACTAAGAGTCTGTCGGATTTAGGAAATCGTAGCGAAAATTTGTCTGGGCGAGGGCAGATTTTGTCATTTTTGAAGGTTAATAGTTGTTCTATTGACCGAGAAAACGGCGAAATATGAACCGTCCAGGCAAATTTGCAGTAGATTTATACTAAATCCGACAGGCTCCTTGCTTGAACAAAAGAGGTGGTTATGACAGAACCGGTGCAGGGGATTGCCAGGCTTGGTACGGTTGGTCGGCGTGGCGAAATGCAAAAAAAACAGCACAGTCCATATGTTGAGTCAGATCATGAAGAGGCAAGCGCCGACAATGATGATACGGTTGAGATCTCTGATGAAGCACGCAAAAGAGCCAGCGGTAAATACAGAAAAAACATCCTTGAGCATATAGAGGAGGACGAGTAAGCTGCTTCAAGAGAAGAAGGACTTGTCTTTTGTATAAGCCTCAAGAAAACGTTCAAGAAGGCGGTTGATTGTATCTGCGTCCAGTCCAAGATTAAGAGCAGGCTGGCTTGCAACAACATCAAGTTCCTCTTCAGCCTGGAGTGTTCCAACCCCGTAGCGGTGGCAGAAAATGTTGGACAGGCTTACTATATTTGTCAGGATATCCACATTAGGCTCTTCTTTCTCCTCAAGTTTAAGCGTATGATGTGCCAGCACTGCCTTTATAAGAGATTCAGGGAAATTCCATTTTTTAATAACCATGGCGCCTGCTTCTTCATGGGTATAAGAAAAGAGTATTCTCTCAGCTGCCTCGAACGAGATCCCCTCATTGTATGAAATCTGCATAACCTCCTGAAACTTATCCTTGTCCAGAAAGTTCATTATCTGCTTTCCTATATCATGAAAGAGCCCTCCCAAAAACGCCTCATCAGGGTTAATCTTCCTGATTTCGGTAGCAATAAGGCGAGCAGCAAGTCCGGCGCCAAAAGAATGTTCCCAAAGGAGTTTTTCCGTAAGTCCGTAAGGATGATAGACCTGCTTGACAGATGCTGTGACCACGACGCTTTTAAGGGTAACAAAGCCCAGCATCATAATGGCGTGAGGCAATGTCTGGATCTGGCGCTGAGCGCCATAGAAGGAAGAGTTTGATATCTTAAGGACACGGGCGGCAACAGCAGGATCCGAAGAGACCGCTTTTGCCAGGTCATCAGCAGTTGAATTTTCATCTTCTACCAACTGCATAACCTTGGTGGCCACTACCGGAATGGTAGGCAGGTCACCGGCCGTCATGATGATCTGTTCCAAATCTGTGCTCATTGTTTATCCCCTGTAAAACGGTATAATTCGGCATAGTATTGCATAAAACCTCAAATAATCAAGCAGTTCAGCGTAATTGTTTGAATTTAAGAGTTTTTATATATATACTGTCCGCCATTCTTTAAGCCAAACAAAAGGAAAATCAAATGTATATGAGAAAAACAACCGCTTTACCATTTCTGTTAGGCGTGTTTTTTCTGCTTACAGGATTCAGCTGGAATTTTGGTGGAGATAAATGCAAGGATGCTATTGAACTGGCAAATAAACTGCCTTCAGTAATGGATGAAGCAGCAAGAGGGAAAGACGAAAATAAAATTATTGAACTTTGCCCTGATGGTGCTGCTGCAAAATATGTACAGGGAGTGCAGGCCGAGCGGATCGGCAATGTAGATGGCGCTGTGGCGGCATACAGGCGTGCCTTGCAGCAGGATCCTGCCCTTGGTCTGGCTTCCGGCAATCTGGGTTTGATTTATCTTCAGAAGGGGCTAGCAGATGATGCGGCTATTGCCTTGACAAAGGGGCTTGCTGTAAAAGCTGTTCCTGCCTGGCACAAGGCAATGGGTAAGATCATGTTTGATCGGAAATTCTATTCCCTGGCGCTGTATCATTATGGCGAGGCTGCCCAGCTGTCTCCATCCGATGCCGGCGCGCTGGCTGGACAGGCGGATGTTTATGCCGCTCAGGGTCAGACAAATAGGGCTATTGATGAGCTGAAGCGTGCCCTGTTGCTTGATCCGTCAAATGAACAGGCTGCTCTTTCTCTTGCAGGAATCTATCTTCAGCAGAACAAACAGGATGCTGCGCTGGATATCCTGAAGAAATCGGTAACCATCAACCCGCGCAGTAGCCAGATGCACCTTATGCTCGCTGATATATACGAGAAAAATGGAGATGCAAAGCAGGCAGAGTATGAGCGCTTGTTGGGAGGGAAGAAAACTGCCCGTATTGAAGAACAGGTTTTAAAGCCGGAAGGTGTTATGCTTGGCGATCAGCTTGCGGCAAATGGTGAAACTGAAAGAGCAATAGAGGCATATAGATCTGCTCTTAAACAAACACCCGATTCCGTAGAGATATCTGAAAAACTGGGAGCGCTTTATTTTAAATTGGGGAAAGATGCCGACGCAATACTGGCCTATCGTGAGGCAACCTACCTCGGTAGTACTAAACCTGAGGTTTATTACAATCTTGGCCAGTTGCATGAAAAGCGGAACCAGCTAGATGAAGCAGTAGTTTCGTATAAAAGAGCGATTGAAAAAAAACCTGATTTTGCTGATGCCCGTCTGAAGCTGGCCAATATAAGATATGATCGCGGCAATACACAGGAGGCGGTTGAACAGTATGTTGAGTTTTTGAAGCTTAAACCGGAAAGCGCCGATATTCACCTGAAGCTTGCAAGGATACTTGCGAAGAACAAAAATATGACTTTGGCTGAGGAATCATACAAGGCGGTTTTAAAGCTTGCTCCTGAAAATCCTGAGGGCAACAGGGAGATCGCCGCCATCTATCGTGCCAAAGGTATGAATGACAAGGCGATGGAGCATTATAAAAAGGCGCTGGATATCAGTAAAGATGACACCGAGTCCCGTAATGCCCTGGTTGCTCTTTATGTTAAGGAGAAGAAATATGATGAGCTTCTCGAACTGCTGAAAAAAGCTGTGGAGATTGCCCCTGATGACTCAAACAACCATTACAAGCTGGGTCTTATATATGATTTCAAGAAAGATAATGATGCTGCCATAGAATGCTATAAAAAGGCTGCAGAGTTGAAGCCGGATCATGCGAGGGCGCTTCATGCCCTGGGCAGACTGTACATGAAAACCGGTCGTTTGTCCGAGGCTCGTGAGGCGCTTGAGGCTGCCAGGAAGGCAGACCCGAACATGGAAGAGACGGCAATTCTCTTAAATAATATCAGGGATGAATTTAATCCTGTTCCTCGCAAAAGCTTCAAGTCAAAAAAGAGTAAAAAGAGCAAAAAAATCAAGTCGAAGTCCAGCAAAAAAGGTTCAAAGAAGACAAATAAAAAGAGTAAGGTAAAAAAGTCAGCCCCGGCTAAAAAGTCTAACTGAAAAATGTCGGCGGCCACTGATTCTGGCCGCCTTTTTTATCCATTATCCAGACCTCCTCAAGTAATACCACTGGTATATATATGTCACTCTCTCTTCCAAATTATTTCAAGTATGCTATTCAGATTTCCTTGTCTGCGCAGGAAGGTTTTAATTTTAAAAATCTTCTGCCTAAAGATACCGGCAGATATCCGAGGATACTGTTTTATCGCCGACTCGCCCTGGCTATGGCCAAATCTGATACAGGAGCGCCAGCGGCAACTGCGGCTCAACTTAATCTCTATGCATCACTTCTGGATATTTACCGTTATCTGATAGACGAACTGGCGGCAGGAGCTGATCTTAACCTGCTGGCAGATGCCCTCGCAAAGTCAGGATTGACTGTTTTTGATCAACAGACAATCGATAGTTTCAATGCCTTTTCAACACTTTTTCCGCCTGCTTTTGAGTTTACAGTGGTGAGAGAGGAAGAAAAACGTCATATTTTTCTTCGTGAACTCCTTTTGCTTGACCTTGCCTCTAAAAACAGGGCTCTTAATCCTCTCCGTATCTTGCTTGATGACAATCAACTGAGATCAATTTCTCCATACAAAAAAGTAGTATACGCACTTCAGCATTCTCTGGCCAAAGCCCCTCTCCTCCCGCTAATAGATATAACCCTTGTTGAGGCGTTATATGCTCCCCTGACTGCCGATCCGGAGTCTCTGGCCGGTCAGCTGGATTATATCCGCAAGGAGTGGGCGGAGCTGTTGCCTCCGGAGCTGCTGGAGGATCTGCTTACAGCATTTGATATACTTGATGAGGAGGAACGGCAGTGGAGCGATGGTGGAACAGGTCCATCCGAAGTTCTGGTTTTTGGTTCAAGCCATCTTGATAGTCAGAAGGCTGTTTCAAAAACAATCTATCATGGGGCAGGACATTATGCGGGGTATGACCAGCCTGAGTATGAAGCCTTTTCAAGCGATGCTGACTGGATGTCAAACCTTGTAATGATGGCCAAGATGACCCATGTCTGGCTGGATCAGCTCTCCAAAAGCTATGCTTACCCTGTCAGCAGACTGGATCAGGTGCCAGATGCGGAACTGGATCGACTGGCAAGGTGGGGATTTACAGGACTCTGGCTTATAGGTATCTGGGAGCGTTCTCCTGCTTCCAGGAGAATTAAAGAGTTGTGCGGAAATCCTGATGCGCATGCCTCTGCCTACTCTCTTTACGATTATACAATTGCCGCTGATCTTGGAGGAGAGGAAGCCTTTCTTAACCTTAAAAGCAGAGCATGGAAACGTGGCATAAGGCTTGCCAGTGACATGGTGCCAAATCATACCGGCATCTACTCAAGATGGCTGTTGGAACACCCTGACTGGTTCATACAAAGTGACTACGTTCCGTTTCCAACTTACCGGTTTAATGGAGAAGACCTCTCACACGATCCTTCGCTTACCATTCAGATAGAGGACGGATACTGGAATAAACAGGATGCCGCAGTAGTCTTCAGAATGATAGATCGACGTGAATCGCGAACACGTTACATTTATCACGGAAACGATGGGACAAGCATTCCCTGGAATGACACAGCACAGCTTAATTACCTGATTCCTGAGGTTAGGGAAGCGGTGATTCAGACTATACTGCATGTTGCCCGTCTGACTCCGATTATTCGTTTTGATGCTGCCATGACACTTGCAAAGAAACATTACCAGCGTCTCTGGTTCCCTCAGCGTGGACTGGGCGGGGGGATACCTTCACGTGCAGAGCATGCAATGGGGCGTGACGAGTTTGATGCCATGTTCCCTGTGGAGTTCTGGCGTGAGGTTGTTGACAGGATGGCTCAGGAGGCTCCTGATACCCTCCTTCTGGCTGAGGCGTTCTGGATGATGGAAGGTTACTTTGTCAGAACCCTCGGAATGCACAGGGTTTACAATTCGGCCTTTATGAACATGCTCAAGATGGAGGAAAATGCCAAATACAGACAGACCATCAGGAATGTTCTGGAATTTAATCCTGAAATACTGAAGCGGTTTGTTAATTTTATGAATAATCCTGATGAAAAGACAGCCATTGAACAGTTTGGTTCACAGGCCAAGTATTTTGGAGCCTGCGTGCTTTTGGTCACAATGCCGGGGCTTCCTATGTTCGGGCATGGTCAGGTTGAAGGATTCCATGAAAAATACGGTATGGAGTACAGGCGAGCCTACTGGAACGAGCTGGTGGACGAGGGTCTTGTAAGAGGCCATGAATTGTGGATATTTCCGCTTCTCAAGAGAAGATGGCTTTTTTCAGGCTCCGAGAACTTTGCTCTCTATGATTTTTACTGCCATGACGGCAGTATAGATGAAAATGTATTTGCCTACAGCAACCGTTCAGGAGATCAGCGTACTCTGGTTCTGTACAACAACAGTTTTTCAAAAACAGCCGGCTGGATCAAGACAGCTTTGCCTGTCGCCGTAAAAACCGGAGAAGATTCTTTTGAGCTGCGCTCAACAGATCTATGCCAGGCGCTATCCATCCCTGATGCCCCATCATCTTTTCTTGTCTTCAGGGATCTATCTACCGGCCTCGAATTTTTGCGTGATCCTATGGATATGCAAACCAGGGGGCTTTTTGCAGAACTTTCTGAGTATGAATTTCATGTCTTTCTTGATTTCAGGATATTGAAAGAGACAGAGTCAGGAGATTGGAGAAAGCTTTGCAATAGCCTTGCCGGGCGTGGAGTAGATTCAGTTGATGATGAGCTGATCCAGCTTCGCAATGAACCGATTATCTCGGCTTTTACCTCATTTATGGCAGAAACAGGCAGTTTTGGCGCTGAAACCGGTCTCTTTGAAAAGATGTTGCGTATCTACTCTGGGAAAATCCCATTAAAGGGTATTAAGCTTGAAACAATAAAGCTTCAAGGAGCTCTTGCTGCGGCATTCAGTCCTCAGATAGCTGGTAAGTCTCTTAGACTTCTGAGGGAATCTGGTGTAAGTCGTCAGGAGTTGTCGCTAGAACCGGAAAATAGAAGATGTGCCCTTGCAATTCTGTCAACACGCTGGATGGTGCTTCCTCTTGGAGATGAGGCTCTGGAATTATACGGGCTTGGTCGTGCTGTATCCTCTTTTATTTCTAAAGACGAGGTGAAAAGTCGTCAGGAGCAGCTTGATAAAACAGAACTTTGCGCCGCAGCAGGAATAGCCTGGAAAATCTGCTCTGAAAGACTCACACCTAATCCGATCTCTGCTGTTTTTAGCAATAAACTCATTCAGCGCTTCATGTTGGTACATGATGATAGAGGAACTACCTGGTTCAACAAGGAACGATTTGAAGAGCTAATCCATTGGCTTGCCCTGCTGATTGCCTTTGAAAAGGCTCAAAAACCTGAAATTTCATTGCTGCCGATGCTTGAGCTGAAAGAACTGGCAGGTGCTTCCGGTTACAGGGTCAGGGGATTTGAACAATTGACAGAGGGATTATTTTGCTGAGGAATCCTGCTATGCAATTTCTGCTTCTACTGTTTATTATGCTGCAATTATTAGCTTTACCGGCTTTTGCGGAGGAGGCAAGCAGTGAAAAACAGTCAGAACAGTATACGAAAAGTATAAAGGAATACCTTTTTGGATCTTATCCTCTAGGGTGGGCTGATCTGGACTGGGAACTGGATCTCTACTACACAAATCTCTCCCTTAACATCCCTCTTGACGGCTCACCGATTCCCCATGTTGCCGACAGATCTGAAGTTGAGGTCTACAGCAGATTGTGGCTTGATTCACTTGTTCCCAGGTTCATGGTTCTTGAGGCGGCAGTTATGCCAATGCCGCTCCTGGGAATAGCGCTCAGAGAGTATACCGGCGATTTTTACAAGACTGCGGATATAGGAAGAAACCAGAATGTTATAAGCTGGATAACTGCAGGTTTTGAAGAACCATATGCTATATCTGTTTTCTTTGGCAATATGGTCAAATTTGACAAGCCTGGAGAAAAGCAGCTTTCGTCGAACAAGGGATATATGGGGTATCTGTTAAGCTATTCCAATCAGCATATAATAAATAATGTGATGATACCGGACAATGCGTTAGAGGCCGAATGGAAGATGAAGGGGGAGAGAGATTTCAAGGATGAAAAGCTCTCCTGGAGCTTCCGGCTTGGAGCAAAGGTTCATGAAAACCGGGATATAAAAAATACATTTTATATCGGTTTCAGGCGGAGCAATCTGGATTTCAGGGTTAATCCTTTTGAGTTTCTCCGTAACAGCACATTTAATGTACGTTGGGATATCGGTTCAAAAAATGGAGATCTGCTAAGGCAGGAGTACGTTTTGGGTAAGACCTTTCCAATAAAGTCCTGGAGGGTAGCGCTTAAGCTGGATATTGGACTTATATGGGAGGATCCGGCCAGATATACCGGCAGCTTGAGACAGATTGGGGATTCAAATTTCACTGTTGTCTTACGTCCTAACATTCAATTTTAGATATGCCGATAAATAGCCCATCACAATTGATAGCCGTTGCCCTTTCAGGAGGAGTTGATTCTGCTGTTGCGGCTGCGCTGCTTAAGGAAAAGGGGCATAATCTTATCGGTATTACGATGACTCTGCCTGGTAATTCAGCTGAAGACAGAGGAGCCGAGGAGGTTGCCACCTGTCTGGGAATACCTCTGCACAGGATTGATATGACAGCCGCTTTTGAACAGCATGTCATTACCCCGTTTGTGAACAGCTATCTCAACGGAGAGACACCGAATCCATGTGTTCGGTGCAACAGTATGATCAAGTTTGGGCTTCTGCTTGAGCATGCACGTTCAGTTGGAGCAGAAAGGTTAGCTACGGGACATTTTGCCCGAATAATCAGAGATTCTGAAGGAAAGCCTCATCTCTGCACGGCAGGTGATAGCCGCAAGGATCAGTCCTACTTCCTTGCCGCTATCGGACAGGATGCGCTTGAAAGGGTTATATTTCCTTTGGCGGATCTCACAGGAAAGGATGAGGTAAGGCGTCTGGCTGAATCCTTTGGTCTGCCGGTTGCTGAAAAAAAGGAAAGCCAGGATGTCTGTTTTCTGAATGATGATGGATATGCTGAACTTCTTTTGTCCCGCATTCCGGGTAAGGTTGCGAAAGGGCTGATAGTGCACCGCTCAGGTCAAATGCTTGGCAGGCATAACGGTTTCTGGCGTTTTACGGTTGGCCAGCGCAAAGGTCTTGGTATTGCATGGAATGAACCTCTCTATGTGCTTGAGGTTAACGCAGGCAGAAACAGGATAGTAGTCGGAGAAGAGCGTTATCTTTATTCATCGGGATTGCTGGCAGACGAGCTGGTCTGGTTCGGTCAGGTTCTGCAGCAGGGCTTTAATGCGCTATGCAAGATCCGTTACCGCCATGCTCCTGTGCCGTGCCGTATTAGTCATAAACCGGATGGGACTTTGATGGTTATTTTTAATGAAGCCCAGCGGGCGGTTACGCCGGGACAGACATTGGTCGTATATCAAGGCAACGAGGTTTTGGGGGCGGCAAGGATTAAAGAGGCTGTCAGCACTGAGGGTATTTTAACTGACTGAAATGATTGGATCCCTGGTAGAGGTCTTCTGGGATGATATGTTTCTTAAAAGAGCCTCATTTAAAAGTTTTTTTCTGCTTTCTCTCGGATTTGTCCTTATACATCAGCTGATCCGCCGTCTTCATACTCTCAAACAGTTCTGACGGTCTGTTTGCTGTTGAGATGCCCAATGAAAGGGATTTTGCAAATGTTCCCAGATGATGGTCATTCTCATATCCCTTTATCCTTTTGATAGCTTCCCTGGCAGCATCATTGTCGGTACGCACCAGCAGGATTGCAAATTCATCCCCACCTATTCTTGCAACAATATCTCCGGCACGGAATGCTGATAGCAGAACCTCGGCAGCCCCTTTTATCAGGTTGTCCCCCTCATCATGCCCCTTTGAATCATTAACAATTTTCAGCCCATCAATATCTGCCATAACGATACTGACAGGGTAATCCCTGCTTGATTCAAGTCTTTTGAATTCGGCATCGAAGTATGCGCGGTTAAACAGCCCTGTCAGGGGGTCGTGGGTGCCAACATACTGAAGGTTCTCTTCATACTGCTTTCGATCCGTTATATCCTGGGAAACCTTCAAAAAGCCGGTTATATTGTTATGGGAATCGCGAAGAGGGCAGATCTTTACGACCTCCCAGTATATGGAGGCATCCTTCCTCTTGTTGGCCAGCTCTCCTTTCCATTCTGATCCGGATAGAATGGTCTCCCACAGTTCCTTGTAAATTTCAGGAGGATTAAGATCTGATTTGAGAATTCTGGGGTTTCTTCCAAGAACCTCGGCAGATGAGTAGCCGGTCATTCTTGAGAACATGCTATTGATATACTGAATGGTTCCGTTAAGCGAAGTAATCATTATAAGAGCCGGAGCCTGCTCAACTGCCTGTGAAAGCATCTTAATCCTGTCTTCCTGATGCTTCAGCTTCCGTTTCATATGGATATAGTCGCTGCAAGATTCAATGGCAGTGGTCAGTTGAGAGAAATCAACCGGCTTCTGAACATACTGGTTAATTCCCAGGCTGATGCATTCCAGAAGATATTCTGTATCACTGTATGCTGTCAGCATGATTATCTGGCTGTCCCTGTCAAGAGCTCGGATCTCTCGCGACATCTCAAGGCCGTTCATTGCCGGCATCATAATATCGGTCATAATGATATCAGGATGTTTTTCTTTATATATTTTAAGACCTTGCCTGCCATCTTCAGCGATGTAGAGATCTGTTACAACCCTTTGAAGTATCCGTGAGATCTGTTCTCTCGTAATTCGTTCATCCTCAACGTAGAGGAGTGATATATCATAATGCTTCAAAGTGTCTTTTTGCATATAAGCTCCATGCAATTATAAAAACAGCTTAACTGACAGAATACTATTTTAACTGAACTTGAACAAAACGCAAGGAGGCTGTTTGTGGAGATTGTAACTCTTCAATGTCCTGAAAGAGAGGCTGATCCTTTCTTCAGGCAGTGAGCGGTATGGATTTATGCTATCGGTATAGATTTAGGCTTATTGTTAAGGATTCTTGAACGGTTCAGTTAAAACTACCCTTCGTCATCTTCAGTTACAGGGATCTCGCGGTAAGCCCTGTCCTCTTCAATTCGTCTTGTCTGTGCCTGAAATTTCTCAATATCAGACTTGCATTTAACGCAATGACGGGTAAAAGGCAGAACCTTCAGGCGTCCAATTGGTATATCCTCATCGCACTCTTCGCATATTCCGTACTCACCCTCATCAATCCTCAGCAGAGCTTCATCTATATTATGAAGTTTCTGTCGCTCTCGGTCATTTAACAGAAGGCCAAGCTCACGATCCCGTTCAGATGAGGCCTGATCATAAATATCGCCGGTAGGTTCTTCTCCGATAGACAATTCAGAACCGTTTTTAATGGAGCGATTTATCTCCAACAAAGTCTGCTTCTTCATGTTAAGCAGGATTGTGCGGATCTCACCCCACTTGTCGGAGGAAGATGGCAATTTTACCGAGGGCTGTATAACCGTTTCTTCTGCTGGTGGATTGTTTTCATCCGTTGTTTTGGATTTTGTCCTGGAACCGGCTGTTTTCATGACAGCGCTCTCTTTTTCCGTCGAGAGTTCAGGAACTTCTACAGCTGTTGCAGCTTCTTTCTTCTTTGTTGCCGCTTTAGCCGGTGGTTTTGTGATGTCCGGAGTTTTTTTTGATGTAGCGGTTTTTTCCGGGGCTGCAGGTTTTTCTTGAACCGTTTTTTTAGTGGTTGCCATAACCGGTGTCTCCATAAATAGTAACGGGATGTTTTTCTGCTGCCGTGAAAGGCGGAAATCAGTAGCAGAAAAGATTACTGCTGTCAAGCGAAAGAGTAGAAGATTCAGGCGGATAAGGACTGTTTAAAGTTTTCTGGCCTATTTTGATAAATCGTTTTTGATTTATGTTTATAGGCACGCCTATCTGTTATAAAACAGTAGCTGACAGATCTGGATATTTAAGAAACAGGAGATTAGCTGCTATGGAGATACTCCTATTTATAATTTTGGCTTTGCTGCCGCTGATCCTTATTTTGCAGATTATTATCATAAAGCGTTCTTCTCAGACGGATCTTACTCCCCTTAATATACGTTTTGAAACATTGGAAAAGGCACAGGAAAAACTGGAGCGGGTTGTAAGGGAAGAGATCACGCTTGCCAGGGAAGAATCCACAAAATCTTCAAGGGAACAACGGCAGGAACTGGTCGAGGCGTTCAGCTCATTTGGTCAATCTGTTGTGCAACGGATTACCGAATCCGGCGCGACACAGGCAGGCCAGCTTGAACTGTTTTCCAGGCAGCTTTCCGGTTTTGCCCAGACAAGCGGTGAGAAACTGGATGCTGTCAGGGTTGAATCTGCAAACAGTTCCAGGCAGCTTCGAACAGAGGTTATTGCTGCGCTTAACGGAATAACAGAGTCCACTACCAGGACGATGGGAGAGCTGTCAAACATCCAGAAGAGTCAGCTGGAGGGGATGTCTGCCGCAATAGGCAAGCTCTCCGAGATATATGAGAAAAAGCTTGAAGAACTCAGAATGACCGTTGAGGGAAAACTGCAGACCATTCAGAACGATAACGCCAAACAGCTGGAACAGATTAGGCTGACAGTTGATGAAAAGTTACAGGGTACTCTGGAAAAACGTCTTGGAGAATCTTTCAAGTTAGTAAGTGAAAGGCTGGAACTGGTTCATAAAGGGCTGGGCGAGATGCAGAGCCTGGCATCAGGAGTAGGTGATCTGAAAAAGGTGCTGACCAATGTAAAGACACGTGGAACATGGGGGGAGGTTCAGCTTGGTGTGCTGCTTGAACAGGTGCTTAATCCTGAACAGTTTACCACTAATCTTGCCACAAAGGATGGCGGTGAGAGGGTTGAATTTGCCATCAGGCTGCCAGGTCAAGGTCTTGATATGGATGAGGCGGTATGGCTGCCTATTGATGCAAAGTTTCCGATTGAGGATTATCAGCGTCTTTTGGATGCACAGGAACGGGGGGATCTTGACGGGGTAGAGACGGCAGGCAGACAGCTTGAGGCCAGGGTAAAAGGGTGTGCGTCCGATATCTCGTCCAAGTATTTAAACCCCCCTAAAACCACTGATTTCGGGATCCTTTTCCTCCCTATTGAAGGCCTGTTTGCCGAGGTTATCCGCAGAACCGGCCTTACCGAGGCTATACAGAGGGATTGCAGGGTGGTTATTGCAGGGCCGACAACCCTATGGTCAATACTCAGCAGTCTTCAGATGGGTTTCAGAACCCTTGCAATCCAGAAGAGATCCAGCGAGGTCTGGAAACTGCTCGCAGCGGTTAAAACCGAGTGGACAAAATATGGCGATATACTTGATGCCGTACAGAAAAAACTCAATCAGGCATCAGATACGATAGAAAAGGCAAAGGTGCGCTCAAGAGCTGTGGGAAGAAAACTGAAAGATGTTCAGGAGCTGCCTGCCGGTGAAATCTCATCGCTGCTCCCCGCAAGCCTTATAGGGGAAGAAGATGAAGAGGCCGAACGTCATCCGGATTCGGAACTCTGAACGGAAAATTCTATTCTTCTGCAAAAACCTCAGCGGAGAAGATGTAGATATCAGCCCCTTTCTGCCAGGCATTTTCTGGTAAACCGGCCTTCATGGATGTATGACGCAGAAAGGTATCCCTGTCCCATCCGTACTCGGTGGCGACCTGCGGAAGCAGCACTCCATGAGCCGCTCCCTTTATAAGATATATTCCGTGCGTTCCTACCTTTATCTCTTCAATAGACTGGATCTGCTGCAATGGCGACAGCACGGAGATTTCAAGGCTGAAATTGAAGAGGTCTTCCGGTTTCATCGGATAAAAACGGGGATCTCCGGTTGCGGCGGAAACTGCCATCTCCCTTACTGTCAGCCAGAGAGCCTGTCTGGAGATAAAGCTGCCTATGCAACCTCTCAGCTGTCCCTGTTTCTTGATTGTGACAAAACATCCTGATTCTGCTTGCAGCGCTGCAGGCGGTTTTTCAAGGGTTGGCAGAGGTTGGCCGTTTATCCTGCTGATAATGGTGTTGCGAGCCAGATTAAGTAATATCTGCTGTTCCTTTTTTGTCATACTGTTCCTCTAAATATATTTTTTACGTCTGAACAGGCCGGTCGAAACATTCACTACCCTGTCAATAAACAGTATGCCATCAAGATGGTCAAGCTCATGCTGTATTGCAACGGCTTCAAAACCTGAAGCATCCAACTCCCGTATTTCGTCTTTCTGACCATCAAGAAAACGAACAGTTATTTCTGTTGCCCTTTCCACATCACCGGTATAGTCCGGCATGCTCATACAGCCTTCTCGCATAACCGCTCTTTTTTCGCCTGCAGAAAGTATCTCTGGATTAAGCATGCAAAGAAGACCGTGGTTATTATCCTTTCCATGCTTGCTTTTTGATACATCTATTACACAAACCCTAATGCTTGCACCGATTTGCGGCGCAGCAACCCCTACCGAACCTGAACCGGCCTTCATGGTGTCAAGCAGATCCTGCAGCAGGTTCTTTATATCTGTGTCAAGCCTCTCAACCTTGTGAGCGACCTTTTTAAGCAGAGGATGAGGATATTTAAGGATAGGCTGAATCGCCATCTATAGCTCCACAGGGGTCACGACACGGACACCTATTTCAACCTGAAGTTCTTCTTTCAGACTTTTAAGCAGATCTTCAAGAGATTCAGGGGTAAGCGAGTCCGGTAGCATCGCCTCAAGAATCATTATATATACAGGTTCTTCATCAGTCCCTGCCAGCTTGGTCTGGAGACTCATAATATTTATTCGGGAAGAAGCCAGCCTGTCGGTGATCCGGTACACAATGCCTGGCTGATCGGCTCCGTATACCGTTATTTGACATATTTCCCCCTCTGCTTCAGCACGGTGCTCCTCTCCTGAAGGGAGGTGACGAACAGAAAGGGTCATATCAAGGGATTCAGAGACCGGTTTTAGTTCCTCCATCAGCATCAGCTTGTTAAACGGTTTCCGGTGCGAGATGATAAGAATCATCGCAAACTCTCCGGCAAGCATGGCCGAGCTGGAATCAGCAATATTGCAGCCCAGCCGGTATAGCGCTCCTGCAATTCCGGCAACGATCCCTGGTTTGTCGGCGCCAACAACAGAGACGGCGTAATGAGTCAATTCACTGTGTGGCATAGCTTTCTCCTGAAGTTTTTGATTCATCTGTTTTATGGAGACTGGTTAGCATTATTAGATGGATGATGCAACGGTTTTGGCAATTGACAACCGCTTAGAGGCTCTTTAAACTGACCTCGCATGAACAAGGATCAATTAAAAAAACGGATGAAGGCGATTCTTGCCCTTGACAGCCACCCCTCGCACATTGCCGGCGGGTTTGCTGTGGGGGTGTTTATCGGAATCACTCCCCTGTTCGGGCTTCATACCCCGTTGGCTATTGCCTCTGCCTATATTTTCCGCCTTAACAAGATTACAACAATCACCGGAGCCTGGCTCAATACCCCTCTTACTGTAGTTCCAGTGCTTATGGCAAGTTATCGGCTGGGTGAATTTATATTAGGTCAGTCGCCACAGTCAGTTTCATTTGAGATACTTGACTGGCACCATCTTAAAGGATATGCAGCAGCGCTTTTTATAGGCAGTTCAATAATTGGGCTTGCTGCCGCTTTGCTCTCATATTTTATCTGCTACTGGATGGTTGTTCGATTCCGCCGGAAGGATCCAGGTTTGGATGAACTGACTCGCGAGTCTCTGCTTACCGGCGAAGATCTTGAGCATGAGCAGGAGACAGAAAAAGAATGACCCGTGACCGGATTATTGAGCGGGTTCGCAAGCTGCTTGCGCTATCCAACAGCAGTAACGAGCATGAAGCAGCCCTTGCCGCCGCTCATGCCCAGAGGCTTCTAGCCGCGCATAATCTTGCCATGTCCGAGCTTGATCTGCAAGAGGAAGGGGCTGGTGAATCAGGGCTTACAGTAGCCAAAACAGTTGCAAAATGGCTTTCTGCCCTATTTGCAACTGTGGCAGATGCCTTTGACTGTTTTCCGGTTGTTACCACTACCAGTTCTGAAAGCCGCTTGCGCTTTATAGGTGCAGGCGATGATCCCGGTGTGGCGATATGCACTCTTGAATACCTTGTAAAAGAGCTTAGAAGGCTGGCATCGATCTATCTGCGTAACAGAGAGTCTGAAAAAGGAAGGTTTTCTGAATCAGACCGCAAGAGGATAAGAACCTCATATCTGCTTGGAGCTGTTCATGGCGTCAGACAGGCTCTGGCAGCCCAGAAAATCGAGACCCCTACCACAAGCAGAGCGCTGGTTCCGGTAAAGGATGCCCTTATCAGGCAGTACGTAGATGAGAATCTGGGAAAACTGAAGATCAGGCGTAACCGCAGCTCTACGGTTATTTCATCTGCGTTTCAGCAAGGCAGGCAGGATGGAGCCTCTTTGCAGTTAAGGTCAGACAGGCGTCAAATCGGGAGTTGAAACCTAAGGAACTTGGAACTTGTCAACTTTTTAAACACCAACCAGGAAAGCTATTATAAATGGATATATTTCATGCAGTAATACTAGGCATTGTTCAGGGAGCTACCGAAGTTCTTCCGATAAGCAGTTCCGGCCATCTCATACTTCTGCCCAGCCTTCTTGGGTGGCCGGAATCCGGCCTGACCTTTGACGTCGCCCTTCATTTTGGTACTTTTCTGGCAATATTCTACTACTTTCGAACCGACGTCGTTACTCTGGTAAGGGATGGATTCGGGGGCATCTATCAGGATTATTCTACAAAAAGACTGAGACTCCCCTGGATGATCGTCTTGGCTTCGGTGCCTGCAGCCATTGTTGGTAAAACGTTTGAAGAGCCGATTGAACGGATCTTCCGTTCAAGCCCTTTAATGATAGTTGTAATGCTAATCTGTTTTGGTCTGGCTCTGGGGTTTGCCGACCGCTATGGCCGCAAGCTTGGGGATGTCGCCTCAATCACTCTGGGCAGCGCCATGATAATAGGATGCTTCCAGTGCCTTGCGCTGGTTCCGGGTGTTTCCCGTTCCGGCATAACGATAACAGCAGCGCTTCTGCTTGGATTTACCCGTTCTGATGCGGCAAGATTTTCCTTTTTGCTCTCTTTGCCTATAGTCTTTGGCGCAGCTCTTTTAAAAGGGATTGAGCTGGCAAAAACCGGAATAGAACCGGGAATGGTGACTCCGATGCTGACAGGCGTGACTGTTTCTGCCATAACCGGCTATATCAGTGTTGCATTTCTGCTTAAATTTGTACAAAGCCGCACCCTCTGGCCGTTTGTCTGGTATCGGGTGGCTTTAGGCTCACTGCTGTTTCTGCTGATAGGGGCAGGTGTTATTAAATGAGTGACAGACCTATCAGAGATTGGCCCGAAGATGAGCGTCCGCGTGAGAAACTCCTTAAGCGAGGGGTTGCTGCTCTCTCGGATGCAGAGCTTCTGGCTCTGGTGCTGAGAACCGGCGATGCTGCAGCCGGAAAGAGCGCAATCGGGCTGGGACGTAAGCTTCTGGAGCAGTTTGATGGCAATCTGAGGGGGTTGGCTCAGGCAGAGCTTGATGAGCTGAGGAAGATAAAGGGACTGGGGCTTGCAAAGGCTGCTTCTGTTAAAGCCGCTTTTACTCTGGGAACCCGTTTTCAGTCACGCAGGCTTGAGACTCTGGAGAAGTTTACAAGCCCTGCGCAGGTCTTTCAATTCTTCCAACATGAGCTGAGAGACTCAAAAAAAGAGCTTTTTCTTGTTCTTCTTCTGGATGGCAAAAACAGGATTGCGCGAAAGGTTCAGATATCAGAGGGTAGTCTTAATCAATCAATAGTGCATCCACGAGAGGCCTTTGCTCCGGCTGTCAGGGAATCTGCCGCTGCAGTCATATTCATTCACAATCACCCCTCAGGGGATCCGGAGCCTAGCAGGGAGGACAGGGAGATTACCCGTCGCCTCAAGGAATCGGGAGAACTGCTGGGGATTAAGTTGCTGGATCATATCATTATAGGAGATGAACGGTACTTTAGCTTTGTTGAATCAGGCTGCCTTTAGATCCCGTCAGAATTTGTTTCCATTCTTGTCATGTTTCAGCGGTAACTCAATCATAAAACTTGTGACACCATGTTCTGATTTAAAACAAACCTTCCCTTTCAGGTATCTTTCCCCGAAAAGCTTCATACTGTAGGTTCCAAGACCCCTCCCCTGTTTTGCCTTCGTGCTGAATGAGCGGTTAAACAGCTGCAGTTGCACCTGTAAAGGGATTTCTCCCGGATTGCTTACCGATATAACCGCCTTTTCTCCCTGGCAAAGCCCTTTTATATATATTGTGTCTCCTGGTCTTGATGCCTCAAGCCCGTTAAGAAGCATATTGCCTATTATACGACGTAACAGTGGAGGGTCTGTTTCAATTACGCAGGGATCTGTCTCGACAAGTTCAACCTTTCTGCCAGGAGCCCGTTCATGGTTCTCATACAGATGCTTCAGATCCTCTAAAAGTTCTCCAAGCTCTATCGGTTCAAATTCAGGTTTGTAATCACCCCTTTCGGCGTCAAGCAGGCGCTTCTGATACTGTATCTCTTCAATAAGATTGTCAGAAAGGGTTACAAGCCAGTTTTTGTATTCATTCTCCGTATCAGGCGGCGCTCCTTCCTGAAGCAGCGAGGCAAGCCCGCGAATCCCTCCGGCGCTGTTAAGAATATCGTGAAAAAACGCCCTCTCCATAACATAGCGGCGCTTTTCAGAGCTGATATCCCGAAGAGCCAGCACCGTGAAAAGCTCATTATCAATAGTTATCGGGGTGGCCAGGACATCCAGATCCAGAGCCTTACAGCCGTTATTATCTATAAGCATCTGGCATTCACGCTCTTCCGGCAGACCGGTTTCCTGGCTTGCCATTATTGCCAGGACAGCGCCGCACATAGCGCAGTTCTTTGCGGTGCCGCAACCATCAGGCCCTTCCTTGAAATGGATGCAGCCTGCAACCTCTCCCGGGCGCAGCCCTGTAAGTGAATCAGGGTTTTCTACTCCAAAAGCCTGCAAAAGACGCCTGTTGACTTGAACTATCTGACGCTCCTTGTTAAGAACCATCATAAAATCAGGCATTGCATTAAGCAGTTCCTCCAGATGTAAGCTGTTTACAACCTTTAGATGCTCTTTCTGAAGCAGTTCCTGAGGTGCGCGCCCTGCCGGAGCAAACCATGTTTCCGGCTGACCTGTGATTTTATCCATAAATAACTCCGCTTGTATTTAATTGAGGTGCCATATTAGGGCCGAGATTCAGAATGTTCCTTCTCCCTGAGGAAGAAGGGCATGGCTGAAGAATACCGATAAGCAGAAACAGATAAACTATCTACGACAAAAATGCTGGCATCTACGACAAGGCTTAACAGATCTGATATTCCACGCTAACTATCCATTTTCTTGCATTTTTCTATTTTGGTAAGATGAATAGATATTTTCAAGTTTAAGCCTTTAGCATCTTTTATACTCTTTATGTACTGCTGTTTTGATTAAAAACCGCTAACTGTTTGGCTTGGGCTATAAAAATCAGCCAGTTAGAGAAAAAAACAGTTTTTTTTGCTTGACAGTCGTTTGATTTATTGTATTATTGCCAACAATTACTAGAACATACAAATAGCTGAATATTTGAAAGTGTGGCTGCAACAAACTAAAATGATTAATAATTTTAAATGAAAGGTGGTGGGATTCCCTAAAGATTACCCATTAAAGAAATGCCTTAAGAAAGTTTAAAATTTATTTTAGGATGTAAATACAACCAACATGAAGGAGGAAAGTTTTTATGACCAAGTTTCACAAGCAGATGTTAACAATCGCAGCAGCCGGTGCCCTGACCGCCGTAACTGCCCTTCCTGCAATGGCCTTTGAGAACGAGTTTCACGGTCTGTTTAATTTCAATACCGTATTTTCTAACTACAACAACGGCGGTGGTGGTGATGTAAATCCAGGTGCTGCAACTTGGGGTAAATCCAAGAAGATGAACAACTATATGGAGCAACGGTCTCGTATTCAGTACGTTGCCAAGGCCAGTGATGACCTTAAGTTGTATACTCAGTTGGAAACAAACACCCGTTGGGGTAATGGATCTGTAGGTGGCGACCTTGATACCGATGGCGGCACAAACACACTGGTTGTAAAGCACGCCTACCTTGATTTTAATATTGGTAAAAGCTTCAATACCAAGGTTGGTCTACAGGCTTACAAAGATTCCCTGAAAGGTATCTTTATTGATGCTGATATGCCAATAGTTATGACCACCACTAAAATGGGTGCATACACACTCGGCTTGGGTTTTGGCCGTTTTGCTGATGATCAAACCACCACTGGTTCTGGCGTAACTCGTGCGGGCGATGCTGACAAAGACCTCTTTGTAATGGACAACACATACGCTTTAAGCAAGGATACCAAGCTTGGTTTCTCCTACTACTTCCTTGCTGACTATGCAGCAACAGCTCCTACATCTGGTTACACCGGTGTACCGTACAACGTATTATATGGACATACTAAAGAAGAGGCCATTCTTCTTCATACATTCGGCCTGAACGGTCAGACAAAGCTTGCTGGCATTAATCTGAGTGGTTTTGCGGCAATGCAGGCTGGACACCAAAAGGTCTGGACTGCTGGTAACACAAGTCGTAATTTCCATGGTTGGGCAGCCAACGTAGCAGCAGACATGAAAATGGGACCAGGTAAACTCAAGACTGCTTTCTTGTTTACCTCGGGCAACAACAGCACCAACGATGCACAGTACAAGGGTTGGGTCAGTACATCTGTCAACTCATACAATGAGTCCGGTATGATGATTCTTGCCCGTAACACTGCTAATAGCCCTACTTCAACTGATGCATATATCCGTCGTGATGTCACCAACATTGCCCTGCTTACCATGGGTTATGATGCACAGCTTACTGATAAATTTAATCTGAACAGTAATGTAGGCTTTGCCTGGGCACCATCTTCTAACGGTCAAGAGCCCCATGTTGATTTGAATACATCTGAAACCAACTCCAGTGACTTTATGGGTACTGAAATTAACGTAGAAGCTGGCTATCAACTTTACAAAAACCTGAAGCTTCAGGCACAAGTTGGTTACATGATTCTTGGTGGTTATTATCATAAGACAACTACCAATTCTGCTTTAACAACTGCTGAAGATCCTGAAAACCCATACACCATGCGTCTGCAAGCACGTTACAGCTTCTAATCCCAGCTGTCACGTAACACATCTGTTGAATCAAAGGCGGCACCGATTTCGGTGCCGCCTTTTTTAGTATCAAAAGCTAAAACCTTACCACCCCCAAACCCTCCTGAAACAGGAGGGGAGTTAAAATCTGCCTCAGTGTTAAGAGGTGCGGGGCTGGGAGGACGTTATTAAGTTGGTAAAGTTTATTGTTGACGGCAACTGAAAATTAAGAAGATCCCGTTAAGCAGGAAACCGTACCTTATTTTTTATTGAGGGGAGCCGGGGTGTTGTGGCATAGTGACCAAACGTAAAAGCAGTAAGAGGGGTCGCACAATGGCAACAGTTATATTTGAAGTTTACAAAAATACTTAAAAAAACTTGGCGAAGCGGAAGCAACTGATATTGTAAAGGCTATTGACGCTGCCGCCTCTGATATTGCCATTCAGAAGAAGTTGGAAGTTCGTGATGAGTTGGTTAAGGAGTTGGCCAGTAAGGCTGACATTGCTGCAACGGAGGCTCGTTTAGAACAAAAGATTGAGAAAATTGATAATAGGCTGAAGTTATATTTTGTCATTACCATAGCAATTATTTTACTTACAAACTCAAAGGCCATGGATCTGATTGGCAAGCTGCTTGGACTCGTCAGGTGATGCAGACAGTCTTGATTGCAGCTTTGTTACTAAAGCTTACCAAATAATTCCGATTCCAAAACAAGAGTGATACCAAGGCGGCACCGGTAACGGCGTCGCCTTTTTCAGTTGAGGCAGCAAGGGACTTGGTATATAGTTTAGTTCATATTTACATGGGAGGCTGCAATGGCAAGCATAACCTTTGATACGTTGAAGTATGTCGAGCATTTGCGTGCCGCAGGAATATCTGAAGCTCAGGCAAAAGCCCTTTCTGAAGCCCAGCGTGAGGTTTTGGGAGAAATTTTTGAACAAAAAGATCTGGGAACAAAATATGATATACGTGAATTGAAAGTTAAATTGGCTGAAACTAAATCTGAATTAATACGCTGGGTGGTTGGAGCAGGTTTCTTGCAGACTGCCTTAATTTCGGCGCTCTTGATCAAGCTGATCAAGTAGCATTACTGCTATTGAGACCACCTAACTCTATTATCTTACGAAGGCCTTAATAAGAAGCGCGACTATTCCACCTATAACAACACCCAGCATCCATTTCATAACTATCATTTCCATCTCAAGTCGCCGGATATCATCCTTGGTAGCAGGACAAGGGTGGACGTTGTTAAAATCGTCAATAGCAACTGAATTAATAAGACTCCGATAAGCAGGAAACCGTGCCCTGTTTTATATTGAGGCGGCTGGGGTGTTATGGCATAGTGCTTTGCAGAAACTCAGGAGGTGTTGCCATGGATGAAGAGGTGACAAAGAGTCAGTTGATGGCTGTGATCGAAACCATGGATGATAAATTTCAGCAGGTTCTGGAATGTTTTAGCGTTCATTCAAAAGAAATTTATGAATTGAAAACAGAATTGAAAGAAGATATTGCACTCGTCGATGTCAAGGTAATGGGTCTATCCAAGCGGGTAGACCAGGTAGAGGAGAATCTGGGTAACAGAATTGACTCGGTTGAAAAGAATCTCAATCAGAGAATTGACTCGGTTGAAAAGAATCTCAATCAGAGGATTGATTCGGTTGAAAAGAATCTCAATCAGAGGATTGATTCGGTTGAAAAGAATCTCAATCAGAGGATTGATTCGGTTGAAAAGAATCTTAACCAGAAGATTGATTCGGTTGAAAAAAGGCTTAGTGGTGAAATTGTTGAAGTACGTGATGAACTGCGTGCCCACCGTGAAAATGTTGAGCTGCACGCGGTGCCAAAGAAGAGACTCTTGAAAAAGGTGGCTTGATTACTATAGATTAATGGCTTTTGACACAAGCCGGGGGATGTGGCATAGATAAGGTAGAGGCAAGATAGATATGGCAACAATCACCTTTGACACATCAAAATTTACCCGACGTTTAAAAGAATCAGGACTTCCTGAACAGCAGGCAGATGCTGATCTTGCCACGCGTCAGGATTTGGAAATTGCGGTAAAGACGCTGGAAGCAAACCTGGTACGCTGGATTACCGGTGCAGGTTTCTTGCAGACAGTCTTGATTGCAGCTTTGTTACTGAAGCTTACCAAGTAATTCTGATTTCCAAACAAGAGTGATACCAAGGCGGCACCGGTAACGGCGTTGCCTTTTTTACTATCAAAAGCTAAAACTTTACCACCCCCAACCCCTCCTGAAACAGGAGGGGAGTTAAAATCTGCCTCTTGTCAGAGAGATCGTGACTATTCTACCCAATAAACAGAGCATTAAAAAAGCCAGTCATCCCCGAATGTTTCTATCGGGGATCCATGAAGTCAAAAACCGGATTAACGATTAAACCCTCAGGAATGACGATGATTTTGAAAAAGGGTAGAGAATAGTTGCGCCGCCTTTTTTATTGAGCAGTTTGTGGCATTGTGGCATATTGGGTAAAGAAAGCTTTGGAGGTGAATGATGAGTGATCTGGTAACGACAAACCAGCTGATGGTTGTCTTGGAATCAATGCAGTCAGATATTAAGGCAGTATATGAGGGGCATAGTGCGCTTTCAAACCAGATAACCGATTTACGAACAGAGCTTAAAGAGGATATCGCTCTTGTAGATGCCAAGGTGATGGGACTGGCTAAAAGGGTTGATCACGTTGAAGAACGTCTGAGTAGCGAGATTGCCGAGGTCAGGGCAGATCTGGCTGAAGTCAAATCAGATGTTGTTGAACTCAAGTCTGACATGGCTGAAGTGAAAGCAGATATTGCTGAACTGAAGTCTGACATGGCTGAAGTGAAAGCAGATATTGCTGAACTGAAGTCTGATTTAGCTGACCACCGCAACAATACGGAATTACATAGTTTGCCAAAGAAACGGATCTTAAAAAAGGCGGCTTGATTACTATAGCTTAATGGCTTTTGACACAAGCCGGGGGATGTGGCATACTCCTCCGGCTTTTTTTATGTTTGTACAAACCGATGGAGGGTTTATGAAACGACTGATTTTAATATTAATTGCGCTGCTTTATGCTCTGCCTGCGTTTGCGGCTGATCTGCTGCGTGTCTATGTAGGGGAGTTTAATGCTGTTGGGGTGCAGGGCAAGGATGATGCAAGGGCAGCCTTGCAGGGGTTATTGGCATCGCGCCTTTCAAGCGACAAAATTCTGTCTGTTGCAACTGCACCAGAGGCAGAGCTGCTTGTAAGCGGCACCTATATCAGCATTGCCAATCAGTATAATATTGATGCTGTGGTTAAATCCGCCGGTGGACAGACAGTTACTCGTACCTTTGTACAGGGACAGGGAGGGCAGGATGCCCTGTTTGCAGCTGTCGGAAATCTGGCGCAAAAGTTGGCTGCCGACCTTGACGCAAAACTGGCGGCAAACAGTATCCAGCGGATAGCCCTGGCGCCGGTAGCTGCCCCTGTTGTGGCTACAGCAGTCAGACCAGGCTCTACAGATATTGTAAGAGCAGGTACTGTCTCTGCCGCTACTGGTAACATCCAGAGGATGCCACAGGGTGATATTATCCGGCCTCAGGCATTTTACCGGGGCGCTCCAAAGCAGGGGGAGATCAAACGTCTGGATGGCGCTTATAATTTGCTGGCGTATGGAGGTCTTGATACTGATGGCAAGCGTCTTTTGTTTATGGCACAGGATCGAGTTGTACAGTTGGTACGCGAAGGTGAAAGTAGACCACTGACCGGTTTTACATTAAGTGTAGACAGTAAAATTCTTGCGATTGATTATATTGATACAGACGGTAACAACAATCCTGAACTGTATGTAACAGTTGTTCGTGGAGGAGAAGCTGCATCACAGATTTGGGAGTTAAAGAAAAGAAAACTGGTTAAAGCAGCTGATAATATAGAATATTTCTTTAGAGCCATCGCACTGGCTGGCGGGCAGTTAAAGCTGTATGCCCAAGAGCAGGGTCGTAAGGCAGATCGTTATTATGGTGATGTTTATCAAGTTAGGCTTAAAAAGAACAAGATTGTTAAAGAGACGAAGATCGAAATGCCACGTTATGGCAATGTCTACAGCTTCAACCAGTTTAGACATCAAAGCGGAGAGCTACTGACTGTCGTCTACCACGAAGATAATTATCTTGTCGTTTATGACAAGGATCAAAAGGAATTGTGGCGTAGCAATGACTCATTTGGGGGGTCAGAGCTTTTTTACAAAGTTGAAGATGATGCAATGATAAACCCTACTACTGACAAATACCGCTGGTTCTTTATGAATCAACGTATTTTAGTGACATCACAACAGGAGATACTGGTTGGTAAAAATGACGGCTTCTTTGTTATCGGTAACGCAAGGATGTACAAGCGTGGGGCAGTCTACAGCCTTTACTGGAACGGAGCCGCTCTTGAAGAGGTCTGGCGCACCAAGGATACCCAGAACTATATGCCTGATTTCTGGTTTGATGAGGCAAAAAGCGAGTTGCTACTGCTGCAGTTGACCCAGCGAGAGGATGTGCTGATGCGTACCAAAGGGGCTACAGCCCTGCAGATTAAGAAGGTTGAGTAGAGGATTCATTTAACGATTGATCAAAAGGCGGCAAGGGAAACCATGCCGCCTTTTTTGTGTTTAAAGATTGATATCTTAAAGAATCTTGACGGTTAGATTTCACTTTGATAGTGTGTAAAACATGTCAACTATTACCTTTGATACATTAAAGTTTGTTGAACGCCTTGAAAGAGCTGGTGTTCCGCGTGAGCAAGCGTCTGCAATTTCTGAAGCTCAAAAAGAGGCTTTTCCCGAGGCTCTTGATTCAACTCTTGCTACAAAAAATGACATTGAGGCTCTTCGCCTGGACATTTCCAAGTTGGATGCCAGGCTCTCAGGCGAGCTTACTCTTATTAAGTGGATGCTTGGGGTAGTGATTGCTGTAGCTGTTGCAAACTTCGCAAAACAGTTTTTTTAGGATCAATCTGTGTTTAGAAATTGGGCGGCACGGGAAACATATCAGGAGGTTACTCCGAAGATAACACCTATAGCGGCAGTCAGACCCATTGCAAGCGCCCCCCAGAATAAAACCCTTACAGCCCCTCTGATAATGGAAGCGCCCCCCATATAAGCTGCCAATCCACCTAATCCAGCCAAAAAAGTAAGTGATGAGATAGCCACCGAAGATATCAGCAAATGAAGCGGCGATAGCCATGCCGCAAGCAAGGGCAAGAGTGCACCAACCGTAAATGCAGCAGCGGAAGATAGAGCGGCCTCGACAGGCTTTGCTGTTATGCTGTCCGATATCCCTATTTCATCTCTTGCGTGGGCGCCGAGCGCATCGTGAGCCATAAGGCTTTCTGCAACCTGCATGGAAAGTGCCGGATCGAGCCCTCTTGATTCGTAGATCTTTGCAAGCTCTTCCAGTTCATACTCAAAATTCTCATCTAGTGATTTCTGTTCAGTGGCAAGATCGGCATTTACTGTATCAGACTGTGAGCTGACAGAAACATATTCGCCAGCGGCCATTGACATGGCACCGGCTACCAGGCCGGCGACACCGGAAAGCAGAACAGCGTCAAATGAGCTGTTTGCCGCAGCGACGCCGATTACAAGGCTGGCTGTAGAAACAATTCCGTCATTTGCGCCGAGGACTGCCGCCCTAAGCCAGCCGGTCTGAGCGGATTTGTGAGTAGCGTGTTGGCTCATCGGTTTACCGTAATAGAACTTTGTAAAGGGCTGTCACACCATAATGATTTTATCTGTAAACCAGATTTTAAAGGCTTTAAAACCTGGATTCCGGCTAAAGCCAGCCGGAATGAGATTCCTTGATGCTATACAGAATAGTTGCAGTAAAATTTGACATAAATAAAACTATGTGGTATTAAGACGACCCTGCTTGAAGTCAGACAAACAATAAATGCGCTTGTAGCTCAGCTGGATAGAGTACCAGACTACGAATCTGGGTGTCGGGAGTTCGAATCTCTCCAAGCGCGCCAT
>CAZZMP010000012.1:0-113454 GCA_964655435.1 uncultured Geobacter sp.
TGGAAGATGATCTTCAGGAAGTAGTTCCGGTGGAGCTGGTACGTCTGGACTGACAACCGGTAATCAGGATCACGCCGCTGTCGTGGTGGTGGCCTTGCCTGGACGTGCCCGGCCTGTCTCCTGGACTGGATACCGAAACCGCTTCAGGTAGCCTGCCAGGGAATGAGGCGAAGAGGATCAACCGGCTGTCGTGGTGGAAGATGATCTTCAGGAAGTAGTTCCGGTGGAGCTGGTACGTCTGGACTGACAACCGGTAATCAGGATCACGCCGCTGTCGTGGTGGTGGCCTTGCCTGGACGTGCCCGGCCTGTCTCCTGGACTGGATACCGAAACCGCTTCAGGTAGCCTGCCAGGGAATGAGGCGAAGAGGATCAACCGGCTGTCGTGGTGGAAGATGATCTTCAGGAAGTAGTTCCGGTGGAGCTGGTACGTCTGGACTGACAGCCGGTAATCAGGATCACGCCGCTGTCGTGGTGGTGGCCTCGCCTGGACGTGCCCCCCTTAAAACGGAATCCCTTCTTCAAGCTGAAAACATTGTTCATCTTGGCATTCCGGCTGTTCTTCGTCAACCTGTTCACCCGCCGCCGCCGCTCTTCCATCTGGTTTTGGCTGTTTATTGACAATCTCCTTTTTTTTGGAATCATAAAGCCCGGTGTCTGTGATTCTTTGTGTATGCCGGTTAAAGTTGACGGCTATGCTTACCCCTGTCTGACCTGTCCTGTTTTTCTCAACTGTAAGAACATCTTGACCATTGGTGTCTTGCCAGAATAACAACATGCTATGAGACTTTTGTGCCATTCGGAAACTTAGTGCAAGCTCTGCCTTCGTTGGCCGACCTCCTGCATTGCCGGCTCGGTTTAGCTGTGCCACAAGGATCAGGTGGACATTTTGCGCGCGTGCTGTCTGGAGCAATAACGCTGTCCACCGTGCAAGGCGTTGTTCTTCAGACTCCATCTGACCCCGACCTGATCCAGATTCGGAAATTTCTCCGATGTAATCCAGAATTACAACCTCAACCCCATGCTGGATGCTGTACTTTCGCATCAACCCGCAAATTTCATTTATATCCCGTGGCGCATTGTCTGTCAGAAACATGCTGCTCTGCTGATATGCTTTCCTGAACTCTTCTGTAACATTTGAGGCATTAAACCCGGAGCTTACCTCTTTGAGCGGCCGGTTTGCTGCGATACCAGAAAGCCTGTCAAGGTTCATCTGAACATCATTTTCATTGCTGATAAATAAAATCTTATGCCCAGCCCGTGCAATGTTACTTAGCATGTTAAGTGCTAGCGTTGTTTTGCCAAAACCTGTTGCTGCAGCTATCAGTGTCAGGCTTTTCGGCTGTAGACCTCTTAAAATCTTATCCAGAAAATGTAAACCAGTCTTGATACCGCGTATATGATTTGGCTCTTTTGCCCGTTCTGTCTGTGTTTTATCAACAAGACCGATTAGCTCTGTAGTGCTGTAGGTTCGTTTTCTATCTCCTGATAGTGCAATATCGCTTGCAATCTCTGAAAGGCTGTTCGCTATGACAGCCGGTTCAAGTTCAGTGATCTGCTGTTCAAGACCCTTCAGCCGTCTGTAAAGCTCCCGTTTCTGTGATAGTGATTTAACCCTTCGTGCCCGATATTCGATATTTGCAGCCGTAAATCCTACATCCATACATTCCACTAATAGAGCAGGCTTAACATTTGCATATTCTGCCAGAATGCCTAGATCGATCGTTTTACCAGAAATTCCTTTTTCATAAAGTTCAGAAAAAGTTTTATAGCATCGTGCCAGATCAGGACTGTATAAATCATCTGCTTTCAGTTGATCAAAAATTTGAAGGAAAGAGGCATTGTCTGTTAGCAGGGCGCCAATGATTTCCATTTCAATATCTTTGTCGTAAAACGAAGCCCAATGTTCAAGATCACTCATCGTCACTATTTCCCTGTAACTCATCAAGCCTGAAATCAATCTTGTCAATCTGTTGATCAATCACCTCGATAAGTTGAGATAAAGCCTTTTTCATACCTGATAGGTGGATAATCTGTGCAGTTATTTGTGTTGGTGTCATCATAGTGTTCGCCCCTTTGGAATGTTGTAAAATACCCGCTCACGTTCCGCCGCAAACTCAAGTTGTTCAATTTCAGCATCAATCTTGTCTAGGCAATTACGGCGTTGTATGGCACTCATTTTTTTCCAGATTCGATTTAAATAATTTTGTAAATTTTTTAATTTCATAAAAACCTTTCAAATAAAATACCCGCTTAGCGGCTCATAGCCGGAGTCTCACGGACGGTTGCCTCTGGATGATCATGTCGGAAATTACTCATTGCATCTCGTGTCTCCTGACTCCTGACCCTTTTTATTGTGGGTATCCCCGCGCCGACAAGCCTTGAGATTGTGCGGTTGTCCAAATTCAAACCAATGCCGACCAGGATTAAAAAAATCTGATTTACTGACAGTTTTAGCCCAGCGAGTGGTGTGCCGGTGGTGGCCTGATACCAGCATCCGCAGTTTTTGCAGCAAACTCGCTTACCATCCCAAAAAGCTGCTGTTCCGGTTTTTGTTGGCTCTGTGTGGCATCGTGGACAAGCGGCCGTGCTGTGGAACTGCTCATACAACCATCGTCTAATTTTTTGCTCATGCAGCAAGCCGGGATGAAAGAAAGCAAGTGCTGTCTGTGGTTCAGGCATTGCCGCTGTCTGGTTATTCTGCATGGTGGTGTAACCTCCTTTCGCTGTTTGTGCTAAGTAGCTGTAATTTCGATATTTCACTTATTTTTAAAATTTTTGAATGGACTCACACATCGGGGCCTTGTCTACCCGTATAGCGTTAGGTGTCAGGAGTACCTTTGATTTCTATTAATTAACGTCCTTTACTCATTTGTCTTAGAGCATCTTCAATGCCATGCAGTGCTAAAAGCATCTCGTTGGATTAAAGAGCGCGACCAATATCGCCAAGTGATTGAATGATTGATTCTGTCTGCTCTTCTCTGATACGTCCCTCTTCCCTGACCCGCTCTGCCAGTGCATCAATCGCGTTTATAATTCCGCCGTCATCCATCACACCCCCCTTTCAATCTTCGAGTATATCCATCATTGCCGCCGCTTCCCGTTCTCCCAACACTGGCACAACGGGAGTAGTCTTTCAATCTTCGAGTATATCCATCATTGCCGCCGCTTCTGCCTGATCCTGCCAAGATGAAACGCGGCCCGTCTCGACCTGCCCCCCGGCCTCGTTCAGATACGATTCAAACTTTGAACCGAAGAGTGTTTCCGGTCTTAGATACCTGGACATTTTAGGATCATCCCGCCACTGCGTAGCCTTCGCGTGGATCACGCTTACCAAGTCATCAGCGGTAAAGCCCTCATTCGTCCGTGCTGTCACAAGTCTTTTTAATATTTGGCCTGTGCTTTTGAAGTTTTTACCAGTGGCACTATTCAGGACATCAGTAATTTGCTGAAAAACATCAGCCGAACCCCCTATATATTCTTTTTCTTTTATTCTTATATTCTTCTCTGTGTCCGGTTTTTGGTTCGTTTTCTGTTCGGTTATCTGTTCGCTGCCCTGGTATTCATGCCAATTACATATTGAAATAATTCGGAATTTTGAAAACGAAATCTGTTCGATAATCCGTTCGTTTTTGAATCGGTTAATGGTTCGCTCTATTTTGCTCTCTGAAATGCCGGTTGCCCGTGCAAGACTTGCCCTGCTAACCAATAACTGACCCGGTTCAAGATGAATCATCCGGCCATCATCAAGCCGTATATCAGCAGGTTTATAGTTTGCAGAAAGTAGCAGGTGAGATAATACTAGCCATGTCACGGCATCCTGATAAACCCATGAATATTTCAAAGCCCGAGGAAACTTGACATAGCCGCCGCCGTTGGCTGTGGAGTGCATCGCCGCGCCTTTACTTCCCTGTTGCTGGTGTTGCGCCTGCTTCAATCCAGTTGATGAAAGCATCACGATCAATCAAAACCTTTTTGCCAACTTTTCGGACACAAGCCGCGAAACCGTTCTTGTCTGCGTTGAACCAAAGCCATCTAATTGAACCCTCGGTAAATGCCGGAAAATTTTCTGCTGTCTGTTTAATGGTCATAAAAAGTCGTGCATCCATTTGTTGAATCTCCTTGTTGTTTGGTGTGAAAGTGGCGTTGCTGTATTTTGTTGATACCTGCGACCCGTGATAGTTGTCGAAATGACAAACCGCGAAAAATGAACCACTCCGAAAAGTTACCCCCTAACCTTCAGTAAAAAATGAACAGGCTAAAAAGGTTACAAAGAGGATCACGCTGCTGTCGTGGTGGCGTTGCCAATCATCAAGGTGGAAGAGGATCTTCAGGAAGTGGTTCAGGTGGAGCCGGTACGCATAGACTAAACAGCCAGGAATCAGGATCACGCCGCTGTCGTGGTGGCCTTGCCGATCATCTCCCGGCCTGACTCATGGACTGGATACCGAAACATCTTCAGGACGCTTGCCAGTGAGTGAGAATCAACCGGCTGTCGTGGTGGCGTTGCCGATCATCAAGGTGGAAGAGGATCTTCAGGCAGTGGTTCCGGTGGAGCCGGTACGTCTGGACTGACAGCCGGGAATCAGGATCACGCTGCTGTTGTGGTGGTGTTGCTGATCATCTCCCGACCTGACACCTGGACGGCATACCGAAACCGCTTCAGGTAGCCAGCCAGTGAATGAAGCAAGAGGATCACAAGGCTGTTGTGGTGGTGGTTCCGATCATCGCCCTGCCTGATACCTGGACGGCATACTGAAACCGCTTCAGGTGGCCTGCCAGTGAATGAGGATCACAAGGCTGTCGCTGATAC
The DNA here is from genome assembly GCA_964655435.1 of uncultured Geobacter sp. Classification (GTDB taxonomy): domain Bacteria; phylum Desulfobacterota; class Desulfuromonadia; order Geobacterales; family Pseudopelobacteraceae; genus Trichlorobacter. The sequence continues at coordinate 4,813 of CAZZMP010000012.1, forward strand.
CAATCATCAAGGTGGAAGAGGATCTTCAGAAAGTGGTTCAGGTGGAGCCGGTACGCATGGACTGACAGCCGGGAATCAGGATCACGCTGCTGTTGTGGTGGTGGTTCCGATCATCTCCCGGCCTGATACCTGGACGGCATACTGAAACCGCTTCAGGACGCTTGCCAGGGAATGAGGATCACAAGGCTGTTGTGGTGGTTCCGATCATCAAGGTGGTGGTGGTACGTCTGGACTGACAACCGGGAATCAGGATCACGCCGTTGTCGTGGTGGCGTTTCTGATCATCTTCCGGCCTGATACCTGGACGGCATACTGAAACCGCCTCAGGTGGCCTTGCCAGGGAATGAGGATCACAAGGCTGTCGCTGATACCAATCATCAAGGTGGAAGAGGATCTTCAGAAAGTGGTTCCAGTGGAGCCGGTACGTCTGAACTGAACAGCCAGGAATCAGGATCACAAGGCTGTTGTGGTGGCTTTTGCTGATCATCTCCCGACCTGATACCTGGACGATATACTGAAACCGCTTCAGGACGCTTGCCAGTGAGTGAGAATCAACCGGCTGTCGTGGTGGCGTTGCCGATCATCAAGGTGGAAGAGGATCTTCAGGCAGTGGTTCCGGTGGAGCCGGTACGTCTGGACTGACAGCCGGGAATCAGGATCACGCTGCTGTTGTGGTGGCGGTTCCAATCATCAAGGTGGAAGAGGATCTTCAGAAAGTGGTTCCAGTGGAGCCGGTACGTCTGAACTGAACAGCCAGGAATCAGGATCACCCGGCTGTCGTGGTGGTGGCGGTGCCGATCATCGCCCTGCCTGATACCTGGACGACATACTGAAACCGCTTCAGGTGGCTTGCCAGAGAATGAGGCAAGAGGATCACAAGGCTGTCATGTTCTCTTTTTGGTGGCGTTTTACCGCTTGCCTTATACTATCAACGTTAAACGGTACGCTTGGAAAGTTTGCCTCAAGATTCGCCTTAATCAACTTATACGCTGAACCATCGCTTACCGTGTGTGGCCTGATAATTTCAAACATCTTGCCGATGCACTCCCCCCAACCAAGATTCACTCTTTCGGCCTTTACGTCCTGTGTCTTGCTTTGCATCTTTTCAAGATTTTCTATGCTTAACAGTTCTGTTGATAACAAGCGATTCAGCAACCATCGCCTTGTGTCTGAAAACTCTGAAAGAATCCTGACATCTTCCCCCATATCATCAAGAATATCATCAAGCATCAGTTCAATGATTTTCAGCCTCATGTACTCCCTGACAGCCTTTGGCGTTGGCTGAATCGCCTGAAACGCTGCTGTTGCTGCCGGATGCTCCAGTTTTATCCGTTCAAGCCCTTCAAGGAAGGTTGCCGTCTGTCGCAGCATTGAAACGTTGCTTTTAACCTTGCTCCATTTTCGCCCGATAGTGCTTAATACGTTCGCTGTTGAAAACCGTTGGTAATGGTGCCGCTGAACTTCATGGATTAACTGACCAACTTTCAACAGGTCTGTCCCCATTGTTTGATGCAATCCAGCAAAAGACGCTGAAAGCTTTTCGTTTGCCGTTGGTATTTCTGCGCTGCCATCGTTAAGCATAAATGCTTGATGCTGAAACAGACGTTGTTTGTATGGTCTCCCAGGTATGGCAAACCTGACCGGATACGGCTGTTTGTGTGAAACAACTTCTCCCTCTTCTGATAAAGCCGGAAAATAGAGCGCAACAATACCCCCCGGCCTCTCTCCCTGTTGCAGTGCATCAGCAACCCCGCCGGGTAAAGCCGCCCGGTGTCTTTTAGTGCCTCGTTTAACGATCTGCTGTAGTTCTTTTTCGCTGATCTCCCATGCTGCACAATGATGCTCTATCGGCCTTTCAGGATAAATCACATACCCGATAAAGGCCCGTTCATCTGCCCAGGCTTTATAGTCTTTGTCACTCATACCGGCCCCCTGTATGTTCCATGAATCCGGCCTGTTTCCATGCTTGCGGAATTTTGCCGGTATTCTTCAAAAAGATAATTTCACGCACAAGCGAAACCTGCCGGTCTTTTGGCAAAGTTCGGTGATAGTCAAGAATCCTCATTTCATCATCAGATAGCTGTGTTTTCATAGCCGCCCCCTATCCGAAAATCTTTTTATTCATGGATTCCACAACAGACGAAACATGCGTGTCTGATAAATGAGCATACCGCTTAACCATTGCAAGCGTCTTGTGGCCTAAAACCGCCGCTATCTCTGCCAGTGTTGCGCCGTTCATAGCCAGGTAAGAGGCCGCGCTGTGCCGTAAATCATGAAAGTGGAAATTCTCAATTCCGGCTTTTTTGACTGCCAGTTCAAAAGCCGCCCTGATAATCGTTGGACGGTTCCTGTTCAGTGGCCTGTCAGACGGGAATAGAAGATTCGTGTCAATACGTCTGACCTTGCTTTTTCTCAGTTCATCCAACAGTTCAAAAGCCTTGCCGGTTAAGGCCGCTGCTCTTCGTTCACCGTTTTTTGTCTCCTCAAGGATTATTCGACGGTTGCTGAAATCAATATCTGACCAAGTGAGATTCATAATCTCGGACTGTCTCATTCCGGTTGACAATGCCAGAATACAAATGGTGTACAGATACGGACTTTTGCTTTCCTGACAAGCTGCCAGTAGCCGCGTCCGTTCATTATCATCAAGAAACCTGACCCGGCCTTGTGATTCCTTCAACTTTCTTACTTTTGCCATTGGTGAAACTTCGATCCATTGCCATTCATTAGCCGCTGTTGATAAAACACAACTCAAGCTTGCCATGTAGCGGTTTACCGTTGCACCGTTGCGTTGACGTTTGGTTTCTACTAGTGGAATCTTTTCTTTCAGTGCCTTGTTTCTGGTTTTTATGGACATCCGTTTGGTGACAATCGGTTCAGAAAAGAGCTTGTCTCTCATTTCACCAATCAAGGCTGGTGTCACTTCAGAAAGTAGATACGCGCCTATCTGATCTTTCCACCATAAAAGGTGTCTCTTCTGATCCTCCCCTGTTTTCTTTTGGGGAATGACATCTTTAATGTATTTGTCAAACATGTCTCCTGCTGTGTGGCGTTGCGCTTCAGCCGTCTTGAAATAGCGTCGATCCCTGATAGCTGACTCTGTGTCTTGCGCCCACTTCTTAGCATCTGTAAGCCGATCAAACCTCGCTGTTTGTGGTGGAAAGCCTTTCATCCTGACTTCGACCTTATATTTACTTCCGCGCTTGCCCTCGACCTTGCTGATAGTTGCCATACATCACCCCTGAAAACCGGCATAAAAAACCATAGTCAAAAAACTACAACAAACGGCTATTGTTGTCAATCATGATTTATACAATCCGGTGACTATATGTATTAAGTAGCTGTTGTAATTGATTGTTATTAGCATATAACGTAAAACGTCGCAAAAATGGCGCAACATTCAGAAAAACGGCTGTTTTGTCGTCTGGTTTTTGGGAATGATTATTGGTGGTGGTTGTCTGTTTTTGGCAACATTTGCGCCAAATTTGCGCCAAATCTATTTTAAGGCAAGAAAAAAGCACTCAGGTCATTTGACCTAAGTGCTTGATTTTAAATGGCGGAGGGGGTGAGATTCGAACTCACGGACGGTTGCCCGTCGCCGGTTTTCAAGACCGGTGCCTTAAACCACTCGGCAACCCCTCCGAAGAAGAGGAATGTTTTCTAGCACAGTTTAACCAAGAACCCAAGACCCTATTTTACATTTTTTCAATTTTATTTGATTGATAGCTTTCCATACAGGCTCACCTCTGAAAGAGCTTTTGACTTTAGAGAGTGCTTACGGCATAGTATGCGACTATATAATCAGGAGGTTAGAACAACATGGTTCTCTTTGGAAATATTCTGTATGCGCTTGCCAAGATAGTTGAACTGGCGGACGGGCTGCTGACGGTTTACAAATATATTCTTATTGCCGCAGCTATTATTTCATGGGTAAGTCCGGATCCTTACAACCCTATAGTTAATTTCCTCTATCGGGTGACAGAGCCGGTTCTTTCACGGATCCGCCGTAAAATGCCTTATATGGGGGGGGTAGATCTCTCTCCGCTTGTGGCATTTGCAATAATCTACGTACTACAGATCGTCGTTTTAAACACCTTGTATCACTATCTTATAGAATACAGCATGACGATGAAATTGAGGTAAGAACTGATGAAAATTACACCACTCGATATACAGCAACAACAGTTTAAAGGGAAAATGCTAGGAGGGCTGGACTCTGACGATGTAGACAGCTTTCTTCAGGCAGTAGCCGCAGAGATGGAATCGCTTGTCCGTGAAAACACCGAACTGAAGGAGCTTTCAAACCGTCAGTCAAAGGAGCTGGCAGATTCGGCACAAAAAGAAAAAGATCTGCGGGAGACAATGCTGGCTGCCCAGAGAATAACAGAAGAGATGAAAAACAACGCACAGAAAGAGGCTGAACTTATCGTATCCGAGGCCAATCTACAGGCAAAACGGTTACTGGATGAGGCAGAACGGACTGTAGCGGATATGCAGTCAAGGATACAGGAACTGCGGAGACAGCGATTGCAGTTTGAGGTAGAATTCAAGGCGCTTCTGGACAACCATGCAAGGATGATAGGCAACGGTGAGCAGCAGTAAGCATCCTCTCTCCGAACCCTGGTCACAGGAAGGAAGCTCATTGCTGCTAAGGATCTTCGTTCAGCCCAGGGCATCACGCAATCAGTTCTGCGGCATACATGAAGGAGAGATCAAGCTGCGTCTGACTTCACCGCCGGTTGAAGGTGCAGCCAATGAAGGCTGCCGCGAGTTTATTGCAAAACAGCTTAAGGTGCCAAAATCCGCCGTTGTACTTGTATCCGGCGAAACTTCAAGACACAAGAGGCTCCGTATAGAAGGAGCCTCAACCGAGCAGATAAAACAGCTTATCACCCCTGAATAAATTCTCTCCGACAAAAAGATTTAGAAACCTTATCCCAAAAGTTCACGCGCCCGTTCAATCCTTCTTATAGCTTCCCCAACCCCAAGCGCCACTATTATCTCGCCGATGCCAGGCGCCTGAGTGCTTCCTGAAAGTGCCACCCTTACCGGCTGTCCTACCTGTGGCATCTTCCAACCACCCTCGGCGCAGATCTCCTTGAACAACAGATCACCATCTGTAGCAGTGGAAACTGTGGCAGCAGACAATTTGGCTACCACAGCTGTAAATACGGCCTGCAGATGCCCTTTTTCAAACTTTGCCAGAGCCGCCTCATCATATTTCTGTGGCGCCTGATAGTAGAACAGCGCCCGCTCTGCCATCTCCTCAAGGGTCTGGGCTCGTTCTTTCAACGTATTTATCACACCCGGAAGGTCTGGAGAGGATACGTCTGAAACACCACGGCTTGCCAGATGGGGCTTTAACAGTTCAGCCAAGCTTTCCGAATCTTCTGTCTTTATATAATGGGCATTCAGCCAGTTTAACTTGTCTGGATTAAAGACCGAAGGCGCCCTGCCGACATTTCCTATATCAAACTTTTCAATCATCTCCTGACGGGAGAAGATCTCATCATCACCATGGCTCCAGCCAAGCCTTACAAGATAATTTGCAAGCGCCTCAGGCAGATAGCCCATATCACGGTAGGCCATAACGCTGGTTGCGCCATGACGCTTGGAAAGCCTTGCCTTATCGCTACCCAGGATCATCGGCACATGGGCAAAAAGTGGCACCGGATAACCCAGTGCCTCGTACAGCTGAATCTGGCGCGGAGTATTATTTACATGGTCATCACCACGGATAACATGAGAGATCCGCATCAGGGCATCATCGATCACCACACAGAAATTATATGTCGGAGTCCCATCGGTACGCTGGATAATAAGGTCGTCAAGTTCAGCATTAGGGAAGGCGATCCGCCCCTTAATCAGATCGTCAAAGGCAGTTTCACCCTCCTCCGGCGCCTTAAAACGGATCACATGCGGCTGATCCAGCGGCTGATCCTGACGGTTGCGGCAGGTGCCATCATACTTGGGCTTCCGCCCTTCTGCCATGGCTGCCTCTCGCTTGGCATCCAGCTCCTCCGGCTTGCACCAGCAACGGTATGCCTTCCCTTCGTCCAGCAGTTTTTGTACATGCTGCTTGTAGAGCGGAAAGTTGTCAGTCTGATAGAAGGGGCCTTCATCACAATCCAGCCCCAGCCACTCCATCCCCTGCAGGATGGCATCCACTGACTCCTGAGTGGATCGCTCGGTATCGGTATCCTCAATCCGCAGGATAAAGGTGCCGCCAAAGTGACGGGCATATAGCCAGTTAAACAAGGCGGTGCGGGCACCGCCAACATGCAGATAACCGGTAGGTGAGGGGGCAAAACGGACACGAATGTTGGACATAATCGATTACTCTCTTTCTATTGATATGAAGGGGTTCATTGGTCGTTTTTCATGCCTTTCCCTCTACAAGGGCGATCTCTTCATCTGTCAGGTTGTAAAGGGCGTAGACCAGGCGGTCGATCTCAGCCTCAAGGGCATGGATATCGGTTTGTTTTTCACTCCCCCCTTCAGAAAGGGGGGTTGGGGGGGATTTCTGCGCCGCCAGGATCTGCTGCACCCGTTCAATGATCGGGGTCTGCTGGTCTTCGGTGGCAGGAGGGATGGGGAGTTGTTCGAGATAGGGCATAGGATGTTTTTATGTCATTACAGCGGTAAGTGAGCGCCAATGTAAGCAACATATACCCTTCTACTGGAAGGCTCACAGAAGAAATGAATTCTGATTCCTTTTGACAGTTTAATATGATTTTCAAAAAGAGCCTTTTCTCCGGTAGGGAGCCGAAATTCTCGATATTTTCTAAGGGATGGATTGTCAAGCACACTGGATGACTCACCACTTACCTCATGATTTAATCCGATATCTCGCAGAGCCTGATGTGTGTAGCTTGTCTGAAGCATTGCTGCCCATTGCCCGGCAAACAGATTCAACACGTTAAGCGACTCTTTGACTTGCTCCAAAGTTGTCGATTGGTACGACCATGATATAAGCTGTTCCGGTAATTTGCCACAATACAACAGGTGTTCATACAGACTTGACCAATCGGTAAACAGCTGTTTTCCTGATCGGACGTGCGCTGCATTACTATTCCGAATAAAGGGCTCAACCTCATCAAGAATTCTCTGAGAATATAGATTAAGAAGCTCAGACGTTGTTTGATGAATAGCTCCCTGTTCGTTCAGAGACTCTTCATATATGGCAAGCGGTGTAATATCCCATGGTGCTTTTACAGGAAAACTAACCAAAGGCGCATCGTGCCATGCCGCTGCTCGTAATGCATCGTATCTTTGCGAATCAGAAACCAAGACAACATCAAACAAATCAACTTGTTGATCAATATCAGCAGTAGAGAAAAATGGTTGTCGTGTCGCAATACTTCTAAAAGCCCGTACAAGATCCATCATACCGGCATTGTTTCGATTTTGATTGTACCAGTCCTGCCAGAAAAAATTGTCTGCAAGCCTGATTCGAAACAAGGTTGCGTCAACCGATTTGTCAACAAACAGGACATTCAGCCCTAAGCGTTGTGCCCGCACACATATCCGCAAAAACTCAGGAATTGCAGCCGCTGCCTGATCAGCTTGCTCATACGGTAAGGAATGATGATTAAAAACCAGACAGTTGTTCACAACAGCTTCTCCAACTGTCGATCCCACTCATCAAAAAAACCTTCCGGCCAAAAATCAATCCGTCCTTCATTATCAATTGAAGGATGACGTACTGTTGAGGCATGAGTGACGGCATCACTGTCGCGTTCAAGGAAAAATAGACTCACCAATTCTGAACTGATTATTTTTTGCCTGACTGCAACCCGAATGCCATTCAAAAAATGGTCGGAATGGGATTCAACAAAAAGCTGAACTCCGCTGGCTGCAGCCAGAGCACACATTCTGCCGACAATCGTCTGCCCTGCCGGATGCAGGTGAGCTTCCGGGTTTTCTATAATCAGCAAGTCACCTGGTTGAGCTCTTAGTAGTGCAGTAACTACCGGGAGAACGAAGGTAAGGCCAAAACCGACATTTTGAGGTTTAAAGAGAGCAGTAACATCCTTTCCATGTACGAAGGTATAACCAAGTGATGCTGAATTCAGGTGATGCTCTAAAACTGCCTGAACCTGTATGCCCGGAGATAGTTCAGACATCCAGCAGTTAATGTTTTCGAGCAGGTTACCGGAGGTAGCATTTTTATGACGAAGCGCCGGAATCGGCAGCATACGCTGGCCATGCTCTGCAATATAATGAACCACATACTCTCCGTGGCTGCCGAGTGTATTCAGTGCAGTAATATGAAAATCAGACATCTCATAAGAATTTTTTGGCCCGATTCGGTCGGCAGAGAGATACTGAAAATTTGTGTTAAACAGACTCAGCGTTTCAGGAGAGTGCAGGTTTGGTTTTTGGGATATCGGCTGTAGGTCAGAGTTAGGAGCATATTCAAAGGCAAAATGTGTTGGCATTTTACCAGTCCATGTCACTGTAAACTCCAATGAGTCTGACTCTGCCTGTTCAGAGAGAATGTCCTGCCCTGTCCCCAATGTCAGGTACTCGCCCTTCAGCAAAAGCCCTTTTGATTCCAGTGTATTTTTTTCATATGACTGTCTCAACAACAATAATGTTTGCAGAAGCGATGATTTCCCCAGGCCATTTAAACCGGAAAAGAGATTCAGAGCTGCAAGGGGAAAACTTGCATCAAGCAGGGTTTTGAACCGCTGTATCCTGATAAATTCAATCATGCAGCACCTCCTGAATTATGCTGTTGACCGTGGCGTAACGAATCCTGACATGCTCCCGTTTTTGCGTAGCCAATGAAATAGAGCGGTAATATTCTGTGGCAGGCTCCATCTGAATACGGTGGAGTTCATTAAGCCGTTCACTGCGCTCAATCAAGGTACTGGATTCTTCTTGTGAAAGTCTGGCAAGTGATACAGTCCATACCTCAAACAACGTCGTGTTCTTTCTTTTGCGCCGTATATCGTCCTCACTGTCCGAGCGTTTTTCAAAGGCTCGATCACCAAAAACTCTATAACTTCTTTCAACTCCCTTGGCAAAGGCATGTTCCAAAATTCTTTTATCCTGATCCGTAAGCAAGCTAAGCTCTTCCATTACTTCATCCAGAAATTCGGCGATGTTCTTTTTGCTAGCTGTGTAATCCTTATGATAAAAAGCAAGAAAACGTAAGACCAGTTCATGATCCATCATCCGTTTCGACTGGTCACCCATCGTTGCCTTTAAATTTGGGTTGTCTGCAAGTTTTCGTAAAAACTGCCTCTGACTCTCCTTCGCAAGGGCATTCCTGATTTCCTGATTGGTTAAGGTTAAACCTCCGGTATTGATACGACGAAACAGGGAGTATTTAACTTCGTCAGGCGTCCCCGGTAAAATTTGAAAATAGGTGACAGGGCATTCGAAAATTCTCCGTTTGTACGTTCTGTTTAAATCATCATATGTTTTCCCTTTCAGGTCTTTTAAATACTCAAGACCGCTTAGTCGAAGACGATCTAGAGGATCTTTTTCCAACACAAATTTTCTTATAGATGAAAGACGCTGCAAACCATCCACAACAAGCCAACAGTCATCATTGGTAGCGTCAAAATAAAATGCTGGCAGAGGAAAACGAATCAGTATGGACTCGATCAAACGTGACATTTTACCGTGATCCCAAAGTTCCCCATGTCTTTGAAAGTCAGTGTTCAAGTCAATTTCGTTTTCTCCCAGCCTGTCAATAAGGTTGCGTAGTGTGTCCTGTTTAGGTTGAATCTTGATTTTTGAAGGATCAAACGGCTCCACCATATCCGGCTCGTCCGGGGTATCAGGTTGGTCAAGAGGCTCATCATTAAGTTCAAGCTCATATTGCTCAAGTTTTTCCATTACATACTCTCCGCCATATATTTGCTGCTGACCGGCTATTGTCGGCAATTACCACAACTATTGTTCAGCTGGCAAAAGAAGAAGTGGTTACCGGATACCACTTCCTATCCACCTGGGCGTTCTCCTCGTCAGCCAAGCGGTAGTCATAATAAGCCTTGCAAAAATTCAGGTGATTACTTTTAAAACAGCCTGAAACTTTATAACAAATGAGTAGGGCAATTACTAGACAAACAGAAAAGGACAGAATCTGAATTCTGTCCTTTCAAGGTATCAAGCCAGTCTTTAAAGAGAGCAGGATTATGGTCTGTTTACCTTAAACCCCTGCCATGTCCCTCTTCTGCGAAGCTCGTTTATAACTGAATACCAAAGCTGATTGTTCTTCAAGCCCCAATGCGGGGCAACCCTGATCTCAGTCGGCGAGGAACCGTAAAGACGTTGCACGCTGATCCTTGAGGGAAGCCTTTCCAGAAAATCAGCGGCTGTATTTATATACTGCTCAAGCGTAAGTGGTGTAAATTCCCCCCGGCGGTACATATTGGCCAGTTCCGTTCCCTCCACCGCATGAAGCTGATGCAGCTTTACAGAGGTAACCTGCGGCATGGAGGCCAGCATATCTGCGCTTTTAAGAAAATCTTCCGGTTTTTCACCGGTAAACCCGTATATAAGGTGTACACAGAGATCAAAACCCCGATTTGCCGATTGCTCAGCAGCCTGCATAAACTCGTCAACCGTATGTCCTCGATTGATATTCTTCAATATCTCATCATCGGCAGATTGCAGTCCAAGTTCAAGACAGACATACCGTTCCCTTGCAATCTCGGAAAGCAGATCAAGAGTTCCCTCCCCCAGACAGTCCGGTCTTGTCCCCACCGAGACACCGATTACATCAGTCAGGGAGAGGGCTCGTTGATACAGTTCGGCAAGATGTTTAACTGAGGCGTAGGTATTTGTATATTTTTGAAAATATGCGATGAATTTCTCAGAGCCCAGTCGTTTGCGATGATAGGCCATACCAAAGATCAGCTGTTCCTCAAGCGGTATTTCGGATTGGGTATCGCGTGGGGAAAAAGATACGTTATTGCAATAGATGCAACCGCCAAAACCTTTGCTTCCGTCACGGTTTGGACAGGTAAACCCTGCATCAACATTAACCTTGCTTACCCTGCAGCCAAAGCGGTGGCGCAGATAATGCCCGTAGGAGTTGATCCTCAGGTCGGGATGAATATCCGGATTGTTATCTGGAAACATATAATTAAACCTGTATGTCAAACACGGAGCCTGCTCCTGAAAGCATCTGCGGCAGCCGCAGGATCCGGCGCAGCCAGTATGTCGGAGATCAGCGCAACACGATAGCAACCGGCAGAAATCACCTGGTCAATATTTGTCTGCCTGATCCCGCCTAAAGCAAATACCGGAGCGTTGAGACGCTCACAGGCTGATGAAAGCTCTCTCAAACCGAGAGGCTCGCCATATACAGCTTTTGAAGGGGTATGGAAAACCGGCCCGAAGGTCACAAAATCCGCCCCTTTGGCAATCGCTGCCGCAGCCTCGGCAATACGATGGCTTGAATAACCGATTATCAGATCAGGGGCTATCCTTCTTGCAGCGGTAACAGGAAGGGAGCTTATCCCAAGATGAACACCATCCGCCTCAACGGCAAGGGCAACATCAATCCGCTCATTGATAAACAGCCTGGCATCAAAACGGCTTGTAAGGGCACGCATCTCCCAGGCAAGTTCATACAGCTCCGCAGAGGGAAGATCCTTTTCCCTTAACTGCACCGCCCGGACACCGCCGGACAGAGCCGCCTCAACTACCTCAAGAAGCGGCCTGCCAGCGGTCTGCTTGCGGTCAGTAATCAGATACAGTGAAAAATCAATCATCAGCTGAGCAGATCAGTAAAAGCTGTCGGCGCAGTTGCGTACAGTTTCTTCGGAATTCTGCCAGCCTCAAAAGCCAGTCTTCCCGCCTCAGTTGCAAGCCTCATCGCTTTTGCCATTGCAACCGGATTCTTGGCTCCGGCAATAGCTGTATTTATAAGGATTGCATCACAGCCAAGCTCCATGCCGAATGCTGTGTCAGAGGCAGTTCCAACGCCTGCATCTACAATCACCGGTACTGAGACAGCCTCAAGTATCAGCTTTATGTTATAAGGGTTCCTTATACCGAGGCCACTGGCTATAGGGGCAGCCAGAGGCATGACAACAGGGCAGCCCAACTGCTCTAGCTTTTTGCACATAATCACATCATCACTGCAGTATGGAAGAACAGTAAAACCGTCATTTATCAATATCTTTGCAGCCTTCAGGGTCTCTTCGTTATCAGGGTACAATGTCTTCTGATCCCCAAGAACCTCAAGTTTGACCATCGAAGGAAGACCTGCGTCACGGGCATCACGACAGGCGCTTACCGCCTGCTCTGCATTAAAGCATGCGGCTGTATTTGGCAGAATGACGTATTTTCCCCGGTCAATAAAATCCAGGAAGCAGCCTTTGCCGATATCTGCCAGATTAAACTTGCGAACAGGAACGGTAACTATCTCTGCTCCTGATGCCTCCAGAGCGGCAACCATCAGCTCGTTTGTCGAAAATTTACCTGTGCCTACAATCAGACGTGAATTGTATTCCCTGCCTGCAATCTTAAGTTTACCTTCAGCCATCTTTGAATCCTCCTTTTCGTTTGTTGACCTTCTTCTGATTTTTTCCACAAAAACAAAAAAACCGCCCCTTTTTTCAAAGGGACGGCGATTGGTATACTGCTTGTAAAATCAATCGCTTCCCTACGCCGGCATTACCCGGATCAGGTTCCAAGGGTCGTGGCAAACGCCACTCTCAGTCGAAACTCCCCTAGCGGTTACATCAAATCTAATAAAAGAACTGCGCTGAAGCTACTGGATCAGAAAAAGAATGTCAATCAGATTGTTTTGGTCTTCATCTGGATCGGAGGAAGGGATTATGTTAAACAGTTCTTCAAATGGAGAATATAGCGGAACATAGAGATATCGGCTTTATCCATGTTGGGCGTTTTGCCCCTTCACCAACAGGCCCGCTGCATACAGGTTCACTGGTAGCGGCGGTTGGGAGCTGGCTGATGGCAAAGCAAAATGGAGGCAGATGGCTGCTACGTATTGATGATCTTGACAGAGCCCGCTGCCGAAAGGAATTTGAGGACGACATTCTCCGGACACTGGAGGTTTTCGGACTTTTATGGGATGGCTCTGCAAACCGTCAGAGCGAAAATACGGAAGCTTACGAAGATGCCTTTGCCACCCTGCAGAAAACAGGAGAGATCTATCCCTGCAGTTGCACCAGGGCAGATATTGCAAGAGCTTCATCCGCACCGCACAGTGGAGAGGAGATCCCGTATCCGGGAACCTGCCGTAACGGCATGAGCAAGCCTGGTGAAGCAAGGTCATGGCGCCTGAAAACCTCTGACAGGACAGTCTCTTTTGATGATACAAGGCATGGAACCGTAACAGCAGATCCGGGAAAATCAGGTGATTTTATAGTCAAAAGGGCAGATGGTCTCTTTGCCTACCAGCTTGCGGTAGTTGTTGATGATCAATTAAGCGGTGTAAATCAGGTTACAAGGGGGGATGACCTGCTTGATTCTACCCCCCGCCAGGTTCTGATCCATCAGCTTCTGGGCTGGCCTGTTCCGGCTTACTGCCATCTCCCGCTTGTAACTGCTACAGACGGAACCAAACTGAGCAAACGGGATAATACGGTATCCATTCTTGATGGAAGGATTAAAGGAGATGAATCAAGACTGCTCGGATGGTCTCTCGAATTTCTGGGAATCAAGCAAAATGATGATATTAAAAAAGCCCCCTGTCCCGAACTTATGAGCTGGGCAGTCGCACAGTTCAGACCGGAACTGCTTCCCAGACCAGTCATACAAAAGCACTGAAATTTTATCTTATCCAGTACAACCTCACAGAAACAGTTGCCTCTCTCATCATCAGCGCCTATACTGCCAGACATGCACATTCATCAGACAGTATTCATAAAAAGCGCCGTTAAACCGGTGGACTATCCGCCCGAAGAACTTCCTGAAATTGCCTTTGCCGGACGTTCAAACGTGGGTAAATCCTCACTTATAAACGTATTGATTGAACGAAAAGGGTTGGTACGAACCAGTTCAACACCGGGAAGAACCCAGCTTATCAACTTCTTCCAGGTAACCGGAGCAGGCTTTGCCCTGAATCTGGTTGACCTGCCAGGATATGGATATGCAAAAGTGCCTCTTGACGTAAAGAAACAGTGGGGGCCGATGATGGAGCGCTACCTGTCCGGCAGGGAATCGCTGCGCGGGGTTGTACTGATACTTGATATTCGAAGGATACCATCTGATGAAGATCTGCAGATGCTCGACTGGCTGAGATCCTACAACCGTCGTCCAATAATTGTGCTTACAAAATGTGACAAGGTAAGCAAAAACGAGAGAGCCAAACAAACCTCTCTCATCTCACAAAAACTGCATATGGACAGTTCGATGCTGCTGCATTTCTCCGCTCTTTCAAAGGATGGCCGTGAAGCTGTCTGGCAGTCAATAAAGGAAGCTCTGGAGGCGGATACCCTGTGAACAAGACATTATATATGCCTGACCTGCAGCAGAGCCGTGATCATCGAAAGATCCCTATAAGCAAGGTAGGAGTCAAGAATATATCATACCCTATTGTTGTGCAGGACAAGCGGAACAGCATCCAGCACACGGTTGCCACAGTGGATATGTATGTTGATCTGCCGCATCAGTTCAAGGGCACCCATATGAGCCGTTTTGTGGAGATACTTAACAGACACAGGGAACAGATAGGCCTTAACCGGCTTGAGGATATACTGCAGGAGATGAGGCAGAAGCTAGGATCGGAGAGCGCCCATCTAAGGGTTGAGTTCCCCTACTTTATTGACAAGGCTGCGCCGGTCTCAAAGGCCCGTTCAAAGATGGAGTACAGATGTGCCTTTGATGCCTGCATGTCAGGCGATCTGCTGGACTTTATACTTGAGGTCAAGGTGCCGGTTACATCCCTCTGTCCATGCAGCAGGGAGATCTCCAGATTCGGAGCCCACAATCAGCGCAGTCTGATGACGGTAAAGGTTCGTTATAACGATTTTATCTGGATTGAGGATCTGGTCGAATTAATAGAACAGTGCGGGAGCAGCCCCGTATATGCCTTGCTTAAGCGCGCTGACGAGAAGCATGTAACTGAACAGGCCTATCAAAATCCACGATTTGTTGAGGATATGGTACGGGAGGCGTACATGAGACTCGCAGAATGGAACAGAATAGCCTGGTTCTCTGTTGAAGCAGAGAACTTTGAATCGATCCATAACCATTCAGCATTTGCAGCGGTTGAACTTGACCGGAGGATTAATCCTTAGCTCTTTCTCCCCCTGCCTGTTTTTAAAACCGGACGCTTGCCCCTTACCGGAATCTTTGGGTAAAACTCTCCTCTATCTTCATGGATCTGAGATTTTTCCGTATCCTTTTTACTGTTATGATTCGCAAACACAAACTCAATTCTGCGTGCCTGCGGATTTACAGCCACTACCCTGACTCTGAGCGGATCTCCTATCTGAAACCGGCTCCCTGTGCGACGTCCGACAAGCAAATGCCTGGCCTCATCAAAGCTGTAAAGGTCGTCAGAAATTGTTGAAAGATGAACCAGCCCTTCAACAAAGACCTCGGTTAATTCAACGAAGCAACCGAATCCTGTCACCCCTGAAATAAACCCTTCAAACTCCTGACCAATCTTTTCCTGCATAAACTGGAGCTTCTTCAGCTCCACAATGTCCCGTTCCGCCTCCATAGCGACCCTCTCACGATCGCTTGTATGCTCAGCTGCCTCTGAAAGGGTTGCAGCTATCCTTTCCTGTTCACGCTCTCCCCTTTTATCGAGAGAACCTTCCTTTTTTGCAAGAGCCAGCTTTAGCAGGCGGTGAACGATAAGGTCGGGATAGCGACGGATAGGAGAGGTAAAATGGGTATAGCAGAGAGATGCAAGCCCGAAATGTCCCAGATTCAACGCTGCGTATCGAGCCTGCTTCATACAACGGAGCAGGCCGTAATTAACCAGTCTCTCTTCCGGCTTTCCCTCTGCGCTGACAATAAGCCGCTGCATTGCCGATGGTTCAACCTGATCCCCTTTCATCTCAAGCAAAAACCCGAAAGGCAGGATGAAATCCCGGAAATTGGTTAGCTTGACCGGATCCGGCGGTTCATGAATACGATAGATGAACGGCAGTTCCTGTTCGGTCATAAATCTGGCAACCGCCTCATTGGCGGCAAGCATAAACTCCTCAATCAACTGATGAGCAAGATTTCGCTCACTTTTTATTATCGCCTCTGTCTGACCGGTAAGCCCAAGTATTATCTCCGGCTCCGGAAGGTCAAAATCTATGCTGCCCCGTTTTTTGCGCATCTCCTGGAGAACAAGCGCAAGCTCTTTCATCTGCATTAACATCGGGGCAAGATGGCGGTAGTTTTCAAGACCCTTTTCATCTCCATCTACAATAACCTGCTTGACAATGGTATAGGTCAGACGGGCATCACTGTTTATAACGCTTGGATAAAATGAGGATTCAAGCATTTTGCCCTTACGGTCAAAAAGAATCTCTGCTGTCATTGTAAGACGATCAAGATGGGGATTAAGGGAACAGATACCGTTTGACAGCCTTTCCGGAAGCATCGGCAGGCAACGGTCAGGAAAATAGACAGAAGTTCCGCGAAGGTAAGCATCTCTGTCAAGGGCGCTGCCCGGCTTGACATAGTTGGACACATCGGCAATTGAGACCCATATCCTGAAATTGTCCCCATCCGTCTGGATAGCTACCGCATCATCAAAATCCTTTGCAGTTTCACCATCAATGGTAACTGTCGGAATCTTGCGAAGATCAACCCTCCCTTTAAGGTCGTCTCTTTTTATAGCTGCAGGGACTGCTTCAGCCTCAGCCAGCGTATCCATCTCAAACTTGTGCGGCAGGTCATATTTCCGGATTACAGTCTGCACCTCCACATCCGGATCATCCGGCCAACCGAGTATCTCCACAACCTTCCCCTCAGGTGGACGCCCCCCTGTGAGCCAGGCTGTAACCTCTACAACAACCTGCTGCCCATCAACCGCACCGTTAACCGCATTGCCCGGAATATTGAAAAGGGTTGTTAATCTTAGCTCCTCAGGCACAACAACCGCACCGCGATTCCCCTGCTGAAATCGGCCTACAATCCGGCTGTTTGCCCTTTCCAGCACAGCAAGCACCCGTCCCTCAAACTTGCCGCGATGATGCCGGCTTTTTTCAGCCCTTACCGATACCCTGTCACCATGCAGTGCATTGTTTATCTGCTTGCCTGGTATAAAAACATCTTCACCACCTGTATCAGGCTTCACAAAACCGTAGCCATCACGATGTACGGAAATGATTCCCTGGATAGCGCCTGCGGTATCCTTGCCGGCAAGGGTATACAGATTACCTCGTAATCTTATGATTTCACCGCTCTTTATCAGATTCTCCGTCAGCTTCTTAAGTTCGTTTTTTATATGCCTGCCGCCATAAGCGCGGAGTAACGAAGCGAAATGAAGAGGTTCTACTTCTTCAGCCAGAAGTTCCAGTATCTCTTTTTTTGATATTTGCATGTATGGTTCCGTTATCTGATGTTGTGTAGCTTTGGCTATTATCTGGTACTCAGGCATACTGCCTGAAACGGTGAATCGCCTCCGGTATAGCTTTCTCTTTTATGTTTCCAAACGCAAGTCGCAGGTATTCCTCAAGGCCGGAGCCAAACACCTCTCCTGGCAATGTGAGTATACCTGCCTCTACCGCCAGATATCTGGCCACTTCACGTCCACTCTTTCCTGTAAAAGGGTGTTTAACCCAGGCAAAAAAACTGCCGCTGGCTGCCAGACTGAAGCGATTGCCAGGAAGGCTGAACTCTTCTACAAAAAGATTGTGCCGCAAGGACATCATCCTGCGATTCGATTCAACCCATGAATCAAGATTATCAAGCCCATACTGTAAAGCCAACTGGGTAATGCGAGGCTGGCAGACCGTCATGGTATCCTGGATCTTCAGAGCCTGCAGAAGAAGCTCCGGCGCAGCAGCAAGAATTCCCGCGCGGTAGCCGGTAAGCGCATAGCTTTTTCCGAAAGACATTACCTGAATCAGGGTGTTATGCCAATCTTCAAGGGTAAACAGATCGTGAGGCACCTCATCTATAAAATCACTGTATGTCTCATCAAGAATCAGGGCAATACGATGTCGCTGAGCCATAAAGTAGATCTCGCGCAACAGCTCAGGCGGAATAACAGTGCCTGACGGATTGCTGGGGGATACCAGAAGGATTGCACGGGTACGCGGCGTGATAAGCCTTGAGATTACAGAAGGGTCAGGCAGCCCCTTTTCTTTTTCCTTGAATGGCGCATAAAGCGGTTTGATGCCAAGGCTCCCAAGAGCCATTGGATGATCAAAATAGCAGGGAAGTTGCAGGATTACCTCATCCCCTGCATGGCAGAGGCTTAAAATTGCCAGCCAGAACGCTGCGCTTGCGCCACAGGTCAGGCAGACCTGTCCAGGGTTCATTTTGGCAGAGTAACGCCTTTGGTATCTTCTGCAGATTGACTGCCTGACCTCCAGCAAGCCTTCATCCGGTGTGTAACGGCTGGTCATCGGGTCAAGCGCCATCTCCCTTATGTAAGCTATCATCTCCGGCGGCGGGGAATAATCCGGAACAGCCTGACAGAGATCGATAAGAGGTGGCGCATCATCAGACCGCTGTTCCGACCACCCCTTTACCTCACCGATAGGTGGAGAATGTACAGAACGGATATGCTCGTTAAGGCTGAATCTCATTTTATCACCCGCAGGATTTTACATCGGATAGAAGCATGCTATAAGAATACAGGTTTATATACCACAGCTTTTGAAAGGAGGCCAACCTGACATGGACAGACGAACCCTGGCCTTCTGGACTATTATAACAATACTCTGCACAGCCTCTCTCTTTTTCGGTATTAATGCCGAAAAACAGCGCCGCGCCGTTCAGAGCGCCTCAGGCAAGGTTGAAAGCGGAGATCTGGTCAAGCTTGTCAAGGTGCTTGATGGCGACAGTATTCTGGCGGTAAGAGAGGGTGACTCTCCGGTAACTATCAGACTTGTAGGTATAAAATCTTTTGATGCAAAGGTTGAGAAAGATCTTGTAACACCGTTTGCGCAGGCAGCAATTGAAACCGTCAAACGGAGCATGGCTGACCGCCCTGCACGGGTAATGCTTCATAGCACCTCAAAGGACAAATATGGACGTTATCTTGCCACACTCTATGCCGATGATCAGGATATAGCCCTTCATCTTGTAAGACAGGGGCTGGTTCTGGTTTATACCGTTTATCCTTTCCCTGCAATGCAAAGCTACCTTCAGGAGCAGGAACTGGCAAGAGCCGGACGTCGCGGCATCTGGTCAAATGATTCACTTGTAGAACGCGCTGTTGCGCTTATCCGTGAATGGCGTTCCGAGAACAGGTAGGAGAACGGTATGTTCCAGGTAATCCAGTTTATGATGAAAAACATCTACAGAAACCCTCCCGAATTTTTTCGGGTGCTGATTCTGATGCTGGCTGTACTCATTTACGGAACAACCGGTTTTTTATATTTTGAACTGCCTGCCAACCCTGATCTGACCTGGTGGGACGGATTCTGGTACACTATAGTGACTATTGCCACTGTGGGATATGGCGACTTCTTCCCTAAAAGCTTCGGGGGGCGTTTTCTTGTAGGCTGGCCCATCATGGTTTTTGGAATCGGTCTTTTGGGTTATGCGCTTTCAATGGTGGCGGCAGCTCTGGTAACTTCAAAGACAAAGGAGATCAAGGGTATGGCATCCTTTAACCTTAAAGATCATATTGTCATTTTCAATTTCCCCGGACTTGCAAAGGTTGAGAGGGTTCTGGAAGAACTTATGCTTGACCCTTCAGTTGGAAGGCTGGTTCCAGTGCTGCTGGTTGACGAAATGATCGATGAACTGCCTGTAGAACTGCAGAAACGTGGAGTACATTATGTAAAGGGGAACCCTGCCAGAGATGAGACCTTAAGCAGGGCATCTATTGACAGCGCGCTCCATGCCGTAATCCTTACCCGCAACCCGTCCGACCAGGCTTCAGACAACCTTAATGTTGCGATTTCCCTGGCAATAGAAGGAAGGTGCAGGAAGGTAAACACCGTGGTTGAGTGCATTGATCCGGCATCCGAGGAGCTGCTTCGGAAGGCCGGCTGCGATCGTATAGTCTGTTCAAGCCGTTTTGACGCAAACTTTATCAGCCAGGAACTGCTCAATCCCGGCATACAGGAAGTTATGGCCGACCTGTTGACTTTGGGAAACGGGCAGCAGCTTTATCTGGCGCAGATAAGCAGTGATTGCCGCTTTGGTGAATTAAGCTCCAGATGCAGCGGAGATGGACATATAGCCCTGGGCTTTACCTGCCCTGGCGGTCTGGTTAGATTAAATCCCCCTGCAGATGAAATTATCTCCGCAGGCTGCAGTCTGGTAACTATCGGATCATCAAGACTTGGCAATATATAAAACTACGGGTAGACCCTTATAACCTGTTCCGCTACACAGGCCGGTTTCCCCTGTCCCTCTATCTCTATTGTAAGAAGATATATAATCTCAAGACCGTTTCCTGCAATATTTGTCTCCATAATCGCGGTATGAGCCCGCAATCTGTCACCAGGTTTTACCGGTGACGGAAACCTTACCTTGTTAAGCCCATAATTTACCCGTAATCTCATCCCAGGGTAATTTTTTTCAAACTCTCCCGGTGCATTTGCCTGAGTAAGAAACGGTAAGAGCGAAAGTGTGAGAAATCCATGGGCAATTGTGCTTTTATACGGCGATTCATTTGCTGCTCTTTCCGGATCAATATGGATCCACTGAAGGTCGCCGGTTGCCTCTGCAAAAGCATTAATTCTTTCCTGTTCAACAAGCAGCCATTCACCAACGGCTATCTCTTGCCCTATCTGCTTCTGGTAACGTTCAAGGAGTTCTTCTGTGGCAGACATTACTTCTCCTTTCTGGAAAATAGATGTATAAACAGCAGTAGAAGCATATATTGATGTAATAACTCTAATTCTGGAGGAACGGATGAATCTGCATGAAGGGCTCAAGACGCTTGGCGAAGGAAAGGCAACCAGCTACAGTTATGATGATCCGGATGCCGGACTTCTGGAATGGTTCCCTTCTCCATTTGCAAATGCCGAACTGAACCCCTGCGGTTGCGCAGGAACTCTGCATATAACCTGCCCCGAATTCACCTGCCTCTGCCCGATGACAGGACAACCTGATTTCGGCACAATTATAATTGACTACCAACCTGACAGCCGTTGTGTTGAGAGCAAGAGCTTAAAGCTCTATCTCGGCTCATTCAGGATGCATGGCGAATTCCATGAAGCCGGAGTAAACAGGATATGCAACGATCTGGTCAGGCTGCTGGATCCTGTCTGGCTGACTGTAAAAGGTGAATTCACACCTCGTGGCGGCATTCCTTTCTGGCCCACCGCCGAATACAGAAGAAGGTAAAAAGAGTAACTACCTGCCTAAAAAAATATCGGCGGCAGTTGCAACGAGAAAGGTCAGGCTGATGTAGCCGTTCATCGTGAAGAATGCCGCATCCAGCCTGGTTAAATCCCCGCCACGAAGCAGCCAGTGTTCATACAGAAGCATCAATGCCATGGCTGCGCTCCCCAGCCAGAACCAGATTCCCAAACCCATCAGCATTATCAGCCATAGCAGTAATCCAACCGTTATTATATGAAAGACCCTGGCCAGCCATAGAGTTCCCGACACCCCGATAGCCACAGGAACGGAATGAAGTCCTGCTGCACGATCATAATCCAGATCCTGAAGCGCATAAAGCATATCAAATGCCGATACCCAGAAAAGCACAATCAATCCAAGCAGTATGGCAGGCAGCTCTATTGTACCTTTAAGCGCAACCCAGGCGCCAATTGGAGCTGCAGCCAGACAGATCCCGAGAACAAGATGAGCCAAAGCGCTAAACCGTTTGCAGTATGAGTACAAGACCAGAAAAAAGAGCGCTATCGGAGAGAGCTTGAGACACAAAGGGTTCAGCATTGCGGCAGACCATAGAAGCAGTGAAATAGATAGTATTATTGCTATCGCGACCGCCCCTTTTGAAAGCAGACCGGCAGGTATGGCACGACCGGCTGTGCGCGGGTTTTTTGCGTCAATATCCGCATCAATCAGGCGGTTCATAGCCATCGCAGCAGTACGGGCGCCAACCATCGCCAGTATCAGAAAAACCAGCTGCCTTACCGTTGGAACTCCTCGAATTGCGAGAAGCGCTCCTGACAGGGCAAACGGCAGGGCAAAAATAGTATGCGAGAACTTGATCATCTCCATAAAGATGGTAATTTTCTGAACTACAGCTGTCATTTACCAATTTATCCCTTCTTTTTCTTGATATGGCAAAAGATATACTTTTGTGCAGTTTAATCTGCCAGTTTCTCAATTGCAACGCAGATTAAAAGTTTTTCTCACTATTGTATAAAATCTTCCTTCCCCTGCTTGAATAATCAAAATTTGCTGTTATAAGCTCTCCTATAAAACATCACAAAAAAGGAGGGAATAGTCATGGGTAAGGAATATTCTGTTCAAGAGGCGCTTAAACTGGCAATAAAAGCTGAAAAGGACAGTATGGATTTTTACAACCGCGCAGCTTCAGTAGCAAAAAATGAACGTGCAAAAAAGGTGCTGCAGATGCTGGCTGGTGAAGAGGCTTCACATGTAAAACATTTCTTTGATCACTACAAAGGCACCGATTTTGGCG
The DNA here is from genome assembly GCA_964655435.1 of uncultured Geobacter sp. Classification (GTDB taxonomy): domain Bacteria; phylum Desulfobacterota; class Desulfuromonadia; order Geobacterales; family Pseudopelobacteraceae; genus Trichlorobacter. The sequence goes on from CAZZMP010000012.1 coordinate 27,500, forward strand.
ATCTTCAATCGTTTTTACAGACCCCTGTTGACACAAAGAATCCCACTTACGTAAAACTTGAAAAGGCGATTACTGAAGATATGGGAGAGCAAAAAGCGATGGAACTGGCGCTGGAGGAAGAAAAAGCATGTATCGGTCAGTACACCCAGCTTGCTGCCGATGTTGTTGATCCTATGGTAAAGGCTATTTTTGAAAGGGTTATCAAAGAAACCAAAGGTCACTACGACCTGATTGAAGCCGAATATGCCCATCTTATGGGTATGGTAAATGACAGCGATATTGATACATTTGTGAGGGAATAAAATATCCGTATTTAATATGGTTTTTAGAAGGCCGCTCACTGATTGAGCGGCCTTCTTCTGTTTTTGTATTAAAGCAAGATAAAAAACATACTACCACTGCTGTTCTTGTCATACCTTGTTGCGTGTAGTATAAACAGAAGCGGCAAAAAGCCTGTTAGATTTTAACGGAGGTATGAATATGAAATTATGGTATCTGGCTGTTGGCCTGCTATTTACCGGAATGCTGGCAGGGTGTGCTTCAACCGGCTCGGTGGATGCGGTTCGTCGGGATGTTGATGAAACAAAGACTCGTATTTATACGATTGAAAGGGATCTGAAGAGCGCACGCGAAGGGGAAAAAACCTTCAAAAACGAATTTACCTCTCTTAGAAAAACAGATGCCGATCTGCAGGCAAATCTGGACAGCTTCAAATCAGATATGCAGGCTATGGCCGGGAAGATAGAAGATCATGGCCTGGCAGTAAAGAAACCTGCTGAAGAGTTATCACGTTACCGCGAAGATTCAGACCGTCGCCTGGTCGCATTGGAGGATCGGATTGTTAAAATGCAGGTTGCCCTGGATGAGCTTAACAAAAGGCTAAAAGAATCCGCAACTGGAATCAGCGCTACCGGAAAGGAAGGGTCACCGGACGCATTGTACCTTAAAGGGCTTGAAACATTCAAATCAGGCGATATGCCTTCCGCAAGGGTTCAGCTTTCAAAATTCATAGAAACAAACCAGAACCATGATCTTGTATCCAATGCCCGTTACTGGATTGGTGAAACCTACTACAGCGAGAAAAATTACGAGCAGGCCATCCTTGAGTTTCAGGAGGTTGTTAAACATTATCCTAAAAAGGAAAAAGCACCTGCGGCAATGTTGAAACAGGCTCTCTCGTTTAAAGCGCTAAAGGATATTAAAAGCACAAAATACCTGTTAAAACGGGTTACAACTGATTATCCCAAAAGTGATGAGGCAAAAAAAGCCAAAGTCCTGCTGAAGGAGATAAACTGATCTGAAATGTAAAAGCATTTCGATAGAGCTCTTTTAAACTGACCTCTGACGTTTTTTCGCCCTCAAGATTTATCTTAAGTGTGCCGAAATGTTTTAGTAACGGAGGTCTTGTCATGAGGATAGACAATTCAACAACTGCTATTTTTGGCGCCCAGCCAATAATCAAATCATCCAGAACCGAAGCTGCAAAATCCACAACTGCCACCGGTGAGGTTCAAAGCCCTTTTAATGTGCAGTTGACAAATATGGTTGAGAAACTTTCATCAGTTCAACCTTCCAGCGGCGAGGTAAGAACCGAGAAGGTAAAGGATATCAGCCAGCAACTTGCATCCGGCAATTACAACATCAGTGGACAGGATGTCGCGGCAAAGATGCTTCTGACACTACAGGAATAGTTTTAGCGCCACATTTTTAGCATTACAGAGCATGAATACAGAAAAAGGCGACCTGGGCAATGGTCGCCTTTTTAACGTTTTAAAATAAAATCCTGACTTCAATTGATCTGGGTCAGCTCCGCGCTTCCAACATGACACCACCCTCCTGAATATGCAGCATGGAGATACAGAGTAATTAAAGAAAAAGTATTTGTCGCAATAAAAGGAATAAGCAGATGCCCCTGCTGATCACTCATGTTTGGTATCTGGCCGGATGCGGTATTATAAACGTACCATTTTGAATTTGCATCCACGCTGATATCCAGCAGATAGGTCTTCCCTGGGACGGTCTCAAAAAAATACTTTATGAGATGACCGCTGTTATACATAACAGCCATTGAATTTGTTTTGGGAGAATAGCTTCCAACCATAACCTGGAGATAGTTGTTGTTAACTACAGGCATAGCAGGGGTAAGAACCACTTTTGCAGGAGGAACTGAAGGCGCCGGAGGTATATTACGGCTCTTCAGCATATTATTCACAGCCTTCAGCTTCAGGTCTGGCGCAATCGGCCTGAAAACAACATTGGTCTTTATCGGCGGCAACTCTGCCGCCAGAGCAAAAACAGGTATGGCAAGCGTAAGGAAAACAACAACCATAATTTTCGTAATCAGATTTTTCATCTCAATTACCCCTTTCTTTTCCCCCTTTAGGGTTTGATCGTTCAAAAACTCTCTCCAACGCCTCTACTAAATCTTCCAGGGTAGCCTTTTCCGGCTCTACCGCAACTGCAATCCCAAGTTCCTTACAGGCTTTTGTGGTGACAGGGCCTATTGAAGCAACTACAAGACCAGTCAGGAGATCTGCAAGTCTTTCGGCGCCTCCGGCAAGAACCGCCAGATTTCTGACTGTTGAAGGAGAACTGAAGATTGCCGCATCCAGCTGATGGTTTTCAAGTGCTTTACAGGCTTCATCCGGCAATGAATCAGGCATGATATTGCGATATAGCACCGGATCATGCAGGATAGCTCCCATACCGGCAAGTTTTTCAGGTATCAGATCACGGGCTCCATCTGCCTTGGGAAAAAGCACCTTGCTCCCTTTCAGGTCAATCTTTTCAAATGCAGCCACAACCCCTTCGCCGGTATACTGCTCAGGGACAATATCCGGAATTACCCCGAATCTGTTCAGCTCTTCCGCTGTCTTTGAGCCTACCGCGCAAACCCTGCATCCATTTAATGCTGCTATCTCAAACCCCAGCTCGCTAATCCGGTTAAAGAAAAACCTTACCCCGTTTATTGAGGTAAGGATCAGCCAGTCAAAATCGGAGAGACTATATATGGCGGCATCCACTTCATCCCAATGTTCAGGAGGAACCAGACGGATAGTAGGGCATTCTACCGGAATCGCGCCAGATTCCAGCAGTTGCTGTATAACCCCTGCCGACTGTTCCGCAGCGCGGGTCACCAGTATCCGGCGACCATACAAAGGCATTTCTTTATCAGTGCGCGATTTCACGCTGGTAGACATCTTCCAGTATTGCCTTTCCTCCGGCAGCCAGCAACCTGTCAGCCAGCTCAGCCCCAAGATTTACCGCGTCATTAGCTAAACCGCTGATGCTGTCCCGTACCGTCTCCTTGCCATCAACCGAGGCTATGAATCCTACAAGCGTAAGGTTCTCCCCATTAACCGTTCCGTGAGCAGCTATCGGCACCTGGCATCCCCCTTCACAACGCGCCAGCAGGGAACGCTCGGCGGCTACAGCAGCGGCGGTTTCCGAATGGTTCAGGAAGGATATAGCCTCAATGGTAGATTTGTCATCAAGACGGCATTCCAGACCAAGCGCCCCCTGACCAATCGCCGGAATAGAAAATTCGGTATCCAGCAGTTCTGTAACCAGGTTAGCAAAACCGAGGCGGTTAAGTCCTGCAGCGGCAAGGATTACAGCATCCAGATTCTGTTCTTTCATCTTCCGGATGCGTGTTTCTACGTTGCCACGCACAATGACCATCTCAAGATCCGGACGCGCCTTCAAAAGCTGAGCCTGACGCCTCAGCGCGCTTGTCCCGATCCTTGCCCCCTGTCTCAGATCTTTGAATTTAACCCCTTCAGATATAAAGGCATCCCTGGGATCCTCCCTTTTGGTTGTAACAACAAGACCAAGACCATCAGGAAAAAATGTAGGGACATCCTTCATGCTATGCACAGCCAGATCTATCTCACCCCTAAGCATAGCCTCTTCAATCTCTTTGACAAATAGCCCCTTGCCGCCAACCTGTGCCAGAGGGACATCCAGAATCTTGTCACCCATTGTCTTGATCTTTACCAGCTCTACCTCTATTCCAGGGTAGACCCTCTCAAGTTCGGACTTTATCCAGTTTGCCTGCCAGAGTGCAAGCTGGCTGGCGCGTGTGCCTATACGCAGGCTTTTTGGTGGCATATCATATATCTCCTTGTTATCTTTTATTCTTCAAGTTCAAGTGATTCTTCTTCAACACCGTTGTCAAGCTCCAGCTCAAAAAGAACCCGTAACGCATCCAGATAAAGATCTGTACGATTTCCCTGACCGGCCTTTTTCAGGACAATACTCGGATGATGCAGCAGTTTATTCATAAATGCCGAAGTCAAGGCTTCAAGACGTTTTTCCGTATCCGGGGGGGCATCCTTCCAGTTGGATATGGTGCGTTCAACCTCTGCCTTGCGAAATTCATCAAAACGGTTCCTCAGCGCGACAATGGTTGGTCTGACCTCAAGAGTAGCCACCCACTTGAAAAACTGACCAATTTCTTCAGCTATAATCGCCTCAGCCTTGTCCGCCTCCTGCTTGCGCCCTTCCAGGTTTGATGACACCACCTGCTGCAGGTCATCCATATCGTAGAGATAGATCGCATCAAGCTCATTGACAGCCGGATCAATATCCCTCGGCACAGCTATATCGATCATGAATACAGGCTTCATCCTGCGGCGTTTTATAACCTCTTCCAGGCTGTCCGGAGTAATTATGGCGTGAGGAGCTCCGGTAGAGGTAAGCACTATATCTGCCAGATGCAGCTTCAGGAAAAGATCTTCAAACGGGATAGCCTCGCCGTTAAACTCCTCAGCCAGACGCTCTGCCTTTTCAAAGGTGCGGTTTGTAACTAGGACATTTTTTGCCCCATTATTAAGGAAATGCCGGGCAGCCAGTTCGCACATCTCACCGGCTCCTATAAGCATGACCGTCTTGTCATTCAGATTTCCAAAGATCTTCTTTGCCAACTCAACAGCTGCAAATGATACAGATACGGCAGAGGAGGCTATCCTGGTTTCGGTTCTGACCCGTTTTGCAACAGAGAACGCCTTGTGCAGAAAACGGTTAAGGATTATGCCTGATGTCTTGTATTCAGCGGCATATCCATATGAGGTCTTGATCTGCCCCAGGATCTGCGGTTCGCCAACAACCATTGAATCAAGGCTTGAGGCCACACGAAAGACGTGACGAATGGCATCTTCACCATGAAAGCTGTAGAGGTGCGGCTCCAGAAGGTCGTAAGAAAGATGGTGGTAATCAGCCAGAAAACGCCGGATCCTTGCAATCCCGCCGGCAATATCATGAGTAGTGGCATAGATCTCTACACGGTTACAGGTAGATACGATAATACCTTCAACTATCCCTTCAAGGGAGAGCAGCTCTCTCAATGGCTTCTCTATGCTGTTGGGAGAGAAAGCAACCTTTTCTCTGATATCTACGGACGCGGTCTTGTGGGACAGGCCAATAACAATGATGTTCATGCGGCAATGTCCCTTATGTATAGCTGTGCAGGCCGGGGATCCAGAGGTTTACCCCGATGAAGGTAAAAAGCATGAACAGAAAACCACAGATGGTCAATATTGCAGCACGGCGACCACGCCAGCCGGTTGTAAGCCTGCCATGCAGCAGAGCTGCATAGATGAACCATGTAATAAGAGACCATGTTTCTTTTGGATCCCATGACCAGTAGCTTCCCCATGCCCTTGATGCCCAGATGGCGCCGGTTATGATGGCAATTGTAAGCATCGGAAAGCCGAACGCCAGACAGCGGTAACCTATCTCATCCAATATGTCTAAAGAAGGGAGCTTTACAAATAGTGGCCCCAACTGCTTCTTTTTCAGAAAATGAGACTGGATAAGGTAGATAGTCGCCACACCACCTGAGATTGTAAAGAATGCATATGCTCCGAATGCCATTATTGTGTGAGAATATATCCAGGCAGAGCGGAGCGCAGGGTTCAAAGGCTTTATAGCCATAGGAACTATGCCGGCTCCAATAGAGATTAAAAGGGCAAACGGGACGATAAATGAACCTAGTATGCTAACCTTGTAACGACTTTCAAAAAACAGATACACTCCAACTATCGTAAGGGCAAAAAAGGAAAGTGATTCATGCATGTTTGTTATAGGCAGGTATCCGGCCGCTATGAATCTGTGAATAACGGCAAGGCAGTGCATCAGAAAACCAGCCATAAGCGTACGCTGCGCGGCAGTAGCAAGGCATGGCGTTGTCTTTAACAGGCAGGCGAGATACAGTAGCGATGCAACGCCATAAAGAGCCAGAGTAAGGTAAAAAGAGATCTGGGTCATATCAGAACCTATGGCCAAAAGCCGATTTTTTTGTAAATACAGAATCAAACATTATCAGGGTCACTCCAGCTCTTTCTTCCACTTTTCAACCTTTTTACGGTATTCATCAAGCAGCTTTACTGCAGTTTTTTCATCCTTGGCCTCAGAGAATATATGCACAAGCGAATTATACTGATCCGGCAGCACCAGAGCCCATCCATCAGAGATATGAACCTTTATACCATCTATGAATGTGGCCTCTTTATCCAGAGAATCCTCACTCATCTTCCGCATGATCCCCCCTTTCATCTCAAAGGGACATGGAACCGTCGTCTGCATGAACACACGGCTTGGAGCATCCTGCAGAACCTTTGAAAACGGGAGGTTCTGTGCCGCTGACATCTCTATAAGCTTGGCTATGCTGAACATACCGTCAAAGCCAGCCTGGAAGGAAGGAAAGGCAAAACGCCCGTCAATAGTGCCCGCCAGTATCACCTCGGATGAACTGGCCGCCTCAAGCATGGCTCTGTCATTACTCTTTGTTCTGTTTACCGCACACTTTTGCTTGTGAGCCATCTGCTCTATATTTGATGGAGCCTGTACCGGCAATGCTATGGTGCCCTTTTGTTCGGATTTAAGAATCAGAGCCGAAACTAGAGATAGCAGGTCAACTCCATCATATATTACGCCGGTTTCATCAACAAGAGTAATCCCCTCTCCATATGGCTCAAGTCTGAAACCAACTTCTGCCTTCAGCGAACCTACAATGGCAACCAGCTGGTTCAGCGAATCCTTTTTGGGCTTAGGGATTACCCCACCCTTTCCCTCATCAACATATGCATTAAGAGCCACCACGTTGCAGCCAAGTTCGTTAAGAAGAATAGGCAAAACCTTGCATGCCGGAGAAAAATTGAAATCAATAACAACAGTCCAGCCTGCCTTGCAGATAATATCTGTATTAAGCGCCCGCTTGAAACCTTCCCGATAGAAATCAACCGCCTGCGGCAGATCAATAAGCGCGCCCGGCTCTGTATGGTGGGCACGCCGGAAATTTTCCTTAAAAAAGATCCTTTCGGCATTTTTAGCCATATTGCTTGAGAAGTCCAGACCATCGCCGTCAAGAAATACTATCTCCATTGATGCAGGGTCATCAAGCGACTGACGGAAATGAAATCCACCCACCTCACCAAAACTTTTAAGCTTATAACGGATTACAGGCAGGCTTGTCATCGTAAGATCACGCACATTGACACCGGCAGATAGCAAACCACCAACAAAACAGCGCTTTAACATACGGGATGAAAGATTTGCATCTCTGCCGCCAAGAACAAAACTACCCTTCGGAAGCATTGTTCCATATGCACAACCCAGCTTCGCAACAAACTCAGGTGTAAGCTCAACATTGGACAGTCCCTTTATGATAGCCCCCTCAAAGAGCGCCTTTTTCCACTTTTCACCCCAGATCATGTTGGCGGTAACCATTGCGCCAGCCTCAATAACCTTGCGCGGCCAGATCTTGACATCAGCCTTTATATGGGCTTCATCGCCGATTGATGTCTCGTCGGCAACAATAACACCATCGTTAAGAACGACCCCCTGGCCAACCCTTACGTTGGCGCATACAACGCTGTCCGTTATCCGCGCCCCTTTCTTTATGTATGAATTATCCCAAACAACAGAACGGGAAAGCCTTACACCTGCCTCAATAGTGCAGTTCCTTCCGATAACGGAATCCTTAATCTGCACCTCACCCCTGATCTGTGAGTTATCCCCTATGATAACCGTTCCACTGAGACCGGAAGGGTCTTCCAGGGTGACATCAGCGCCAATCCGCAGATCCTTCCCTACAAAATCCTGTTTTTCCTCATCTATCTTAAGGTTAACCTTTCCTTTAAATATGTCGTGATGCGCCTCGCGGTAGGAATCGGTATTGCCGATATCCCTCCAGTAGCCTTTGGTTGCAAAACCGTAAAGGGGGCTTTTGTTCTGGAGCATCAACGGAAAGAGATCCTGGGAAAAATCGAAATTTTCACCTTTAGGAATATAATTGAAGATATCCGGTTCAAACAGGTAGATGCCGGTATTGATAGTATCAGAGATAACCTCTCCCCAGCCCGGTTTCTCCAGAAACTGCGTAATCCGTTTTTCCTTGTCAGTTATAACGACGCCAAATTGGAGAGGATCCTTTACAGAGGTAAGGGTAATCGTAGCCATTGCCTTCTTTTCAGCATGAAAATCAATAACTTTTTTGAGATTAAAATCAGTCAGAAGGTCACCGGATATGACGAGAAACGGTTCATCCAGATATTTTTCAGCCGCCTTTACAGCGCCGGCTGTTCCAAGATCCTCAAGCGGCGTTACATATGTAATCTTCACACCAAAATCAGAACCATCCCTGAAAAAGTTTTTGATAGTATTAGGCTGATGGTACAGAAGCATAACCAGATCAGTAATGTCATGTTTTTTAAGTAATTCAACAATATGGAGCATTATCGGTCTGTTAAAGAGCGGAATCATAGGCTTGGGAAGACTGCTTGTAAGTGGCTGAATACGTGTGCCGAACCCTCCGGCCATTATCACTGCTTTCATTTGGTGTTCCTCCTGTTTCATTTGTTCCAGAATCTTATAACACGAAATCCCTGAGATTCCAGCCATGCTGTCCGTTCAGCATCTTTTTCCTGCTCTAGAGCTTCATTATCCGATCAATCATCGGTTCAAACGGACGATTTAGATGGTTAATGAACTCGTTGAAACTGCTGTTGAAAAAGAACCATCTCCCGGGGGCTATTGGCGGATGCTCCAGCAACTTCCACTCCCGGTTCCTGGCCAATATTTCAAAATCAGCGTTCATCTCGCATCAGTCAGCAGTTTGTGAATCGGTTTAGTGGGAATGGCAACAACTCTACTGATTCTGATTTCATCTTGTTATTCCGTTAGCCTTCTGATTTCGAAGATAAACTCCTGAGCAGATGCAACCGCATTGCGGGCATCTTCTTCAGAAACCTCGGCAAAATCCCTGTAATCCAACTCCATCCGTTCATCGAAGAGATCGTACAGCATCCTGGCAAAACGAGCATCAAGCTTTCCTGAATGGACGAACTCTTTGTTAAAAATACCGATGACACCGGAATGTTTGGATGTTTTGTGAGGTGTATTGGTATGCATAAAAAGCGCCAGCACGGCATAAAACATCGCATAATACGAGCGATTGACAATTGAGCGGGCAGAAAAGCCGGATTCCAGCATCTTGAAAGCTTCTGCAAGTGTCTCCTCGGCTTGCCTCATGCGGTAGCTGAAAATTGTTTCGCGATCTGTCATACAGGAATCCCTTCTTCCATAATCACACGGACAATCGGGGAAGAGCGCAATGCAGAATTTTCAATTTCATCTCTACTGAACAAAAGAGTAGTGACTACTATCCCGGTTTCCAGAGTCATTTCCCAAGCCGCGTTTTTCACCTTTTGTTTCAGCTCTCTATCTACGGTTTCAAATTCCATAAAAATATCCATGTCGGAAAACTCGTCTGCTTCGCCCCGTGCCCGTGAGCCAAACAAACGGAAATCGATCAGTGGCGATAGCTTCAAGACTCTATCTTTCAGCATTCTGGCTGTTTGCAGATCATTTTGAGCCGTTGGCATTTTCAGCCTCCATTCAGACAAAAAAGTGTTTTTTCATTCTTGCACCCTCCCCCCAACCCCTCCCATTCAAGGGAGTGGAGCAAAGGCAAACGCCACAAACGTCAGTTAGTACGTCCCCTCTCCCCTCAGTGGAAGAGGGACAGGGAGAGGGGTGGTTTGCCTCACCGCATCCCGATCGGAAAGTCCATCCCCATCAACGACTTCTGGGGAATCTGCTCATAGCCCCATTTCTTGTAGGTGATCTTGGGCAGAGTTTCTTCTCTAACGCCATAAGGCTGACCGGCTGGGTTTTGAGCCGGTCTTGGCTTTGGCTGAACATTGCTCCTTCAGCCGAAAAACAAGTGACAGTTTGGTCATCGTAAGACATTGAGACACGACCCCAATTGCAGTCCATCATTATTGCTTATGGCTTAACTGCAAGAATTCTCAAATGCGCTCTATGAGACATACAAGTTGCAAATTTCTCAATAAACCCATGTTTTTCAAGAAATAATCTAAACGACTTGGTTGTAAAGTACCAAAGATAGCCTGGAGGCTCCAAATATTTCCATTTTTTGCCGCTTAATCGCGCTTTTATGTGAGATATGCATGGAACAACTATATAAATATGTCCACCTTTCTTCATTATTCTCTTAATTTCTTGAATAGTAGTATCTAGATTTTGCACATGTTCAATGACATGAAGTGCGACTATAAAATCAAATGACTCAGAAGGATATTTCATGCCAGTAAGAGATGATTGGAATACTTTAAGACCGGTGGATCGTGCATATACAATGGGAGCTTGGGCATAATCAATCCCTTCTGCATCAAAGTGAGGATTATGTCTCACTACATCAAGAAGGTATCCTTGAGAACAGCCAATTTCAAGGAGCTTTATCATTTTTTATGTGCAACGTTCTGAATAAACTTGCTCAATACCCAATACTTTATGTTTCTGCCTTTTCTGATTATAGGACGATATAAACCGTTATCTGTATAGGCTTCAGCATAAGCTTTAAATAGCTCAAGATCAGATGGCAGATGGCACATTCTTGACAAAAACAAAGCCGCATGATCCGCATCTATCTATTTCATATGTATCAATTTTGTGCCACCATACCCCCCCCGCATATAGGACAGGTATTGTTGATGTATCCATTGTTGTTATCCATGTCTTGTTCCTCCTTGTTTTTTTGTACAACTCATTATTGACCGATTCACATGCAAGCAGGCACTTGAACCGGTGATCTTCTTAAATGAACGGAAATTCCGAGGACATCCATTATATGCAATACCTGTCAAGCCACTCTGCTCAAGCCCCCAGTTCTCCTTAACCAATTCTATTTCCTTACGCAGCACCATATTTATCAAGGTTCCAACGTCAGTTTTATACTTACGGGCGCGCTGGCTGAAAAAACTTTCAATCGTACCATCAAGATACACAGGGAATCTTAGTCACCCTTCTTCCCGCCCAAAACCGATTGGCCTCTTTTTCTTCGGTTCGGGTGACTGCATAAGTCCCCTGATAGCCCCTACAAGCTGACGAATGCTGGTGTCGTGTCCTTCAAGCTTTCTTTCCAGCTCTGCAAGCTTTACAGACAATCCTTTATTAGTAGTCAGCAACTCCCGTAACTTAACAAAAGCCCTTACAACATAGACGCTTGTTTCAACAGCGCGGGGTGTGTTCAGGACACTGGCCGCCATGATGGCACCATGTTCAGTAAAGGCATATGGCAAGGTTGATGAGAATTTGATGCGGGAGAGGTGGTCGCAAATTGCGACCACCTCTTTTCTTTCTTCTGAATTCAGCTGGAACATAAAATCCGCTGGAAAACGTTCCTTGTTGCGACGTACCTGTTCATTAAGACGCTTGGTTTCAACACCGTAAAGTGCAGCCAAGTCTGCATCAAGCATTACCCGCTCACCACGGATCAGCAAAATTCTACTACTAATTACTTGGGTGTGGATCATACCACTATCTTTATCTGGCATTACTAAACTCTCAAAAAATCAGTTGAATTCCAGCTACAGTATAAGCTACTCCTGTCAAACAAGAATCTTCAGCAGTTGCTCCTGTAACTGCGGCAAATCTTGAATCACCGTTACCCAGACCAGATCAAGATCAACATCAAAATAGCCGTGGATCAGGCGATTCCGCATACCGACAATATCAATCCACGGCACTTCAGGATGTTTTTCTCTGAAGTCTGCTGACAGCTTTGATGCAGCCTCACCGATAATTTCCAAGTCCTTGATTACCGCTAACGTCAGCATTCTGTTATCAACAAAATCATGCATACTTTTGTCTTTAACGAATGAAAGCGCCTCACTGACAGCATCAAGCATGTGGCGTAACCGGATAAGGTCTTCAGATGTCATACAGCACCTCTGCCTGTTGCATTACCTGCTCACGAAAATACCGGCTTAATTCAGCAGGGGTACGAAGATCCACTTTTCTCCCGTTAAACAGTTGTGACAATTCGCGCTCTATCCGTGACATGGCCAGCATCCCTATTTTTTGTCCGGGCAAGAATTCAATCAGGATATCAATATCGCTGTCTGCCCGGAAAGTATCTCGCAGTACTGAACCGAAAAGCGCAAGGCGCTTGATTCTGTTCTGATCACATAAACTTTGAATGCTTTCCTGGGGAATATCAACGTATGCCATGTAAATTCTCCATTAATATCAATATAGTGAAAAATGTGAAACACTCCCGATATGCGGCATTTCAAGATTACAATTCCAAGGGTAGCAGGAGAACAGCACCTTTTGAGTATTCCTCTCTATCCAAACAGCATCTCAAAATCCCTTGGAGACAGAATTTGGCATCTTCCGTGACGCTTCAGTACCAGCAGATCCTTGTCACCGCTGACCAGATACTCGGCAGCAGCCGCTTCAGCACAGGCCAGTATCGTATCATCTTTCTGATCACGGCAGACAGGGGGTGAGAGTGTTCCCCCGTCCAATACTGCGGCAGCCGCTTCTAAATTCAATGAGCATGCCTGTTCAATCTCTTTGGAGGTGCAGCGAAACTTGACCTTTAGCTTGGAGGAAAACTCGTGGATTATAATGTGGCAGAGTAACAACTCAAATTCCCGTTTGCGGGCACGCCGTACAAGTCTGGCGCAGATACCGTCTGCAACAAAGGCGGCAATATAGATATTGGTGTCAAAAACAACCATCACGAGAGCGCCTTGAAGACATCCTCTTCGGTAACAATACCAACCTTTTTGGCTCTGCTGGTCATGCTCATTTTCAGGGAATTAAAACGGACATCCCAGAGGTAAAGCGATACTGATTCTTTTATTATATCGCTTTTGCTCCGGCCAGTTTCTTTGGCAAAGGTTTCGAGCTCGGCTGACATCTGCTCAGGAAAACTGACTGACATGACTGAACGCATAACATACCCCTGTATTGAATTTCGCTACATTATAGCACTGCAGCTGAAATTGTAAACGTGGAGCGGCATCTATGCATCTTACATCCCCACTGCACGACGCTGGGCTTTTTTAGCAAGCACCCGCTTGATCTCTTCTTTCAGTTCCGTCAGGTCACCTGATTTAACAACATAACTGTCTGCAAGCCACGCAGAAAAATCATCCTTGTAGCAGGAGAATGCCGAACAGAGGATAACCGGCATGTCATGGCGTTCCTTGACAATCTTCTGCAGCAGTTCGATACCGCTCTCATTCTTAAGTTTTATATCCAGCACAGCCAGATCAAAACTGTTCTGCCCCATCTTTTCAACTGCCTCTGCTATAGTTGCGGCAGTATCCACAGTATAACCTTCATCGCTTAACTCTTCGCTGTATAGAAGTCTTATATTTGCCTCATCATCAACTACGAGCAGTCTGCTCATGGTTTTCCTCCTTACGGGTGGGAAGTTTTATTGTATATGTGACCCCTCCTTCAGGGGGAGCCACAACAAACAGAGAGATATTCTGCTTGTCAAGCATGCTCCTGCTTAATGCCATATTAAGGCCTGAGCCCATCTCACGAATTTCGGTAAAAGGAGTTAACATAGCCTCAAGTTCATCCTCGGACAGAACCCTGTTCTTATCAACTATCCTAACATCAACATAATCATTATTCAGGCTGGTTGATATATAGATTATGCCGTTCTGCAACCCGTCAATGGTACTTATGATTATATTTCTTATGCAGTACTCGGTTTGCTTGAAATCAATGAAAACGGCGGGAATATTATCAGCGGGATGGAACTGGCACCTGTAGTCCTGTGAGAGAGCCCTGTCCTGAATATCACGCAGGGCTGATTCAACCAACTGATTTGGATCCCAAAAATCAGAGGTCGGACACATCGCTTCGGAATAGGTCAGGATCTCACCAAGCACCTCTTCCAGCTGCCGTGTCTCGTTGACTATGGACTCCATAAAAGAACGCTTTACATCATTTTCAGGTGTACTCTTTAATATGCTCCGCGCAAATCCGCCTATGACCATAAGCGGATTACGTATTGAATGGGCTATGCTGGATGTAATACGACCAACAAGAGCCATCTTTTCCATACGCACCAGCTGTTCATGCTGCTCCTGCAAGCGGATATTTGCCTGACAAAGCTTGTCAACCTCTTCCTGAACCCGTTCATAAAGAGATGCCCGCTCAATGGCAAAGGCAACAGGAAAGGTAAAGGTTTCGATAGAACGCATATCCTGCTCAGTTATCGGTTTGTGCGTGATAAAGTTATCGGCTATTATAGCTCCTACCCTGCGATTGCGGGTTATGAGAGGCAAGACCAGAAAGGTGTCAACCCCCAGTAGATCTGCAAACTCCTTATCCGGATCCTGCCGGTGAAAGGCATCTGTAACCAGTATCGGTTTATGTTCATCCAAAGCCCGCATAATTATATGCCTGGTATCATCAATCGGGATAACCAGTTTTTGAAGTATATCCTGAAACTTGTCCCGCTCAGAATACAGTTTGTTACGCCTGAATGATTGGGAAAGAGCCTGAAGATCCAGATCTCCTGTATCAATTTCCGTCCAGGTTTGTCCGGCTTCCTCCGCATTACGGGGGCCTATAGCAAGATGCCCCTTAAGCAGATGCCGCTCCTTGTCTGCAAGGAGCAAAAAGGCTCTGTTCATGCCGAAGCCCTTGCCGGCTGTAATTGCTGTCAATGCGATTGATAGAACCTCATCCAGATCAACAGAACTTTGCAGCACAGAGCCAAGTTCATACATGAAACGCATTTCAAGAGTTTTGGTATCCAGGAAGTTGGCCAGGGTCTGTATCTGTGCTTTTTGCCTAGAACATTCTGCCTGCAATACGGAAAAGGCTGTTGCCAGAGGATGTCCGGTTTCAGAAAAGTTTCTTATATCTCGCTTGAAGCGCTCACATTCACAGCATTTTTCAAGAAAACGTCGGCTGCGTGCTCTAAGAAGCTCATAATCTTCGCTATCTATAAAAGGGCATTCTCCACTGGCAAGAACTTCCTTGTCCCAACAGCGCTCCCAATCTATTTCGGTTTCGTTTTCCATTCAAAACACTCCGATGCAAAGAATACCACGGGATTTCAAAGGTTCAAGGATAAGAGCAAAACAAAACCTCAGGTTTAACCGACAAGCCTGAGATAAATCTTACTTTGCCTTCCAGATAGTGCCGTCCGCTGCATCTATCAGCTGAATATCTTTTGATAACAGAAAGTCTCTAATCTCGTCACTCCGTTTAAAATTCCTGTTTTTTCTGGCTTCAGTCCGTTCTGTTATCAATTTTTCTATTTCATCCATGCTGATCTCAAGTCGCCCAGCCTTTTCAGCCTCTCTTGCAGCAAGCCATTCTGCCGGCTTTGTCTGAAACAGCCCTAAAAGATTGCCGATTTCATCGCAACTCTTCTTGAACTGTTCTAAAGCCGGACGTGAAGCGGATGATTTTCCAGCTCCTTCAGAGATTGCCCTGTTCAGGGTACGGATAGAATCAAAAAGAATCCCCAACCCCTGTGCAGTGTTAAAATCATCATCCATAGCCTCTTTAAAACGAGCCAGCAATCCGGCTGCCTTTTCTGTCAGTTCAGCTGATGAAGGGACTGAGCCTTCAGATGCAGGGACTGAGGACAAGGCCTCATCAAGCAATGCCAGAGCCTCATAGATCCTGGTTAATCCGGCCTGTGACTCTTTAAGATTCTGATCAGAATAGTCAAGGGGAGAGCGATAATGAGCCTGCAACACAAAAAAGCGGATTGTCTCCGGATCAAAGATCTCAAGAACCTCGCGTATGGTAAAGAAATTGCCAAGGGATTTACTCATCTTTTCACTATTTATGTTAACAAATCCGTTATGCAGCCAGTATTTTACAAACTGGCATCCATTGGCTCCTTCTGACTGTGCTATCTCGTTTTCATGGTGAGGAAATATCAGGTCTTTGCCACCTCCATGTATATCAAAAGAAGGACCGAGGAATCTCATACTCATCGCAGAGCATTCAATATGCCACCCTGGACGACCTTTGCCCCATGGAGATTCCCACCAGGGCTCGCCAGGCTTCATAGCCTTCCAGAGGGCAAAATCCATCGGGTTGCGCTTGCGTTCATCCGGATCCACCCTTGCCCCTGCAATCATATCGTCAAGATTACGTTTTGAAAGTTTAAGATAATCAGCAAAGGTCTCAACTGAAAAGTAGACATCGCCTTCAGAGGTATATGCATGACCATTTTCTATCAGACGGCTGATAATATTTATTATATCATCTATATGATCTGTGGCTTTTGGCTCAACTGTAGGTCGCAACATACCGAGACGATCCATATCATCATCAAATGTCGCCATGTATCTGTCGGCAATAACACGGTAGTCACAGCCTTCGCTATTCGCCCTATTGATAATCTTGTCATCAATGTCGGTATAGTTCCTGACATAGCAAACATCATAACCGGAAAAACGGAGATATCGATATATCATGTCAAAGACTATTCCTGCTCTGGCATGGCCTATGTGACAAAAGTCATAGACGGTAACACCACAGACATACATACCAACCTTGCCTGGCACCAGGGGAACAAACGGTTCTTTTTCAGCAGAGAGTGTGTTGTAAAGACGCAAAGACATTATTAACTCCGGATAATCTGGAAGTGACAAGGCAAAAGCCAAACAGAAACGCTAAAAAATCGTGAACTTCCGCCCTTTGTTTTTGTCACTTTCTCACGATTTCAACTGTAAGGCAAGAGGACAGCTATTGCGGATGAAGAGCCCTGAATGCTACAGTGTAATCAGAAAGAAGAGGTTCTGATGGAGAAGATGCAGAATGAAGAGATGTTACGTCTGCTTGACAGGGGTGAACCTGGCGAGATCCTTGATCTATTGCTAAAATTTTCCCAACAGTCTTCATATAATCTGTCTTTCTTCAATTATTACAAGGAAGTACCAATTTCATCTTCCGCCGAGCTTTTATATCTGTTCGGTGACAGTCTCATCTGCCGTTCCAACCCTACACAAACCAGCGCTATAAAATTGTGCCATTATACAATTATCCGTTCTGCTGATTTAAAACAGGATATATATGCAACTGCTGAGTACTGCGATGAGACCGACGAGATAACATTATCAGACTTTTCTTTCGTTGAAGTGCTGCCTGACAGGAGGACTTCTCTCAGGGTAAAGATTGGAGGACTTTTTCAGGTTGTAGTTGAAGCAGGTCCTGAGAGGTTTACAGCAAAACTTACAGACCTTTCACTTGGCGGATGCGCGCTTGATGTGCCTGAAAAGACTCTGATGGGAACCTACAGCTACTTCTATCTGAACTTGATATTTCAGCTGAAATCCAGGCCTGAGCCACAACAGATAAGGATATTGTCACGCCTGCTACGCTTTGAAAACGAATCCAAACCATGTCGCTGCATAATGCTTTTTGAACATGATACCCGTACTGAAGATGTAGTAGGGATGTATATTGCACAGCGTCAGGCAGAGATCATACGAGAGCTGAAGGTATAACCGGTTCCTTTACCTTACATACCAGTGGTGGATTCCGGCTCCTGCCAGCCAGATTATAGCTGAAATTACAATAGCAAAAGGGACGCCTACCCCTTTCCTGACACAGACAATCATTGTCATAAAAAAGGCCGCCGTAGGAAGCAACCCCCATAAAACACCCCTCAGATAACCTTCTATAACAGCTGAGTCATTTGAAGCTTCCGCATACAACCATATCAAAACAATAAGAGATGTAAGGGGCATTGCAGCTATAAGGCCTGCTAATGGCGGCAAACGTCTTCCAAGAAGCAGGCATGCTATTATAATAAGATTTGATATAAACAGTTTAGCAAGAAACACTTACAGTTATCCGTTGCGGGGCTACTCCGCCACTTTCCATGCAGTAACAAGATAAACAGGGGTATGGGCATCAAACAGCTTGTATTCTGTCAACGGAAGTGTTCTGGAAACGTTGATGCAGACCACCTCAACCTGATAACCATGATATTCCAGAGCCTCTATGCTCTTTGTGAGTGTGTCAAGGGTAACAGAATTTATTACAATGATTCCATCGGCCTTGAGTCGTCGGTCTATCTGCTCAATAATATCATCAAGATTACCTCCGGCTCCGCCTATAAAAACCCTGTCAGGATCCGGCAGATCATCCAGTCCATCGGGTGCAAAAGCTTCAACAAGCTTAACATTTCGTGCACAGAATTTTTCAATATTCTGCTTCAGTAAGGAGACATACTGGCTGTTTTTCTCAATCGCAAACAATTTTCCGTTGGGGATCAGATTGGAGGCCTCTATGGATACTGAGCCGGAACCTGCTCCGATATCCCATAAAACCAGATCGTTCTGCAGTTTCAGTTTTGCCAGGGCAACCGCCCTGACTTCCTGACGTGTAAAAAGCTTCTTGAAAGAAGCAAATTCATCATCATCAATCCCTATAAGCGGATACTGAGCAAGCTGTGCCTCCCAGGTTCGAATGAGCACAAGTATATTCAGATCAGAATAAGCAAGGGTGAGCAGTCCCTTTACAGTTGTATGCGTAAATTTTTCAGAAGGCAGTCCCAAATCCTCGCAGACCCAGGCATCATAACCTTCAGCCCCACGATCTATCAGTTCACGGGCAATTGCGGCAGGGCTGTTTATCTTGTCAGTAAGAATGCAGGCCTTTTCTGAAGCAATTATCTTGTCTATGGAACGCCCCATGCCACGCCCCTGAATAGACAGAAAGATCGCATCGTCCCAGGGTTCCTTTATACAGGCAAACGCATACTGCATACTGGTAACGTTCGCTATAATCTCCAGACGCTCCTTTGGAAGATTACGAAGGAGAAAGCGTCCTACACCGAAGAAATTCGGATCGCCGGAAGAGAATACAACCACCTGCATCTCTGTAGACTGCAAAAAGGCGAGCAGTTCAGGATATTCACCCAGCAGTATCTTTTCTCCTCTGAAATCAGGGAAGCGATCCAGATGGCGCTGGCGCCCAATCAGAATATCAGCGGCAGAGATTAGCTCTAAAGCCTTATCGCTAAACCCTTCGGATCCGGCAATACCGGCTCCTATCAGATAAATAGTCTTCTGCGCCATAGAATCACCTCATCAACAGATATTTGCTTCCCATTCAAGGCTTGAAGTATAGAGCATCTTCCAGATTCCGGCAAATGGAGAATGGTGCGAAACGGTTCTATTTTGCCAGCCAGGGTTATTAAAAACTGCATAGTTGTTATCTCATGGTTCAAAAAGCGGTTGATTGAACTACTTATTGCTTGACGCTGATTATTCACAATACTACAACCAGCTGCATGAACTTACTAAGCCACCTGAACAAACCACAGAAAGAGGCCGTACTGCACACGGAAGGTCCTCTCCTTGTCCTTGCCGGAGCAGGTTCAGGAAAGACCCGCGTTATCACTCACCGGATAGGCCATCTTATAAGACATCACGGCGTTTATCCATCAAACATACTGGCCGTGACATTTACCAACAAGGCAGCAAAAGAGATGATGGAACGGATAGAACATCTGCTTGGCTCAAAGGATATCCCTCTTGTCGCAACCTTTCATTCCACCTGCGTCCGTATTCTCAGGCAGGATATAAATCATTTGGGCTATGACCGCAATTTTTCAATTTATGATGATAAAGACAGCGAGCGTCTGCTGAAGGACGTAATTCGTGAGCTGAATCTGGATGAGAAGAAATTTACCCCTGCGGTTGTAGGCTCAGTAATTGACGATTTTAAAAATCGTGGGTATATGCCTGATGAACTGACTCTGGATGATGTACGGAACAAGCGGCATGCCGACATATACTCCGCATACCAGAATCGTCTGAAACTCGGCAATTCCCTTGATTTTGGTGATCTGATAATGCTTACAGTCAAGCTTCTGGAGAAGTTTCCTGCAATACTGGAAAAATGGCAGAACCGTTTTCAATGGCTCCTTGTTGATGAATATCAGGATACAAACCCTGTTCAGTACCGCCTTATCAGGCTCCTTGCAGGGGACAGAAAAAACCTCTGCGTTGTAGGGGATGATGATCAGTCAATATATTCATGGCGTGGAGCAGATATAAAAAACATACTTGATTTTGAAAAGGATTTTCCTGAAGTCACTGTTATCCGTCTGGAGCAGAACTATCGTTCCACTCCCACCATACTTAAGGCTGCCGGAGCGGTTGTAGCTGAAAATTTCGGACGAAAAGAGAAGACCCTCTGGACTGATAATCCTGATGGAGAACTGATCCGCTGCGAATGCCTAGATACTGACAGAGCAGAAGCCCGTTTCGTTACTTCAGAGATAACAAGATTAAAAAACAAAGGCCTTCAACTATCTGAAATGGCTGTATTTTACAGAACAAATGCCCAGTCCAGACTGCTGGAAGAGGCAATGGCTGCAGACGGCATCCCTTATCATATTGTGGGGGGAGTCCGCTTCTATGCACGGATGGAGGTTAAGGATGTCCTCGCCTACCTGCGTCTTCTTGCGAATCCCTCTGATGAAGTTTCGTTAAGGCGGATTATAAATGTTCCCTCCCGTGGGATAGGAACCGCCACACTTGAAAAAGTATCCAGACTTGCAGGCCAGACGAACATAACCCTGTACCAGGCATTTGAAATGGCAGTTAAAAACGGCCTTCTTACTACAGCGGTAAATCGCAAGGTAACCGGCTTTGTTGAACTTATACAGAACCTCAGAACTATCTCTAAAACAGCTCCACTCCCTGAACTGGTGAATACGCTGCTTGAAGAATCTGGCTACCTTGCCCGCCTTAGGGAAAGCGTTGAACAAGAGGATAACGATCGGTTGGAAAACCTGGCTCAGCTGGTATCTGCTGTTGAAGAGTTTATTGAAAAAACTCCTGAAGGCAGGCTGACTGATTTTCTGGAACAGGTTTCACTCGTATCCGACCTTGAACGTGGCGACAGCCATTTGCCTTCTGTTACTCTTATGACCCTCCATGCAGCCAAAGGACTTGAATACAATTCGGTGTTTATGGTTGGAATGGAAGAGGGGCTGTTCCCGCATTCCAGGTCTGTCAATGACCTTAAAGGCAGGGAGGAAGAGCGCAGACTCTGCTACGTCGGAATGACAAGGGCAAGGGAGCGTCTTTATCTGCTAAGAGCTGTACGAAGATTGATCTTCGGACAGGAACAGCGTAACCCCCCCTCTCGTTTTCTTGACGAAATACCGAAGGATCTGCTTGATTCTCACAGGCAGCGGACTGGCGACAACTATTGGCAAAAACAGACTACAGATTTCCAAAAAACTGAAACATCTCCACCTGGCTCTCATAATCTTGCCGCCGTAAACTCAATCGCCAGAGAGATTGAGATAGTCCCTGAACCGGAGGAGGAGTACGGCAACAGTATCCATATAGGAATGAAGGTTATGCATGCCAAATTCGGGCGAGGCACCCTCCGCAAACTGGAAGGAGAGGGAGATGCCCGGAAGGCGATAGTCTGGTTTGAAGAGTCTGGGCCTAAAAAGTTGATGCTCATATCTTCAGGACTTAAGCGGGCATAAAACATGAACAATAACCATGCAGACCAGACCGAACTAAGCTATGAGCTGATCCTCGAAGCCCAGGATCGCCTCAGAAAACGGGTAAGACATACAGAGTTAATCAGCTCAAACCATTTCAGTCGCCAGTTGGGCTATCCGCTTCTGTTCAAATGCGAGAATCTTCAGACAACCGGAGCATTCAAGCTGCGCGGAGCCATGAACTTTATGACTGCTCGTGAACGATCCGAGCTATCTCAAGGGGTTACAGCCGCATCAGCTGGCAACCATGCCCAGGGCGTAGGATATGCGGCAGATCTGCTCGGTGTTCCGGCCAAGATCTTTATGCCTGAAAGCACGCCTCCACAAAAGGTTCAGGGGACAAGAGACCTTGGAGCAGAGGTAGTTCTGACAGGCGCAAATTTTGACGAGTCATTTGCTGCTGCTCAGGCTGACAGCATCCGGAACGGCACCGTTTTTATACACCCTTTTGATGACCCGCTTGTCATGGCCGGGCAGGGAACAATAGGCTTGGAGATTCTCAAGGATCTGCCTGATATTGCCAATCTTGTCGTGCCGATTGGGGGCGGAGGGCTTTTAGCCGGTATAGCTATGGCTGTCAAGGAACAAAATCCGGCTGTCAGGATAATCGGAGTGGAGACAGCCGCCGCCCCTTGCATGTACAGGGCTGTGCATGATAACCGGATAGCCGATGTACCGCTAAGCGTAACCATTGCAGACGGGATAGCGGTAAAAAAGGCGGGCCATTTGACAATGCCTGTTATCCGTGATCTGGTTGATGATCTGGTTCTTGTAGAGGAAGAGGAGATAGCGCTCTCTATTGTCGCTCTTCTTGAAAAGAGCAAGCTGCTGGTTGAAGGGGCAGGGGCAGTCTCACTGGCAGCATTACTTAACAACAAGGTTCGCGGTATTAGAGGAAAGACCGTCTGCCTGCTTTCAGGCGGTAATATTGATGTCCGGACTCTGGCTCTTGTTGTGGAGCGGGGACTTCTGGCTGCCGGACGTTACCTGAAAATACGGATAGAACTGCAGGATTCGCCAGGTGCACTTGCTCATCTTGCCGCAGATCTGGGCACAGCAAGAGCCAATATCCACGATATTACACATGACCGGAGAACTCAGGGTGTGGTTATGGGCAAAACAGCCGTGCAACTGCTTCTTGAAACCAGGGGCAGGGAACATACGGACGAGATTATAAAATTTATGCAGGATCGTGGTTATGTAATTGAAATTGAATAGAATATTTGCAACCTTACAACAGGAGGACAAAATGAAGGTTCTTGTTACCGGAGCAGCAGGTTTTATAGGTTCACATCTATCGATAAGGCTGCTTGAACGTGGAGACACGGTTACAGGTCTGGACAATCTTAATGATTATTATGATGTTTCACTTAAAGAGGCCAGACTCGCAAGATTTGCAGACAAAGAGGGCTTCGAATTTGTAAAGGGTGGACTTGAAGATCGCAGACTCCTTGATTCGCTGTTTGCCTCCCGCAACTTCGATGCCGTCATAAATCTTGCCGCTCAGGCCGGTGTCCGGTATTCCCTGACAAATCCTCATGCCTACGTTGACAGCAACCTTGTAGGCTTTATGAATATTCTTGAGGGATGCCGCCACAACGGGGTCAAGCATCTGGTATACGCCTCCTCCAGCTCTGTCTATGGGGCAAACACAGCAATGCCGTTTTCCGTACATCAGAATGTGGATCACCCTCTCTCGTTATACGCTGCCACAAAGAAGGCGAATGAGCTTATGGCTCATACATATTCCAGTCTATACGGACTACCAACCACCGGTTTGCGCTTTTTTACCGTCTATGGACCTTGGGGACGACCTGATATGGCGCTTTTCCTTTTTACAAAAGCCATTCTGGAAGGCAAGCCGATAGATGTATTTAATCATGGCAAAATGAAACGTGATTTTACATTTATTGATGACATTGTTGAAGGAATTGTAAGGGTAACCGACCGGACGGCAACCGCAAACCCTGAATGGACAGGAATGACTCCCGACCCCGGAACAAGCTTTGCACCCTGGAAGGTCTACAACATAGGCAACAATCAACCTGTTGAGCTGCTTTATTTTATCGAGACAGTTGAAAAATGCCTGGGCAAGACTGCAGTTAAAAACCTCCTGCCCCTGCAGTCCGGCGATGTCCCTGCTACCTTTGCAAATGTCGACGATCTGATCTCCGATACAGGTTTTAAGCCTGCAACACCTATTGAAGATGGAATAGCCAGGTTTGTTGACTGGTATCGCACCTATTATGCCTTATAAGTTCGATATTGATTTAAAACTGGCAGCATCAAAAAAAGCTGCCAGTCGGCTACCGCCCCTGTTTTCAATCTAATGTATCAAATCAGCAACATGTTGCCACTTATCTGCTTCAAGCTTATATTAACGGAACCGGCATATTTGTATTTTCATCCTTGCCATCTGCCGATCATCTGATAAATTCAACAAGTACATCGCTGTTTATTTCTGATGACTGTCTTTTGAGGTCTTCCATGACTACTCCGCTTGACA
Organism: uncultured Geobacter sp.; assembly: GCA_964655435.1. GTDB lineage: Bacteria > Desulfobacterota > Desulfuromonadia > Geobacterales > Pseudopelobacteraceae > Trichlorobacter. Next base: position 51,847 of record CAZZMP010000012.1, read on the forward strand.
TTATCTTTATCTGGCATATGCACCAGCCATATTACAAAGATCCGGTAAAGGGAGAATATGCCCTACCCTGGACTTATCTGCATGCCATAAAAGATTATTATGACATGCCGGCCATTGTGGAAGAGACTCCTGGAGCCAAAGCAGTCTTCAATATTGTGCCTTCACTGGTAGAACAGCTTCTCGACTATGCCAACGGCACCGCTGTTGATCCTTTTCTTATAAAGGGCCAGATGAATCCTGCGGACATGTCAGATGATGACCGGATCTTTCTTCTGGAGAATTTTTTCTCCGCAAACCGCCAGAGGATGATAGAGCCTCACCGGCGTTATCTTGAGCTGTTATACATGGCTGGAGAGGGCAAGCCCGATGCCGTAAGGGAGAGGGTACGGCATTTCACTGAGCAGGATTTTCTGGATTTGCAGGTCAGTTTCTTTCTGGCATGGACCGGCGAGGCTGCCTACCGCCGTTTTCCTATCTTCAAACAGCTACTGGCCAAGGGGCAGGGCTATTCAGCTGAAGACAGGGCGCTTTTGTTTGAAACCCACAGAAAAATACTTAACGAGATCGTTCCACTCTACAAAAGGCTTCATAAAGAGGGGAGGATTGAGCTCTCTGTCACCCCTTATTTCCATCCGATTTTGCCACTTCTTTGTGATACTCAGCTAGCCAGGGAGGCTATGCCAAGGGTAACGCTGCCACAGGAACGTTTTAAACACCCCGAAGATGCACGCGCCCAGATCTGTCAGGGGCTCCATTACTTTGAAGAGGTATTCGGAGTTAAGCCAAAGGGGATGTGGCCATCAGAAGGCTCGGTAAGCGACGAAGTCTTGAAGTTGATCTCTGAATGCGGCCTTGAGTGGATAGCCACCGACGAGGAGGTGCTGGCACGCTCTCTGGATGGCGGTCTGGGTAAACATCATGAGCAGCTTTACCATCCCTGGCGCTTTTCAACCGGTACAGGCGAGATTGCCATCTTTTTCAGGGATCATGAACTTTCAGACCTAATAGGCTTTACTTACAGCCAGTGGGATGCGCGTCGTGCCGTCTCAGATTTCACGGGACGCCTCCGTCATGTAGGAAACCAGATCGGTAATGAAGGAAAGGTTATCCCTGTAATTCTCGACGGAGAAAACGCATGGGAGTTTTATCCTGATAACGGATATGATTTTCTTTCCGGACTTTACAGCGCTATAGCAGAGGCTCCTGACCTTAACCTGACTATATGCAGTGAACTGCTCGAAAAAACCTGTTTTGAGGGAAGATTACACAGGATACATCCAGGTTCCTGGATAAACGCAAACTACGGCATCTGGATAGGACACCCAGAGGAAAATCTAGCCTGGGATCTGGTCTCTGCTGCACGAAATGCAATTATTGAACACAACCCTGCAGCAGCCTCTCAGCTTGCCACCGGAAAGCTTGACGCAGATCCTGTAGCAAGGATGCTATGCAGATCACTGTATGCAGCTGAAGGAAGCGACTGGTTCTGGTGGTTTGGCGACGACCATTTTTCACCTCACAGCGATCGTTTTGATCGACTGTTCCGGCAACATCTGACCAATATATTTACAACGCTCGGGATCAGCCCACCGCATGAGCTTCTTGAACCTATCAAGAAGAAAAGTCCGGCAGGTCTGGTCAGAGAACCGGCCGGTTTCATAGAGCCTGATATAAACGGCAGGGTAAGCGACTATTTTGAATGGCTGGCAGCAGGACTATTTGATCTTACTCGCCAGGGTTCAGCAATGCACTCCTCCGAACGTTTGCTGCAGGGGCTGTACTGGGGATACAATCGTGATTTTCTCTACTTCAGAATAGACGCCATACAGGATTTCTCAAGATTCATTAAAGAAAACGACATACTGGCTCTTCAGCTGATAGCAGACAGGGAATATCGTCTTCCAATGCAAACAACCTTTACCGAAGGGCTCCTGCTGGTAAGGGAAGCTGGAAGCTGGGTACCGACAAACGCCTGTTGCAACTGGGCAATTGACCGAACGTGCGAAATAGCAGTGCCGCTTCAACTGTTGAAACTTCTGCCCGGCTCAAAGATATTTGTAAACATCACACTAACACGCAATAACGAAGAAATCGGCCGATGGCCATGCGATAATCCTTTGATGCTCAATTATGAGGGGGCAGACCTCGAAACAAACGACTGGCTGATATAGGGGATATATAAATGTCTGAACTTAGATGGGATCCATTAAAACTTCACTGGGTTATAATCGCAACAGAACGTGGTCGCCGCCCCCGTGATTTCCAATCGGAACATATTCCATTGCCGATTACCTCATGCCCGTTCTGCTACGGCAATGAAGACAAGACCCCGCATGAAATCTTTGCCATTCGACCAAGCGGTATGCCTAACACCCCCAACTGGAAGGTTCGGGTAATCCCCAACAAATATCCCGCCTTGCGGATTGAGGGAGAGCTGGAGAATCGTGGTGTCGGCCCATATGATGTAATGAACGGCATAGGGGCGCATGAGGTGATAATTGAAACTCCGGATCACGATAAATCCCTTACCGATTTGTCAGCACCGGATATTACTAATGTACTCATCACCTGGCGAACCCGTCTGCTCGATCTCCGCCATGATTTTCGTTTTCGCTACATGATCCTGTTCAAAAATCACGGAGCAAGGGCAGGAGCCTCGCTTGCCCATTCACACAGTCAGTTGATAGCTGTGCCGATGCTCCCCCCTGTCGCAGCAACAGAACTTAAGGTTTGTCGTGCCCACTACGCAAATAAAGAGCGTTGCATATTCTGCGATCTGATCTCTTTTGAACTTGAACAGGGAACCAGAGTAGTTCGAGAATTCTCAAACTTTGTAACACTTGCCCCGTTTGCGGCCAGCTTCCCGTTTGAGTTGCGCCTTTACCCCAAACGGCACAGCCATGATTTTGCGCTTATGAACGATGCCCAGATGGCAGAATTGGCAATGGCACTAAAAGATATGCTGATGCGAGTAAAGATAGTTTTGAAGGATGCCCCTTACAACTTTATCCTGCACACCTGTCCGCCGATGCATAGGCGACCGGGCAAACCGGCTATGTGGACCTCTCTTGAGTACGACTACCACTGGCATATAGAGCTTGTGCCGCGACTTACCTCCATAGCCGGTTTTGAATGGGGCACCGGCTTCTTTATCAATCCTACCTCACCCGAGGATGCCGCACTGTTCCTGCGTGAGGCCGATCTCTAGTGTCTCTTCCTCCAACCATGAGGGATACTCTTGAACAGCTTTACGCCAACCGTTCACAGCAGCATCTGGCCAACGATCCGCTCTCCTTCTGCCACAGATATCACAATCCTGCGGATCAGGAGGTGGCAGCCCTGATAGCAGCGGTCTTTGCATATGGAAACGTCAAGGTTATAAAGGGAAGCCTCGCCCGTATATTCAGTATCATGGGAGACTCTCCATCAGGATTTATCGACAGCTTTGAACCAGGGAAACATCGTAATCTTTTTCATGGATTTAAACATCGCTTTAATAATGAAGATGATCTGGCGGCTCTGTTTCTTGGTATTCGTCAGATCCGTCTGCAACATAGAAGCATTGAACTGTTTTTCAGCCAGTTTCATGCAACTGACGCAAGCACGGTTGAGTTGGCCTTAAATGGTTTCACTACTGCGCTATTCAGTTTTGACTATAGCCCTGTCTTTGGCAGTGACGGTCTCCCTCAAAAGAGTTCGTTTCGCTTCCTTTTTCCCTCACCGGCTGGTGGCAGCGCATGCAAAAGGATATGCATGTACCTGCGATGGATGGTACGCCCGGCAGACGGCATAGATCTGGGGCTCTGGAAATCGGTAAGCCCCTCACAGCTGATTATACCTGTGGACAGACATATTGAGAGGATTGCCAGAATGCTGGGGCTGACAGGACGTCATACTCCAGACTGGAAAATGGCCTCTGAGATCACTGCTAATCTGAGACTGCTTGATCCTCTTGATCCGGTAAAGTATGATTTTTCTCTGTGCCATCTGGGAATCTCCGAAGGATGCACAGGGCAAAAAGGTTCTGTATGTATTAACTGTCCTGTGGAAGGATTCTGCAAACCGGAAGTTATAAGCAAGCGGCAATAGAGGATAAAAATTGACACCATGCCTCCATTCTGTTACACAATATGTTGATTTTTCAGTCATTAAGGGCATACTACATCACCTGCCGACAGGGAGCTGGCAATGATTATTCAATGCGAACAATGCCGGACCAAATTCAAGCTTGATGATGAGCGGATTTCGGATCGCGGCGTAAAGGTACGTTGTGCCAAATGCCGCCATGTATTTACAGTTCATAAACCTGCTGAATCCAGGGATACAGTTCTTTCTGAAGATCTGATAAAATCTCCGGAGGTTTCCTTTACTCCTGCCATTGAAACTGCTGACAACTCTCTGGAATCTCCGTTTGGGTTCACGGCACAGCCTGAAACAACCGGCTCAGACCTCTCTTTTGATCTAGGCCAGACTGATGCTTCGGCTGAACTGAATTTCGATTTAGACAGTTCTCCTCTAACTGCTGAACAGGCTACACCAACACCTGTTACCTTCGATTTTGGTGAAAAGACACTGGTTATACCACCAAAACAGCAGCCTGAACCAGCTACAGAGATCAATTTTGACTTTGGAGCCCCGCTGGAAACAGAACAAAAACCTGGGCAGGAAGAAGTGAACTTTGACTTCGGCGATGCCATCCCTCAATCCGAAGACAATACAGCTTTGAATGCAAATTTTGATCTTGGAATTCAGCAGATGTCAACTGTTCCAGCTCCTGCTGCAGATTTTGATCTGGGTGGTTTTGATTTTGGCGATTCCTTACAGGCTACTAATACTCCTGTTATACAGAAGTCCGGCGCAGCAGGATTTGATTTCAAATTTGATGATGCAGACAAACAGGCTGAAGGCACAATATCTGACAGCTTCGATCTGTCAGGTATCGATTTCAGCCAGGGACAAACTCCAACTCCTAATAAATCTACAGAAGTTGAGTCATTCAGTCTTGGCGAACTGGATCTTACCTCAGAGAGTTCAGCCGTTCCCGTAGATGTTCAAACTACTTCTACATCTGATCTTTTTGCTCCGGTAGATGATTCGCTTCTGAAGAAGCAGGAGTCTCCGCTTCCTGACATAACATTTGATGTTCCGAAAACAGCGGAAGAGGCTCCACCTCTGGCAATATCATCCCGCCGCCGTCAGAGCAGCTCATCTTCAATTATAATAGTATTGGTAGCGATCATTGTTATGGCGATTCTTGGCTACATTGCCTACAACTTCATCGGAGGGGCATCAAAGTCCCCGGCTCTCCTTAATAAGGGAAGCCTTCCAGTAGAAGAAGGAAATATAACCGTTCAAAACGTCAAAGCCTATTTCATTCCAAAAGCAGCGGCAGGTGAGCTTCTTGTTATAACCGGTGATGCCCTTAACAGCTTCACCAAACCACGGGCAGCTATTCAGGTGAAAGGTGTCGTTTTTGGTGCCAATAACCAGGCAGTTGTTACAAAAACCGTTTATGCCGGCAATCAACTGACTAAAGAACAGCTTATGCAGATGCCTGCTGACAAGATTGAAGCTGCCATGAACAACCAGTTTGGAGATTCTCTGACCAACCTGGAACTGCAACCTGGAAAAACAATACAATTTACAATAGTAATTATTAATCCACCGCCAGAAGGCAAGGAATTTGCCGTTGAACCATTTGCCTCAACAGTCGCAGCAGCCAAATGATTCTTCAGTAAACAATAATGATTAAAATAAAAGATGGCTGCCACTTGTTGTGGCAGCCATCTTTCTTTCATCAAGCACAAAATATGTTACAAAATCTTTATTATCAGACAATCTCCACAAGCTTAATCTCAAAAGTAAGATCCCTGCCTGCCAATGGATGATTTGCATCAATGGTAACTGTACTCTCTGTCACTTCGGTTATCAGAACTGGAACAGAGTTGCCATCTTCCATTAGTACCTCAAGCTGCTGCCCCTCAACAGGTTCTATATCCCCACCCAAATCATTTCGATCAACAACTGCTACCATCTGCTCCTGACGGGCTCCATATCCCTCATCGAATGGAATTGTAACAGTTACAGTTTCACCAACAGAAAGCCCGATTACAGCATTTTCAAAACCGGGGATTACATTACCTGTTCCAATTGTGAATTCAAGTGGTTCGGAAGCACAATAGCTTTCCGTCCCACAACCACCCGAGCTGCTACAATCACAACCACAGCATTCCGGCTCTCCTATTTCAGATGAATCAAAAACAGAACCATCCTGAAGGCTCCCGGTATAGTGAACCCTGACGGTATCTCCCTGCTTGGCTTGCGACATTTTTAATATCCTTTCAGAACTTTGTTAATATTCGAGAGGCATAGCCTTGACCTGTTTTGCGGTAAAAACAGGGCCATCCTTGCATACATATATATTACCGACATTACAGCGGCCACACTTGCCCAGGCCGCATTTCATCCGGTTTTCCAATGTAGTATAGATGGCTTCATCAGTAAATCCAAGTTTTTCGAGAACAGGCATGGTAAATTTAATCATAACAGGAGGCCCACAAAGAAGCGCTATACAGTTGTCCGATGATGGGGCTGCTTCTTCCAGTACAGTAGGAACGAAACCAACCTTGCCGTCCCAGTCAGGGCTGTTGCCACCAGGATCAACCGTCTTTATCAATCTTACATCCTCCCTCTCTTCCCAGAGCTTTAATTCACGCTTATATACAAGATCCGCTTCTGTTCTTGCACCATAGACTATCGTAATTTCCTCAAACCTGTCACGCAGATCAAGGCAGTTCCAGATAAGTGTCCTTAAAGGGGGGAGAGCTATACCTCCGGTTATGAATATCAGGTTTTTCCCGTAGAACTGCTCTATCGGAAAGGAGTTTCCATATGGGCCTCGAACACCCATTGTATCTCCCACTTCAAGCCTCCGGAGCGATTCTGTTACACGCCCGACTGAACGGAAACAGCACTCGATATAACCTTTCCATGTAGGGGAAGATGCTATGCAGAAGGTTGACTCGCCGGCTCCAAAGGCTGAATATTCTGCAAACTGTCCAGCCCTGAAGGTAAAATTCTCCCTGACCTGTTCGTCCTGAAACAGCAACCGCAGAGTACGCACATCAGGGGTCTCGTCAATCACCTCTTCCACGGTAGCAAGATAGGGAAGGTAAATATTATTGTTATCAGACATATAAAGGCCTACCCCTTTTCCTGTATCTCTTCCAGAATCCCGGCAATGTCTATTCCTACAGGGCAAATCCTGATACATCGGCCACAACCGGTGCATAGATTCTGTCCAAACTTATCGTCATAATATTTAAACTTGTGCATGATCCGGTTACGGTAACGTTTTGGCTGCAGGTCACGAGGGTTATGACCTGAAGCGTGGTTCGTAAACTTCGAGAAACCGCAGGCATCCCAGAATTTGCGTCGTTTACCGGCCTTTTCGGTTCCTTCGTCTATGATATCAAAACAGTGACAGGCCGGGCAGACAAAGGCGCAGGCTCCGCAGCCAACACAACGTGTGGCAATACTATCCCAGGCAGGATCCTCAAAATGCTCATTAAGCCATCCCTTGATCTTTTTCAGGTCAAGCGGACTTGCCTCCGGTTGAGCCAAAGGAAGAGGCTTTGAGCCGTCAGGTTCAGTAAACCGATCTTTCCATGTTTCAAGGAATGCAGCCCCCTTTTCAGTATGGCTCTCAACCAGAAAACCACCATTTGCAAGATGGCTGAACATCAGATCCGCCCCTTTGGGATCACCGGGAGATAGACCTACTGCGGTACAGAAACAGGCATCATCAGCAGATGTACAAGCCAGCCCAATAATTGTTGTCCTGGCTCTACGCTCAAGATAGAACCTGTCTTTGTAGTCCCAGGAAAAGACAGAGTCCAAGACCGGCATAGCCGCAGCATCACAGGGACGGACTCCAATAAGTACTGTTTCTGGAAAACGGGAAGGTTCAATATCCTCAAGATCGATCTGCTGACCATTTTTACGATATTCAAGCAGATCTTCACAGACAGGGAAAAAAGCTTCCTTGGCAGAACGGCGAGGCTGTTCATTAAAGACCAGATCGGATGCCGATGACAGTGGTTCATACAGAACCATTGTGCCTGACTGACGAGGGCCGACAACCCGTTGTCCCTTAAGCAGCATGCTGTCTATCAACAGACGAAGATCAGCTTCAGAAATCTGTTTCTGCATAGTATTGTCTTTCTCTTGTGTCGCTAACGGATAAACGATTCATCATCATGCTCGTCATAACTGTTTAGAGGCCCTTTTTCTCTTACCTCAAAACCTGCTTCACTATTAAACAGCTCTTTCATCTCAATTGCCATCTTCCGGTTCAGCAGGTTAAGCGGTATCTCCATCGGGCATACCCTCTCGCATTCGGCACAGCCAACACAGCGACCGGCAAGATGGATAGCCCTCACAAGATGCCAGGAAAGATTCCCCGAAGGCCTGGGGCTCTGCTCAACCATCTGAGGACGGTTACGATCACATACACATTGCTCACAGTAGCAGAATGCACAAACCTGACGGCACGCAAAACACTTGATGCACTTACTGAACTGTTCCTTCCAGAACTCCCACCGTTCAGAAGGGGTCATCGCTTCTAGCTGAGCGATCCTTTCAGTGTAACCCGCTTCCATTTGAGGCATTGCTGTCAGCTCAACCGCAGGCACAAAATCAGCCCCTATAGGCATCCGATCGACACACTCCCGGCACTTGGCGGCAATCGTTTCTGTGTTCAATTCAGTTGCGGGGTTGATAAGAGAGCCTAATACACCGCTGCATGGGATCCCTATCAGATATATATCTTCCCGCTTCAGTTGAGACTCTCCCAAAAGACCAACAACAGCCTTAAGATCACAACCTTTAACGACAATCCCGATTTTGCCTCTCTTTGGCACATCCTTTTTGGATTTAGTCAGATAGACCACAAGATTGTTGAGGCAACCCGCTGAAAATATCAGTTTTTCAGCATCTTCAGCAGAGGTAATAAGTATCGGCTGGGTTGAACCTTTACGGCGGGCAGCAGAATAGCCGATAACAGCTGAAACTGTTCCATCAGACAAAATTCGTTTTGCTTCAGCACGGATAGATTCTGTAATCTTTGTATAACCGGATATATCAACGGGCTGTGTCATATATTACATTGCCTCATATATTTCCTGCAGATCCGGACTGTTCAATCCGCCGGACCACTGCTCTTCCAGAGCAAGATCCTTAAACTCAACCATCGGCCCCATAGCTCTCACCCGTTCTGTCAGTTCTGTTACCACATCAACCCATTTTCCACCTTCGGCTGCGGACACCCATGAAAACTGGATCCTTTTCAGATCCACACCGATAAATTCAAGCAGTTTGCGGAATGCTGCAAATCTTCTTCTTGCATGGTAGTTACCGGAGATATAATGGCAGTCACCTGGATGACAGCCAGAAATCAGAATGCCGTCGGCTCCCTGCTGAAACGCCTTTATTATAAAAACAGGATCAATCCTGCCTGTGCATGGAAACTTGAGCACACGCACATTCGATGGATACTGCATCCGGCTGGTTCCTGCAAGGTCGGCGCCCGCATATGTGCACCAGGTGCAGACAAAGGCTATTATTTTGGGCTCAAAGTCGTGTTTTGGTTTTTCTATATTCATACTTATCCTCTATAGTTCCCATACGTCATATAGGTCGTATGGGACCTATAGCGCCTCAATCATTGCTACGATCTGCTCATCCGTATAACCATCCAGCTCAACACTCTTGGACGGACAGGTCGCCTGGCAGGTGCCGCAACCGGCACATACACCGGGATTGACATATGCAACCATTTTAATCAGGTTACCCTGGCGATCGCGAATCTCTTTCTCCTCCACTGCTCCATAAGCGCATACCTTCCTGCAGGCAAAACAGCCTACACAGTTGTTCTCCTTTACCCTTGCAACGATAGGCTCACGCTCAAGATTGTCCTTGGCAAAAAGGGTCATAACCTTGGCGGCTGCGGCAGATGCCTGTGAAACTGTGTCTGGAATATCCTTTGGACCCTGGCAGGCTCCGGCAAGGTATATACCGGCTGTAGCACATTCTACCGGCTTAAGCTTGGCGTGAGCCTCTGAGTAGAAGTGGTACTTGTCGTAAGAGATCCCAAGTTTTTGAGCAAGCGCATCAGCCCCTTTACGGGGTTGTACCGCTGTGGCCAGAACTACAAGATCCGCCTCAATCTCAACCTGGACTCCGACAGAGATATCGCTCCCCATAACAACTATCTTGTCCCCCTTCTGATAGAGACGGGAGACCATGCCACGGATGTAGACCGCTTCTTCTTCCTCTATTGCACGACGCCAGAACTCGTCATAGCTCTTGCCAGGCACACGGGCATCCATAAAGAATACATATGCCTGTCCATCATGAACCTTGTGGTGGTAGAGCATGGTATGCTTGGCTGTGTACATACAGCATATCTTGGAACAGTATGAAATCCCCTTTTCACGGGATCTTGATCCTACACATTGGATAAAGACAACCTGCTTGGGCTCTTTACCATCAGATGGACGCATAATCTTGCCGCCGGTAGGCCCTGAAGCCGAGGCCAGACGCTCAAAGGTAAGCCCGTCTATTACATCAGGAATTTTACCATGCCCGAATTCTCCATACCCTTTTATGGGGGAGCCTTTAGGTTTTTCGGTTATGCTATACAGTTCAAAGCCGGTTGCAACTACAATGGCGCCTACAGGTTCGACAATCAGGCTATCCTGCTGATTAAAGTCAATGGCACCAGGTCCGCATACCTTCTGGCAGACACCGCACTTTCCAGTCTTGAACATAGTGCAGTTTTCCCGGTCAATTACAGGAACATTAGGAACAGCCTGAGGAAAAGGAACATAAATTGCTGTACGCATACCAAGATTACGGTCAAATATGTTAGGTATCTTTTTTTGAGGACATTTTGTCATGCATATTCCACAACCTGTACATTTGTTCTCATCAACCGATCTTGCCTTCTTGCGAATGGTAACCTGAAAATTACCTATATAGCCATCAACCTGCTCAATCTCGCTGTAGGTATGCATGATGATGTTTGGATGATTGGCAAGATCCACCATCTTGGGTGTCATAATACACTGTGAACAGTCAAGGGTAGGAAACGTCTCTGAGAGCTGAGCCATATGGCCGCCTATAGAAGGCTCTCTCTCAACAAGAACGACCTGATGTCCGGCATCAGCAATATCGAGCGCTGCCTGAATCCCTGCAATACCTCCACCAATTACCAGCGCCCGTTTGGTAACCGGCACGGTAATTGTGGGGAGTATCCTGTTTTTCTTTACACGTTCAACCAGCATCCCGACGATCTCAATCGCCTTTTGTGTTGCCTCTTCTCGATCTTCATGAACCCAGGAACAATGCTCGCGAATATTAGCCATCTCACACAGGAAAGGGTTAAGCCCAACCTGTTCCACTGCCTTGCGAAATGTCCTTTCATGCATACGGGGAGAGCATGCGGCAACGACAACATGGGTAAGGCTTTGTTCCGAGACAGCTTTCTTGATAAGGCTCTGTCCAGGGTCAGAACACATGTACTTGTAGTCTGTGGCAAAGGCAACACCTGGTAATTTAGCAGCAACTGCTGCCACCCGTTCCACATCAACCGTGCGGGAAATATTCTCACCGCAATGACATACAAAGACACCGATTCGGGACATCTAGGCACTCTCCGCAGGTATAAGTTCAAGTTTGCGCAGCGTTTTTACCAGTTTGTCCGGCTGCACAGGTTTAACCAGATGAGCTGAAGACTGAGCCGCCATATATGCCTGAATGACATCCTGTGGCGTGCTGAGAGAAGAAAGAACCACTATAGAAACCCCTTTATCAATGGTTATCCCACGTTTCTCTTCATAAAGTCTGATAGCCTTGGCAGCTTCCAGACCATCCATCTCAGGCATTATTATATCAAGCAGAATCAACTGATAAGGCTGACCAGATTCAAGAGCAGAGATAAACATCTCGTATCCTTTACGTCCATCAGCAGCAAGATCACAGCTGGCAAAAGGCTCCATTTGCAAGGCCAGCATCTCACGGCTTAATTCATCATCTTCCATAATCATACAGCGGATCATATATTCACCATTAGATAAGTTTTTTTTGCTTCAGCAGTTTCTGTGGGCTTACAATCAAGGCATCAAGACCAAGCTTCTCAAATGGTATGCCAAGGGCAAGTCCTACCAGCTGGGTAAGATAAAATATTGGAAGCCCGTAATCAGCAGAATATATCCCCTCAATCTCTTTCTGGCGTATATCCAGATTCCCGTGGCAAAGAGGGCAGGCCACAACAATACAGTCAGCCCCAGCCGCTTTCGCAGAATCAAGCACAGCATTAGAGAGCTGCTGCACAACCGGTGGACGGGAAAGGGTAAAGTTGGCTCCACAACACTCAAGGCGGTGGGTCCAGGGAACCGTTTCAGCTCCAATAACTTTTATGATTGATTCCATTATGGTAGGAGCTTCAGGACAATCAAGGTTTGGGACATCAGCAGGACGTGTAAGCAGACAACCGTAATAACAGGCAACTGTCAGCTCGGAAAGTGGCTTTTTTACAAATGAAGCGAGCTGTTCCAGACCAAAATCTCGGGCAAGTATTTCCAACAGGTGCTTTACTTTTCTATCGAGCGCAACTGGCGCATCTATTGCTTTTTCGACAAGCCTTCGTTTTTCATCACTTTTTTCCATTATATGCTGTGCAAATTTCAATCTGGAAAAACAGGAGGCACAGGCCACCGCCATATCCCTTTTCCCCTGCATCTGTTCAGCAAGCTCAAGATTTTTGGCAGAGAGTGAAAGAGATAGCAGCTCATCCACATTATGGGCAGGAGTTGCACCACAACAGATCCAGTCAGGTATCTCCTCAAGTGCAATCCCCAGCACAGAGCATACCTCACGGGTAGATATATCATACTCGGAAGCAGAAGCATGAAGAGAACAGCCAGGGTAGTATGAGTAACTCAACGCCGTCACAGGGCTTCTCCTTTTCGCCGCATCTCTTCAATACGACTGAATATTTTTTCAACTTCCGCGATATTTCTGTTCTTTTGATGAAACACCTTCAATTTACCTTTTGAGAGCAGCTTCGGACCAAGCATCATATCTTTAAGAAACTGCCCTGACTTTACATTAAATACAGCTGCCAGACGCATTTCATACTGTCTTCCATATGTGCGTATATTCTGCAGGAACAGTTTGTTAGCCAGTTGTACATAGCTCTCTTTTGAAGGGCCATCCTGATCCCATGAAAGTTTACGAAGTGCATCCATTATGGAGGCGAGATCAACCTGGTTAGGACATCTGGTAGTGCAGGTTTCACAGGAAACGCAATACCAGATTGAACGTCCGGCAAGAATCCGCTGCCACTGCCCTAACTGCAGAAGCCTCACAATTCTGTTTGGCGGATGTTCCATAAAGGTTGCCATTGGACAGCCGGCAGAACATTTGCCACACTGAAAACATCGGCGTACTGAAGTACCGGAAAGCTGCTCAACCTTCTTGACCATATCCAGATCCATTGTTTTCTGTGATATGAGCATTTTTTTCTTCTTCATACTATCACCATTTTACTAAAACTAAAATCAGATGTCAGAACAGGGTGAATAAGGTTGTAATTCCAGACTTGGCAAATTCAAACTTTAGCTATGTTAAAAATTTCTATATAAACAACCCATAAAAATCAAGTTATTTCTCTCTGAAAAGCAAAAAACCTGCGGGGATCCCCGCAGGTTTTTTGTCTGAATCAGAAAATACAGAATAAAGGGTTAGTAGTTATCTGGATTCAACATAGGATCACCTTTGTAACCAAGGGCTTTCCAATCCAGACGCTTTGAACCACTGTGACAATCCATGCAACCTAAAGCCTGGGACTTTGGCACAACCATATGGTTTATAGGCCATACCATGCAGGTATCAATAAATCCATATTTGCCGCTGTAAGGTCTGTTTGCTATCTTCATCCCTTCAGTAATAGCTGCGTTCCAGTCAAACTTCTGCCAGTAAGCATTGCTGCCCGGAGGTCCAAAGAGGTAAACATTGACGATCTCTTTGTTAACTAGATCGTAAGGCTGCTTGCCCTTCATGATCTTGAAAGGATAGATCTTGGAGTTGGCATCTGCACGGCTGCCTTTTGTTGTGTTCATCTTAACAACACCCTTAGGATCGACCTTTACACCCGGAGTATAACGCTCGTACTGACCGTTTGACCAGAGGTATGTAGGAACGAGGTCTTTCTGCCATACAAATGTTCCTTTGGCCTTGTCATAAACCTTCATTCCGTACTCATCCTTGGCGATATCCTTCATATCCTTCCCTGCAGTAGACCAATCCCACCATGTTTTGGTCGGGAATGTCTTTGATACGAGAGGAATGTGACAGGTCTGGCATGCAACCTTCTTGCTATGCTTGTTAAGCGTTTCATCCTGATGAACCTTGCCTTTGTGGCACTTCGTGCAGTTCAGCTTGTTCTTTGTATCAAAACCACATGAAACCGATGCTGCCTGCCCCATGATGTTGTGACCACGCTCACCCATATGGCAGGTTACGCATGTCATCTTGGCTTTTCCACCCATATGGACATCAATATCTTCTGTAGGTTTGATAAGAGTTGTATCAAGATCTCCATGCTTTACATGGTCTCCACCGCCGCCAAAGAAGTGGCAAGAACCACAGTTTTCTCTTGTAGGCATCCCGCCTATAGACTGTGCTACTTTGGTCAGATCAACCGGTTCCCACACCTTGCCTTTTGGAAATTCCTTTTTCTGACCAGCGTAGACTGGATGACCTGCGCCTGAAGGGAACTTTTTGTATGTTCCGGTATTGTCATGGCAGACTAGACAGTCAACATTCTCGCCCTTGTTGAAATCAAAGTTCGCATCTTTCCATCCGTAGCCGGCATGACAGCTTGTGCAACGAGGCTCATTGCCGGGCAAGGCAATACAAAAATTGTTGATCGCATTCTTTTTCCCAAAATCTTTTTCTTCCCCCTGGATCATCTGCTTCTTGCTCCAAGTCCAGTGGCGGGTAGCCATAAATGCCTTTGTCTCTTTTTCATGGCATTCCATGCACTTTTTTGTCACTTCAGGGCCGGTCTTAAAGGGACCTTTCCCAACGTAAGTTGCATGATTACCCGCAAACGCTGTTGTCGCAAACAACAAACTGGACAACATTGCCGCATATGCCAACCCACTTTGCATTTTCATACGCATTGCTCCTCCTTTTGTAATTACCTCTAACCGAGGTTGTAAATATATGAATATCCATATAAATAGTTGATTGCATTAATAAATTTTCATCTTACGACTCCTTATACCGTCTTTTTTTTACAAGTCAAGAAAAAGAGTGAGCCTTTTTTTATAGTAGACAGCAGGCTCTACATTTTCCGCTCCTTACAGAACTACTTGTATATTAAGCAGAGCAGGCTTACGCAATCATAACAGGCTGTACTCAAGTGCTATATAGCAAATTTAAAACCATTTTTACGCACAGTTCCCTGAAGAGTTATTTTAACGGCTTAAAAGCTGTTGACATATCCGATACTATTCAGCTAGGAGTCGCTCAACCATCTCTATAAAAATTATGAAGGAGTTTTATAATGAATAAACCGCTGGTTGGAATCTTGATGGGAAGTGACAGCGATCTTCCGATAATGGAGAAGGCTGCTGAACTGCTTGCTCAATTTGGAGTTCCATTTGAAATGGATATCAGCTCTGCTCATCGGTTACCGGATAAAACCGCAAGATATGCCATGACTGCCAGAGAACGCGGAATTGAGGTACTCATCTGTGCAGCTGGAATGGCCGCTCATCTGGCTGGTGTAGTTGCCTCTCACACAACTCTGCCAGTAATAGGAGTACCTGTTAAATCCGGATCATTAAAAGGATTGGATGCACTTTACTCAACTGTACAGATGCCGCCAGGCATTCCTGTGGCAACGGTCTCTATTGACGGAGCAAAGAATGCCGCCTTTTTAGCCATTTCGATCCTTTCAATAAAGTATCCTGACCTTATTTCGAAACTTGAACAGTTCAGAAAGACCACCCGTGAAGAACTTGAGGCCAAATCTCTGGAGCTCCAAGAACGTTTAAGCAAGACCTAAAGTGAGGCAAAAATGGAAGAGATCCAAAAATTCATTCATGGTTTCAGAAATTTTCAGGAAGAGTATTTTAGTGAAGACCATGAACTGTTCAAAAACCTTAAAGATGGACAACGTCCCAAGGCTCTTTTAATCGGCTGCAGTGATTCAAGGGTAGATCCTTCAATGATGGTTCGTTCTGAGCCTGGTGATCTTTTTATCATTCGAAACGTGGCAAATCTGGTACCACCTTGCGAGCATGATCATTCATATCACGGAGTTAGCGCCGCACTCGAATATGCTGTCTGCCATCTGGAGGTTGAGCATATAATCGTTTTGGGGCACTCAAGATGCGGGGGAATACGTTCTTTGATGGATGGGGTTTCAGCAGACAAGAGCAATGATTATATCTCAAAATGGGTCAATATTGCAGACCGTGCAAAACAGCAGGTTCTTAAAATATTCAAGGATGCCTCCCCAGAACGTCAGTCAAAGGCATGTGAGCATGCATCAATACTTGTATCCCTGGAAAACCTTCTGACATTCCCATGGGTTAGAGAAAAGGTTGATTCGGCTGTTCTGCATCTGCATGGCTGGTATTTTGATATCGAATCAGGCAACCTGTACAGCTACCATCCTAACAGTGGAGAGTTTGAATTGCTGGTTTGAAAAGCTGTGGTAATATTGAAACTTAATAGTAACCATAACGTTCATAAAGAAAAGGAGGTATCCAATGAAACAGAATATCATCTTGGCATCCTTTCTGCTCATTCTTGCCACATCTGTTTCTAACGCAGATGAACTTAAGGACGCATCAGACAAACTGCCTGCTTTGACAGATCGACTGGCAAAACTGACTTCCGGCAAGGTTGCCGGATATGCAAAGGATGATCTTAATTCAGCACAAACCACCATGGGAGCTATAAAGGCAGCCATTTCTGCAAAAAACGGTCTGCTTGCCCTTCAGAAAGCAGAAATTGCTGATCTTCAAATGACAATTGCAGAAGCAAAAACATCCGAAATGGAAAGTTCTGAACAGCTGGTATTGCGTCGAGCTGAACTGAATAAACTTGATGCCCGGTTTGACCAACTCTTGCAGGCAGGGGGTAAATAACATGTTATACAGGATACATTTTATAGCTATAGCTCTTCTTATCGCCTTCGCATCTGTTTCTATTGCAGATGACAAACCGGATCTCTCTGAACAGATGACAAAAACCAAGCTGGCTGTTGAAGATCTTGCAGCAAAGGTTGGAAACTATCCCAAAGCGCTCGCAGAGGTTGAAAAGGCACGATCTTTAATAAAAAAGGCTGAACAGACCTACGAGAAGGGGAAACAGTGGCTTGGCCTTAGAGGTCTTACGCCTGAAGCAGAACAGGAGATAAGACACCATCTTCAGATGATAGATATGTTATCAGGAATGGCAACTACCCGGATGTCTGAGGGTAAAAATATGGATGAAGTCGCTGTACTTGACAAACAGCTCCTTCTGGTAAAGGCACGGGTCAAACTGCTAGAAGAACGTAAACTTGAAACTGAAAAGCTGCAACTGGCTCTTCAGAAGTGCGAATTATCAGCCAAAGAGCTGACATCTGTAAAGGCTGAGCAGACAAAGCTTACCAGCCAGATTGAGCAACTTTCCACAGAGAGAAAAAAACTTGAAGAACAGGTTCAAGCGCTTAAATCTGAAAATACCACCTTGTCTTCGCAGCTTGAGCAGATGAAAAAAGCGGCATCAGCACCTGCTGTAACACCAGCAGCACAAACACCTTCAGTAACAAAGTAATTAATATAACCAGTTTTTTTTACAGGTTTATTTTTTTTGTAGTTTGCCACTTGGCATGACTTCAAATCTCTGCCCTCTCCAGGTGACAGAATTTCCTGCAAACGCAAGAAGCCAACTGGAAAAGGCAAGAAGATCTCTGAATGGAAGCAGCCATAACCAGGCAGGAAGAAGTTTATCTTCAACGTATCTTTGACTAAAAAACGTAGCCACTGAAAACCTGATTAGATAGAGTAAGGTTATTGATGTCAGCGCTGCAGGGATATTGCCTGCTACCATAGCAGCCAATATCCCGAGTCCTGGCAGAGTTATACCTGAAGCCAGATAACCACCGGGACGACTAACACGCATGGTACGCGCCCAGCGCAACTGCCTGGAAAGGATACCTGAAAGAGTCTCAGGCTTTAAAACACTCTCAACAAACTGATCATCAAGCAGAAGCTTCCATCCTGCATGGTAGATTCGGTTTCCCAGCTGATAATCATCCGCCAGAAAATCCACCAATGCCTCCAAGCCTCCGATATCCTCAAGAGCCTGACGTCTAAAGGTCATGGCTGCTCCAAGAGCAAATGAAAGCCCTTCCAGCTTTAAGGCTGTAACTACATTTGGAACCATCTCGGTAGTAAATCCAAGAGCCTCAAATGCGGTTGATACCCCATGTACCTTTGAAGTTCGGTAAGGCGATGTCACAAGGCCTACCTCAGAATCGGAGAAGTGACTGACAACTGAGTTCAGAAAGCTGTTTTCTGCCCGAATATCACTGTCACAGATGATTATTATATCGTTTTTTACAAGAGGAAAGGCGTTGATAAGATTGGATATCTTGTAGTTAGTCCCATGTATTTTGCAGTTGATACTTATATTGATATCTTTATCAGGGAAATCTCTAATCAATCGATAAATAACAGGAAGAGCCGGATCATCAGGATCGCTTAACGCAAACAACAATTGCACAGAACCATTGTAGTTTTGTAGGCAAAATGAGGCAAAATTCTCGTAGCTTCCCTCATCCATCCCCTTTACCGGCTTCATAATAGTAACAGGGATCGCCGTATCAATCTTGCCAGTTATCTTCCCTTTTTTATCTGTAAAAAAACTCTGGCCGCACCAAAGTGTAAGGAGCGAATAAATTGAAGCGGGAAGGACTGCTAAAAAAGGCAGCAGATTACGAAGCATCATGACAGGATTCAGACTTTTGTATTACAAGAGAGAATGGGGCTGTATCACTGACGTTTAACTGTCCCATCTCCCAGACATAATAGAGTTGCGGGGTAAGATTTGATGCCCATTCTTTAACCTTTAAGGCCTCCTCATCCCCACCCTGATGCCCGGGATAGCAGGTAATAATGATAAGGCCGGAAGGAGCCAGAAGAACAAGTGATGCTTCAAGGGCTTTAATGGTGGTTGATGAACTGGTTGTAATCTCATGGGAGGCTCCCGGTAACCAGCCCAGATTGAACACAATTGCATCTAAAGTACTATCAAGAAGCTCCAGAATACGCTCATGTCCATCATTTATAAGGGTGACTCGATCCTGTAACCCATGATCAGCCAATAGCCGGAAGGTTCGTTCAATAGCCTGTTTCTGGATATCAAAAGCATAAATATGGCCTGTTTCGCCAGCCAATCCGGCCAGTAGCAGCGTATCCTTTCCATTGCCACAGGTGGCATCCAACAATCGGCTGCCTGTCCTGACATAGTTTTTGAGCAGGAGATGGCTTAATGCTACAGGGCCTCTTAACTGTCTTACTGAGGGCAGAGAATCAGACATATTTTTTTATGCTACCTTTATTCAAAAGCATTTCGACTATTCCTGGTCAGGAAGAACCTTTGCGCCGCCACCAATCCTTGAAGCTATCTCTGTTGCAGCATCCTTCTCCAGATGACGGCCTATTCTGACCCTATACCAGGTTCCCTTCTCGTTAAGATTGGTCTCTACAATAGAAGCGCTGTAACCTTTTGCCGCAAGGTTTTTCCTTGTATTTTCAGCTTCTTTAGCAGAGTTAAAGGCTGCTATCTGTACCAGATACCCGGTATTTGCCATTTTTGCATCAACCGGTTTTGTACTTACAGGTGGTGAAGGTTTTGGTGTCTGTGGAAGAGTGGCTGGAACAGGTTTGGCTTTTTCATTTATGCCGCTTCCAAGCACGGTCTGCTTCTGGCCTTTAGGAAGATTCTCGAAGAAAGAGAGCGGCACCTGATTTGTCGGTGATGCCTGCTGCGGCTGTTGTGCAGGAGCCTGAGCTGCTGTCTGATTTGTCAGATTTTGTGAAGGAAGCTGCTGTTGCTGTGCCTGAGTAGGTTGCTGCAGCTGTTCAGGCTGTTTTTTAAGCGCTTTGGGTGACGATTCAAGACTCTGCTGTTCCAGGGCAGCACGGAACGCCCTTTTGGTTGCTTTCTGCGAAAGATACCACCCAGAGGTAAACCCTGCAACAAATCCTATCGCTACAAGTATAAGCAGACCAATAAGATTTCTACGGATGCTGCCTGATGATGTTCTCTGCCCATAACCTCCGGATGGAGGCGTTCCAAAAGATTGACGAGGCTCATTGTAATCAATCCGCATTTTTTCTCCTACATCCGTTCCGGGGCTGATACTCCCAGCAGAGCAAGCGCATTCCTTAACACCTGCCTTGTCTGTTGTAACAGATATAATCTAGCCTCACTAAGTTCCGTATTATCGGACACAACCTTTGTCTTGTTGTAGTAACTGTGAAACTGACCTGCCAAATCAGTAAGGTAATAAACTATCTTGTGTGTTTCAAACTCTTTTGCAGCCTCATCAACTGTTTCTGGCAGACGATCCAGGCATTTTATAAGTCGCAGTTCTTCCGCAGTATCAAGAAATCTGAGCTGTTCAGGGGTAAAGGTTCTATCTGAAATTGAAATACCTTTTTCTCTGGCGTTTTCAAAGAGACTACAGATTCGGGCATGAGCATACTGGATATAGTAAACCGGGTTATCAAGGGACTGCTGCTTGGCAAGATCAATATCAAAAACAAGCTGAGAATCAGGCTTTCGCATCACAAAGAAGAAACGGGTCGCATCACGTCCAACTTCATCAATTAGATCCCTGAGGGTAACATAGCTGCCTGCACGCTTGGAAATTTTTACCTCTTCTCCGCCACGCATGACAGTAACCATCTGGTGTAGAACATATTCAGGCCAGCCTTTTGGAACCCCTGCGTCAAGAGCCTGTAAGCCCGCTCTAACCCTGGTTATAGTGCTATGGTGATCCGCCCCCTGCTCATTTACAACACGAACAAATCCTCTTTGCCATTTATCAAGATGGTAAGCGACATCCGGCACAAAATAGGTATAACTACCATCCGTCTTTCGCATTACCCGATCTTTGTCATCACCAAAATCAGTGGTGCGCAGCCAAAGCGCCCCATCGTTCTGATATGTGTGTCCTTTTGAAATAATTTCTGAAACTGCGGCATCAACCTTGCCATCAGAGTAAAGGCTGGATTCAAGAAAGTAGTTGTCAAATTCTACATCAAATGCCTTGAGATCCTCATCCTGTTCACGACGCAACCAGGCAACTGCAAAACGGCGTATTGCATCAATATCATTAGGGTCACCAACTCCAGTTACCTGCTGTTCATCGCTATATACGGATTCCTTTGCCAGGTAGGCAGTCGCAACCTCCCTGATATATTCCCCCTGATAGCCGTCAGTGGGCCACCGTGGGTCATCAGGTTCAATGTTCATACAACGAGACTGCACTGACAAGGCCAGATTGTTTATCTGGGCGCCTGCATCATTATAATAGAACTCACGGGTCACATCCCATCCGGTTGCAGTAAGGAGTCTGCAGATAACATCACCAATAGCCGCGCCACGGCCATGTCCTATATGCAGCGGCCCGGTAGGATTTGCGCTTACAAACTCCACCTGTACCTTTTGTCCATTCCCTGTTCTGCATTTGCCAAATGTTGTTCCTGCCTCGTCAATTATTTTAAGACAACCTTGCCATGCAGATGGGGCTATAAAGAAGTTGATAAAGCCAGGCCCTGCTATCTCAACATTCTGGAGCAGACCTTCGGAATCTTCCAGATGCTTTAGCAGCAGCTCAGCTATCTGGCGTGGAGACTTCCGTTCCGGTCTGGCAAGCTGCATGGCTATGTTGCATGCAAAATCACCGTGCGATTCATTTGCAGGCAGGTCAATAACAACCGGAGGATAGCAGTCCGAACAAAAAACAGCTGCTGTTCTGGCTGACAAAAGTGCCTTTTCAACCAGTGATGCAAGTTTCTGACGTATCATTTTGTAGAGGATTCCTTGCTGGATTGGCCAGGCAGATTAGTTAGGGTATCATCCTGATCCTTTATTGTTATATCCCTTGAAAAATCAGGACAACGCGCGCCTCCGTCAGAAACGCTAAAACGTTTTGCACAGGTTTCACGCCAAGCACAAACGGCACAACTTTGTCGCGGCATTTTTACGCCTCACTTTTCCTTTGAAGGTGGAAACTGATAAATAACCTCATTGGGACGCACAAGTCCCAACTCCTTGCGGGCAATTCTTTCTATCTGATGCCTGTCAGTTCTCAAGGCCTCTATAGAAAGCCTGAGGTTTTGATTTTCGTCCCGCAATTCTACAACCTTCTGCTCTATTCTTTCTTTCTCCTGCTTCATTCCATAAATACGCAACAGCCCTTTCTCACCAAAGACCGTGAAAAACAGGATAAACAGGAGACATCCTGCCGGAATCAGCCAGGTGCGGCCTGTAATGCGTATATTTGTCATATTACCCCCTGCCCAACTGCATGGCAAAGTATTCTGCCGTGTTCTTCAAACCGACATCAAGAGCTATCATTGGTTGCCAACCCAACTTCTGCTGTGCAACGGTAATATCCGGTCTGCGCTGCTTAGGATCATCCTGTGGAAGCGGCTTGAATACTATCTTTGATTTTGAGCCGGTTATATTAATTATTTTTTCAGCAAATTCATATATCGTATTTTCTACGGGGTTCCCTAGATTTACTGGTCCGATGAATCCTTGATCATTTTCCATCATCTTTATCATTCCATCTACAAGGTCACTTACATAGCAGAATGAGCGGGTCTGCATCCCTTCGCCAAATACTGTGATATCCTCGTTCTTAAGAGCCTGAAGCATGAAATTTGATACTACACGTCCATCGTTCCCTGCCATCCTTGGGCCATATGTATTAAATATTCTGATAATCCGTATATCCACCTTGTTCTGGCGGTGATAGTCCATCATAAGGGTTTCAGCAACCCGTTTCCCTTCATCATAGCAGCTACGGATACCTATCGGGTTTACATTGCCCCAGTAATCCTCCCTTTGGGGATGCGTCTGCGGGTCGCCGTATATCTCAGAAGTTGAGGCCTGCAGGATACGTGCTTTGACCCTTTTTGCCATGCCAAGCATGTTAATCATTCCCATTACACTGGTTTTTACCGTTTTGACTGGATTGTACTGATAGTGGATAGGGGAGGCCGGGCATGCAAGGTTGTATATACGGTCTACCTCAAGGAGTATAGGCTCTACTATGTCATGGCGAATCAACTCAAAATGGTGACTGTCCATCAGGTGAATGATGTTTGTTTTGTTCCCTGTAAAAAAATTGTCAAGACAGAGGATGTCATGACCTTCATTTAAAAGACGTTCACAGAGATGGCTTCCAAGAAAACCTGCTCCACCGGTAACAAGTATACGCATCAGCTTAAGCCTTCTTCTATCCCTTTTCCAGACCTGCCTAACGGGATGTAGCGGATTCCATTTTCTTTCATTCTGGCTGGCTTATAAAGATTACGTCCATCAACTATCAATGGCTGTTTAAGTGCCGATTTAATTCTCTCAAAATCAGGATTCCGATATTCGTGCCAGTCGGTTATCACTGTCAAGGCATCGGCATTGTCTAATATTTCGTAAGGGTTGCTGCTGTATTGAATACGGTCTCCAAAATGTTTTTTAGCTTCCTGAAGCGCCTCGGGGTCATGTGCTCTTACTGTAGCTCCGGCTGACAGAAGTCGCTCAATGATGGTTAAGGAGGGAGCCTCTCTCATGTCGTCAGTACGGGGTTTGAAGGATAGCCCCCAACAAGCGATAACTTTTCCGGTTAGAGGTTTTTCTTCATCAGAGGATCCAAGATATTTTATCAGTTTGTTGGCCAGTACTTCTTTTTGAAGTTCATTTACCTCTTCAACAGCCTTAAGAAGGAGGAATTCATAGTTGCATTCTTCCGCTGTCCGTATCAGAGCTTTAACATCTTTAGGAAAGCAGGAGCCACCATAACCTGGTCCGGGGAAGAGGAAGTCGTAACCTATGCGGGTGTCGGAACCTATTCCTTCACGAACTGCTGCGACGTCAGCCCCCATTCGTTCACATAACCCTGCAATCTGGTTCATGAAGGATATCCGGGTAGCCAGCATGGCGTTTGCTGCATATTTGGTCATCTCCGCGCTGCGTATGTCCATTATTATCATCCGACTTTGCTTCCGCATAAAAGGATCGTACAGTTCTTTCATGATTTCAGCGGTGCGGACATTGTCTGTACCGATTACTACACGGTCAGGTTTCATGAAGTCATCTATGGCTGCCCCTTCTTTCAGAAATTCAGGGTTTGATACTACATCGAATTCGAGGCTGGAACTACGGTTATCAAGTTCCTCCTGCACTGCGGCACGTACCTTGTCAGCCGTACCAACAGGTACGGTTGATTTGTCTACAATTATTTTAAATCCATTCATCTGTTTACCAATAGTATGTCCTACTGCAAGGACATACTGCAGATCGGCGGAACCATCTTCACCAGGAGGAGTGCCTACCGCTATGAACTGAATAAGGGATTTTTCAACGGACTCAGCAAGGTCTGTTGAAAACGAGAGACGTCCTTCTGCCTGATTCCTAAGGATAAGCTCTTTTAGTCCTGGTTCATATATCGGAATGATTCCATTTTTAAGTCCTTCAATCTTTTTCTCATCAACATCAACAGCGATAACGGTGTTGCCGCTTTCTGCAAAGCAAGCTGCAGCCACTAGCCCTACATAGCCGGCACCAAATACGGATATTTTCATTATTAAACTCCTTAATTTGTTAACATAACGTAATTATAAAGACTTTTCAGGCTCTATCACGAAGGAACAGCGCCTTAGCATAAATCTCTCTTCTTGGCTCCCCTGTTGATGCAGCGACCAGAGCAGCGGCTTCTTTTACAGTATATCCTCTATCCAAAGCAGCGCGCAGCTGTTCCTCAACAGTCGAACTGCCGGAAATTCCAGAAATCTTGTCAGACGGTGAAATCAGAATAACAGCCTCTCCCCGCTCACGGCCATCTTTTATACTTTCACGCACCTCTAAAGGTTTACCAATAATAAATTCCTCATGAATCTTGGTAAGTTCTCTTGCAACAACAATCTTACGATCCCCCATAATAGCAGCTATGTCTGACAAAGTAGCTGCCAGACGATGCGGAGCTTCATAAAGAACCACTGTCCGTTCCTCAGTAGCAAGTGTAGCAAGAAAAACTCGCCTTTTAACTTCTTTATTCGGCGGAAAGCCCGAGAATATGAAGGAGTCTGTAGGCAGACCTGCAGAGGAAAGCGCTGCAATAACGGCAGACACCCCTGGTACAGGTACAACCTTTATTCCTTCAGCAAGAGTATCTCTTACTAATTGATATCCTGGATCAGAAATGCAGGGGGTGCCGGCATCCGTAATTAATGCAACCGTCTTCCCCTCTCTAAGGACTGAAAGTATCCTTTCTCCCTTAAGAGACTGATTGTGATCATAATAAGATGTTAGTGGAGTGGAAATACCATAATGTGAGAGCAACTTGCGGGAGTGTCTTGTATCCTCTGCGGCAATTAGATCCGCCTCTTTTAATATTCTAACCGCTCGGAACGTCATGTCTTCAAGATTGCCTATAGGCGTAGCTACAATGTAAAGGGCTCCGTTCAAGCGACACTCCATGCTAAGTCCGGTTATTTAATTAGAAGAGGTTAAACTAGAACGGGGGAAGCAGAATTATCTCCACTCCCCCCTATCTGATTTTTATCTGACTCTTTAAATTATTTACGGGCAGCCTTTGATGCGGTCTGCATACGCACAAGAGCCCGTTGTAATGCAGCTTCATAGATTTTGAACTTTTTATCTTCAGGATTGAGTTTTTTGAGAGCGTCCTCTGCACGGCCAAGCGCTGCTTTAGCACGCTCAAGGTCAATATCGTCTGCTCTTTCCGCTGTTTCAACAAGGACAATAATCTTGTCCTCTTTGACTTCAAAATAACCCCAGTTGAGAGCCATGCATACAGCTACTCCATCTTTTTTATAGCAAAGTTCACCAATATTGAGGGATGTCAGAAAGGGGGCATGACCAGGAAGCACACCAAATTCACCCAACTTACCGGTAGCGGTCACCTCATCTACCATCTCATCCAGCACCTTGCTGTAAGGTGTGACTATTTCAAGCTTCATCTTTTCAGCCATTGTAGTTGTTCCTTGTAGGGGCGGATGGCGTCCGTCCGCCCTGGTTTGGGCGCTTTCAATGCGCCCCTACACGATAATATTTAAACTGCTGCCAACTTGGCAGCTTTTTCAATAGCCTCTTCAATGGAACCAACCATATAGAAAGCCTGCTCAGGAAGGTTATCGTGCTTACCTTCAACTATCTCTTTGAAACCTTTGATTGTATCTTTAAGCTCGACATATTTACCTGGTGAACCGGTAAATGCTTCAGCAACATGGAACGGCTGGGATAGAAAGCGCTGTATCTTGCGAGCGCGGGCAACAACCAGTTTATCCTCTTCAGAAAGTTCATCCATACCCAGAATCGCGATAATATCCTGAAGATCCTTGTACTTTTGCAGAACGTACTGAACTGAACGGGCAACTGCGTAATGTTCTTCACCAATTACCTGAGGATCAAGTATACGGGAAGTGGAGTCAAGCGGGTCAACCGCAGGGTATATTCCGAGTTCTGCAATCTGACGCGAAAGAACAGTTGTTGCATCCAGGTGAGCAAAAGCTGTTGCTGGAGCAGGGTCGGTCAAGTCATCAGCAGGTACATAAATAGCCTGAACCGACGTGATGGAACCTTTTTTGGTAGAGGTAATACGCTCTTGCAGTTCACCCATCTCGGTAGCAAGTGTAGGCTGGTAACCAACAGCTGAAGGAATACGACCAAGGAGTGCTGAAACCTCTGAACCGGCCTGGGTAAAGCGGAATATGTTATCGACAAACAGAAGAACATCCTGGTTCTCTTCATCACGGAAATATTCTGCAACAGAGAGAGCCGTCAGGGCAACTCGGGCACGGGCACCTGGAGGCTCATTCATCTGGCCGTATACAAGAGCCGCCTTATCAAGAACACCAGACTCTTTCATCTCCATCCAGAGGTCGTTACCTTCGCGGGTACGCTCACCTACACCGGCAAAAACAGAATAACCGCCATGCTGCTTGGCTATGTTATTGATAAGTTCCATAATGAGAACGGTTTTACCAACACCGGCACCGCCGAACAGACCAATCTTCCCGCCTCGAGCATATGGAGCAAGAAGGTCTACTACCTTGATTCCTGTGGTAAATGCCTCAACCTTTGTTGATTGGTCTTCAAACTTTGGCGCTTCACGGTGGATAGCGTATTCTTTCTCATTTCCAATTGGACCCATCTCATCAACAGGCTCGCCAATAACGTTCATAATCCGGCCAAGTGTTTTTTTGCCAACAGGCGCACAGATCTGCTTGCCGGTATCTGTTACCGTCTGACCCCTTTTAAGACCATCGGTTGAATCCATGGCGATGGTTCGTACTGAGTTCTCGCCGAGATGTTGAGCGACTTCAAGCACAAGATTATTCTCACGGTCATCAATGGCCGGGTTGGTAACCCTTAGAGCGTGGTAGATCTCCGGCAACTTACCGGGCTCAAATTCGACGTCGACAACTGCGCCGATAACCTGTGAAATTTTACCGATATTCTGACTCATGGAACCATGTCCTCCTGCGGCCTTGTGGCCTCTATATAGTGATTCGTTTATTGATTATCCCTTGATTGATTCAGCGCCGGATATAATCTCCATCAATTCTGTGGTGATGGCCGCCTGACGTGCACGGTTATATTGAAGCGTTAGTTTTCCAATCATCTCTGATGCGTTCTTTGATGCGCTGTCCATTGCTGTCATACGAGCTCCGTGCTCACCAGCCACCGATTCGAGCATAGCCTTGAATATCTGAACTTCGATATTTTTCGGTAGAATCTGTGTAAGAAGATCATCAACTGACGGCTCATAGATATATTCAACGCCAACTTCATCAACGGCAGTATTCGCTTCGGGCTGAATCGGAAGCAGTTGTTGAAAAGTAATATCCTGAGTCATTACAGTACGAAAAGAGTTGTACAGCATTACTACCTGGTCGAACTCCTCTGCCATATACCCTTCAATAATATCCTGAGCCACCATTGCAGCAGCCTGGTAATTTGGCTTTGAGATGATATTGGAAAGGTTTTTATGAATGGTATGGCGGTTTTTCAGAAATTCATATCCTTTGCGACCAATGGTCATAAGGGAAATATGGTCAAACTCCGCTGTTTTCTCTTTTATATACCGTTCACCAGCCTTACAGAGGTTGGAGTTAAAACCTCCACAAAGACCTCTGTCTGAAGTTACAATCAATAACAACAGCTTTTTTGCTTCCCTTTTCTCAAGTAAAGGATGCAGTTCACCTTGAAGATTACCGGCCAGCGACTGAAGAACCTCTCCCATTTTTTGGGCATATGGCCTGGCAGCCACAACGTTTTCTTGGGCTCTGCGAAGCTTGGCTGCAGAAACCATCTTCATAGCTTTGGTAATCTGGCGTGTATTTTTTACGGATACAATCCGTTTTTTTATGCTTTTAAGGCTCGCCATGTCTCAAACCGTCCTTGTTTAAGCGGTAAATTCCTTCTTGAACTGATCAAGGGCGCTGACCAGCTTGGCTTTCAGGCTGTCATCTATAGCCTTCTTGTCACGAAGCTCGGTAAGAATCTCAGCCTGACGGTTATCAAAGAAAGAGTACATCTCTGTTTCATAACGCTTTAAGGCAGAAACCGGATAATCATCCACATAACCATTGTTTGCGGCAAATATAACCAGAACCTGCTTTTCGTTTGGTATCGGACGATACTGAGGCTGCTTGAGAATCTCAACCAGACGCTCTCCACGGGCAAGCTGCATCTGTGTAGCCTTGTCAAGATCTGAACCAAACTGGGCAAAAGCAGCCATTTCGCGGTATTGTGCAAGATTAAGACGCAGAGTACCGGCAACCTGTTTCATTGACTTTGTCTGGGCTGAACCACCAACCCGTGAAACAGACAGACCAACGTTGATCGCCGGACGAACACCGGAGAAGAACAGATCTGATTCAAGGTATATCTGACCATCGGTAATGGAAATAACGTTAGTCGGAATGTATGCTGAAACGTCACCGGCCTGGGTTTCAATAATCGGAAGTGCGGTAAGAGAGCCGGCTCCGCATTCATCAGAAAGCTTGCAGGCACGCTCAAGAAGACGACTATGCAGATAGAATACATCACCAGGGTACGCTTCACGACCTGGCGGACGACGAAGCAGCAGCGAAAGCTGACGATAAGCAACTGCCTGCTTTGAAAGGTCGTCATAGATAATCAGGGCATGTTTCTTGTTGTCACGAAAATACTCGCCCATAGTAACGCCGGTGTACGGAGCTATAAACTGAAGTGGAGCGGACTCTGATGCAGTTGCGGCAACAACTATCGTGTAATCCATTGCACCATGGTCTGTAAGCTTTGAAACAACCTGGGCAACGGTAGAACGCTTCTGACCAATGGCGACATAGATGCATATAACATCGCCACCCTTCTGGTTAATTATGGTATCAACTGCAACAGCTGTCTTGCCTGTCTGACGGTCACCAATGATAAGTTCGCGCTGACCACGACCAATCGGAACCATGGAATCGATTGCCTTAAGGCCTGTTGCCATCGGCTGATGAACCGACTTACGACTGACGATACCAGGTGCCTTGATCTCAACCTTGCTGAATGTGCTGGTGTTAATAGGCCCTTTACCATCAATAGGCTGACCTATAGCATTAACAACACGGCCAACAAGCGCTTCGCCAACCGGAACTTCGGTAATCCTGCCGGTGCGCTTAACGGTGTCGCCTTCTTTTATCTCGGCAAATTCACCAAGAATAGCGGCGCCAACGTTATCTTCCTCAAGGTTGAGAACCATACCGGATATTCCTCCAGGAAACTCAAGCAGCTCTCCTGCCATAGCACCGGCCAAGCCATGGATACGGGCAATACCGTCTCCAATAGAGATTATAGTGCCGGTTTCCGACACTTGAACCTCCTTGCCATACTCTTTGATCTGTTTCTTGATGATCTCGCTGATTTCTTCGGCTCTGAGTTCCATAGAAGCGTCTACCCCTTCTGTAGTATATCGTTAATACGTGCTAATTGAGTCTTTACACTGCTGTCATATTCAATATCACCAATCTGCGTAACAACACCGCCAATTAATGATTTATCAACTTTAACCTCAGGGAGAACCTTGTTGCCGGTTCTTTGCTCAAGGGCATTCTTTATAGATGTAATCTGCGAATCATCCAGAGGGAATGCTGTTGTAATGCGAGGGCGGATAACACCGGATTGCTCATCTGCAAGCTTTCCATAAATCTCGACGATTTGAGGTAAAAAGGCAATACGGCTCTTATCTACAAGCAAAAAAAGAAAATTTGCAGTCAGCTCTGAGCAGGAAAGTCTGGCAACCAGATCCTTCATAATCTCTTTTTTCTGTTCAACAGTTATTGCAGGATTTCCAAAAACAGCTCGAAGCTCAGCATTACCGGCAAAAACTTCATCTACAACATTCAACTCCTGGCTAAAACGGTTAATCAGGTCGTTTTCCGATCCAAGCTGGACCAGTGCCTTGGCATATCTTCTGGCAATGGCGTTATTGATCACAGTTGTCCCACCTTCCCGAGATAATCTTCAACAAAACGGTCATGGTCAGCCTTCTGCACAGCTCCGGACAATTTGCCTGTGGCAAGATTAACAGCAAGGCGTGCAGCTTCAGCACGAAGTTCGGTACGCGCCTTAAGAAGCTCCTGCTCGGCAGCCTGAGCCGCCTGGATTGCCACTTTTTCTGCTGCGGACTGTGCTTCTGCTATAATTCGCTTCTGCTCGGACTCAGCCTCTTTAAGCATTGCCGCGCGAAGTTCATCAACCTCTTGATTCGCCTTAGCAAGTTTCTCTGTATATTCCTTAAGTTTTGCTTCAGCAGATTCACGAGCAATCCGGGCGTCACCAAGATTTTTTTCAATAGCTGCCTGACGATCTGCCAGAGAAGCCTTCATGTTGGCTTTCTTAATTCCCCAAATCAATATTGCTGCAAGCAGAACAAAGTTCAGGACACGCCATCCGAGGTCAACCCACTGTGCCTTAGTCACTCCATGCTCACCATGCCCGCCTTCTCCACCGGAGGCATAACAAAAAGCAGTGGTTAACAGTATAATTGCAAATGCGCTGATAATACTCTTCATATTACGCCCATTGAGGATACGCATCTTACAAACTCCTCCCCAATATTTTTTCACATATATCGCCAGAGAGCAGCTCAGCCTGCTTTTGCAGCACAGCACGGGTATCAACTGACTCTTTAGCAATTCGCTCACGAAGTGAAGCAATAGAAGATGCCGCATCACGGCGTGCCTTGTCCAGAAGATCTGCCTCTTGAGCCTGCGCCTCTTTAAGAAGCTCGGCACGCTTGGCTGAAGCTTCAGACTTTGCGTCGCGAAGACGGGCTTCATACTCGGAGACTTTGTCGTTAACCTGATTATCAACAGACAAGGCTCTCTCACGGGCAGACTCAATTTCCTGACGACGCTGCGCCAACATCGCTCTGATTGGCTTGTAAAGCGCAACATTGAGCACCAGCAGCAGAATTACGAAGTTGATTATCTGAATAAAAAATGCAAGGTCGAGAGTAATCACAGCCTACCCCTTAATCCTGAAATTAATTGTATACTGTATACCACAAAAACAGCCTGACTCAACCAGTCAGGCGCTAAACGTTGGTTAGCTATCACGGTTGAATGCGAGCTGTCAATCAAAAACATCATTGAAGTTTCAGTTCTTTGTCAGGACTGCAACAGATCTATTATTCTGGTCAATTCGTCAGTTGAATTGAAATACAGCTCCAGCGAACCCTTACCGGCGCTATTTCTCCGGATAGATATTTTTGTCTGAAACTGTTTTTGCAGCTGTTCTTCAAGGGAAGTTAGAAGCAGATCCGGCTGCCTGGCAGGTTTAGTCAGCTTGCGATCACCAAGTTTAATCCGGTTTACAAGTTCTTCAGCAGCTCTTACGCTAAGAACCCGATGAAGAATCTCCTGCCTTGCTTTCCGAATCATCTCTTCACTCTCAAGTCCAAGAAGAGCACGGGCATGCCCCATTGAGAGCCGCTCTTCAACCACATCCTTTTGAATATCATCAGGAAGCCTGAGCAGCCTGAGGGCATTTGTCACTGTTGTACGGTTCTTGCCAACCCTCTTGGCCACTTCTTCCTGAGAGATGCCAAAATGTTCAACCAAAGATCTGTATGCCTGAGCTTCTTCTATAACATTAAGATCCTCACGCTGGATATTTTCAATAAGAGCCAGCTCCATTACAGAATCTTCTGTAGCTTCACGGATTACCACCGGTACTTCTCGCAGACCGGCCTTTTGTGAGGCACGCCATCTACGCTCTCCGGCTATAATTTCATAATAACCTTCTTTTCTTGTAACCACTAATGGCTGTATAATTCCTTTTTCACGGATAGAAGCCGCCAACTCCTCCAGCTTATCCATGTCAAACTGTTTTCTAGGCTGATTGCGGTTGGGGCGTATCTGTTCAATCGGACATAGAAAATAGTTCTTGTCCTCTGCTGTTGAAACTACCGGCAGCAAAGCGGCCATACCTTTCCCAAGCCCACTCTTCTTAAACATCGGCAGCCTCCCGTTGGATAATCTCACGAGCCAGCTGCAGATATGCCGCAGCTCCTCGCGAAGTAATGTCATAGTAAATAATTGGCTTGCCATGACTAGGGGCTTCAGAAAGACGGACGTTCCGTGGAATCACTGTCTCAAACGACTCTTTGGAGAAATGTAGACGGATTTCATCTTCAACATCCTTTGACAGGTTGTTGCGCGCATCTGCCATGGTCAAAAGTATTCCTTCAACCCTTAATTGAGGATTCAGCCCTCTCTGCACGAGCCTTATAGTATTAAGTATCTGGGAGAGGCCTTCCATGGCATAAAATTCACACTGCAGCGGTATCAAAACAGAATCTGCCGCAGTCATCGCATTTACCGTCAAAAGGTTAAGCGATGGCGGACAATCAATAAGAATATAGTGATAGCGATCACCAAGCAGCTCAAGAGCCTGCTTAAGTTTCAACTCCCTGCCAATAGCGGAAGCAAGCTCAAGTTCTGCGCCTGCAAGATCCGTTGTTGACGGAAGTATATGAAGATATGGATGGCCTGTATCTACAATAAGCGCCAAAGGATCCGCCTCGTTAATCAGCAGGTCGTATATGGAGTGCTGCAGACTGGCTTTATCCAGACCGACACCACTGGTAGCATTACCCTGAGGATCAATATCAATAAGCAGGGTAGAGCGCTCGGCAGCCCCAAGCGCAGCTGCCAGATTTATAGCTGTTGTGGTCTTACCCACACCACCCTTTTGATTTGCAATACAGATGATCTTTGACATAACCTGTTGTTCGTTCTGAGGAAATCTGGCAAGCAAGCTGAACTGGAATAAGTTGGAATAAGTAGCATAAAGCGCTTGGCACTGCAAAGAACTTTTTAAGAAATAAGAGAAGGTTCCCAACAGGCTCCGCATTGATTTATAAAATCGTCATCTGGCAAGACCTTGAATACAACTGTTTCTTCATCTTCATAACCTTGAAGCAGCAGTTCAGCACAATGCAGCATTAATCTGGACGCTGGCAGCCCATTGTAAGTTGAATCTCCTACAATAGGCAGGTTTTCGGCAGAGAGGTGCACCCTTATCTGATGCGTTCTGCCAGTGATTGGCCTTGCCTCAACAAGAGCCTTACCATCAGCGATTCTATTAAGCCTGAATTCTGTTTTAGCCGTGCGACCTCCGGGCACAACACCCCATCGCGAACTTGCAATTTTGCCTATAGCGCCACCCGCAACCCACTCTTCAGATCCGGGAACCCCTGTAACAAGAGCAAGATACCGCTTGTGAATCCTCCCATACTTGAATAACTCTGACAGCCTGGCTGCAGCCTTTCTGTGTTTGGGGAAGAGCAGCAGACCGGAGGTTCCTCTGTCAAGACGGTGAACAACCCGAACCGGCTCCTTAATCCCCTGCAAAGCAAACTGCTCAGCCACCCAGTATTCCATAGTACCTTTTAGCTGATAAGGCGTACGTTGACTCGCTACGCCTGAAGGCTTGTTTACTACCATAAGATTTGCATCCTCAAATACTATAGCATCATTCCCTAAAACCAGTTCACTGAATTCACCAACCTGCATGATACCAACCGTCAGCAGATCAGCCGACTTAAGGTTCCTTGAGGCAACCCGCACCATTGACTGGTTAACAGCACAGCCTCCCCTGTCAATAATCCGTCTGGCCTCCCCCTTGCTTATTCCGGCCAATAAAGCAAGCGATTCATCCAGTCTCCTGCCTGCCATTTCATCTGTTATTCTTAATTCCCGAATCATCATCAACCTCTGTCATTAAGACTTTGCATCTGTAAAAAGAACAATCTCTTCAGACAACCCTGATCAGGATCAACTGATGATTGTTTTTGACAATCAAGAACAGCTGTCGTAACGTATACAGCAACCTAAATGGATATATTGTCCTTGTAAACAGGAGGTTATAAATGCTTCGTCTTCCAAAAGGCACCCCTCTTTATGAAAATCTTGACGCTTCACAGCTACAGCTTGACAACATTGTCAGCAAATTGGCCAACGGATGTTTTACAGGGTATGCCAGCCTTACTTTTTCTGATTCTACAGGCATACTTGTCTTTGAATCAGGCAAACTTGTAAGTGCAGTCTTTGATGAAAAGCGGGGACAGACCCTGAATGGCTTTGATGCCTTATCCTCACTTGCTGAAGAAATGTTAAAAAGCAGATCGGGATTACTGAGCGTATACAGGCTCTCTGGTAACCTTACAGCCTGCATACATGCTCTTTTACAGGGAGAAGTCCGTTTCAGAGCACAGGAACTGGCGCTCATTGATATCAAGGGTCTTCTTGAGAGAGTCAAAAACGAATCAATGAACTGCTGTCTCAGAATTTATACAACGGAACGCTCTTCAATGATATTCTACAAAGATGGAAATCCGCTTGGATTCTTCCATGACGGCTCTCAGGAGATAGAGGCATCTCCTGGCGATTCACAACAACTGACTCAGGATCCTTCAGCAAAACTTGACCTGTATAACACCGTTGATGCCGACGAACTGGTGACGCATGACCTTCTTCAGGTTGTCAATATCGAAAACATTTGGAAGACCGCTCTCAGTCGTCAGCAGAACCAGAGCGGTTCTGCCTGAATCCAGGCAGCCTGAACATTATTTTATATCAAAACCAAGCAGTTCATCTTCACTGAAATCAAAATGTTCTTCATTTTCCTGTACTGGCGAGATCTGAAGACGCTTTGCTACATCCCTGAAGGCGGGGTTTACAGCTTCAATCTCTTCCAAAAGCTGGCGTGCCCTTTCTCCATTTCCCATAGCGGTATAGGTCAATGCCAGCTCATATTTAAGAGCACAGGCATTTTCTGCAGACAGTTCAGGTGATTCTGAGAGGGCTGACAGAGCAGTTTCAGCCAGTTCCAAATCTCCCTTTTCTCTTAGGCAGGCACCCTGAAGAATCATACAGGCAAGTCGCCGTTCAGGCGCTTCCGCCGCCTGCCTAAATGAGTTTATCGCTTCATCATATATGCCCATCTCATAAAAAGCCAATCCAAGATCATAACTGGACTGTGCATCAGCATTATCAATCCCTGGAGCAAAACGCACCTTTCCTGTCTCAGTTTGAATTGTTCCAAAGATGTCATTTACCGTTTCAAACCATTTGTTGTCTGAGACAGGGATATTTTCAGCAGGCTCTTCATCCAGCTCAATCTCGATTTCATACAGATCATTTGAGGTATCTGCAAAATCATGGATATCAAATTCTCTGCCACCACCATCTCCAGAAAAAGTCAGCAGTTCATCTCCATTAGTCTGGGTCTCCAGAAGTTCAGGCTCAAAAGCCTCCTCTCCTGATTCAGACTCCGAGATCAAGACGGCAGAAGGATTTGAAACAGAGGCAATTGCTCCAATTTTTGCGATAAATTCTTCTGACAGACTACTCTTGCCTGCAGCTTCGGCAAGACGTGCACAGCCTTTCATTATCCTGACGTTAAACGGGATAATATCGTTCAGCTTTATGTAAGATTCCAGTAAAATTGAAGCGGCGTTCTTTTCAATGAACAGTTGCTCACATTCATCTAGCGTTGACAATGCGCCTTCAGCATCCTGATCTTCAATCAGACTGTTAATAAGATTTTCTCTGGGAAACAGCTCCTCAGGAAAATACTTTATAAAATGCTGGCAGGACGCTTTAAGAAGAGGGGTGTTTCCTGTTATGCGAAACGCCATTATAAGGAGATGCCACGCGTCATAACTGTGAGGATTTTTCTTGATTACTGATTTAAGTAATGCAGCAACAAAGTTTGCAGTATCAGTATTAAGTTTCTTTCTAAGAACAGCACTGAGAAAATCAGATTTATCAGGAAACAGTTGGGTCATTCTTTCTGCAAGCCTGGTAAGAGAAGGTTCATCACGACGATCCACCAACAGCTGCCCTAATGCCTGAAAAACCTCGAGAGCAGCATCCTTATCCCCATCCTGCAATAAAACTTCAGCATATTTAAGCTTAATGTTTGGATTAAAGGAGTCTATTCTCTGCATAGCCTCAAGTATATTCAAGGCTTCTTTACGATCCTGTGCTTTCTCATAATATTCATAAGCCCTTTTGTACTCTGCAAGAGCATTTGCAGAAAGCCCATGTTTTTCATTTAATGAAGCAAGGGTAAGGGCTATCCCTATATCTTCAGGGAAAAGGCGCTCAATCTGTTTATAAACAGCTATAGCCTTGAGATAAAAACCGTTTGAGGCAAGATTTCTCCCAATGGTTTCAAACTCCTTACGGGCTTCGTCATTATGATGGCTTTTGGCGAGTAGTTCGGCAAGTCTCTGACGGACTCTCTGATCACCCGGATCCAGAGTCAGAACCTCCCTATAACAGGAAAGCGCCTTCTCTGTCTGCCCTTTTTGCAGAAATTTCTGGGCATCCGCCGTCAACGTATCTTTTTTACTCACTGGAGAGGCCTCGTCTCATATAATATCCAACATGGACAGATAAAGAATCATGGTGTAAACATAATGTAACAAAATAATGCTGTCAAGGCGTATCTTATTAGTTTTACTTGTAGTTACAGGCAGTTTAACAACTGTTTTATTCCACTTTGAAAGCTACATTCAAATACAGTAACTAAGAACCTAACGTCAATTAACAATCATAATCCCGATCGATAAAGCGAGAGATTACCATGCTTAGCTTGCCACGCTCTAACATTTTGTATGAAAATCTACCTGTTGAAAAGATCAGCCTGCCTGAGGCCATTCAAAAAATGGGGGCAGGAGGCTTCACCGGTTATATGGATTATACTTGCAGTAATTTAGAAGCCTATCTTCTCTTTATTAAAGGCAGGCTTATAACTGCGCTCGCAGTTGAAGGCAGTCACCGTAAATCCGGGTTCAATGCCATTGTAAGACTCTTTCATCACGGAATCAGTGAGGGGGGGGTCATAAATGTATACAGAATGACTCCTGATATCGCGGTCTGTACAAATGCCCTGCTGCAGGGCTCTCATCTAATTAAACCTCAACTAGTTAAAAACACAGACATGAAAGGAACAATGGCAAACCTGGCTTCATTGCCTCTAACCGGCACCCTGTTTTTATCAACCCATGAAAAGAGTGCAATGATCTTTTACAAGACCGGCCTGCCAATCGGTTTTTACCACAATGCCGCCTTTGAAATAGAAACCTCTCCAGTTGAATCACAAAAGATTGCTTCTCTCCCTGATGCTATGATAGAAGTCCTCTCAACGCCTCCTCTTGAAGAACTTTTACACCACAACCTGCTTGAAACCCTCAATATAGATCGACTATGGGAGGCTGAGAAGACGAGGCTATCCTCACGAAAAAAAGAAACATGGCAAGCAAGTGCATCAAAAGAGACTCCTCTTGCTGCAACAGACCCGACAAAATCCGAACTATCTGATGAACGCCTTCTTCTGCTGGACGAAATACTGGAAGATATCAAAGAAGTTGCCAAAGCCTATCTGGGGCGTCCTGGCGCAGAGCTTGTGGAAAGACTTATAAACAATGCCGGTGGAAAGACCGTGCTTATTGACAGAGAGAACTGTTCAAAGTTTCTGGATCTAATAACTACTGAGTCCGCTGCCATTGATCCGGAAGCGCGGATTGATGAAATGGTTGAACTTATACGCTCCGAGATTTCCGGACGCCTTTCTCTCTGACCGGATTGCTTTAAATGCAAAAAACCCTTGAAAGCATCACTATTATTCTTGTTGAACCGCAATCGCCTGGCAATATAGGAATGGCCTGCA
The DNA here is from genome assembly GCA_964655435.1 of uncultured Geobacter sp. Classification (GTDB taxonomy): domain Bacteria; phylum Desulfobacterota; class Desulfuromonadia; order Geobacterales; family Pseudopelobacteraceae; genus Trichlorobacter. Next base: position 90,448 of record CAZZMP010000012.1, read on the forward strand.
GAGCTATGAAAAATATGGGGCTCTCAAGACTTCGTATTGTTGCCGGATGCAATCATCTTCATCCTGATTCATTCAAATTTGCCGTATCTGCAAAAAGTCTGCTTGAACAGGCAGAGACTTTTTCCTCTCTACCCGAAGCGCTGGCTGATATAAATATCTCCATTGCAACAACGCGTCGTCATGGGAAATATCGTCAGGAACTTTTAACCCCTCCAGAGGCAGCAGCTGTTTTGCTTGAATCCTCTCAAAGGGGAGCCCTTGTTTTCGGACGGGAAGACCATGGGCTTTCAACTGAAGAATTGTCTCTTTGCACTCTTCAGGCCACAATTCCTTCCAATGATGAATACGGTTCCTTGAATCTTGCTCAGGCCATCCTTATTTTCTGCTATGAACTTTTCGGCTCAAACTCTCCGGAAACCGCACAACCAAAGCAGATTCCGGCCACATCCGGCGAGCTTGAACCTGTATTTGCACAGATGAAACACACCCTACAGAGGATAGGCTACCTTAACCCCCAGAATCCTGAACATGTAATGCGTTCTTTAAGAAGGATCCTGTTTCGAGCAAATATGAATAGCCGTGAAGTGGCAATAATTCGGGGTATATTTTCACAGGTCGACTGGGCTACCGGCAACTTTAAGGATCGGAAAAGAACCATATGAATCCCACATACCTGGGGCTTGTCGCCGGATTACTTACAAGTGTAGCCTCTCTTCCACAGGTAATAAAAACCTGGAAGAGCCGGCATGCCAGAGACCTCTCCATCTGGCAGCCATTACTTTTATCACTGGGGGTTGCATTATGGTTGATCTACGGTATCCTGATAGGAGATCTGCCTCTGATTCTGGCCAACATAATACCACTGCTCTGTAACCTGTCGTTAACAGTTATGAAAATTCGATTTACCAATAGTGATCCTGAACTTTACGAGGAGGATAATGTATGAAACGGAGTCTATTTGCTTTTTGGGGTCTAATTTTGATCTCGTTGCTTACCGGTTGCGGCTACAACAGCATGCAGGCAAATGAAGAAGCTGTAATAGCGGCATGGGGCAATGTAGAATCAACTTATCAACGCCGTAATGACCTGATTCCCAATCTTGTAGAGGTAGTGAAGGGGTATGCTAAACATGAGGCAGACACCCTTAAAGCTGTCACAGATGCTCGAGCCAGGGTTGGCTCAATGCAGCTCAACAAAGAGCTCATAAACGATCCGGCTGCGATCAGCAAATTCCAGCAGAATCAGGGAGAGCTTTCCTCAGCCCTTTCCCGTCTGATGGTGGTTGCTGAAAAATATCCAGATCTAAAGGCAAATCAGAACTTTCTTGATCTCCAGAAACAGCTTGAAGGTACCGAAAACAGGATCAACGTTGCTCGTGAACGCTACAATAAGGCTGTTCAGGTTTTTAATACCAGCATTAGAACCTTCCCTAACAGCCTGACTAATTCAATACTTTTGCACTTGAAGCGCAAAGAGCCGTTCAAGGCAGAAGAGGGGGCAAAGGTTGCCCCAAAGGTAAAATTCTAACCGGTTTTGTTCGGGGACACTGATATGCGGTTTTTATCCTTAAAACTCTTTCTTATTCTGCTCTTTTCTTTATTAATTTCGCAGAATGCCTTTACGCTTGAAGCGCCTCCTCTCAAAGGACGTGTCAATGATTACGCCTCCATGCTATCCCCTGCAGCTGTCAGGTCTATTGAGGCGAAACTGGCGGCCTTTGAGCAGGAGACAAGCAATCAGGTGGTTCTCCTCACCGTCCCCTCGCTCGAAGGGGACACGATAGAGGCTTTTGCAATAAAGGTAGGTGAAACATGGAAGATTGGACAGAAAGACAAGAGTAATGGTGTTCTGCTTATTCTTGCAAAGAAAGAAAGAAAGATAAGGATTGAGGTTGGAACAGGTCTACAGGGTAGCTTGCCTGATATAACTGCCGGGCAGATAATAAGAAACGTAATTGCTCCAAGCCTTCGCGCAGGCGATTCCGACAAAGGGATAGCTTCAGGTATCAGTGCAATTATTGACGCAACCAAGGGAGAGTTCAAGGCTCCTGCTGTTTCAGACAGGCCTGCAAAAAAGAAAAATAATAATAGATATGGAACTTTTATAGTTTTACTGGTTGTTGGAACCATTATAACAGCAATTGCCGCCTCATCATCCCGCACAGCCGGCATTCTGGCAGGGGGCTTAAGCCTGCCAGCCGCAGCCGGCATCGGATTGGGAGCTGTACTCTGGAAACTTGGAATTTTGGCAATTCTTGGTGCTGCAGCAGGATTCATTATCAGCCTGCTTATGAAACTTTTTAATGCTGGCGGCAGAGGAGGAGGCGGTTCTGGATGGGGAGGCCCAACCATCTTCTATGGTGGCGGGGGTGGAGGTTATTCTTCAGGAGGCGACAGTTTTAGCGGAGGAGGCGGTGATTTTGATGGCGGAGGCTCCTCTGACGACTGGTAGCCTTACCTGTTTGCAGTACAACCATTTATTTGATAACCTAATCTTAACGGCAGCATACTCTGCTTTGTTATGAAAGGATATTATTTGCAAACCACCCTGATGGCGATACTTTTTTTTAGTATGTTATGCATCCCACTTTCAGCCACAGCCTCTTCAAGACCTGCTGATGGCGAAAGGTTGCTGTTGATCCATGCCGCAGGAAACAATCATAAAAAAGAAACCGCAACGCAATCCGCAGTTTATGAAAGCATGATTGAGTTACTTACGGATCGTGGTTACCGGATTGTTGACAAAACTTCTGCGGAACAGGCTTCAATCCAGATATCTGCAACTCATGATATTGATCCTCACATCAACAAGGCTGCCGCTGTTGGCCTAAACTTCCTTGCAGAATACACAATTCATTTCAGGACATCCACAATCGTAAAGGAGCCTGAGAAAGGGATCGGCGCTCTGGTTCGTGTTAGCGCAAAGATTGTAGATAACACCGGCGCAAGGATCATTACCGCCAAAGCAGCTGAAGCCTCATCAACCGGTCACAATACGGAAGACGCTATAGAAAAGGCATCAAGAGTTGCAGGCAAGAAGCTGGTCGTTCTATTGTTAAAAGGGCTTGACACCTATATATCCCACACAGGATCCGAGGGAAGAACCATAACTATGGTTTTTGAGGGTAGAAATGAGAATCTTGCCTCTTTAAGCAGATTGATTGAAAAATCACCTGCTGTAGCTGCAGTAAGAGAGATTGAAGCAGGAGGCGGTAAGACAACCTTTGAGATAATCTGCAAGGTTCGCCGTGATCAGCTTGAAAGGGATATACTAAGCATGGCTTCAAGTCAGGGAATTTTATTACAGAAAATAAGATCCGAAGGAAACCGGAGTACCTGGAAAATTAGATAGGAGGAAGTGACTATGAAACGAATCTTTTTATTTGTAATCAGCCTGATTCTGGTAAGCTCAACCGTAGCTTTTGCCGCATCGGTTACAGCAACAGGTGAAGGGCCAAGCAAGGAAGCGGCACTGGCCACAGCAATGCGGCGCGCGGTTGAACAGGGTGTTGGAACCTTTGTCAAATCAAGCACTACTGTAGTTGACTCGGCATTGATTGATGACAAGATCCTTTCACACAGCAAGGGATACGTCACAAGCTACAAGATCGTAAAACAGGATAAGAGCAGTGAAGGATTTGTAGTAACCATCTCGGCGACAGTAGACAACAAATTAATTAAAGGTGATATTGACGCACTTACCATCCTGCGTAAAGGGGATGTAGTTGGCAACCCCAGAATACTGGTGGCATTTAGCAACAAATCCAAAGATAAGATATTCAAGGACAAGGAATTTACAGAAGAGATCTACAACGGCATAGTTGAATCACTTACTGACAAGCAGTTCCGTGTTGTAGACAAGGCCGCAGCAGAACGTTTTTCAATGCAGCAGGCTGAAACTCACGAAATAGATGTTGATTTGAATAAGGCAGCTGCTTACGGGTTAAAATTCCATGCGGAATACACCCTATTCTACAGTGTAAGCGGTGTTGTTCGAGACGGCGTTATCGGCAAGAGCGTTCTTCTTAATGTAAAAACACAGCTTATTGACAATACACGCTCACAGATTATCACCAGCAAAAAAGTAGAGCAGGCCGGCATGGGACAGACCGTGGAGCAGGCTCTTGAAAAGGCTGCCCGTGAAGGCGGAAAAAAGATCGTTAATCCTATGATTGATATACTCCAGAAGAACTGGATGGATATGCAGCAAAACGGCGCCATGTATACTATAGTGATTGATGGTGTTGATGACCCGGAAGAGATCGCCAGATTCACAGAGATGTTTGAAAAGTTCCCTCTTGCAACAGGCGCCAAGGAAGTAGAGTCCGGCGGAGGAAAAACCACTTTTGAGGCTACTTACAAAGGCAAGCGTGATCAGCTTGATCGCGATGTAATAAGAACCGCCAAGGAACTTGGCTGGAGCATGAAGAAAATTCGCGCCGAAGGGGCTCGTAGCACCTGGAAAAAGCAATAGGAGGAATACATGATTAAGATTCTCTCTTTCACCTTGATGTTGCTGTTTTCTTTTGCCGGATTATCAAATGCTGACCAGTTTTCTGCAACCGGTCGCGGAACCTCGGAGCAGGCCGCAATAGCTAGCGGTCTTAACAATGCCGTTAATCTGGCTGTAAAACAGATCCTTGATGATGAAACCATTTCAAAAAACAGCCAAAAGATAACTTCTGCCCTTAAGGGCAAGACTAAAAAACTGGCTCGTCTCATTCATAAGAGCGACCCTGAATTTACCGGCGCAGGTTATGAACTGCAGGTGACTGCAGAAGTCAATCTGAAAACCCTTGAAAACGAGATTAACGCACTAGGACTTATGCAGGATGCGATGGGCAATCCTCGCATAATGGTTTTGTATAACCCAAATCTGCCACAAGGAGCTACTCTTGGAAAGACCAGAGCTGACCTGGAGGCGTTTTTCGACAACTCTTATGGCGCAATAGTTGATCTGCTCGCAGAAAAGGGATTTGACGTTATAGACAAGAGTTCAGCACAGAAATTTTCCATTCAGGTAGCAGAGACTCATGAGATGGATATTGATACCAACAAGGCCGCATTGTACGGCCTAAAATACAACGCTGATCTGGTTCTTTACTATCAGACCGTTGGCATCGGACGTTATGGTTACTGGAACTATACCGGTGGCGCAGCCAAGATTTTCCTTAGAGCCCAGTTGATTAATCCGACCACAGCGAGGGTAGTCGCAAGCAAGGATGTTGAGTCCGCTTCATATGCCGGGACAATACAGGAAGCCCTCTACCGTGCAGCTAAAGATGTAGGCCACAAAATATCGGCAGTTATGATTGAATCAATCAAGAAAAGCTGGAAGCGTGAAAAGGCCGGAGCAGGCACTTTTATCGTGGTTCTGGACGGTATCGCAGAACTTGATGACATTATCAGCTTCAAGAACACTCTCAAGGCAATTCCTGGAATGGAAAACATACGTGAACGAGAATCAGGCGGAGGCAAGACAACTATTGAGATAAAATCAGGTAGCACCGCCGATGCTGTAAAGAGCGCTGTAAACAACACAGCAAAGCAGCTGGGCTGGTCACTTAAACTGGTGCGCTCTGAAGGTTCACGCAGCACCTGGAAACGTCAATAATATCCTGTTAAAAAAGGAGGGATTAATGAAACGGTTACTCTTGATTCTTATTACGCTTGGTTTGGTAATGCTGCCTCTGCTGGCTGCCGCCGAAGTTCGCACCTATACCGAGATAGTTACTGTAAAAGTGGATGATGATGAATACACCGCGAGGAAGAAGGCGGAACAGCGTGGCCGCGAACAGGCTCTTGAGCATTATCTGCGCGACGTCTACCCAGACAGGGCAGCAACACTAAATCTGACCGGAGATGAAAAGTATATCAAGGATCTGGAAATACTTGAGAGCAGCGTAAGCGGCATGTTCAGCAAAGAGCTGAATGCCAAGATAAAGATCACCATAAATGAAGAGGCTGTAAGAGCATACCTTAAGCGTCAGGGGGCTGTTACCGGCAAGAATGAAGAACGCAGAATAGTTGTAATGATAATACCTGGCAAGATGGATACAGGTGATGCGCCGATGATACTGGATAACGTACGGGCAGAGGTTAGAAAGAGCCTCACAGCCGCAGAATATACTGTTATTGACTCTGATGACGAAGAGGTTAACTCGGCACTTACCGAAGAAGCCGATTACAACAAGATGGTGAAACATATCAACAAGATTGCAGATGACCTGGCCGACAAAGGCGAGTGGCTTGTTCTTGGCAAGGTTGATGTCAGTGTGGCGCCTAGCGGAAGCGCATACATATACCGTGCTATGATGACAGGAAAAACAGTAAGTCTTGCAAGTCGCGATCTGATGTGGGAAGGAAACCCTGACGGAGTTGCCAGGGCTTCAAAGGATGAGGCAAAGGCCGCGATACGCCTTGCTGCAATTGCTGGAGGTAAGGCATTTGCAAAAGAGGTGGTTAATGCGCTTAATACAAAGACCTTGACACAGGAACGCCGTGGCGCCCGTTTTGAAGTTGTAATGCCTACAGCCGGCAACTACCGGATGGAACGCAAGCTTCTGAAGTTGCTGGGTGAAGATATAAAAGGGCTGAAGAACGTCAGCCAGAAGAACCGTGGAAAGGGAAATATGGTTGTTGATCTGTACTATGCCGGAAAGATTAGCGATCTGGTTGACCTTTTGATGGACAACTTTGAGAAGGATGCACAACTGAAACGTTGGAACCCTGAAATACAGGGAAACAGGGTCGTATTCAAATAACCTCTTTCAGTAGGAGATCTGCTACATGTTATTTGTGAGAAAGTTTAAACAGATCAAATACCTGATTCCAGCCTGCCTGCTGGCATTGTCAGCAGGCACCATCTCTGGTTGCGCTACAGGCACATCCTCGCTGGAATGCGGAGTAGAATCAATGAACCCTACAGTGATGGCAGCCCTGGATTCATTTGAGGCTGCTGCCATCTCAATCAAGCTCTCCAACAGGGTTCTGCTCAGATCCCCAATATCTGAACAGGACAACTGGCCTAATGACCTGTACGGAGTCCCTTCAGGCACTGCACTATTCAAGATGGGATTATCCCTTTTTGCATCATCTCAGGGGATTACTCTGGCAACCGAGATCGATCCTTCAACCGGGTGGCCCCGCCCTACAAGCGCTCTGTATATCTTTTTAAAAGAGAGAGAGCAACTGCTTAACCGTCATGTCAACAGGGATGATGTACAATTCTTCAGAACACAGCCAGCTGATATTTATTTTCGTGAGCTTGGCTATCGGAAAAAGCCGGAAACCGTTAATGAGTATGTTTATCGCAACCCTCTGATGGCATATGGAGTGGTGACAAATAACAAACAGGAGATGCTGCAGCTTCAGGAAGATATAAATCTGACAGCAAAAGGATACGCAAGGTGCGATGCTTTCCTCCGCAAGGCAAAAGGGAATGAGGATGAATCTGTCAAACAGGCGGCATGCCAGGATCCGGCGTTAAAGGATGAGGCTATTACCATAGCGCTTAAAGAGAAAACTGAAGATATGACAGTGATGGAGAAAAACTACGGCAGGCTCGCCAATAAAGTCTATTCCGCATCGGTAGCCGGCGCTGATTTCACAATGGCCGCCACAGTCAAGATAGGTTGTGCAATTGTAAATGGCATACGGGCATTTCCTAATATAGATAAGGAGTTTCGCAATATCCGGGGCGTATATAATGCCGCTATGCTCTTTCCACGGATCAAAATGGTATTGAACTCACTTGGCATTTACAAAAACAATTTGGGACTGCAATACACCGTCTACAAAACCATGTATCAACAGATAAAAGGCAAATATCAGATTAAGGAAGAAGAGCAAGGTCAGGAAAAACAGGCAAATGAAGCAATAAGACGTATTGAACTGGCAGAAGCGGTAATGAAAGAGCTTGAACCTAAACTTATGCTGGCATTTGCCGGAGAACATGTTGAATTCAGTGACCAAGAAGCAAAAAAGATTGAAAAAATTGCATCCATGTTTACCACCACTGAGGAAAATACTGTTCTGGCCTCTTTAAAAAATCCTCAGCAGTAGAATATTAAGCACAAGGAGCATAGATTATGAATCGCCATCTCTATTACGCCGGTTTTTGCCTGATCCTGCTAATATCATTCGGCTGCGCTACTGCACCTCAGACAGTTTATGTTACAGAGGCTCAACAGGTGACCACACAGGCTCTGGAACCTGTAAATCTGGATTCAATTGCACTAGACAAGGATCTTAAATCAAGGTTCTCCCGTCAACTCTCCCCTGATATGACAGAGGAGTTAATGAATGATATCCAGGCACAGCTGGCAAATACCAAACGTTTCACAAAGGTTCTTATGAACGCCTCCGACCAGGAGACCTACATAATTGAACCACGTATTGAAAATCTGAACTCTTTTGAATCGCAGATCAACATGGATCCCACCCGCAAGCTGGTAACCTTCAAGGCCCGAGTCAGGCTTGACGTAAAGTTTATGAACAGCAAAGGTCAGATAGAGCTGGTAAAATCCTACACTGATGACCGCAAACTCAATACAAAGATACCCAAAAAAGAGAGCATGGTTTTCGAGAAAAAGCAGGAGTTCTTCAAACGTGCTGTAACCGTAGGTTTCAGGGCTGCGGCAGATCGTCTCGGAACCGGATTTAATCCCAGTTACGAGATGGGAAGCATTAGCAGGATAAATGGAAGGATTGCATATATCCAGATTAATACATCAAAGCTTCGCAAGGTGCCAAAGAAACAACAGGCTATAGAAGTGGTTGACGATGAAAACAGGGTACTTGCCAGTCTTGGCGAGCTTCAGATCGAAGATGGAACAATATCAGGCCGCTACTTTGAAAAAGGTGGGGCTTCTCTGAAAGAAGGAATGAAGGTCAGAGCCAGAGTTAATGCAATGCTGCTTGATTAATGCAAAACTACAAAAAGGTTTATAATGATAAATTTTCTGATTAACTGGTTGATTTCCGGCATAGCTATTATGATTGCATCATACCTGCTTCCAGGAATCAGGCTTTCCGGCTTTGCTGCTGCCATGATCGCGGCAGTTGTTTTCGGGTTTATTAACGCATTTATCAAACCGGTATTATCGCTTTTAACACTGCCGCTTACAATCATGACACTGGGATTGTTCAGTCTGGTAATAAACTCTCTTCTTGTTCTTCTTGTCAGCAGGCTGGTAAATGGCTTTCAGGTCGCCAGTTTCTGGTGGGCTCTGGCATTCAGCCTTCTGCTGGCGCTGGTTAATTTTGTACTTGGCATATTCAGACCATGAATATGGATATTAACGAAGCAGATATAACGGTTGAATTTTATCGTGCCTCAGGACCAGGCGGACAGCACCGGAATACAACCGATTCAGCCGTAAGGATCAGACATCTCCCCACAGGTATCGTAGTCCATGCGTCAGAGAACCGTTCTCAGCTGCAAAACCGTGAGCTGGCAATGGAAAGATTAAGAGTGGCGCTTGAAAAGCGTAATCGTGTTCTCAAGAAGAGATTACCAACCAGGGTACCAAAGGGGCAAAAGCTGCAGAGAGTTGCAGAAAAAAGAATGGCGGCACTGCGCAGAAAGCTGCGCAGGCCGCTAGAAGACTAAAATCTTTCGTCAAAGATTAATACTCTGAAAACAAGTAGAGCCCTTCTTTTTGTAAGAGCCTCAAACCTGCAAATATCACCTCTTGAAAAGAAATGGCACTACATAAGAAATGCAGCTGCCGTGGTCTGTTCCTCCCCCTTTAGACGACTAACTATTAAATGCCTCTCTTCTGCAGGTATAAGAGAAGAGAGTTGTTCACGCGCATTTTCGGGGCTGCCTGCAATTGCCGTTGCCATCTGCAGCAATATTTTAAGAGGGAGACCTGATCTGTAGCCATCAACCAGTTTGCTTATCTCTGCGCGACGCTGGTCATCATTCCAGGATTTGTAAAGGTCGCCGCCAATATTCTCAATCATTTGCTAATCCCTTCATCTCTGTTTTATTATAAATGTTTATTTCATTATCCTTACAAGCATCCTGTCGACCTCTTCAAGCACCATATAGGGAATCTGGTCTGTTTCTACAATCCTGTTTACCAGATCGGCCTGAATAAAAGAAGGCAATAGCTTTAGTATCTGACTTGACTGTTCTGAAGGAAGACGGGAAAGGGCAACAGCAATAGTCTGTGGATGTTCGTTTAATAGTTCCTTTGCAATGTATCGGTAATCCACATCTCCCCCTGCTTTGCAATAGTCTAAAAGCAAGACCATAGACCGCTAAAACGGATAGCCAAGCCCAACGTAAACAGCCGGTCCTTCCTTGCCAATCCCTACATCCACACGGCCAACTATATTAGGTCTTACCGTAGCCCTGAACCCTATGCCAGGGTTAAATTCAAAGCTTCTAGCATTAAGTTTTGCAAAGCTCTCCATAACAGCGCCAAGGTCAACAAATGGAGCGAGCTCCCAATCAGCAGTAACATTGAAAAGTTCCCAGCGAAACAGTCTTATCCTTTCTTCAAGATTTAGAAGAAGAAAGCTGTTATCGATAAAGCGGTTCCTTCCGTAGCCTCTTAGTGAATTTTCACCACCCAGGATACTCTGCTCAAGAAAAGGTACTTTCCGGTTATCGCTATCTCCAAGTGTCTGATTATACATTGTTCTGAATACCGAAATAAACCGCTTGCCTTCATCGTGCGGAACAAATCCTTTCAGCTCCACCTCATAGTGACGGTAATTCTCAGCTCCACCCAACGCCTTGATGGTAGGTTCGAACGTAATTCTCGCATAACCCCCAAACGTTGGAAGCGTCTTGGCGTCAAAGGTAGTATAAATGAGTGATATTCGTGGTGCATTTGTTGTAAAGCCATCTACAGCCGGGACATCGGCAGGATTGAAGATGTCGGTTATAAAAGGCACCGAACTCACTGCCCCCCTCCCGATGCCAACAGAACGAAAGCGATGACCTATCTCCAGATAGTATTTTCTTCCAAGAAACCAGGTGGCGGAGATATTGTAGGTAATCTCACGATTTGTATAGTTTGTCTCAAGTGCTGAGGATGTATGGGAATGAAAACCATAGAAACGTGAAGAACCATCGGCAAACCAGCCCAGAAAACCTTTAATCTCGAGCCTGCCATCCATTAAGTTGGTATCCCGGACTCGCGCCTCATAATCAAAGTTCTTATTCTGTGATTGAGACAGGTTAAACTCAATATTTCTGTCAGGATTGGGGTTTATGGCACCATAGACCGTTCCGGTAAGACCGAAATACTTGTTGTAGTTAAGCTGAGGGGCAACCAGTGAGTATACCTCATCCTTCTGATTGTGAATCAAAAAGGCGGACAAGGCTCCGGCAGTTATCCCTTCATTCGGCGAAGTAGCAATAACCGGCAACGGCACAGTTACAACCTTTACTTTGTCTCCACAGGAATCATCAGTCAAGAGAGGCAGATTGTCCCTTGGTATGATAGTAGTGCAGCCGGAAAGCAAATAAGGAAAGGAAAGACACAACCCTGTAATAATGCTGTATTTTAATACCCTTTTTAACATTAGTTTGTTCTACACTGTCTCTGGCAAATCTGTCAACGTTTCAGGTTTACATGCTGTTAAGTTTGCTGATACTCTTTTCCAAATTCCATTTCCAGATCGGGTGCCTTCTGATGAAGCTTAATGCAAAACTGATACTTATAATGCTTTCTTTACTGGTTTTGGCGGTTATTACACTTTTCAGCCTTAACCAGTTTTCTCAAACTGCACTTGTTCAGGAGATTCAGGACAGTTCACAGGAGATTTCAAAAGCTGTGCAACTAAGTATCGCAGATCTCACTTCAGAAGCAGAAAATTCTAGGCTTACAGAATTTTACAACAGCGCTCGCCAAAAAGGCATCAACGAAATTAACATCATTAACAGTGAAGGTGAAATCATTGATTCAACAAATCCTGAAAAGATAGGAAAGCAGAAGGATCTTAAAAAACTTGAAAGGGGAGTAAGATCCGCCCCGCGTAAATCCGATGGAGCAAGCATACTTTCACAGCGACCTTACGATGTAGTTGTGCCGGTTATTGTAGGAGATGAGCATCTTGGATACGTTCAGGTCAACATGCTTCTCGACAATATACAGAATATCCAGCATTCAAACTTCATCAAGCGTTTGGCAGCAACTGCGATGGTATTTACCGTAGGCATTGCATTTACAATCTTTCTGGCCAGGCGCTATACAGCTCCAATTCATCGTCTGGCCGAAGATTTTAAAAAAGTCTCGGCCGGAGATCTTTCAGTAACTATCCCTGTAGAAAGCAATGATGAGATAGGTGAGCTTGCAGAGGGATTTAACGAGATGGTTAAAAAGCTTAGAGAAAGAGATCTTCTTGAAAAAAGGCTTTATGAGGCAGAGCATCTCTCACGGGTAGGACAACTGGCTGCAGGCATAGCACATGAGATTCGCAATCCTCTTAATTACATCAGTCTTGCCATTGACCACCTTAAAAGCGAGGTTGTTGCCCAATGTCCTCTACGCGCTGCCGAGATGACTGAAGTAACCGAAAAGATAAGGGAAGAGGTCAGGCGGGCTAATTATATGGTGGTTAACTTCATGAACTATGGCCGTCCTCTAAAGCTGAGGAAAAGTCTGGTAAACTATAATGAACTGCTTGTACGTACACTCTCTGTGCTTAATGAAAAGCTGAAGGAACAGGGCGCGGAAATAGAGCTTGATATCAGCCAGGATCTTCCGCCTTTGTTGCTTGATCCTGAACTGATGAGAAACTGCATAACCAATTTTATAACCAACGCCGCCCAGGCTATGCCTGGTGGAGGCAAAATAACGCTCGGCGCATCTCTCGACAGTTCAAGACCTGGATGGGTTTGCCTCACATTTAAGGATCAGGGGATTGGGATTGCTGAAGAGGATTTGGAAAAAATATTTCAGCCATATTTCACCACAAAAGATGTAGGCATAGGCTTGGGGCTAGCAATTACCGAACGTATAATAAAAGAGCATGGCGGCGAAATCATTGCTGAAAGCCGCCCCGGGCATGGAACGCTCTTTACCGTATACCTGAAGATGGATGAGTAACCAACCTCATCCTTATTTGTTCTTCTTCTTCCTCTGGTGGGGATCAAGTTCTTTCTTCCGCAGACGTATTGAGACAGGGGTTACCTCAACAAGTTCGTCATCATCAATAAATTCAAGAGCCTGCTCCAGAGTCATACTCCGTGGTGGAGTCAGCTTTATGGCATCATCACTGCCGGAGGCTCTTACATTTGTAAGCTTCTTCCCTTTATTGGGGTTAACTTCCAGGTCGTTATCACGGGCATGCTCTCCTATGATCATCCCTCCGTAAACCTCAACACCGGCGCCAATGAACAGTGTGCCACGCGGTTGCAGCGCATCCAGTGAATATGCTGTGGTTTCGCCATGCTCCATAGCTATAAGCACCCCGTTCTTACGTCCAGGGATCTCCCCACGGTAAGGGGAATATTCATGGAAAGTATGAGTCATAACTGCTGTTCCACGGGTATCTGTCAGAACCTCTCCCCGCAAGCCGATAAGGCCGCGCGCAGGGATTACAAACTCAAGGCGGACTGTCTCGCCCATCGGATGCATTGCGACCATCTCTCCCTTTCTTGGCCCCATCTTTTCAATGATAACACCCTGATACTCTGACGCCACATCCACAACCAGATACTCCATAGGCTCCAGCTTTACACCATCCTTCTCACGAACAATAACCTCCGGCTTGGAAACAGCCAGCTCAAAGCCTTCGCGGCGCATATTCTCTATCAGAATAGAGAGATGCAGCTCTCCCCTTCCGGAAATCTTGAAGGTATCAGGAGATTCCGTATCCTCCACACGCAGAGAGACATTTGTTCTAAGTTCCTTGTTCAAACGCTCACGGATGTTTCTGGAAGTTACCCACTTCCCTTCCCGTCCGGCAAACGGCGAGGTATTTACAATAAAGTTCATTGAGAGGGTCGGCTCATCAATGGATACATATGGCACTGCCACCGGCTCTTCCGCAGAAGCGAGAGTTTCCCCTATGCTTATCTCTTCAAAGCCTGCAACAGTTACAATATCTCCGGTGCCTGCTTCCTGAATTTCAACCTGTTTCAGCCCCTCATAACCGAGCAGCTTTGTAATTCTGCCTCGGGTGACGCTGCCGTTCTGCTTTATCATGGCTACGGTTTCACCAGCCTTTACCTTACCGTTGAAGATACGACCTGTGGCGATCCTGCCGATATAGTCATTATAATCAATATTGGCTATCAGCATCTGAAACGGGGCGTTGGAATCACCTTTAGGTGGACGTACATTTGATTCAACCACCGCGAAGAGGGGCTCCATACTGTTGGATTCTGCATTAACATCAAGCTTTGCAAACCCAAGCTTGGCGCTTGTGTAGACAACAGGAAAATCAAGCTGCTCATCAGAGGCATTAAGCTCGCAGAACAGATCAAAGACCATATCCAGAACCTCGTCCGGCCTTGAACCTGGACGGTCAATCTTGTTTATGACCACTATCGGCTTAAGTCCAAGATCAAGTGATTTTTTAAGCACAAAACGGGTCTGTGGCATCGGGCCATCCAGCGCATCCACAAGCAGTAGAACCGAATCCACCATCTTAAGAACACGCTCTACCTCTCCGCCAAAGTCAGCATGCCCGGGGGTATCTACAATGTTGATCTTGTAGCGGCCATGATGAATTGAGAGATTTTTTGCCAATATGGTTATGCCTCGCTCTTTTTCAAGATCGTTTGAGTCCATGACCCGCTCTGTGATCACCTCATGTTCTCTGAACACTCCGGAGTGTTTAAGCATCGCATCCACAAGGGTAGTCTTACCGTGGTCAACGTGAGCAATTATTGCTATGTTTCTAATACTTTCCTGCATTATCTGAACTCCTCGCAAAATAAAAGACGGGCCGTTTGGCCCGTCGGATTGATGGCACTATGGCAGATTTTTAACTTAAGGGCAAGCTGTTATCTGTCTTCAGATCTGACACAATTTCTACCTGCCTCCTTGGCTGCATACATTTGATTATCAGCCCTGAGAAGAATGGTTTCCACGCTATCACCCAAACGGTAGCAGGCTACTCCAAAACTGGCAGTAATCGTCTCAACATCATGTATAGCGGTTAATCTTATTGCCTCAAGCAGGGCATTTGAAAGGGCAACAGCATCCGATAAAACCGTATTGGGAAGAAGCAGGAGAAACTCTTCTCCCCCCCAACGTGCCAGGCAATCAGATGCCCTTATACGGCCTTTTATCAAACGAACCATATTCTGCAGCACCTTATCACCGGAATCATGCCCGTACCGATCATTAATCTGCTTGAAGTGATCAATATCAAGCATGATTAGTGCAAGCGGTGTCCCGTGTCTCTCAGCCCGATAAAGTTCTTTTAAGAGAGTTTCCTGCAAAAACCGGCGGTTGTATACTCCTGTCAATGGGTCGGTAATAGACAAAAGTCGCAACTGCTGCTCCATCTCCTTATATTCAGAGATGTCTCTGAAAACGGTTACCGAACCTACAACTTCATTTCCGTTAAACATCGGCTGAGTGGCAACGTAAACAGGTATTGAACGACCATCTTTATGATCAAAATGTTCTTCGCCCTCGTATCGCACTTTAGAGTCCAGAACCCCGAACAGAGGACATTCGGAAATCGGGATTTTCACTTCATCCTTGCTACGATGAAACAGTTCATGCGCCAAAGAACCTGCAAGCTCTTCATGAGTATAACCCAAAAGTTCGGAAGCCCTCGGGTTTGTGAAGGTAATCCTTCCTGTTTTATCTATAACATATATCCCATCACCGATAGTGGAGGTAATCAGACAGAGATCCCTCTGTTTTTCCTTAATAACTTTCAGTTCAAACAGGTACAGATACAGCATGATTCCGCCAAAAAGTAGAAGAAAGGTCTGTATAACCATATTATTGATGAAGTTTTTACGGTATGTAGCAAGTTCAGGAGCTTCAGCAAAGCTGATCATTACAGCAGCTCTGTTCCCTTCAATATCAATCTGAGGAATAAGGGTTATCTTATATGAACTCCCTTTGTAATCTGCAGCAAATGTAGCTGCCTTGCCCTCTTTAAATGCTAAACGGAATGTATCACGCTTGTTCAAGGCTCTGATTACGGAGGTGCATATTAAAGACATGGCCGGTGCGCTATCCAGATGTTGAAACGGACTCTCAACAACCCATTCAGAACCGATACATGAAGGGATATACTGTTTTTTCCAGTCCTCAATCAGTTTTGGCCAAATCATCTCTTTCCTGAACAGCAGCTGAAACTCACGCTTGGGGTCAAGGTTCTGCATATCCTGACGTATTGCCTCAAAAGGCTGTGAAAGCTCAACACTACCAAGATGTCTGCCATTCCATACAATTGGAAATATATTTCTGAACCCAACCACCACCCTGCCTGTTTCAAAACCTGTAACTTGTTCAAGTGTTTTATTGGCTCTGACTACGGAAGGACGTTCCTTTACAAGAGAATCGCCGTAATATTCCGGGGCATGAAAGCGTAAAAAAGAGTGGTTATCAGCTGTATGAAAATGGAGTTGGCGTACATGCTGTCTTTGCAGAAACTTGTATTCCTCCTTCAGAAGCTTATAAAGCTCCTGCCTGTCGCCGTTTTCCAGAGATTTCATAATCTTCGGACGCATGATAATTGTATGAAAATAAGCCTGCATTGCCTCTTTGTGTGAATTCAGCATTGCATTCCATGCAATTATCTGAGCATCCGTCTGGCTCTGCAGATAAACTCTTGACAGACTTACCCTTCTGGATGCAAGCAACCAATAGCCGAAAAACCATGCCAGTACGGTAAGAATAGACACCGCCAGAAACAGGCCATATTTAAATCGGGGACGTGTAAACACCCTTACTCCTGAAATTAGAGCTAAAATAGAGATTGCAGCAAAATAGGACTTTTTATATCATATTTATCCAATGGTCAATGAACCGTTATAATACTTTTTAAAAGGTTAGCACAAAAATGCCGGTTTTCAATCTTACAACCTCATACAGTCCAAGCGGAGATCAGCCCCAGGCTATCAATGAGCTTGTAGACGGAGTTGAGCGTGGTGATAAGCATCAGGTTTTGCTGGGAGTAACCGGCTCAGGCAAGACATTTACTATGGCAAACGTAATAGCCCGAACCGGACGTCCGTCATTGGTTCTTGCTCCAAACAAGACTTTGGCGGCACAACTGTACGGAGAATTCAAAGAGCTTTTCCCTGAGAATGCCGTTGAATATTTCGTTTCCTACTACGATTACTACCAACCTGAGGCCTACCTTCCAAACAGTGACACCTTTATAGAAAAAGACTCTGCAATCAACGATGAGATTGACAAGCTCCGTCACTCTGCAACCCGCTCGTTACTTACCCGCTCAGATGTAATCATCGTCGCATCCGTATCTTGTATTTACGGGATAGGCTCCCCTGAAGCCTATCAGGCAATGCATATATTCTTCCATCAGGGAGACGAATATGGCAGGGACACACTGCTTAAGAAGCTTGTAGAAATCCAGTATGAGCGAAACGATACCGATTTTCACCGTGGAACATTTCGCGTCAGGGGGGATGTAGTTGAAATCTTTCCTGCATATGACAGTGACCGGGCTTTACGGATTGAGTTTTTCGGAGATAACGTTGATGCTATCTCCCAGATAGATCCGCTTCGAGGAACCGTACTGCAGAAATTGTCAAAAGCCGCTATATTTCCAGCTTCTCACTATGTTTCAAGCAAAGAGAACCTGGAAAAGGCAATAGAGCAGATCCGTCTGGATCTGGAGGAGCGAATCCGTTATTTCAAATCAGCAGGAAAACTTCTGGAGGCTCAGAAAATTGAACAAAGGACATACTATGACATTGAGATGATGGAGGAGATGGGATTTTGTCAGGGGATAGAGAACTATTCCCGCTATCTGGACGGGCGCAAGCCAGGTGAAGCCCCTTTTACCCTGATTGATTACTTTCCTGACAATTTTCTGCTTTTTATTGACGAATCACACATAACCAACTCTCAGGTAGGCGGGATGTACCGAGGTGACAGAAGCCGCAAAGAGACTCTGGTTGAATACGGTTTTCGACTGCCTGCCGCCCTTGATAACAGACCGCTGAATTTTCAGGAATTTGAGTCACGTATCAATCAGGCCGTACATCTCTCAGCCACACCTGCCGATTATGAACTGCAGCAGACAGGCGGTGTTTTTGTCGAACAGGTAATACGTCCGACCGGTCTGGTAGACCCTCCGATAGAGGTAAGACCGGCTACCCCCCCTCAATCCCCCCCTAAACTAGGGGGAGAAGCTAGCGATCACCCCCCCCCTGATTCAGGGGGGGGCAGGGGGGGAGACGGTCAGGTAGACGATCTGTTGCACGAAGTACGTCAGACCGTTGCCAGAGGTGAACGTGTACTTGTCACAACCCTTACAAAACGGATGGCGGAAGAGCTGACAAACTACTATCAGGAACTTGGTGTCAGGGTGCGTTATCTGCATTCCGATATTGATACAATAGAGCGGATGCAGATACTCCGCTCCCTTCGTCTTGGAGAGTTTGACGTACTGGTAGGAATAAACCTGTTAAGGGAAGGGCTTGATCTGCCAGAGGTTTCACTCGTTGCAATCCTTGATGCCGATAAGGAAGGCTTCCTCCGCTCCACCCGTTCCCTTATCCAGACATGCGGAAGAGCCGCCCGTAACGTATCAGGCAGGGTTCTGATGTATGCCGACACAATAACCCGCTCTATGCAGGCCTGCATAGATGAGACCGAACGTCGAATAAAAAAACAGCTGGCCTACAATCAGGAACATGGAATTACACCGGAAACAGTAAAAAAAGGGATGAGAACCATACTGGAATCAATATCTGAAAAGGATTACGTGACTCCGCCGATTGTATCTGACGTACAGGAAAGATACGGCATTGAGCTTAAGGAGATACCGAAACTTATCAAGAAAACACGAAAAGAGATGCTGGCGGCGGCGAAAGAACTTGATTTTGAAAAGGCCACAGAACTCCGGGACAAGATTAGGGAGTTGGAAAAAGCTGATTTATTTAACGGGACATGACCCTACACAGTTGATCTCTGGTATTGAACTACTGCTTTTAGAAATCCGCTTTGCAAGTTCATAGGAGAAAAAACTGATGACATTTCCATTTTGATATGATATTAGGATATTCGAATATTATTTAAGAGGTTGTTATGTCTCTGGTAATTGAGAATTATTGGATAACTCTGCTTAAGGCGCTAGGACATCCAACCCGTCTACAGATTGTGATTGAACTCCTGAAAAACACCAAATGCGTAACTGATATCCAGGAACTACTCCCAGCATCGCAGGCAAATATCTCGCAACATCTTACTGTACTGCGTCATGCCCGAATAGTTGACTTCGCACAGGACGGTTCGCAGCGATGCTACTACGTTTGCCGCCCTGAACTGGTAAAAGGCATCCTGGATCTGCTGCGTAATGAACAGCCGGAAAGCAAAGGGACAAAAGTCCAATGCTGCTTACGCACCCCTGAGACCCAGCAAGAAAATATAGCATGTAGCCCAAAGCAGACTTACACCGATTGAAAGGAACCTGAAAATGAACGCAGCAGAACACCATCGCCTGATTATCCTAGGCTCCGGCCCTGCCGGGTATACCGCAGCCATCTACGCTGCCCGTGCCAACCTTAACCCTGTGCTTATTGCCGGTATACAGCCCGGAGGACAACTTACCACAACCTCAGAAGTTGACAACTGGCCTGGAGACCATGCCGGAGTAGAAGGGCCGGATCTGATGGAGCGGATGCAAAAACATGCAGAGCGGTTCGATACCCGGATCATCTACGACCAGATTGTGGAAACCGATCTGAAACAACGCCCATTTGTACTTAAGGGTGATAGTGCCACCTACAGCTGTGATGCACTGATTATAGCAACCGGCGCCTCAGCTCGTTATCTTGGTCTGGCATCTGAAGAGACCTTCAAGGGAAAAGGGGTTTCAGCCTGCGCAACCTGTGACGGCTTCTTCTATCGTAACCTGCCTGTAGCCGTAATCGGCGGTGGAAATACCGCCGTTGAAGAGGCACTGTATCTGGCCAATATCGCCTCTCATGTCACTGTTGTACATCGCCGCGACCAGTTCCGTTCAGAGAAAATCCTCTCTGACAAGCTCAAGGCAAAAGCATCGGAAGGTAATGTAACCATTGAGTGGTTTCATGTATTGGATGAAGTGCTTGGAGATAGTAACGGAGTCACAGGCATAAGGATCAAGGATGTACGCGACGGTTCAACCAAAGAGATTAATCTTGAAGGTGTTTTCATAGCTATCGGGCATTCACCCAATACCGATATCTTTGAAGGGCAGCTTGAGATGCAGGGCGGTTACCTCAAAACCCTCTCCGGCTCAGAAGGCTTTGCCACCCAAACCAGCATTCCAGGTGTATTCGCTGCCGGAGATGTACAGGATCATATCTACCGTCAGGCCATCACCTCGGCAGGCACCGGTTGCATGGCCGCGCTGGATGCTGAACGTTACCTGGATGGCTTGAAATAGCCTTAATTGAAATAGACGAAAGGAGTAATACCAGATGAAGTTAAAGATTCAATATTGTGCATCTTGAGGGCAACAGCCCCGAGCAGCGAGTCTCGCTGCCGAACTGAAGAAACAAGCTGAAACTGTTGAAGTAATAATTGAACCGGGTTCGAATAAAAGCGAGTTTGCCGTTTTTGTAGATGATGTTCTGGTTTTCTCAAGACTGAAGCAGAGGCGTTATCCTGAAACTGCCGATCTGGTCAGTTTTTTAGACAACAACAACCAGATTAATCAGCTTTCAACCGGGCGTGATGAAGGATTGATTTTCGCTTCTACCTTATAACATGGCAGCTCAACAACCAAATGAGGGGGCAATCGCCCCCTCAAAAAATCCCTTCATCATCTGTTCTTGCTTCTTAACCCAGATTCCTCCGGTATATCTTCAACTCTAATGATGCCGCAGCGTTTCAACGCTTCAGTACCTCCTGCTCAGGCTTTAATATATCAATGAAATAGTACAGTCGTCTAATCAGATAAAGTCCATTTCTATCATATTGTCAGCATCGGCTCTCCAGACATCTACCTCACAGCTTGAACTGTCCCATAAGCCGCCGCAGTTCTTCACCGGACTGTGCCAGAGAGTTGGATGCAGAGGAAGTATCCTGAGCGCCCTTGGCAGTTCCCACAATTACGTCAGAGATCTTGTGGATATTGCCGGTGATTTCGCTGGTGGTGGCAGTCTGCTCCTCGGCAGCGGTGGCTATCTGACTGACCTGCATGGTTACGGCATTCACCTGTTCCAGAATCTCCATCAGAGCCGATTCCATACCTGCAGCCTCCTCCGCTCCCTGCTGGGTTTCCCGCACTCCCTCTTCCATCCTTATTATAGCCAGACGGGTTTCCCCCTGAATGGCGCGAATCATTTCACCAATCTCCTTTGTGGCTCGGGTAGTACGCTCTGCCAGTGCTCTTACTTCATCGGCCACCACGGCGAAACCCCTTCCCATCTCACCTGCACGAGCCGCTTCAATAGCTGCATTGAGCGCCAGCAGGTTGGTCTGATCGGCAATATCCTCAATAGTTGCCACAATGGCACCAATCTGGTCAGAACGTTCTCCCAGCGATGAAATCGCCTGCGCAGTAACCTTGGTTCCCTCGCCACGCTGGTGAATACCATCTACAGTACGCTTGACCACCTCAAACCCCTTCTGGGTGGTGTCAGCAGCATGTTGGGCACTCTCAGCCGCATGGTAGCAGTTCTGGGCAATATCGTTACTGGTGGCAGCCATCTCTTCACTGGCGGTGGCCACAGTTGTTGCTTGAGCCGAGACCTCTTCAGCACTGACTGCCATCTGCTCGGCTGTATTGTTCAGCTGATAGGTTGCTGAGGCAAGGGTAGTGGTGGTGGCGCTGACGCTGCTTAAGGTACGGTTCAGTTTTTCGATAAAGCGGTTCATCAGCTGAGCTGCCTGGGCAAATTCATCACTCCCCTCCACCGGAAGCCGTTTGGTAAGATCACCATCACCTTCGGCAATATCAAAGAGGCGTGAAATCATCTGGCGCATGGCACTCTGAACCAGTCGCCAGAACATCAGCATCAACAGATTTACAGCTATCAAGGTTACCAGCAGCGCGGTAACGGTATAATTGAAGTTGGTTTTGCTGAAACTGTTCAGGTCTGTTCGCTGCTGCTTCAAAAGTTTTTCTGATGTTTCCTGAAGCATATGAATCGCATCCTTGACGCCACGCCAACTGGCGGTTTCTTTCTCGTTAAGAAAGGTAGCTGCAGCAGAGGGGTTGCCGCCACGAGCCAGTTCGATTCCTTCAACCTGTATTGCAGTATGCTGTTGCCAGGCACTCTTCAGGCTCTCCAGTGCTCCACTCAGTTCGTTAATCCCCTGGGAAAGCGACTTGGTCTCATCCAGAAGCTTTCGCAGATCACCGTCAGCCTTTTTGTAGTTTGAAAAGGCCTTTTCATCACCTGGGTTCAGGACAATGTTTCGAATAGCCTGCTCGGCCTGAAGCCCCTGGGCATTGATCATGTACAGTTGCTTGGCA
The DNA here is from genome assembly GCA_964655435.1 of uncultured Geobacter sp. GTDB lineage: Bacteria > Desulfobacterota > Desulfuromonadia > Geobacterales > Pseudopelobacteraceae > Trichlorobacter. The sequence goes on from CAZZMP010000012.1 coordinate 113,040, forward strand.
ATCCCCTGGTAACGGTCGGCATACTCGGTAAAACGCACGCCGGTACCTTTCAGGCCGTTGTAGGAGATCAAGAGCAGGAGCACCAGTAGTAGCGTTACCGTTCCCCCGAAGATCGAGAACTTCCATAACAGATTGATCTTTTTAAAGATATTCATCTCATGCCTCCTCTTGAATAGTGCAAAAGCAATAACCAGCATTCTCTATAGTACAGGATAGCAGCGTTTGATTATTTTTCAATCTCACCCCATATTTTAAATTCCATTTCATCTGGTAATTCCAAAATAAAGAACGGGGGTGTCCGCCATCTGGCGTACACCCCCGTTTAGATTCAACAGTTATTCTTTTGAGTTATTTTTCAGCTATGCTGGAAGCTGGCTCTTTGCTTTTGGCTTCTTCTGAAGCGTTCTTGATCATT
>CAZZMP010000013.1:0-110521 GCA_964655435.1 uncultured Geobacter sp.
CACGGGAGGTTTTCAAGTCAGCCTGCCTGTCAAATGCGGCGGCGGTGATTCTGATTCATCAGCATCCCACCGGAGACCCGACACCCAGCAGGGAAGATATTTCTATTACCAACCGCCTGAAAGAGGCTGGGGAGCTGATGGGGATCAAGGTGCTGGATCATATCATTGTGGGGGATGGTTGCTACCACAGTTTTGTTGAAAGGGGGGTGCTGTAGGGAGCTTAAACTGCTTTCTGCTGAGATTTGTTTTAAAAAGCCAGTATACAAAATGACCTATTTTGTCGTAACTAAGCCGTATAATGAATTAATATAGTTATCCGCTGAATCCGGCTAAAGTGTGCAAGGGAGGTACGTATATGAATGAAAATTTTACGATCGTTAATGATCCGCTTATTGAACACGTTATTGATCAGGCTAACGGTAAAGAATATAGAGCTGGAGAGTTTGTCTTTCAGACTCCAAGAGAGATTTCTGAAGTCAGGATGCGGGTTTTTGATGCGTTAAAGAGGGGGGAGCCAAATATTGTCTGTGCAGCCTGTCATACTCCTGTCTATCCAAGAAAGTATGTCGATTCGGTGCGTATTCCGGCCCATGCCGACCACGATTCCGGCGTGATGACGACCGACGTTCCGATCTGATGCCGACCGGCATTCCGGTGGCAAGCCGACCGCAGTTCCGGTGATGGCGACCGGTTGTTTGTGATGTAGTCGCGAGGTAACTCAAGAGGTATCTTTCCTCCATTCTATTTGAGGAGGAAGTGATGCCACAGGAAAGAGTTGCCATGCGAAAAATCAGAGAGATTCTCCGTCTAGCCTGGTCATGCAAACAGAGCAGACAAGCCATCGCCGTCAGTTGCGGCGTTGGTAAGACGACCGTTACCGACACTCTATATCGTGCTTTAGCTGCCAATTTGTCCTGGCCTTTGCCGCTCTCCCTGGACGATGACGGGCTTGAAGCCCTCCTGTATCCTGCTACTTCCGGTTTATCTCGCCGCAAACATTCCCAACCTGACTGGAATGCCCTGAATACAGAATGTATCACCGGAAAAAACCTCACACTCATGCTGTTGTGGCAGGAATATAAAGAACAAAATCCTGCCGGATACCAGTACAGCCAGTTTTGTGAACTCTTTCGTGCCTGGCGGAAGAAGCTGGATCTCTCCATGCGTCAGGAGCATCCCGCCGGGGAGAAACTGTTCGTTGACTACTGTGGCCAGACCATTCCAATTGTTGACGGTTCCACCGGTGAAATTCGCGATGCGCAGGTATTTGTGGCGGTCATGGGGGCCAGCAATTACACCTATGCCGAAGCCACCTGGACACAGTCTCTTGCCGACTGGACCGGTTCCCATGTCAGAACATTCAATTTTCTTGGCTGCCTGCCGAAATGCGTTGTTCCCGACAATCTGCGATCTGCCGTTTCAAAAACCTGCCGCTATGAGCCCGAGATAAATCCAACCTATGCTGCCCTGGCTGATCACTATGGGATAGCGGTTGTTCCGGCACGGGTACGCAAACCAAAGGACAAAGCCAAGGCCGAGGTTGGCGTACAAATAGTCCAGCGCTTTATTCTGGCCGGATTGCGCAAACGGACCTTCTTCAGCTTGGCGGAGGCAAATGCCGCCATTCGTGAACGTCTTCTGCTTCTGAACAACCGGCCATTCAAAAAACTGCCCGGTACCCGTGCCAGCCGCTTTCTTGAACTGGATCGGCCTGCCATGCTCCCTCTGCCAGACAGTCATTACCAGTTTGCCCACTTAAAGAAAGTTCGGCTGCACATTAATTACCACTTCGAGGTTGAGGAACACTTCTACAGTGCCCCGCATCGTCTGGTACGTGAGCAGTTGGATGTCCGCTATACCGAAACAACGGTCGAATGTTTTTACAAGGGCAACCGGGTGGCCTCCCATCCCAGATCATTGGTCAAAGGCGGTTACACCACCACGCCGGAACATATGCCACGGGCGCACCGGGAGTATGCCCAGTGGACGCCACAGCGGCTGATCTCCTGGGCTGCTTCTGCCGGAAAGTCTACTGCACAAGTTGTTGAAGCAATCCTCTCACGTAAACTATTCCCGGAACATGCCTTCAACTCCTGTCTGGGCATAATCTCGTTGGGGAAACGATTCGGTAACGAACGACTGGAAGCAGCCTGCGAACGGGCGCTCGCTATCAAGGGGGTTCACTACAGAAGCATCAAGTCGATACTTGAGCATAAATTGGATCAGAAACCGTTGCCGAAACAGCTGGAACTACTTTCTCCCACCCATGAAAACATCAGGGGTGCGGAGTATTACAATGACGAAAGGACAGAACATGTTGACACAACCGACTATCGAGAAGCTGAACAGCATGAAGCTCACTGCCATGGCCAGAGCCTTTGAAACCCAGATGCAGTGCCCGGATATGGCGCAGCTTTCCTTTGAGGAACGCTTCGGCCTGATCGTGGATTACCAGATGACCGCACTGGAAAACCGGCGCATGCAGAACCGCCTGAAAAATGCAAAACTCAGACTGTCAGCAACAATCGAGGATCTGGACTTTAGAAGCGACCGGAACCTGGATCGATCAACCATCATGTCACTGGCGCAGAATCAATGGGTGAAGAATCATCACAACATTCTGGTCACTGGACCTACCGGCGCAGGCAAGAGCTACCTGGCCTGTGCCCTGGCACAGAAGGCATGCCGGGATGGTCATACGGTCTTCTACCAGAGAGTACCGCGCCTTCTGCAGGATATCCTGGTCGCCCGGCATGACGGACGCTACCACAAACTCATGAATCAGGTCGCCAAGTGCGAAATCCTCGTCCTTGACGATCTGCTCATATCGCCGCTCTCACGGGAAGAGCAGAAAGAGCTGCTTGAAATCGTGGAAGACCGGTATGACCGAAAGGCTACGGTCGTTACCAGTCAACTTGCCGTCAAGTCGTGGCATGCATCCATGCAGGACCCAACGCTGGCTGACGCCATTCTGGACAGGCTGGTACACAACGGTTACAAGATCGAAGTAAGTGGGGCCAATATGAGAAAGAAAAGAACCACGCTTGACCAGAAAACCAAAAACATGACAGACTGACAACCCACACCTCGCGACCTCACAACCAATCGGTCGCCATCAGCGGAATGTCGGTCGGCTTCGCCCCGGAACAGCGGTCGCCTTCATAACGGAACAACGGTCGCCTTCGCCGGAATACCCAATTCGGGTAATTTTCATTTTGTTCATGTTACAGAGGACGATGATAATGAGTGCCCCTACCGTGACAAATCGAACAGGATTAGTACAAGTCGTATAGATAGCATGCGATATAACGGTCAAAAAGAAGGCCCAGACCATAAACTGCTGAAAAGTTTTCTCCTGGAAAGCATAAATGCTGACCCGTCATTTGATCCGTCTCAAACTAGAGTGGAGAAGAATTGGTATGGAGCCACCAATGAGCAGAAATGGAGACGGCCAGATATAGCGGCCTCCCGGCTCCCCGGCCTGCGTATTGCTTTTGAAATTCAGCTTTCTTCAACGTACCTGAAAGTAATTGCGGCCAGAAGGGAGTTTTACCTGAAAGAGAATGCTCTTCTTTGCTGGATATTCAAGGATGCATCTGGAATCGACCCCCGTCAGTACCAGGACGATCTTTTTTACAACAACAATTCAAATCTATTTGTTGTGGATGAAGAAACCACGCAATTATCTCAAGAAAACAGAACGCTGATGGTCAGATGTTGCTATTACGAGCCCATATTGACAGGTGCTGTTATTAATGACGCATGGAAAGAGCGGATTGTATCCTTTGGCGAACTCACTGTTGATATCGAACAGCAGCGGGTTTACTGGTTCAATTACAGCGCAGAAAAAGTCAGGTTAATTGAAATAGCAAAAAAAGTTACACGGGAGGTTGAAGACGCTAGACTGCGTGAGGCATATGAGACATTCTGGAACCGGATTCACACCGGGAAATGCGAAAACAGGGAAAACGAGTATAGCCAGCTTAGACGTAAATTGTTTTTACATGGGATAGAGCTGCCAGAACGCTATAGCGCAGATTTGGAACGGTTTACACAAATGGTTTTCAGCGCAAGGGAGGGGAAAGGAGTCCTTACAGGTCTCAACACACTCCTTGAGGTAGCTAACAACTCATACATACACGGCAAACCCTTCCTTTGGTATTTTGCACGTGTTTTAGCGCATTCTGGGAATTGGAGCTTGCTACGTACGCAAGACAAAAAAGCTGAGGAGCGTAAAAAAACAGCTGGGAAAAAACACATAAGCTGGATTGAGAAGGGTAATATCATTAAACAAAAAATTGAATCAAATGATCCTGAGTTTATTCAAAATCGAAATTACGACAAATTGTTTGAATTTCTGTTCCCAGAAATAAATTTGGCGGTCTCAAGATAGATGCAGGCGCATGATGCTTAACCGGCTTGACAGAGTTGGGTCGTTAAGCATGACTGGCAGGTGTTACCCGTGGTATATGTGACCTGTAACATCCCGTATATTTTTATTGAAAATATACTCCATTGAGGTACAATGCAGATGAAGCAGGATTTGATAACTGTTGTTGAGACCGCCTCGTTCATAACCGATGCAAAGGCGTGTATGAGTGATTCCGAGAGAACGGAGGCGATCAACATGATTGCGGCCAACCCGGAGTGCGGGGATGTTATATCTGGTGGTGGCGGAATCCGCAAGGTTCGTTTTGCTATCGGTGGACGAGGTAAAAGCGGCGGTGTAAGGATCATCTACTATTTTCACAATGAGCGGGTTCCTGTGTTTCTGCTGGCGGTATTTGCCAAAAACGAGCAAGCCAACCTGACACGAGCGGAAGTGACCATGCTTGGCAATGCCGCAAAGATGTTAGCCCGTAAGTACGGAGAGTGACAAAATGGCACGTATAGCTTTTGAAAAGATTATGGCTGGGCTGGATGATGCGCTTGCATACGCTGACGGTGATTCAAGCCGTGGTGTCAGCCATCAGGTGCAAGTTGCAGACATCAGCATTACCCACCTGAGGGAGAAGCTTGGATTGTCTCAGGATAGGTTTGCGGCCCTGTTCGGTTTGAGCACTCGCACAGTACGTAATTGGGAGCAAGGGGTACGCCACCCTGAAGGTCCGGCAAGAATACTGCTACAGGTAATTGACCGTGAGCCGGAAGCGGTAATGAGAGCACTGCACGGCTAAGCTGGGACAATAGAAAAGCTGAAAGCCTCATGCGTAACAGTATGGGGCTTTTTTTGATTCATGCAATAGGCGACAGGGGTAGAGATGAAGCCAGAACCAGTCATAATAGTAGACGGTAAGGAAGCTGATGCCCTTTTTCATGACTTTGTAATGGCGGGGGTGGTAGAAGACCCCGCCTACAGACTCACAGCCTACAGGGCGGCAATACGAGCTGGCGTGGAAGAAGCTGTAGCCCGCAAGGTGTATCTGAAGCCCGAAGAATCTGGAGATGATCACCAGAGGGGGTAGCGAACCCATCAAAGGATACTGAAAGGATACCAAAACAGCAAATCAGGAGTCGAACCAGCGTCCTAAATTTTAAATTCATTGATCCGCCAGTGGTGTGATGATATACGGTGATAGAAGCCATTAGGATGGTTGTATTTTCTTATTCAGGTGATCCGTTTAGGTGATCCGTTCGACATGGAGCTTGTAAGATTGGTGTTAACAATAACAGTATGTTAATGGTTTTGTGGTGAGTTGCTCACGTATCCCGCCACCTCCACCAATTATTAGTTCGCCACAGTGCGGATAAGTTCAAAAGCCTTCGAGAAATCGGGGGCTTTTGCTTTTGAACCAGCAGAATCCTACGCCGCTGCCTTCAGTTCAATCTCTTCAAGCAAATGGATGATCCGGGTGGCTCCTTCATCACCAAACATGCCATCCAGCCCTTCGCTGTGCAGGTCGGTAAAGGGCGGTTCATACAGCAGGCCGGGATCCATGGCTCCGTTCTGGGTCAGGTAGCTGATGATCTGCTCAACAAACCTGATCTGGGTAGCGCTGTAGGTGCTGTTATGCAGAAACTCGCCAAAGGCCTCAATTGCAGCCTGTCTTTCCAGTCCCACCAGCTTACGGATCAGCAGCCCCAGGCTTTGCTGGTGGCCAAAGACCTGTTCAAACTGTTGCCTGCTGCCTACCTCGGTTGAGGCAAACAGCAGCCGCTCCAGCTCGTCCAGATCCTGTCTGGTAATCTGGCGGTTCATCCGCAGTTTGTTGATGGTAATATGGTTGGCATGGTCACGGATAAACTGCTCAACCTTTTTTCGGTACTGCTTCATCTCATCGGCATTGGCATAGCCTGGCGCATAGACCGGCTGAGGGTCGCCAATGGTGTCGGTAAAATCAGTATAGACAATCCTGCGCTCTCCCTTGTCCAGAAAGGCAACCAGATTACGCAGCCGTTGCCGCACCTGCTCCAGCATCGGCAGGGTAATATCCTGCCACCAGCTATCGGTCTGCAGTTCCTGAATCAGATCCAGTTGGGCAGCCACCATCGGGATGGTGGCCTTGGCCTCAAGCCCTTCGGCAATATCTTTAACCGTGTCCTGATAACGGTTGAATGAGCCTGACTTCTCCAGCAAAGCCAGTTGCAGATTCAGGATCAACAGGTCAAACCGTTTGGCGGTCTCATCCTCTTTGGGCAGTTCCGTTGGAAGACCGGCCAGGTGCAGGTTCAGCTCAAGCAGATCTTCGGCATTCAGCTTCTGCCAGACATCCTGTTTAACGTACTTGTCGCGGTGCCTGCGGTGGGGCCGAACCATGAAGTTATCCGGGTTCATCCGGCAAACCTCATCATGCAGGGTATCGGTCAGTTGATTTTGCAGGCCTTTTTCTGTATCAGTGGCCGGATATTCCGGCTGCTGCAGGTTTACCAACAGTTGCAACCGCTTCTTGAACAGCTTTTTACCCAGTGATTCCTGGCTTGCTGATTCAATCCCTTCCGGGTTTTCACTGAAGAACTCAAAGTTCTGGCAGTAGTCAAAGACGTAAAACTCCTGTTTGTCCTGACCTGGCCCGAACAGTTCTTTGCAGAGTCGGGTACCACGCCCCATCATCTGGTGGAACTTGGTCTTGGAGCGAACCAGCTTGAAAAAGACCAGATTCAGCACCTCCGGCACATCAATGCCGGTGTCCAGCATATCCACTGAAATGGCAATGGTCGGGTCGCCACTCTTAACAGAAAACTCATCAATCAGGGTTTGGGCGTAGGTTTCGTAGTTATCAATCACCCGGCAGAAGCTGCCCTTCAGGTGGGGATAATTGGCATCAAACCGCTCCTGAATAAACAGGGCGTGGTTGTGGTTCTTGGCAAAGATGATGGTCTTGCCCAGCCGGTCGCCACCTTCCACCTTCAGGCCGTGACGCATCAGGTGCTCCAACACCTTGTCCACGGTATCAATGTTGAACAGCCAGTTATTCAGGGCACCGGAATCAATCTTCTCCGGCATGCCGCCTTGCTCCTCATCCCAGAAGAGTTCTTCATACTCAAGCTGTTCATCCTCACTCAGCTGGTTGTAGGTCACCCCTTCACGCTGGAACTTGAGCGGCACCGAGTGTGCTTTGGGCGGCACCAGATAACCGTCAGTCACCGCCTGGGCCAGCTCGTAGTAGTAGGTGGGCACACCCTTTTCCAGCTCAAACAGCTGGTAGGTGTTGCGGTCCACCTCAGAGCGTGGTGTGGCGGTCAGCCCCAGCAGCAGAGAGTCAAAGTATTCAAAGATGGCCCGATACTTCTGGTAGATTGAGCGGTGGGCCTCATCAATCACGATCAGGTCAAAGTGGCCGGGGCTGAAACGCTTGTTGCCTCCCTTGGCCTCATCAATGCAGTTCATCATGGTGGGATAGGTGGAAAGCACGATCCGGCTGGTGGTGTCATCCTTGATCCTGGTAATATCCACCGGGCTGGAATGGGGCAGATGCTCCTTAAAGGCATTACCTGCCTGGGACAGCAGGGCATTGCGGTCTGCCAGGAACAGCAGACGTTTAATCCAGTTACACTTCTGCAGCAGCTCAATCAGGGCTATCACGGTGCGGGTCTTGCCGGTACCGGTGGCCATCACCAAAAGTGCCTTGCGCAGTTTACGCTTCTGGAAATCTTCACCCACCCGGCGGATAGCCTCAAGCTGGTAGTAGCGTTCCACAATCGCCTTGTTAATGGTGGCGCTGGTCAGATCCTTCAGGCTACTGCGGCGGTTGATCAGTAGTTGCAGTTCATCCTTTTTGTAAAAGCCATGCACCTTGCGGGGCGGATACTGCTGGTCATCCCACAGCCAGGTTTCATAGCCATTGGTAAAGAAGATGATTGGACGCTGGCCCTTCATCTCTTCCAAGCAGTCGGCATACAGCTTGGCCTGTTGCTGGCCTATCCGGGCATCCTTTTTGGTGCGCTTGGCCTCCACCACCGCCAGGGGCAGGCCATCATCACCCCACAGGACATAATCAACAAAGCCCTCGCCGGTGTTGTTGGGCATACCGCTTACCGGATACTCCTGCATGTCCGGCTGAGTAATGTCCCAACCAGCCTCTTTCAGCAGTAGATCTATAAAGTAATCCCTGGTCTCTGCCTCGCTGTAGTCGTGGTCATCCGGCACAGCGCGGTTCTGCTGCTTGTACTGCTGGATCTGGGCCTGCAGGTTGGTAATCTCTTCCTGGGTTTTGGCCAGCTCTGCCTCTTTGGCTGCCAGCCGGGCATCCTTCTCAACAAGGTCAGCTTGCAGTTTGGTCAACTGCTCGGCGTTCTTGTCGCTTACGCTGCTATCCTTCTGGGGAATTATGCTGATCTCAAAGGTCTGCCTGGCTAATGCTGAAGGGGAATAACTGCGGGCCAGCCAGTACAGGAAGTGGAACAGCTCTTTTAGAACATGCAGGGCATCGCCGGAGCTGATCGGTTTGTCACTGTGGACAGCCAGGTTGCCGATCTTCTGGATGGTGAGGATCTTGGGGAACAGGCAGGGTTCAAGGTTATCGCGGAAGCTTGGTTCGTGGATCAGGGCTGCCAGGTTATCGGCGTATGGTTTCTTCAGGTAGTTGTCATTGGCATACAGCCACTTCACCCCCTGCTCCAGCGTGCGGCGGGCATGAAAGCAACTGGTGCGCGGGGCGCTGTTGACCTGCTGCTCCGCCTCCAAAGCAGAGGCGGCCAGGTCAGGCCAGTTGATTTTCAGGAAGGTGAAGTTGGACACTCAGGGCTGTTCTTTAATCAGCAGTTCTACCGGGATCTGTAGCACACCGGCCAGGGACTTCAGAGTTTTGGCGGTGCCCTGACGCTTGTTGTTTTCAATCTGGCTCAGAAATGCCTTTGACATCCCTGCTTTTTCTGCAAGGGTCTCAAGGGTCAGTTCGCGATATTCACGCCAGAGTTTAAGCGGATGCTCGCCGTCAAGCAGTTCACGCCGCACAAGCTCATAGGGTATGCGAAACCCGTCATCCTGGGCTTTGAAGGACTCAAGCGCCTTGATGTCCTCACGGTCTTCCATGGCCTCTGTCATTTGCAGATAAAGCGGGAACGGCACAATGGCGTATTCATGTCTGCCGTTTTTTTCAATAAACTGTATCTCTCTCAATGGTAGGCACCTCCCCGTGGGGCAATCCGTATCACCTCAATGACCAGCTTGCCTTCGTGTACCGCATACAGAATCCGCCAGTCGCCAACCCTCAGACGGCATTCCGACCTGTTGACCAGCTTCTTGACGTTGTTGTTTGGTGCAAAAGGGTCAGCGGCCAGGGCTTCAATTTTCTGCATGATCAGCACCGCTGTGGTGCGGGGCATGCTCTTCAGGGCCTTGGCAGCGTCTCTGGTGAGTTCAATGGCGTACATAGGTCAAAAGTTAGCAGAGTGCTAACTTTGTGTCAATGAGGCAATCATAGTTCTCCCCTGAAGGCCCGTTGCAGGAGGGAGGTGAAGAGGGAGTTTTCGTCATCAAGTGCTTTATTTTGATACGACAACACTCCGGATATCTTTCTTTTTGTTTCTCTAAAATTCAACTGTAAAGCAAGCGGTGGAATTCTAAGTTCAAACGATTTTACGTCATCCTGATTGATGCTTGACTGATTTACAGCATCCTTTGCCTTATTGTCTATTTGGGTCTTTATGTATTGATGTTGCAGTAAATTCACCAAATATTGCGGGCAAACCAACGTGCTGTTCAAGGTGATTCGCATCATATTTGACTCGAAAACTGTAGGTTCCTGGAGTTTCGGAACAATAGCACTCTTTCCAAGGAATTTTCTTGAATTCACCCGGTTAATCAGAAGGTCATCTTCACGAAGTAGGTATTTTTGAATGGTTCCGTGATCAAGTCGTACTCGTTTTAGCGCATCTATTCCGGTGACTTCTCCGTCATAAATAGAATCAATACGCACTATCTGCGTTCCGCTTCCATAATCGGACTCATGCTTGTAGAGCCCATTCTGAGGCCCTTCCAGGATTATTTCATCCATTCGTAATGTTTCCCACCCCTTCGGGTTCGTCACCGGATCACCAAACATATCCAGAAACACCGAGCGCAGCAGCTCCTCTGTCAGTTTTACCGCCTGCTGCCGTTTGCGCCGGATGGCATCGGCCTTGTCCAGTATGGCGGCAATCCGTTTTTGTTCGTGGAGTGGGGGGAGAGGGAGCTGAAGATTGCCGAGTTGAGTAAGGCTCAGATTGGAAATCGTACCCGTAACAGTGACACCACGCATCTGCTCTTGAGCCAAAGGACTCTCCAGCCAATGCCTAAGAAATGGCCTATGCACCTGCCCATTTGTTCGAACTATTGCAACTGCTTGATTGCAGTTTAGGGGCGGTGCTCCATCTGGCACAACTCCGGCACGTCCTATTGTCCCGGCAATTGAAACTAAAACATCTCCAGGCTGTATTTGGGAGCGAGCAAGGTCTTTATGAGTTTTCTCATCAATAAACAGCGTATCTCGCTGGAAGTTTACTGTTCCACCTTCAATGTTCTGAACTCGTAAAAAGCCAATGCCTGCATTTACAAATTTATAACCCAGAGTTGTTGGCGTTGTTCCCTTGGTAATGACCGTACTGAGATCACCTAGCTGTTTAAGAGGCCAAATCATCCCACCATCCCCTTAAGCTCCGCCAGCTCCGCCGCAATCTCCTGCTCCAGTGCCTCAAGCCGGGCAATTATCACCTGGGTCGGTTCGTACTCCACCTCTTCATGCTCCACCTGTTTGTAGCGGTTGATGGACAGGTCGTATTTGTTGTCCTTGATTTCTTGCAGGGGGACGCAGAAGGCTTTGGCGGTGCGGTCGCTCTGTAGGGGCACGGCGCGCCGTGCCCCTACAGAGCCACGCCACTTCTCAATAACATCAGGGATATCGTTCTCATCCACCGGGTTACGCTTGTCATCCAGCGAATAGCCATCGGCCTGCATATCATAAAACCAGACATGATCCGTGCCGCCGGAGTTGGTCTTGGTGAAGATCAGGATACCGGTGGAGACACCGGCATAGGGCCGGAACACACCAGAAGGCATGGAGATCATCGCCTCCAGCTTGTGCCCTTCCACCAGGGTCTTACGCAGGTCAAGGTGAGCCTTGGATGAACCGAACAGCACGCCGTCCGGCACGATTACGGCACAGCGACCGCCCGGTTTCAGCAGCCGCAGCATCAGGGCGATAAACAGCAGCTCCGTCTTCTTGGTCTTGACCGTCCGCAGCAGGTCCTTGGCAACGGTTTCTTCATCCAGCGAACCTTTAAAGGGCGGGTTGGCCAGGATCAGGGTAAAGGCATCAGCAATATCGGCGGCGCTGTTGGCCAGGGCATCCCGCCGCTCAATGGCCGGGTTCTCTATGCCGTGCAGCATCATGTTCATGCTGGCTATCCGCAGCATGGTGGAATCAAAATCAAAGCCGTTAAACAGCTTTTCATTGAAGTGCTGCTTGAGTGCCTCATTGTGGAACAGGTCCGGGTGCTGCTCCCGCAGATATTCCCCGGCTGCCACCAGAAAACCGGCAGTACCGCAGGCCGGGTCGCAGATGGTGTCTTCCGGCTTGGGCTGCATCAGATCTACCATCATCTTGATGATATGGCGCGGGGTGCGGAACTGGCCGTTGGTTCCGGCAGTGGTCAGCTTGGAGAGCATGTACTCGTACAGGTCACCCTTGGTGTCCCGGTCTTCCATCGGTACATCGCTGATCTGCTCCACCACCCGCTCCAGCAGGCTGGGGGTGGGGATCATGAAGATGGTATCCTTCATATGGCGGGAGTATGCGGTATCTTCGCCGTCATGCAGATTTTTGATAAAGGGGAAGACTTCGGTACTTACGGTCTTGAACATCTCCTCTGCCTCAAACTCTTTAAAGCGTGACCAGCGCAGGTTTTCCTGCCCCGCTGCAAAGATAGGCTCTTCAATCGGCTTGTTCAGGCGGTTGGCCTTCTTCTCTTTGGCGGTGTGGATGTCGTCCAGCCGTTTGATGAACAGCAGAAAGGAGATCTGCTCAATAACCGACAGGGGGTTGGAGATGCCGCCTGACCAGAAGGTGTTCCAGATTTTGTCTATTTTGGCCTTGATGTCAGCGGTAAGCACGTAGGGGACTCCACAGATAATGTTGATGATTGTGTATACCGTATGAGAAGGTGGCAGTCAAACAGGCAGCAAGGTATTCTGTCGCAACAAGGCGTGTTTTGTCAGAGAAGCCTTGTTTTAGATAATAGTAAGTAACAGCTAACTGTCTTTTCTCCCGAAAGAAAGCTGATAAATCAGTAAATTTAAGGTTACTATTCAGTTCAATCAAAAGAAGCTTTCAAAAAAACCTGTCATCTACGAATGCTTCTATACAGGGATCCATGAAGTTAAAATCTGGATTCCCGATTACACCCTCGGGAATGACAAAAATTTCTAAAACAGGGCTGAAGAGTTACCTATATTTTTATGCTTTTCAGGGAGTTTAAGTTTCAGTAGATCTGATAATTAGAGGGGTCGGAGAACAGTTTTTTCAAAAGCAGATTGTTAAGGTGGTGCCCGGTCTTATGAGCCTCTACCTTGCCAAGAACTCGATAGCCGCTTGTATAGAGATCCCCTATAAGGTCAAGTATCTTGTGATTTACAAGTTCTTTGCGATAACGGAGCCCTTGCGGATTAAGGACATCATCTTCACCTATTACAACCGCGTTATCCAAAGAACCGCCTTTCGCAAGACCCATCTTTTTTATAGCTTCAATCTCTTCAAGCATTGTAAAGGTACGGGAGTTTAGGATTGAAAAGGCATTTTCAACATCAGAGACCCTGCGCCGCTGTAATCCGACAGGCTGACGGAATTCAATCGTCATGGTTATATCCAGCGTATTGAGCGGCTTTATTCTTACCCAGGCATCTCCATTTGAGACTTCAATAGGTTGCAAAACCTTCAGATAAACACCGGTTTCAGGAAATTCATAAACCCCGGCCTTCCACATCCCCTGATAGAACTCCCAGGCTGAACCATCCAGGATAGGAACCTCGGAACAATCAATATAGATTAGACAGTTGGTTATGCCGGCATAATAGAATGCAGCCATAAGATGTTCAATGGTGGAAACCGCCGCACCATCTTTTGAAATCATGGTAGAAAGACGTGTATCTGAAACATGGTCAAATCTGCCAGGAATCTGTACCCCGTTATGCACAAAAACAATGCCTAGTTCACGTCTGGGCAGAAACTCAAGATTGACTTGCTGACCTGAATGCAGGCCGATGCCGGAGAGCTTGAAGATACGGTTTATTGTGGTCTGACGCTTGATCATTCTGGGGTTATCTCACGATTTGAGATTATCGTCAACCTGCTGTTTTTCGGATCAAAAACAAAGGGACAGCTGAATAGCAAAAGGCTCTTGCCGATTGATTCAACTGTCCCGTTTTATCAGATTCTAAGTTGATTAACGCTGGCTGCGGCTTCTCTGCTGAAAACCGGACTTTGATTTGGGGGCAGAACTGTTACCAGTGTTCTTGCGGCGTTGTGCGCCTGGTGCAAAAGTACGCGTATCCTTGCTCCTGCCTTTACCGCGACCCGGCATCTGAAGAGAACTTGTTGGTTCCAGACCTGGCAGCGTATGCATCGGCAAAGTCTGTCCGGTATAGCGCTGTATCCTTTGCAGGTAGACAGCATCAGCGGGAGAAACAAAGGAAATAGCTATCCCTGTAGCCCCTGCACGACCGGTACGGCCAATCCGGTGTACATAGTCTTCAGCCGCACGTGGCAGGTCAAAGTTTATAACATGGCTTATCCCGTTGATATCAAGACCTCTGGCAGCAACATCGGTAGCGACCAGAAAGCGAACCTTACCCCTTCTAAGATTATTCAGGGTTCTGGTACGGGCTCCCTGATTCATATCTCCATGTAGCGCCGCTGCTGAAAAACCACGTTCATGGAGATCACGGGCAAGAGTGTCGGCATCCCGCTTGGTGGCAGAAAAGATGATCGCCTGAGTAATATCAGGATCTTCAAGCAGGCGGTGAAGCATCTTCTGCTTGTGGCCGAGGTTGTCGGTCAGGTGCATCCGCTGTTCAATAGAATCATGATTTGTTGTGGGGCTTGAAATCGAGATTCTGGATGGTTCCTTCAATAAACGACTGGCCAGACGAGCCATCGGGTCATCCATTGTAGCTGTAAAGAGCAATGTCTGACGTTTTTTAGGTGTGGCTGCGGCTATCTGATCAACAGCATCAGTGAAACCCATATCCAGCATTCTGTCTGCCTCATCCAGAACTAGCAGCTCAACACGTGAAAGGTCAATCCGGCCACGTTCAAGGTGGTCTATAAGACGCCCGGGAGTTGCGACAATAAGATCAACCGGCTGACGTAGAAGTCGAAGTTGATCCGGATAAGGCATTCCGCCCACGATAGAACCGTAACGCATTCTTAAAAAACGGCCATATCGAGCCACAGAGTCAGCCACCTGAGCCGCAAGTTCACGTGTTGGTGTTAATACAAGCACCCGTGGCCCTATGCCTGCCAGACCAGGTTTTGCAAGGCGCTCCAGCGCAGGGATTATGAAGGCTGCCGTCTTGCCTGTACCGGTCTGGGCAGAGGCGATTAGGTCACGACCGATGAGAGCCTGAGGAATTGCCTCAGCCTGGATCGGGGTTGGGGTAGCATAGCCACAGGCAGCTATAGCTTTCTGGATTGAAGCGTGCAGATTAAGTTCAGCAAAAGACATAAATTCTCCTGATTCAACATGAACGGAAATCTGCCAGCATCGCAATCCGGTATGCAGAATCGTGTTAAACAATTTTATGGATAGGCGCATCGGGACAACCGTTGTCCCAAAAGGAAAAGCGCAACAACCATGTCTGGCTGGCAGTACTCATCCGGATCCATAAAGGCAATAGCCTTGATTACAAAGGATCCATCGTCGCAAACCAAACGCGGTGCTGCAGAATCGGGAAATAAACCGGATGCAGAAGGGGGTCAGGCAGCGAAAAACGAGGCGAAAATCAACTTTGGATGTTTACCTGAATAATCATAAAATTACAACTAAATAATTTAACATGTCATTTTATACGACCCTGAAGCCTGAGGATACCATCCAAAATAGTCACCGGATGTGGTGGACAGCCAGGGATATACAGATCAACAGGCAACAGGCTGTCCAGGCCGATGCTGACCTGAGGCGATCCGGCAAATGGACCGCCCGCAATGGCACAGGCACCGCAAGCCACAACTATTTTGGGTGATGGTATGGCCTCCCATGTCTTGAGCAGAGCCTCTCGCATGTTTTCAGTTACAGGGCCGGTAACCCAGAGACCGTCAGCATGACGGGGCGACGCTACAAACTGGATCCCGAAACGACCCAGATCCCAACCGATGGTTGACAACACATTAGTGTCTGCTTCGCAGGCATTACAACCTCCTGCAGAAACTTCACGAAATTTGAGTGAACGACCGAACAGTTTTTTCAGATCAGGGGCAAGAATCCGGGCATAGTGATGGGGCTCATCTGCACGAACGTGCAGCTCGTTACGACTGGAGGTTGCCAGACAATGGTCATCATTGGCAAATGATACCCCGGCACTGGCAGGACAGTCGGCACAGAAGAGACAACGCCCCATATCAACTGCCAGTTTCCCGTTTGGTGCCTGCAATGCCTGCCAGGGACAAGCATTTACACACGCCTCAACCTCATCATTTGAAAGCCGATCACTAATAGTTGGATATCCACGGAACCGCTCCGGCAGCACCACCGGCCCGTCCGGATAGGAGATGGTCCGGTATCCCTGGATGGTAAGACGTTCCTTCAGCGCACGCAGCATGAATATTCTCCTACAGGTCGTAACCGCAATATGAAAGGTTAAAGCTCTTGTTGCAGAGCGGAAAATCGGATATCTGCTCATTTCTCAAAGCAAGAGCCAGGCCAGGCCAGTTGTGAAATGACGGATCAGTAACTTTGTAAAACCTGAAACAACCTTGTTCATCGGTACGAGCCAGATGGCAGATCTCGCCACGCCATCCTTCAGTCAGCGCCACGGCCAGACAATCGCCTTGCAAAGGCTTCATCTCTGTAGCATGGAACCCTGACGGCAACTGACGCACCTGTTCCTGACAGAAATCAAGCGATTTTTGAGCCTCCTGCCAACGAACCATGGTTCGGGAACAGACATCCCCGTAAAAAGAGGTTACCGTCGGAACCTGAGCCATACGATAGATACCAAACGGATAGTCAGAACGAACATCATGTTTCAGTCCACAGGCTCGCACGGCAGGCCCCACCAGCCCCAACTCTCTTGCAGCCTCACGCGCGACCGTACCGGTTCCCTCCAGACGAGACATGACCGATGGCGTACTCCAGATCAGCTCTATGGCACTGGTCAGTTCCCTGCGCCCGATATCCAGTCGTTTGTAAAGATCCTCTCGTAATCGTTGATCAAGATCAAACATGACCCCACCGGGAGTCAAAAGTCCCCGGCCAAAGCGACTGCCGCAGAGCAGTGCCGTCATATTCAGAAAGTCACCCCTGATCCTTCCACAAAAGGAGGAGGTTGGCAGATAGCCTACATCACCGGCAATAGCTCCCATATCCCCGGTATGGTTTGCAAGACGCTCCAGCTCCAAAGCAATCCCCCTCAGCGCTTCCGCTGCTGCCGTGGGGCGCGTCTTGGCACAGGCCTCCAGCACCATACAGTAAGCCTGACCATGACCGATGCTGGTATCTCCGGCAATGGCCTCAACCTGGCGCAAGGTATGGGGATAAGGGCCGCCAATCAAAAGCTGTTCAATACCACGGTGCTGATACCCGAGCGAAATCTCGAGATGAAAGACCTGCTCACCATAGCACTGGAAACGAAAATGACCCGGTTCAATAATCCCGGCATGAACTGGTCCCACCGCAACTTCGTGAACCTCTTCACCCTCTACCCGGTAGTAGTCCATCACACCAACCTGAATCGGTTGATCAGCAGGGCGACCCCAGGCATCGACGCCGGGACGCAGAGAATGGGTAAAACGTACCGGCTTGAACCAGGGGTGCCCCTCAAAGATGATCCCGCACTGTTCTGCTATCTCACGTTCAAACAACTGTAGTTGGGGACATACCTGAGCGAGCGAAGGAAAGCTGGAGCCGGAACAGATTGTCTGCATAATCCCCAGCACTCCGTCAGCGGGAGATGCCAGCAGACAATACAGGCAAACGCCTTCAGCATCAGGAAAACCGCAGTAACTACTGACACGCCAGCCGTGGTCAGTCTGATCAACGATGGTCTGAAGGAACGTATCGTTAGCGACGCTGGGCAGAGCAGCACAGGGTATGGACTGTCCATTAGTTATCAAACGTAACGTATCGTTCATGGCCGCACCTCAAGCAGAGCCGCACCATCACGCAACAGGCTTAACAGCCATTCCGGCGGCCATATACCTAACCAGCAGATCAGAAGCATAGTCATAAGCGGAGGTCCCACTGTAAGGAGGCTGTCACGATAGACATTCTGCTCAAGGTCTTCCCTCGGAGTACCCATCACCATTGGTAATACGGTGAGCGCCATACCGATAAAGATAATCGCCAGAAACAACAGAAACAGACCTCCGGCAAGGTAGTTACCTTCGGCAAAAGTCGCGCTTATAATCGAAAATTCACTGACAAAAGGTGCAAACGGTGGTGAGCCGGTGATAGCGATAAAGCCGGCCAGAAAGAGCCCGCCAGACCAGGGGAGACGGGTCAGGGCTCCCTGCACAACCTCGGTCGTCTTGCCACCATATGAACGATGAATATTTCCGGACGAAAGAAACAGCACACCTTTAGTCAGGCCGTTATTGATAAGGTGAAAAAGAACGCCAAAAAGCGCACCACGACTGCCAATTCCCAGACCAATGGCCAGAATTCCCACATGCTCAACACTGGAATAAGCTAGCATCCGCTTAAAATCATGCTGTCGAGCCATGAAAACTGCTGCCACACCCATTGAGATCAGGCCAAGGACAATCAGGGCGTTCTGAAAGAAGGCCAGCTCCACCACCGAGGCCAGACATACCTGATATACCCGAAGGATAGCCAGGAAAGCACAGGTAACAAGCCCCCCTGCCAGCAGAGCCCCCACCAGACCAGGAGCCTCGCCGTAGGCATCAGGCTTCCAGGTATGCAGTGGCGCCAAGCCCATTTTTGAACCAAATCCAACCAGTAAAAAGATAAAGGCGGCGTGTAGCCAGCTACGATGCAGCCCCGGAGCAGTCTTAAGAAGGTCTGGCAGCAGCAGGGTGGCATCCTGATGCGCAACGTGGGTTGCATATGCCAGAAAGAAAAGCCCCAACAGGGCTAATGCAATCCCCACCGAGCAGATCAACAGATATTTCCAGGTTGCCTCAATTGAACGGGCGTTATGATTAAAATAGATGAGGGGTGCCATGGAAACGGTAGTGGCCTCAACCGCTACCCAGAGTAGCCCCAGATGCTGGCACAGGGTTACCAGAGACATTGCTGCCAGGCAAACCAGCAATCCCAGACAGAGTATCCGATTGGATCGATCCTGGCGATAGGCCAGGTAACCGACGGCATAGACCGCACAGACAGTGAAGAGTACACTAACCGCAAACAGGGCAATTTTGCCCAACGAATCAAGTACAATCCAAGAACCATCTGGAAGCGTGGGAGAAGGTCGGCCAATAAGATAGAGTGAAAGGAGCAGATGTGGTATAGCAATCACCGGCAACAGCAAAGGCCGGAGTTTATTATCCGGCACCAGCCAGGCGAGTATTGCGCCACAAAGCGGAAGTATAACAAGCAGATGAATCATGATACCTATTCCTCCCGCAGTGCCTGGAGACGCGATGTATCAACTGTCGAAAATTCTCGATTGATATGATTAATAACAATCCCCATAACAAAGATACCAACCAGCAAATCCAGTAAAGCCCCTGCTTCCACCATGAACGGCATCGCCTCAGTCAAAAGCAGGCCAAAAATAAAGATGCCATTTTCCAACACAAGGTAACCAATAACTTGAGAGATCGCTTTTTTACGGGTGGTCAGAATCAGAAAACCAGTCATCAACGTTGCAATGGAAGCAGGAACAAACAGCAAATCACGGTGTTCCGGAGCTAATGGCAGTCGCTGGGCGAACACAAAGGCCAGTGCAGTAAAAAGAGCCCCCAAGAGTAACGTAGGCACAAAGTTAATAAATGGTTCCACCTCTCGGCGAATCTGAGCCTTACGCACCGCATCATTTATCATCCAGGGAATAACAATTCCTTTTGCCAGAATAATGCTGGTGGTAATCATCAGCAAGTGCCCTGAAAAATGATGTAAAAGTCCTGGAATAATACCTAGAATCACCCCCTGAACCGCAACGGCTCTGATTGCAAAGACCAGGCGACTGGTACCCAACATGATAAAGTTAATCAACATAACCAAAACCAGCAATTGATCTGCTAATGAAACCATCTGCATCACCTCACTATCAACAACATGGCAAATGCCGAAAGAATGGTTGCGGCAACCAGTAATTGAGGAATACGCACCAGCCGCAGACGCGCCATAACCGATTCCACCAGACCAATTAAGACAGAAAGATACAACATCGCGGCAATAAATATTCCCCAGTCAAAAAACAGATTCCCGGTCTTAAACGGCAGGATTAGGTTGGTAAACAATGCCCCCAGTACCAAGAGTTTGAGCGCTGCGCCATAAAGAATCATGCCAAAAGCCGGCCCGCTGTGATCCAACACCATGACCTCGTGAATCATGGTCAATTCCAGATGGGTAGTGGGATCATCAAAAGGTATCCGGCAATTTTCCGCTAAAAGCGCAATGAAAAGGGCATTGGCCAGCAGCAACAACACTGCGCCGGATCCAAGCCAGACCTGAAAGGATGGATACGTAAACATGGTTGTTAACGACATACTCTTGCTCATGCGAGCCAGAGTAACCAATGCAAAAAAGAGCGTAGGCTCCACCAGACAGGCGTAGGTAACCTCACGTGCAGCCCCCATCCCTTCAAAGGGGGAACCGGTATCGAGAGCGGCACTGGTGGTAAAAAAACGAGCCAGGCCAAAGAGATAGGCAAAAAGAATCATATCACCTGGGAAGGAAATCAAGGCCGGATGGTTGCCCAACGGCACCAGCATGGATGCCAGCAGGGTGGCAGCCAGTGTTACCACCGGACCGGCTCGAAATACCCAGGTTGTGGTACTGCTGAAGACCGAACCTTTCTGCACTAACCGAAAAAGTTCATAGTATGGCTGCAAAATTGGGGCGCCCTTCCTGCCGGCAAAGAGAGCCTTGGTCTTGTTGATCACCCCCAGTAAGAGCGGCGGCATCAACAACAGTAAAAGGAGGTGTAAAATAGAAGGGAGCATCATATGTAACTCCAGACCATCAAGACAAACAGCGTAACAAAGATATACAGCATATAGAGGTAAACATGGCCATTTTGCATCCGTCGCATCCAGGAGAAACACCAATCAACTCCGGACATAGCCGGAATCAGTAGACGATCGAGAATCCGCTCAACCACCGGCAAGGTAAATAACAGAGAAGCAGGGAAATAGCCGGCCAGGCCAGACAGGCGTGTTGCCTGCACCCCTGAACCTCCCAAAATTCCGTGAGCCATCTCGCTGAAAGAACTACCTGTGTATTGAATGCGGGCAGTTGGAGCCAAATACCCGCAGCCCCAAGTCGTTGACGATACAACCGGTTGTCGTCTAACCACAAACCGCCAGACAATCGCCAGCAACACAATACCGCAAAGCAACAGACCGTTCAATAGACTGATGGTGGCAAGAGGAACCGAGGCAACCAATCCGGTAATCAGAAGTGGATCCAGACCGCTGTATGCAGTAACGACCGGTACGACCAAGCGTACCAGGAGTGGTGCAAGAAGCCCTCCTGCAATACACAATAATGCAAAAACCGCCATTGGCAGTACCATGGAGCCAGGTGCCTCGTGGCCTTGAGCAGCGGTCGGATCACGGGGAACACCCAGAAAAATCATACCATACAACTTTACAAAGGTAATGACCGCCACCCCACCGACCAGGGCAAGTAGCGGTGCAATAAAAGCCATGAACGGCAGAGGTGCATAGATCCCCTCATGAAAAGCCCCCAGATAAAGAAACAACTCGCCGACAAAACCATTAAATGGAGGCAAACCACAGATAGCCAGTGAACCAACCAGAAATAATGGAGCCGTGCGAGGCATCAGTCGACTAAGCCCCCCCATACGGTCAATCTGGCGCGTACCAGTGGCATGAATAATCGAGCCACTCCCGAGAAACAGTAATGGTTTAAAGAGCGCGTGGTTAACGATATGCAGCAGCCCACCAGTCAAGCCGAATATGATGAGAAATTCATTTTTACTGGCCATGCCTACAAACGCCATCCCCAAACCAAGCACAATAATACCAACATTTTCAATACTGCTACAGGCCAGCAGGCGCTTTAAGTCACGCTGTGCAGAAGCCATTACAATCCCTGTAATTGCCGAAACAGCCCCCAAAAGCAAAACAAGCCAGCCAAACCAGAGGGGAATAGTCTGAAAAAAAGAGATCCCCCGCAGGAGGCCATAGAGACCAATCTTGAGCATGATCCCCGACATGAGCGCTGATATATGGCTGGGGGCATTTGCATGGGCACCTGGCAACCAGAAATGTAGTGGCATAATACCAGCCTTGGCACCAAAACCAATTAATGCCGCCAGCATCATGATAACGGCAATAGACCCACTACTACTTATAGTATGTGCTGTAGGGAATACAAAGGAACCGCCACACTGATTGTGAAGCAGCGAGAAAAACAGATATAGCGCCATGGTGCCTGTGTGGGTTGCCAGCAAGTAGACTAAACCGGGTCGTTGCACCTGATGGTCGTAAAGATTGGTCACTAAAAGCATCCAGGATGAAAGCGCCATCACCTCCCAGGACACCAACAGCAGCACACCATTACGGGCAATCAGCACCATTGCCATAGAGGCAGAAAATAGCCCAAGAAACAACGTAACTCGTTTCTCGGTAGTTGGCTGCTGCAGCGACGACAGATATGCACGACCGTACAAAGAACAACAGGAACTGGCCAGTAAAAGTGGCAATAGAAACAGGGCGGAAAGGTGGTCAACAGACAGCTCGGCATTATCAAACGGAAGCGGCCATAGCAGCAGGTAGCGACTGGCCGTTGCACCGGCAAGTATCTTAAAAACACCAATCATACCCAATAACGATGCTGCCAGACTCAGCACAACAGATATGATCTGCCCAAGGCCAGGTCGCCTGATTACAAGACCTGGCAGGCCACTTACAGCAATGATTAGTACAGAGGCAAGAATGTTTCCTACAGGATCGTGCAACGAATCAAACCAGATAGAACTCATTAAACAAACCTATTATTTCTTCATATTTATATTCATAGCCAAACGCCTATTAAGCAACGACATTTAGCACATTAAATACACATAAAAAAATTTACCACACAAAAAATTAATATGGTATAAAAAAATATATGTCTTAAAACAAAAACATTCACTAGGTAGGCACTATGCCAAACACTCGCTTAAATATTACCTTGCCGACACCGATTGTAGACGACATAAAGTCCCTCTTTGGACAACGGGGAGTCAGTCAGTTTCTGGAAGAAGCCGCTCGGGACAAGCTTGCAGAAATAAAGAAGAACAACTATAAGGGCTTAATTGAAGGGTATCAGGCAACAACTGATGAGACCTTTGAACTCTTAAAAAAATTTGAATCGGCTGTAACGGAGAAGCGTAATGTTTAAACGGGGTGGAATCTATCCAATTAATCTGGAACATGAACCAGATCGGGGTATAGAAACCTGCCCCAGCCTTGTCATCAGTAATAATATCAGTAATGAGTATTCTCCAGTGCTAACCATTATTCCACTATCCTTTGAACGACTCGACAAGATTTATGAATTTGAGACCCATTTGCCGGCAAGTGCGAGCGGACTGGAACGGGACGCAAAGATAAGCAGTCACATCATCATAACAATTGATAAAACGAAAGTAGTTGGCGAGCGGCTTGGTCTTTTGAATAAAGGAGCCATGCAGCAGGTGGAAAAGGCAGTACGGTTTCAGCTGGGACTTGAGGGGGCAACCATATCATGCAGTTAACAGCAGTTGACGCAGGCACAGCACTACACACCGATGAACGAACCGTCCTACGCTGGATCAGAAACGACAACCTGCCGGCAGAGCAGATTCGCGGCAACTATTACATTAACCGGGTTGATTTGCTTGAGTGGGCAACCGAGCATGGTCTCAAACTTGATCCAAAGGTCTTTGCACTGGACGATTCAGACGACATCCGCCCGCTACCTCCCTTGACCCAGGCTCTGGAGGCAGGTGGTATCCACTATCAGGTTCCAGGGACTGATGTGCAAACCGTGCTGCATAATGTCGTTGACTTACTGCAATTGCCTGAAGAGCTTGATCCTGAATTTGTCCTTCAGGTATTGCTGGCTCGTGAAGCAGTTGGAACCACTGCCGTAGGGGACGGCATTGCTATTCCTCACGTACGTAATCCACTTTTACTACGTCTGCCTGTTCCCAAAGTGGCGCTCTGTTTTTTGGCGCAACCGGTAGATTTCGGCGCAGTGGACGGCAAACCGGTTCAAATCCTGTTCACCATCACCAGTCCCACGGTACGGACACACCTGCACCTGCTCTCAAAACTGGCCTACTGCCTCCGAGATGATAGTTTGCGTCATGAGCTTAAGAACACTTCCCGGCCAGAATCGATTCTCGCCGCCATTCGCAACATTGAAGCAGACATTGCAAAGAGTTAAAACATGATGACAGATCCGTACTGGCATGATCCGGTGGTATACATGACAATTTCAGCACTGCTGGCAGCAGTGTCTGGACTCCCATCTGCATTACACTTGGTTTCACCCCCTTTTGGACAACGTCTTAGCATTTTTTTAATCATCCTTGCCGCCTTAACAGGCATAAGTGCCGCGCTTATAAGCATCATTACTGGAAGCACTGGTGTCTATCATCTTCTGTTACCACTTCCGTTTGGTCCCCATACTATCCGACTTGACCCCCTCTCCGCCTGGTTTTCGTTACCGATCCTCATCGTAGGCTGCTGTAGCAGCCTGTACAGCAGCAGTTATTTTCCTGCAGCCCAAAACCTCCGTACCACACGCAAGATCACCCTTTTCTTCGGACTTTTGATTGGATCTCTGCTGGGAATCCTGATCTCAGGATCAATCGGCCTTTTTTTGGTTTGCTGGGAAATCATGGCAATCTCAGCCTATTTTGTAGTGAGTACAGATGACGATAGAGAAGAAGTACGCAACGCCGGGACTCTTTACCTGATTTGCACCCATATAGGAACCCTGACACTATTTGCGATGTTTTCACTTTTAGCCTCTACTGGCGGGAGTTTTGCCCTTCCCACTACCGGCACTCTAAACGGCGGCACAGGACTGGCTTCAGTGATGATACTTCTTGCAACCGCAGGATTCAGCTTCAAAAGTGGCGCTATGCCGCTGCACGTCTGGTTACCCGGTGCTCACGCCAATGCCCCCAGCCATATCTCTGCCCTTATGTCAGGGGTCATTCTAAAGATCGGTGTCTACGGCCTGGTTCGCACCCTTTCATTTTTTCACAGCATGCCCCTGTGGTGGGGTGTTGCCATCATGGTGATGGGGGTTATTTCAGGTGTAGTTGGTGTGGCCTTTGCCTTGGGGCAACATGATCTGAAACGGCTTTTAGCATACCATAGTATTGAGAATATCGGGATCATCTACATCGGCATCGGTGTGGGGTTGATTGGAGTTACAAACGGCTCAAAGCTCCTGATTCTGCTAGGAATGGGTGGGGCATTATTACACGTAATCAACCACGCTGTATTCAAGGCGCTGCTCTTTTTAGGTGCCGGTTCAATTATCCATGCTATCGGTACCCGTGAAATTGACCGCATGGGAGGCCTGCTGCGTCAAATGCCCCACACTGGGCTATCGTTTTTGATAGGAGCTGTAGCAATCTGCGGCCTGCCCCCCTTAAACGGCTTTGTGAGTGAGCTTTTGATTTATATGGGACTGTTTAACGGTGCTATACTAGGAATAAAGGGCGCCGGAGCCGTTGCCCTGGCTGCTCCTTTTCTGGCGCTGATTGGTGGTCTGGCAGTAGCCTGTTTTGTCAAGGTTTTTGGAGTAGTCTTTTTAGGGGTTGCCCGTTCCACTCAAGCCAAACATGCCCATGAATCGCCCCTATCAATGAAAATGCCGATGTTCATACTGGCTCTGATCTGCATAGTTATCGGCTTACTGCCACCCCTCTTGGCGCCTCTTTTGGATAGCTCTGTAACTGCCTGGTACCCAAATCTTAAAGGAGCTGGCATGCAACTCTCAGCCACCGCTCCGCTTGCCTGGGTATCTCTCATGGGATTTGCCATGCTAATTGCGGTTTTACTGTTTTACCGATTAAGCAAACGCTCCGGTACTGATCCAACCTCCGAAACCTGGGGCTGCGGTTATCTGGCGCCAACCAGCCGGATACAGTACACCTCTTCATCTTTTGCGCAGATGCTGGTTGAACTGTTTAGTGGTCTTTTATATCCTCAGACTCATCAGCCCAAAATACAAGGTCCATATCCTTCAGAAAGCCATTATGAAAGTCATGTACCTGAAACGGTTCTGGAAAAGCTCTATATTCCATTTATTGAATGGACAAATGAGAAATTTTCATCATTTCGCAAGTTACAGCATGGCAATCAACATATATACATTCTTTATATACTTATAACTCTGGTTGTATTATTGATTATCCCTGAATAATAAATTAAGCAAAATCTCTTCATTTACCTAAATTCCCATATTAAACCGCAATTACTCTTATAAATTAGCTCCGGATTTATAGTTCATTCAAGACCAAATACCTTAACTTTCTTTCTCACAATTAATATGGATCTGCATAAAACTTGTGTAATTGAACTGTCAGTTGCCTTAAAAAAGGATAGAGGATAGTATCAAGCATCAAAGATAGAACAGGAGGTAGAAATGACAAAATTTTGCAAATTATTCATCATAGCACTTATCATAATATCAGCCGGTTCTGCGTTTTCCGCAGAGGTTTCGACATCCAGAGGGCAAACCTTATATGTGGCGGCATATTCTCATGTTTTTACAGGCCCACGCGCCAATCCCTACAACCTTGCGATAACCCTTGCAGTAAGAAATACGGATCTGTCACAACGTATTCTCATAACTGCCATTGATTATTACGATAATAATGGCAGACTGGTAAGAAAATATGCCCCTTCACCCATAGCGCTATCACAACTGGCCTCAAACTTTACCCACCTTGAAGAAAAAGATACCAGCGGAGGCTTTGCGCCAAAATTCATCGTTAAATGGGAAGCAGCAAAACAGGTAACACCCCCAATAATTGAGGCCATTATGATAGGAGCTACTTCAGGTCAGGGAATCTCTTTTGTAAACCATGGGCAGGTTATCCAGGAAAGGTAATAATTTCTTCCAAAAACAGAGCTCGCCGTTTTCTTTACACAGTTATTACCTTCATGTATTATTCGCCGTCATGAACCAGCGCATTATAAACCGTTATCTTATACGGGAAATCTCCGGCACCTTCGCTTTGGGGCTAACTATATTCACACTGGTTTTATTGATGGGACGGATGGTAAAGCTGATGGAGATGGTAGTTGCTAACGGCGTCCCTCTTCTTCAAGTAATCTATCTTATACTGCTACTGCTTCCCTCTTTTATGGTACTGACCATTCCGATGGCATTTCTCCTGGCAGTTCTTCTTACCTTTGGACGACTTTCCAGCGACAACGAGATCACCGTGTTAAAGGCAAGCGGATTAAGCCTTTCAACATTGCTGCCTCCAGTCCTTATGGCAGCCTCAGCGGCAGCTGTGTTAACGCTCTTCATGAGCATTCTGGCCGTCCCGTGGGGTAATAGCGGATTCAAGCGGATGACTCAGGAAGTGGCACGCAAATATGCCGCGTCAGCCATACGTGAAAGGATATTCAGGGATGATCTGCCTGGAATCGTCCTCTATCTCGATCAGTATGATGAAGCACGTCATACAATGCACAGGGTAATGATTCAGGACAGCCGTGACCCCAAGCGCCCAATAACCATCTTTGCAAAAAGTGGCTTTGTCACTTCAGATGAAACGGATGGAGCGCTTAGAATACTTCTTAAAAACGGCAGTATTCATTCCCGTCAGGAAAATGATTATCGCTTGATATCCTTTGCAGAATATATGCTTACAGCAGATCCTGGAAAAATTGGCCCTCCAGCCAGATCAGAGATTGATCTTGGTATTACAGAGCTTGCAAATGGGGCGTCATCAAAGTCAATTCCTCTGCAAAACCGGTTAAAAATGGCTACAGAGCTGCACAGCCGTTTTGCATTTCCGTTTGCCACATTTGTCTTTGCAATACTTGCGCTACCTCTTGGGATTTCCAATCGTCGTTCCGGTAAAGGCGCAGGCTTTACAATCAGCATTCTTATCCTGCTAACATATTACATAATGCTCTCATTTCTGAGAACAATCGCTGAAAAGGGTGCTATTCCACCATTTTTAGCACTCTGGCTGCCTAATATGCTTTTTCTTATTCTGGGAATAATACTCTTTCGTCTCGCATCCCAGGAACTTGTAATTATGGATCTTTTACGGCAGTTCCTAAGGACTGGAAAGAAAACCGTATAATGGGAATTATCGGACGGTATATAGCAAAAGCATGGCTTAAACTTTTCATGCTTTGTCAGGGCAGCTTTCTTGCTGTCTATCTGATACTTGACTTCATGGAAAAGTTCAGCCGCTTCAGCAAGGCAGGAGCATCAGCATCTGCCATACTGCAATTCTTCATATTTAAACTCCCTGAGATGCTTGGTCAGACAATGCCCTTTGCCGTACTGATGGCAACACTCCTCTCACTCGGAATAGTCTCCAGAAGCAATGAACTGACAGCAATGCGCAGCTGCGGACTTAGCATCCCCAGAATTGTTACCCCAGTTTTGATACTTGGCCTTATCTGCAGTTGTTTACTGCTTTTAAATGCCGAGCTGATTGTGCCTGGCAGTTTTCAGAAAATGGAACAGATTGATAAAATAGTCATAAACAAAAAAGCTCTAAACACTTTTTTCAGACTCAACAACATCTGGTTTCGTTCTGACAATCTTATTCTCCAGGCCAAGCTCTTTGAACCTGCAACATTTACACTTAAAGGAATTACCGTCTGGGATCTGTCAGCCGATATGCAGCCAATAAAGCGAATGGACGCTGAAAAAGCCGTTTACAGCCAAGCAGGATGGGAACTGTCTAATGTTCAGACCCGTACATTTACAGGCAAAAGCGGAGTAACTAAAACATCCAGAATGCCTCTACCACTACGTTTAAAGGTTGATGATCTCAGAATACTGGACAATAACGCCGATAATTTCAGTTTCAGAAAATTGAGACAATACGCCATCAGCCTTGAACAGGGCGGGTACGCAGCAGGACGATACCGCACAATGATGCATGCCAAAATAGCGCTCCCTTTTGCAGCATTTGTAATGATAATTCTGGGGATCCCTTTTGCCTTGAAGACCGGGCGCACAAGTGGAGTAACTCGTGGAATTGCCACTGGTGTGGCAATCGGGTTTTCCTATTTCATCATAAATGCAGCAATACAGTCATATGGCCGCAGCGGAATTCTGCCGCCATTTATAGCAGCATGGGGAGCTAACGTAATTTTTATTCTCGGCGGGATCTGGCTATCAATGACTGTTAAACAGCAGTAAGAACATCAATAATCCATCTAAAGAACATTCAAAAAAGCACGAAACTCTTGACGGCTTGCCAATAGTTTGCTATTAAAGCTATCTCATTTTTAGGGGTGTAGCCAAGCGGTAAGGCACCGGATTTTGATTCCGGCATCCCCAGGTTCGAATCCTGGCACCCCTGCCATATAAATCAAGCACTTACAGACATCCTGTAGGTGCTTTTTTCGTTTTTGGCGCAGATTTGGGGCAAATGCTGGCAATACTCAACAAAAAAAGGCTATTCGGATTTCATAGTAAAAAAACATATTCTGACTTTTTTGCTGAGCTTTTTACTGACTTCAGAGTTTGTGGTAGAAAGACACACTCATTTGTAAGAAGTTCGTTACATCTTTGCATTACATGGAGCGGCGCATATCTGCCTGTGCCCTTGTATGTCGAATCGACTACAACCCCATACCTGTCATGACTGGTTTGTCGGGTTTATGTAGGGTTTGAGCAACGAAGAGGAATTGACCAGGCGAACCTAGCGGATCTCTGGTTTTTATGGTGTTTGGCCTGCTAGGAACAAACCTGTTGCATGCTAACTTCTAAGCTAAAACCAATGCACTGTCCTCACGAAACCAACATACATTGTTCCAGCACCAGACAATCCTGGGCAGACAAACCCATCCGCTTGGCCCTGGGTCGCCAACCGCTGACAACATCGCAAATCAGCTCAATAATTTCCCTGGACTTCTTATCGCCCAATCGGTAGAGATCCGCTGTTGAGGCAACAACCTCTAAATCGGGATATCTGGCATGATCGTCCAATGCAAGAACATGCTCTTCCTTGCTGGTTGAAGGGTTGATATCGAACGCTGGAGCCAGCCGCCACCCAGCAGGATTACGGATGAATCCATGATTGCGAAGATGGTCATCCCTGTTGGCCACGACAACATTGAAGACAACTCTCCGGTACAACTCTTCAAGCTCCCTTTCAATGCGCTCAACCTCCCCATAATTGGTGATGAACTCAGCTAATTCGAGATAGCTGGCGTCCTCAGAATCAGTCCTGTGAAGCAAAGGCATTGCCGATGAAAAAAAACGACGGTCGGCATGATAACGATCAAACCGTTTTACCATGAAGGTGTGATATCCGGAACCAATCTTTACAAGACGTGATTCCGGAACATCAATACCGCAATCCCTTGCAAGATCATGCACCAGTTTCTCATATGCCGCGACATCTTCCGTATCATCCCTGGCAGGGAACTTGGCTATCCAGAGGCTACCGTCGCTTTCAACAATGTTTGCCTTCGGCCTAGCGCCACCAAGCGAAGCTCCAGGAGCAACCAATACTCTGAGCCATTCTCTCAGTCGACCGAGGTCTTGTACCTTCTTGTTTGTTATCTCGAAGGCAATCTGTTGAAGCTCAGCCAATCGAGTGATAGGCGGTGCAGATAAAGCCTCAGATGCCAGGAACCCTTCATCTTGGAGTCTCTTGAAGCGGAGGGCTCCCATCCTGGTACAGTCCTGAACGCCAAGGAGATAATCCCATGTCCCCAAAACGCGACGGGAACGCCCCTCCATCTTTGATTCTACGTCCTCACGACGTTGCATAAGGACGCTTCCCCACCGGTCAGGGCAAGAATCCATGAAAACGCCGAAGTTTGAGCCTTTTGGGTAAAATTCTCCAGAAGCGAGATCCAGTTCTGGATCAAGGGGAAACGAGTCAGCTTGAGCAATCCATGATTCGTTGTACTCAAACCGAACACTACCTCGATCGCCACAGGTAAGCGTACCGATATTATTGATCTGCCCGAATGCCGGGTCATCTAGGTAGACCAGCACCTGATCTTTGGGAGACGGCTTAGCCATTCTGTTCTCCCTCATCTTTATTTACAGATCCACGAGTGGGTCGTTTCGGGGCTCGTTTCGGCCGCGGCATAGATTCATCTTGCAGACGACGGCCGACTACGTCCTCTTTGGCAATCAAGGATAGGTCATCAGTCAGACCGAGCACGCGCAACACTTGGATATATGCAGCGAAAACAACGGATGGCTCCCCCTTTTCAATCTTGTAAAGGGTTGGGCGGGAGATATCGGCTCTGGCGCAAACGGCATCCATCGAGAAACGTCGGCGCAGACGTGCGTCTTTAAGACGCAACCCTAATTCTCGGAGTGCCTTTGCGGAAGCTGGGTAAAGTGAGATTGTGCACTTTTCGCTCATAATGGAAGCAATTATTTACATGTTCGCGGTATTTCGTCAACTATAATTTACGTTATGCCTATTTATTGAAGATATCCAGCTTTGCGCTGGCATAAGGGATTGCAGCGTCCCGTTATGCGAATCAGGTTGCTGCGGCTAAAACCCTTAGTGGCGTAACGAAAGGTCACGCGCCAGTTGTTCAAGCAGGGACTGACCGTAAGCGGGGGGCATCACTTGTGTTGACCCCGGATCCCCGCCATAAAATCTGAATAGCCATTTTTTGAAGGATTAGGTTGGAGGCGAACTGATGTATTAATCATACATACATCCCATTACTGAACATTACAGATATACAGCTTATAATATCAGCATGTTAAGCGATATAACTTCTGATTTAATGGTTAAACCCGCATATAAATTTAATACAGATTATTTTTTGTTTTAGAACTTATGAAAATAATAAAGCCTGTTTATTCAGCATGTTATATATATTTAATTGTTTTTTATGCTTTGGCACTCTACTTGCTACTTATTAAATCAGAAGATGAAGAAAAAGCTCTTGGAAAACCAAATAGCAAAAAAGATAAAAACCGAAATTAATTAATCATCCAAATTCAACCAAACTACCTTACAAAGGAGAACGACCATGAAAACTACATCAACTGTTATAGCCACCGTAACCATGATTTTTGCCAGCCTTACAACCGCCATAGCATCAGGTGCAGCAGCCAACCATATCGACACAAGCCTGACCTTTAACAGTGGCATACTGGTACTTGCCTTTGCGGGATTCCTTGCCCTGGTAGTAGTAGCACAACTTGTTCCAGCTCTTATCAGCCTGTATGGAATGATCAAGAACGCTTCAGAAGAAGCCAAAAGCAAAGAGGCAGCTTCCAGCATAGCTGAAAAATAACTCAAAAGAATAACTGTTGAATCTAAACGGGGGTGTCCGCCAGATGGCAGACACCCCCGTTTTTTATTCTGGACTTACCTCTCGCCGGAGATGTAGGTAAGTAGCTGTATTGATACACAGCTTGTTATTCCTGATTTCAACGGTCATCGCCATAGTGCTCCCCTCATTTCATTCGATCAATGATTTGTCTGATTTTCTGGTTACCCATAAGCTTTGTAAAGCGTGAGTCCCGCTCCAGTTTGCCGACATCTCTACTACTGACTGCCTGTAAAAAAGAGGGATCATTAAGCAGAGACAGCATGTCAGGATCATTCTGCAGTGCCAAAATAAGTTCCATAATTTGAGGGTCATTGAGCATCATGTCTTGAAGCTGCTGTAATTGATGTTCATCAATGACGAGAGAAGTATCTGCTATGGCATAAGTCACAGGAAAACAGAGTGAAAAAAACAGGACAAACTGTAGAGACAAGAGTTTCATATATCACCATCAAGCTGCAACTGTTATGCAATGCAGGTCATTTTGTGGACGATTTTCTCTTTAACTGAGCCTTTGATGGCTGCAGTGTACTGTTTGTAATGAGGGGTCGTTATATGCCGATCCAGTGCAGCCATACTCTCCCAGTTTTCATAAAAGATAAAAACACCAGGGTCAGTATTGTCCTGATGCAGACGATACTCAATACATCCCTCTTCCTGCCGGGTTGGTTCGACAAGTTTCAGAAGTTGGGTCTTGACAGCGTCTACGGCATCTTCCCGTACGATAAGCTTTGCTACTACAGTTACAATTGACATGATTATCCTCGTTTTTCATGGGCTTTTTTACCATGAACCCGCTCATATGCCTTACAGAAGGGACAAATATCGGTCTCAATTCTTTTTACAAAGTTGTAGGCGACTCCCTGCTGCTGCTGGCGGGCATGTCGGCATACAGGGCAAGACTCACACACCTTTGCAAGTGCACGATCCATGGCTGAAACGTCAGTACCGCTCACTCTTGTCTACGACTTCAATCATGGGTTCTCCTTGATAGGACAACTTGCCCCACACTTCCAGCATTCAGTGAATTGACCTTCTATTTCCTCACCACAGGAATTACATCTCCATGCAGAACCAGATGTTTCTGTCAGGGCTGCTTCCACGATCCGTTCTGCTGCTGCAAAATCATCATCCTCAACAGATAGTTGTGGCCAGCATTCTACAGGTGGGAGATCACCGACACCAGCGGAAAGAAATTCATTTTTGATCCAGCAGGAAATCCCATGTTGATCCAATATGTTCTGGATAATGCTCACAAGCGATAAATTTGGTGCACTGTAAACCGTCTTCATAATCACTCCTGATATCATACTATATTTTTCTTTAGTTCTTTAATTGGAGTTCACTGATCTCCAGTTTCATATCCTGCTCCTTCGTATGTTCGCGATGAAACTTTCAAGTACTGAAAAATAGGCATCCTGATTGACCGCCAGGATGGTGTTGTGATCTCCCCGTTCAAAGATGAGCAACTCTTTTGGCTGGTTGGCCCAGTCGTACAGGCGCTCGGCATGTGATACGGAGACCAGATCATCATTCCGGGTATGCATGATCAGTACCTGGCCGCTAAATAGACTGATCTTTGCCTGCTGGTTGAGATGACAGCGCACAGACTGCTGCAAGTCATCCAGTGTTCCGCCAAGATCTGCGGGCTCAACTCTTACCAGAATCCGCTCCATGGGATCAGCCAGACCACTCTCGATAATCAGGCCAGCTGCACCTGGATACAATGCCGCCCCATGCAACGCATAAAGTGACCCCAGCGAACGACCAAAGAAGATAAGCTGTTCCGGGGGAACACCGGATGCTTTTACGATCAGTTGAACATCATCCAGCATGGAGGCAAGTGCCGGTTCACCTGTGGACATGCCATAACCACGGAACTCGGCCAAGAGCAGGTTAGCACCAATGTCAGCTATTCGCTCTTCAAAGTCACCCAGATAATCAGACACCGTCTCGCCATTGCCATGAAAATGAATGATCGTCGGGAAATCTTCCGAAACCTTCATGAAGCGGCATCCAAGATGGAAACCATCCCCTTCAACAAAAAAGGGTTCATCAAAGCGGTTAGGCCAGGGGTAAAAATAACGACCTGTCAGCAGTGGATGGTCAAGGAATGCATCTTTCATAACTTTGCACACCTTACAGCCTTGTCCCATCCATGACGTAACAAAGTAACTTTTTCATCTGTCATTTCCGGGAAAAATGTCCTATCAATCTGCCGGGCAATGGATATTTCTTCACTGTCCTGCCAATAACCGACCGCAAGCCCTGCCAGAAAGGCAGCTCCCAAGGCAGTGGTTTCACTTATCTTGGGGCGGACTACCGGCACACCAAGAAGATCAGCCTGAATCTGCATCAGAAGGTTGTTGACAGTGGCGCCTCCATCAACCCTCAACTCAGGAAGCTTGATTCCGGTATCCTCTTCCATGGCAGATACCAGATCGACTGTCTGCAATGCTATACTTTCCAGAGTTGCACGGGCGATATGCGCAGCAGTAGTGCCTCTGGATATTCCGGTTATGTTTCCACGTGCATGCGGATCCCAGTGCGGCGCACCAAGTCCGGTGAAGGCAGGTACAACAAAGACACCACCGCTGTCAGGAACCGATGCAGCCAGTGCTTCAACATCAGCGGCTGATTCGATGATCCCGAGCCCGTCACGAAGCCACTGGATTGCAGCCCCTGCGACAAATACGCTTCCTTCAAGGGCATATTCTATCTTGTTTCCTATCTTCCAGGCTACTGTGGTCAACAGGCGGTTATTGGAGAGGGTCGGGGTTGCCCCTATCTGTTTCAACATAAAACAGCCGGTGCCATAGGTGTTCTTGACCAGTCCGGGACGGGTGCATCCCTGCCCGAATAGTGATGCCTGCTGATCCCCTGCCATCCCGGCAACCGGAATAGCCTGGGAAAAAATACCTAGTGCGGTTTCCCCATAGACCTCACTGGAACTGACAATCTCCGGGAGCATGGCTGCTGGAATATTCAAAAGATTGAGCAGGTCGTTGTCCCATTTGCAGGTGTGTATGTTGAAAAGAAGTGTCCGGGAGGCATTACTTACATCCGTAACATGCCGTTTGCCACCGGTCAGGTTCCAGAGCAGCCAGGAGTCCACTGTTCCAAAAAGGAGTTCTCCCTGTTCGGCTCGCCTACGTGCAAAAGACACATTATCCAGAATCCATGACAGCTTGGTGCCAGAGAAATAAGGATCAAGCAGCAGTCCAGTCCTTTCCCTGAAATAAGGCTCCAAACCTTCTCTTCTGAGTTGCTCACAGATTTCTGCAGTTCTACGATCCTGCCAGACAATGGCATTATATATAGGTAAACCGCTACTCTTCTCCCATACGAGGGTTGTTTCCCGCTGGTTGGTTACCCCAATTGCGGCTATATCTCCAGCAGTCAGTCCAGCCCGTGAGAGTGCATCGCGTGCTACATCCAACTGGGAGCTGTATATTTCGAGTCCATCCTGTTCCACCCAGCCTGTACAGGGGTAAAACTGCTGGAACTCCTTCTGGGCAGAGGATTTGATAGTTGCATTATGGTCAAAAATGATAGCACGGGAACTTGTGGTACCCTGATCCAATGCAAGAATGTAGTTCATGGCATCACTCATTCTCCATCCAACTCCTTGAAGGCATCCATAACCTCTGCCTCAACCTTTTTAAGCTTTTGATCGAGTCCTTACTGGACAGAGTACCCTCTTTTTATCTTAAATTCTCTTCAGTTCATCAAAGGGTTGCCTGTTCACCGGTGTGGGGACACCATAATCATTCTGCTGGGGGCTGGTATTGGTGGTTTGGCGTTGTACCGCAGGAGGCAGGCAAAGAAGTAGATGTAAAATTATCTGACAACCTTTTTTGTTTACTTGGCATGTTGCCGGTTAAAATTACTCTAACCCCCGACTGTTTCGCGCAGACGGGCGTTTTACTTGCAGCAGTTCCTCAGTTTTTTGTCAAATGTCTCAATCTCATGCCGGTCAACTCTGTGGTAGGCACACAGCAGTGCATCAACAAAGTCGATTTTCTTATCTGCATACAATCGTAATGCTTCTGAAGCTACCGGTGTGCTGTTTGTTGTAATACCTGGGCTGGCTAGAAACGACTGAAGCGTTTCGTTGATCTTGTCACGCGGTACGGCATACACCCCCTGCATGACATACACAACCTCTGCAAGCACTTCAAACGGCAGGTGGACAGCTTCCTTTTCCAGAATAGCGGCTGCCTGTGAGGAAAGCTGCTGTTCATCATCAAGCAGATAGCGAAGTACGATGTTGGCATCAACTATGCGCATGTTTTGCTTTCATTGCCTTGCCAAATGCACTTTTCTCGGCATCTCTGCGTGAGTGATCTGCGTAACTCTTTAATGCTCCTCGCAGTGATTTGGGGGAGTCTGCTGGTTGCTCTGCAGCAGGCAATATTGGTGCTCCAACAAGAGAATGCTTGAGGTGCTTGAGCAGTTTTTCAAGCAGCGCAAACTGATCTGATTGCGGCAGCGATTCTATAGCCTGCTCTATAGTACGGATACTGGCTGTTTTTGGCATACTACACTCCAGTTGCCATGAAATGAATGAAGTCAGGTAATTATTGTTCAGAACTATTTGCCAGTCAATGCAAATCCTGATTCATTGATTAGCTTACTTGCAACTGGCAAACAAGTCTGTATTACAAATTAATTGCCAGTGCGGTGAATAGCACCTATATTAGCCGCAATAATTGCGGAGATTGTGGAAATGTA
Organism: uncultured Geobacter sp.; assembly: GCA_964655435.1. Lineage (GTDB taxonomy): Bacteria > Desulfobacterota > Desulfuromonadia > Geobacterales > Pseudopelobacteraceae > Trichlorobacter. The sequence goes on from CAZZMP010000013.1 coordinate 37,029, forward strand.
TATCTGGGAACAATCACAATGGCCGGCATGGCAGATAAACATGTCTCGGTTAGCCGTACTGCTGGCAGATGTCCGCCATCGTCAGGGGCGTTTGACCGGCAGCATGGCAGCGCTGGGATTTAGTCTGCAGGACGAGGCTGAACTCTCCATACTGACTCAGGATGTGATCAAGACCAGCGAGATTGAAGGAGAGACCTTGAATTCTGACCAGGTTCGCTCCTCTCTTGCACGGCGCCTTGGTCTGGAGATTGGCGCATTGGCACCGGCAGATCGGCACATAGACGGCGTGGTTGAAATGATGCTGGATGCCACCAGAAATTACCGGCAGCCGCTCACAAAAGAACGGCTTTGTGCCTGGCATGGCGCGCTGTTTCCGACAGGCCGCAGCGGATTATCAGAAGTAAAGGTTGCTGACTGGCGGGATGATGCTACTGGCCCTATGCAGGTTATTTCAGGAGCATATGGCCATGAGAAAGTCCACTACCAGGCACCGCCGGCGTCATCACTGCAGATAGAGATGGACCGCTTTCTGGGCTGGTTCAATACCCCCAAGGCTGATCTTGACCCGGTCTTGCAGGCTGGTCTGGCACACCTCTGGTTTGTGACGCTACACCCTTTTGATGATGGAAACGGACGGATTGCCCGTGCCATTGGAGATATGGCTCTGGCTCGTTCAGAAGGAAGCAGTCGCCGTTTTTACAGTCTTTCGGCACAGATTCGCAATAACCGTAACGGCTACTACCGGATTCTCGAACAGACGCAAAAAGGGGATATGGATGTTACCCAATGGCTTGAGTGGTTTTTGACAAACCTGCGTTATGCCATGGATGGCGCCGAAGCAACACTTGCTCTGGTTTTCAGTAAGGCACGTTTCTGGGATCAGCATTCCAGCAGGCAACTGAATCAGCGTCAGATTATGATGTTAAACCGCTTGCTGGACGGGTTTGAGGGAAAACTGACAAGTTCAAAGTGGGCACAACTTGCAAAATGCTCGCAGGATTCGGCATTGAGGGATATCACGGCATTACTGGAACATGGGATTCTGAAAAAAGCGGATGCCGGTGGACGTAGCACCGGTTATGAAATAGTTTTAGCTGAATAGGCGCGTGTCTGTTTTGGTGTTGTCTTGTCTCCCGAGGAGGCAGTTCTGGCGGTTCTGTGGACATGCACATGATATTTAATTCAAAAGCCGCTACGGATTTGCTTCTGGTAGCGGCTCTTAAGTTTGGACAGGTTGTTGAGACAGCATTACCAGACACAATATGAATTTCTTCTATAAAACTCAACTGCTGCACTTGTAATTTAAATCTGTTTTTTCAGGGTAGCACATTAAGGAACTAAAAAAGACCCAACTAAAATAGCACCTTGATTGGATTTGGAATTAAATGCCAGGTTGGCGCTGCATCTCATCAGACTGCCCTTTTGTGTATGATCTTTATCTCTCTCCAGTGACCAGCCCTGAAACGAAGCAACCAGACCAGTGCCGTACAAAATACAAAGCAGGTCGCCAGTGTCCATTCAGCCACAAGACCAGGCATGGTGCAATCAATCAGCCAGAGCAGGGCAATAAATATGGCTGAACCGATGGCAAAGGTACGGGCGATCCACCTTGTTTCACCTGCCGAGGCCAGCACGCAGCCAATCATGACATTGGCAGCGTCAAAGACGCAGTAGACAGCCACAAACTTCATCAACAACGTGCCGGTTGCGATAATTCCGGCAGAATCAGGGCTGCTACCGGCAAAGATGGAAAACAGCGGTTCTGCTGCCGTAGCAAACATGGTGGCCATCAGTAGCATCCAGGCCTCACAGACCGCTAACGACTGCCAGGCAATGGCTGGCACCTCATCATCCTTACCAGCACCACGTACATGTCCCACCAGAATACCGGCAGCCTGCCCAAGCCCCAGGGCAGGGAAAAAGGCTATGCCGTTAATCCTGAAGGCAATACTTGATGCTGCCAGCTCCACTGTGCCAAGCCGCCCCACCACAACCAGAAACAGAGTCCATGCCGTCAGCTCGCCACTGATCCGCAGTCCCATCGGTGCCGCAAGCGAAAGAAATCGCCTGAACTCCACCCGGTTCAGACAGCGGGCAGCCGGATTCCTGAACCCTCCTGCCCGTGCAAACAGGAAGGCGTACAGCAAGGCACCGATCAATTGGGCGGTTACCGTTGCAATGGCAGCACCGGCAATCCCCATTCGTGGCAGCCCCCATTCCCCCAGCACCAAGCCCCATGCCAAAAGCGCATTGACCAGAAGGGAGATAAAAGTAACAGCGGTGACCAGCGCCGGACGGCCGATGCCTGAAAGCCATCCAGCCAGGGCGCTGCCAAAGACCGGAAAGAAAGAGCCAACCATGCAGATCCAGAAATAGGTCTGTTCATCCCGTGCCACCTGCAGTTCATGACCGGTCAGCAGGAACAGTTGCGCCAGCGGCCAGGCAACAAGCACGGCCACAATACCTGAGGCCAGGGCAGTGTAGATACCAAGCCAGGCTGATGATACCACCCCCTGGTGATTACCATGACCGTAGTTGTGAGCCACAAAGGTACCAGCATACCCGGCAGTACCAAACAGAAAGCCCTGAAACAGGATGACCGCCATGCTGGATGGGCCGATTGCCGCAAGAGCCTGGCTGGAATCATAGGAGAGCACTATGGTATCAATAATCTGCATCATCGTGATAGCGGAGGTGGAAAGGATCATCGGGCCTGCCAGCTTCAACAGGCGTGGGATATGATTAAACGTGAGGCGTGGTTTCATGGTCTGTGTTTAGCATGCTCAACAATTGCTGTCGAACTCTTATAAGTCATCAAGCCGATTTGCCATTGTCCTGTCAGGCAGTTATGGAATTCCGTGCAGTCTGGAGATTGTGTTGGCATTATCTGTTCTGCAGCACCTGCCTGCGAAAACAGTCAACCGTATGGTCATTCACTATTCCCAGCAGCTGCATCATAACATAGCAGATAGTGCTGCCCACAAAGCGGAAACCCCGTTTTTTCAGGTCGCGGCTCAGGGCATCAGATACCGCTGTACCGGCAGGAACCTCCTTGATGCTCTGGCCAGGCGCATTCTGGATCAACCTTCCCTCCAGAAAAGGCCACAGATAGGCATCAAAGGAGCCAAACTCCTCCTGCACTCGCAAAAAAGCGCGGGTATTGCTAATGGTTGAGGTCACCTTCATACGGTTGCTCACGATACCTAGGTTTATCAGTAATTCTAACTATTTATGTTCATCAAAACCAGCCATTACTACCGATCAAACCCACTAAAGTCGGCACGGCAAGACTGTTTAACAGATTTGTTCTCCGTTGTTTTCAACTTACATCACGTCACTTAATGTCACAATCTGGATACAAAAACGCCCCGTTTAGGATGGTACAAAACGGGGCGCTATGGGAAAAAATCTTTGGTATAAAGTCACCAGACTTTAGAATAGTCACTTAAGTATACATACAAGTAGTATTCATGATTGTTTACATATCTTCTTCGGGTGATGCCATTAAACACACCTGAAAAATTAATTGTATCACCCACATGCAGATTTTGTGCAGAATTTGCTGCATTTGTTGGCACATCCACAATGACATCATTTCCACAATCAACAATTACAGAAAATTTTGATGCAAGCCCTCCACTTTTAACATCCCTTACTTTGCCTGACCCTTCAACTTGGCGGTTTGCCAGTGTTCGTTCTGAAAGCTCATTGATTTGAGTGGTTGTTCCACGTACGTAAGAACCTGCAACATTGCATATATTGTCCCAAGAAAAAGCTTCTATGCTACTGAGCAGTATTAGCAATACAGCCATTACAATTTGTTTCATTGAAAATTCTCCTAAGTGATCAGATCATTTTTATGGTGTTTAAAACCGATATTTCTCATTTAAATCCATTCTGCTTAAAAGTAAAGTGGAATGGAGATGAGATATGAGGAAACTCGTTAATAGAACTGTACGTCATTAATATCTAACTCATTGCAATTGCAAGTTCTTATTTTTCTACCTTATCGCCTTCATTGAATTTTACTTCCGCAATTTTCCATCGGCCTTGGCCTTTATGTTGGTCTCCATCTTCATGGCTTCAGTGACCATCAGGAGATCGCCTGCTTTTGGTAAATCATCGAAACTCCCTGTTTCATGGAATATGACAACATTAAATTATCCTAACGCAAACTGTTTCAAGGAGCCTGGCGTTAGGGTTTGTGGGTGAGGATAATTGTTCTATAATTCAAACCTGCATTCATAAAGTTACAACTCTTTTGGCTGCTCAACTTCTTTTCTTAGGATAATTTCCTGTCGATATGCCTGAATGCAGCAAACTCATATATATCTAAAGATAAGAAAATCTATGCAAACAAACAGAACATCCAATATTTCTATAGATGAAGCGTTTTATAAAAGTTGACGCCAGCAGAATGACATGTTAATAGTTACAACTCTTTACCTGCACAGTTAAACCGTTCAAAGAAGATATAGTTTTATTTCGGTGCGTAGCGCAGCCTGGTAGCGCACTACCTTGGGGTGGTAGGGGTCGCTGGTTCAAATCCAGTCGCACCGACCAGAAAACTGTCCAACCCCATACAGGACAGTCCAGAAAGCCTCGAATTTCCGAGGCTTTTGTATTTTTAGCCAGGCAGATTAATCCCCTTCAGCCGCAAGACCATATTTTGACAGTTTGTATCTATAAGATCTAAATGACATTCCCAAAAGCTCTGCCGCTTTGGTTTTGTTCCCACCCGATTTTTCCAGCGCCTTCACAAGATACTGCTTCTCAAGATTTTCTATTGCTGGCTCAAGTTCAATCCCTTCTTCGGGAATATCAATCAAGGCATTAAGATCAAAACGTTTTACAGCGCCTCTAACCTGGGGAGGCAAAGTATCAATTGTTATCTTTTCTCTATTCAGAACAAGGCTGCGTTCAATAATATTTTCCAGCTCCCTTACATTGCCTGGAAAATGATATGCCATCAGAGCCTTCAGAGCCTCTGATGTCACTATACCGGCGCTACCGCTATGTTTTTTAATCAGATGCTGAACCAGCATAGGGATATCTTCAATACGTTCACGTAAAGGTGGCATCATAACCTGCATGACATTTATTCTGTAGTACAAGTCTTCGCGAAAGCTCCCTTCCTTTATCTGAAGAGCAAGATCCCTGTTAGAGGCGGCCAGTAGTCGCACATCTACTTTTTTTGTAGTGGTTCCACCTATTCTGCGAACCTCTCTTTCCTGTATTACCCTTAAAAGCCTTGACTGCATTGACAATGGAAGCTCACCGATTTCGTCAAGAAAAATAGTTCCACCTCCGGCCTCTTCAAAGAGGCCGGTACGTTCTGCTACTGCCCCGGTAAAAGCGCCTTTTACATGCCCGAAAAGTTCACTTTCTATAAGATTTTCAGGTATTGCTCCGCAGTTTACAGCGACAAACGGTTTCCCTTTACGCTGGCTTCCTTCATGAATCGCACGGGCAGCAAGTTCTTTGCCTGTTCCGCTTTCTCCAAGTATTAACACTGTTGTTTGTGAGTCTGAAAGTTTACGCAGAAGTTCAAAGAGCTCTCTCATACTTTGTGATGCGCCTATAATACCGGCATAGCCTTCTGCAACGCAGGCTCTTTCACGCAGTTGGCGGTTCTCTATCCTGAGATCACGTTTCTCAAGTGCATTCCTGACAAGGATCTTTATTTCATCCACCTTGAAAGGCTTTGCGAGATAATCATATGCCCCAAGCTTCATTGCCTCAACTGCCTGTTCTGCAGTTGAAAATGCTGTGATAAGCAACACAGCCGTTTCAGGAGAGCTTTCCTTAATCCTTGTAAGCAGCTCCAGACCATTAAGACCTGGCATCTGCACATCCGAGATTACAAGATCAATATTGGAGGCTGCCAGACGCTGTTCTGCGGTTTCGGCATCTGCTGCGGTCAATACTTCATATCCCTCCCGTTCCAGCAGGATTGATATAAATTCCCGCATACTCAATTCATCATCAACAACCAGAATTCTGGTTCGCACCTTGTTCCTCCTGATTCATTGGCAGGCATATTGTAAAAACAGTCCCTCCCCCTTCACGCTTTTCAGGCTGGACTGTGCCACCATGAGCTTCTATAATTCGGTATACTGTTGCAAGCCCCAAGCCGGTTCCCGCAGGCTTGGTGCTCCAGAAAGGTTCAAAAAGGTGCTTACAGGTATCCTCATCTATTCCAATACCCTGATCCGAAACCTTCAGATAAAGCTCTGAACTCTTACCTCTGCTTTTTGGAGCATGGAGCTCTGCGCTTACCAAAATCTCACCTCCGTCAGGCATTGCATCTGCAGCATTATGCATAAGATTCAACAGTACCTGATGTAATTGATCCCTGTCGGCAAAAACCTTAATATCCTTATCTATTGATTTTAAAAACCTTATATTCATGCACCTGGCATCAGTAGAAAGAAAGGTAAACAAGTCTGTGATAAATGGCTCAAGACAAAAATATTCCTGACTTGGTATTCTCGGACGGGCATATGCCAGAAAATCTGTAATCAGTCCATTAAGACGCTCTGATTCCCTCATAACTATATCCAGAAGACGATATTCATGTTCTTGCAGACCACCATGTTCTGATAGAAGTTGTACTGAACCGCTGATTGCAGCCAGAGGATTACGTATCTCATGAGCCATTCTTGCTGAAAGTTCACCAAGCGCAGCCAGACGGTCAGCACGTTTCAAGGCAAGCTGCATCTGCTTCAGGCTTGTAAGGTCTTTAAGCGTCAATATAATGCCTGCTGTTTCAGCCTCAAGATTTTTAAAAGGTATAGCCACATACCCTATGGTAAAGGCTTTGTCAGAGACAGAACGGTAAAAAAATTCACCTTTTATCTCTGTTATTAACTCAATATCTCTGAAAGACAACGCTGGAAAGATCGACTCAATTCGCTGCCCATATGCTTTTGCCTGGCTAATTCCGGTCAGTTTTTCAACATATGGGTTAAAAACCCTTACAAGTCCATCCCGATTGATTGTGAGAAATCCACTATCCAGATTTTCAACAATTGTACTATGCAGCTGCTTGAGCTCTTCGTAGTTAACTTCTGTAACCCAGAGAGCATGTTCTGTAACCCTTGCCCTCTCAGCAAGATGACTGCCCATTATCGCTGCAAGGACAAAACCTACCAGATGCAGAAAGAGTGTATAAAAAATCACCACATTTCCACGAAGCCTCGCTTCAGATGGCGTTAAACCGATTCCCTCAAGTATCCCGTAATACTGAAGATCCACCATGCCACCATACAGAATCAGACAGAGAGCTGCAGTATAAAGAGCCTGCTGCCTGTTGAGCAACATACCTGCATTCATAATGGCAAGCAGATATAAAAAAGAGTACGGGCTGGCAATGCCATCCGTCAGCATCAATAGAAAAGTAACAAAGAGGATATCCCAGACAATCTGCAGGCGGGTAAGTTGAAGAAGCCATGCCGAGTGCTTCAGGGCAGCCAGAGATGCCGCCGAGAAGAGGCACGAAAGAACCATCAGCTCAATAAGACTCCTGAATTGCAAGTCGCCAATGGCTTCGGAAGATGAAATTTTAAGTATGATTGTTGATGCCAGAAAGAGGATTGTAACCACAATCCTGGCAATTATGAATAACCGTAAACGCTTACCGGTTTTCACCCCTTACCCACCAACGGCACCCGCAAGTTTGAAGATTGGCAGATACATAGCTACAACCAGACCACCTACAGTAGTGCCAAGAAATACCATTAGCAGAGGTTCCATCATGGCTGTCATTGCAGAAACGGCATCATCCACCTCGTCATCGTAGAAATCAGCAATCTTTGTAAGCATTGCATCCATGGCTCCTGTTGCCTCACCAACCGATATCATCTGAACAACCATTGGCGGGAATATGCCGCAGGCCTGCAGAGGTTCAGCCATCGTCTTACCTTCAGATATAGCCTGCCTGACCCCATATATAGCCTCTTCGACTATCTTGTTACCAGCCGTCTTTGCAACTATATCCAGACCATCCATTATCGGCACGCCTGAGCTTACCATGGTTCCCAGAGTACGGGTAAACTTGGCCACTGCTACCTTACGGATCAAAGGGCCTGCGATCGGAGCCTTAAGGAACATAGCATCCATCTTTTTGCGTCCGCCCTCAGTGGAATAATACTTTTTAATGCCTGTAATTATTCCGAAAATTGCAGCTATAATGACGATTATATATTTAAGAAGGAAGTTGGAAAGCCCTATGACAAATTTGGTTGGGCCGGGCAGTTCACCGCCAAAATCAGCAAACATCTTTGCAAAAGTAGGGATAACAAAGACCAGAATAACACCTACAACGATCACAGCTATAGACATGATTGTTGTAGGATATACCATAGCCCCCTTAATCTGCTTCTTCAACTTCATAGCCTTCTCAATATAGGCAGCCAGACGGTTAAGAATCGTATCAAGAATACCGCCAATCTCACCGGCGGCAACAAGGTTTACATAAAGCTGGTCAAATGCCTTTGGATGCTTTGCAAGCGCATCAGCAAAGGTTGAACCGCTTTCAACACTCTCTTTGACCTTTAACAGAATCTCTTTGAATACCGGTTTCTCTTGTTGAGAGGAGAGTATGTCAAGGCATTGAACCAATGGCAAACCGGAATCAATCATTGTGGCAAACTGACGGGTAAAGACTACAAGATCCTTTGTTTCAATCTTACCTCCGCCAAAGCCAGGGATCTTTATCTGAATCCCTTTTGCCTGTTCTTTAACTACTATATTCTGTAATCCGGACTTTCTGAGTTGAGTCTCTATAGATGCTGCATCAGGCGCATCTGTAACACCTTTTTGAATAGCGCCTGTACGGGTTTTGCCTTCCCAGGAAAACTTAGGCATGCCTCTTCCTCCTTTGAAATCGGTTTAACTATTAGCGACGTGGTTGTTGACGCATCCCCATTGCCGGATTATTGATCATCTGCTTTAATTCATCAGGGTCAGATGAACGGCCAAGCGCATCATCAAGGGTAATAAGTCTCCTTGAATAGATAGAATACAGGGATTGATTCATAGTGGTCATTCCGAACTTTTCCTGTCCCACCTGCATCTGAGAGTAAATCTGATGTACCTTATCCTCACGAATCAGGTTTCTGATCGCAGGATTAGGCACCATAATCTCAAGCGCCATGGTTCTGCCACCACCAATTTTAGGTATCAGTGTCTGTGATATCACCCCTTCAAGAACAAATGAGAGTTGTGCGCGAATCTGGGTCTGCTGATAAGGGGGAAAAACATCTACAACCCTGTTGATAGTCTGTGCACAGGAGTTTGTATGCAGTGTGGCAAGACAGAGGTGACCAGTTTCAGACAGAGTAAGGGCAGCCTCAATTGTTTCAAGATCCCTCAATTCTCCAACCAGGACTACATCTGGATCCTGGCGCAAAACATACTTGAGTGCATTTTTGAATCCTTTCGTATCAGCCCCCACCTCCCTCTGGTTAACGAGACAACCTTTATGGGGATGAAGATATTCAATAGGATCTTCTATGGTAACAATATGTTCTCTGCGATTAATATTGATAAAGTCAATTATTGAGGCCAGGGTGGTTGATTTTCCAGAACCGGTAGGACCTGTAACCAGAATCAGTCCACGTGGCTTTTCCGAGAGATCCTTTATCACAGGGGGCAGCCCCAGTTCTTCAAACGTAAGAATCTTGTATGGTATAACCCTGAAAACCCCTGCAACAGCTCCACGTTGCACAAAAACGTTACCTCTGAAGCGGGAAAGCCCCTTTACTCCGAAAGAGAGGTCAAGTTCATTTTCCTCTTCAAATTTATGTTTCTGTGAATCTGTTAAAACAGAGTAACAGAGCTGCTTTGTCTCAACAGCATTCAAAGGATCCATTTCCAACGGTCTCAACTTGCCATCCACCCGAATCTGGGGTGGGGTGTTGGTAGTAATATGGAGATCTGAGCCTCCGGCTTCTACCAGTGTCTTTAAAAGCTCATGCAGGTTAGCCATATAAAAACTCCTTAATCGTCAGAAACCGTTACCCTCAAAACCTCTTCAAGGGATGTAACTCCCTCTTTAACCTTTGTAAGACCCGACTGTCTCATGGTCTTTATACCAAGCCTGATTGATTCACGTTTTATTTCAGCAGTGTTAGCACCATTAAGAATCAGTTCCCTTATAGGCTCAAGCATCGGCATTACCTGATAGAATCCAACTCTTCCCTTGAATCCGGTGTTGTTGCAGGCACCACAACCTCTCCCCCTGTAGCAGACATATTCCGGCGCCTCATCTGCAGGCACGCCCGCAGCAATCAAGGTATGGATCGGAATATCCTCCTTCTCCTTGCACTCGCTACATACTCTGCGTGCCAGACGTTGGGCAGTGATAAGGTTTACCGCCGAAGCGACAAGAAACGGCTCTATACCCATGTTAAGAAGACGGTTTATTGTTGCAGGGGCATCATTTGTATGAAGCGTTGAAAGCACAAGGTGCCCGGTAAGAGCAGCTTTTACGGCAATCTCTGCTGTTTCAAAATCCCTGATCTCACCAATCATTATGATATCCGGATCCTGACGAAGGAAAGAACGAAGTGCAGCGGCAAAGTTAAGTCCTATGTCCTCATGCATCTGCACCTGGTTTATTCCGGCAAAGTTGAATTCCACCGGATCCTCGGCTGTAGAGATATTCTCTGTAACCTTGTTAAGTTCAGACAAAGCAGAGTATAGAGAGACAGTCTTACCTGAACCTGTAGGGCCTGTAACAAGCACCATACCAAACGGTTTATGAATCTCACGCTGAAAATGCGCAAGCGCTTCCGGCTCATAACCAAGCTTTGTCATATCAAGCTGCAGGTTGCTCTTATCAAGAAGACGCATAACTATCTTTTCACCAAAAAGTGTCGGAAGGACTGAGACCCGATAGTCCATATCCTTGCCGCCACCAAGTTTTATCTTGATACGACCGTCCTGAGGAAGCCTCCGCTCGGCTATGTCAAGTTCAGCCATGATCTTTATTCTAGAAGTTATGGCATTTTTCATCTTTATAGGTGGCTTCATAACCTCATAAAGAACACCATCGATCCTGTAGCGAACCCTGAACATCTTCTCATATGGTTCAATATGAATATCACTGGCCTTTTTCCTTATTGCATCCATTAGAATAAGGTTAACCAGTTTTACAACAGGCGCATCCTCCGTAGCCCTTTCCAGGGACGAAACATCAACTTCCTCTTCAGTGTCAACCAGTTCCAGATCTTCAATATCAAGATTACCCATTACATCAGCCAACGAAGCTGACTGATCGTAATATTTATCAATGGCGCCCTTGATATCAGACTCTGTTGTCACAACGATTTCTACGTTGTAACTGGTCATGAACTTGATATCTTCAATAGCAAAAAGGTTGGATGGATCACTGACCGCTACAATAAGATTGGAACCCGCCCTGTTCACAGGGATCAGATTGTATTTTTGAACAACCTCCAGAGGGATAATCTTGATGATGACAGGATCAATCTCATAATCGGAGAGCACTATACTTGGAACACCATACTGCTTGGAAAGAAATGCGACGAGCTCAGGTTCTTTTACCAACCCCTTTTTAACAAGTATAGAGCCAAGCTTGCTCTGACCGCCAGACATCTTCTGTTCCTGAAGAGCTGCTGTCAACTGCTCAGTTGTTATAAAGTTGTTCTTAACCAGAATTTCGCCAAGTCGGCTCGTCTGCATACAGTTCCCATTACTGCCATTTAATTAAATCAACCCGCAATTTTTGGATATTAACGGTCAAAATCAGATACTGTCAAGCATTTGGCAATCATTAGGATAAAGAAGATTCCAGTGCCGCACGCATTACTGCAGTTTCAGGAGCAATAGAATGCCATAGAGAAAAAGCGAGTTCACCCTGTGAAACCAGCATTCCAAGACCATTTACAGACATCAAACCACGTCCTCTTGCTTCAAAAAGGAGAGGTGTGATGGCTGGATTATAAACCATGTCGTATACTTTAGCATGGTCAGGCAGAAGTGCAAGCGAGAGCCCTTCAATTTTTTCTCCAGCCATCCCCAAAGAGGTTGCATTAATAACCAGATCTATATCAGCAGGCAAATCGTAAGATAATGAACCGTTTTCGATCACCTTAAGATCAATGCCAGGATAATTCAGCTTAAAATCTGTAATAAGCCTGGAGGCAGTTCCCGCTGTCCGGTTACAAACAGTCACAGAAGCAACTCCTGCACGGCAAAGGGCTGCGAGCGCGCCCCTTGCAGCCCCACCGGCACCTATCAGTAAAACCCTTGAATCTGCCGGATCAAACTTCAGATCCTCTTTAAGAGACTTGAGAAGCCCATCTCCATCCGTGTTGTGTCCTACCAGGCGTCCATTATCATTTACTACCGTATTCACAGCTCCTGCCTGAACTGCAGTCGGAGCAAGTTCATCAAGAAGAGAAATAATTGATGTTTTGTGAGGAATAGTGACATTAAATCCGGATAACTGAACTGCTCTGAAACCTGACACAGCAGCTGACAGCTGTTCCGGCTTGACTGCAAAAGGCAGATAGACACCATCTATTTTAGCTGCACTCAGCGCCGCATTCTGCATTAAAGGAGACAGAGAGTGGCTTACAGGATATCCGATAATCCCGTATATCTTTGTGGCTCCAGTTATCATCAATTTATGATTCATTTTTTTCTCCTTCTGAAACTGGAATCATAAAGCGCATTCGCTTTTGCTTCAGAGTCATGCTCCACTCCGGCATAATCCTCTCAGTAAGGTTAAAGAGCTTTGCAGCTTCCTTTATATGACCTGTTCTCGCCAAATCCTCGGCAGATTCCATAAGGCAGTAGGCATGAATAACCAAAGCTTTTTGTGAGTCCATATCAGGCTTCCAGTTTTCAGGCTGAAGCCGTTCAAGTATGTAATAGTCCCAAACCGAAAGCCTATCAAGTTCAGCCGGTTCATCAAGTCTGAAAACAATCCCCTGCTGAAAAGGTACCTTCCTCCCCCAATCAATTGAATGCGAGGTTGAAAAGTCAATCAGCACAGGACGTTTCTTTGACAATCTCTCCGAGAGAAGAACAAAAATCCTTTCTGCCGGAATTCCTGACGGCAAGTTTCTAAATTCATGCGACAAACGTGGCAATTCATCCTGATACCAGTTGAATACCAGGTGCGGGATATGAGGAAGATCCAGATCCTCCCTGAACCTTTCAACCCCCTGCAAATACCAGAGGGGAAAAGCTCCGCTGTCACCCCAGGTGAAAAGGAGGGCATTTTCAGGCAATGGCCTGAGGCTGTTCATTGCGTAATCCTGGGCAAGATAATTCCTGTGTTGATCCTGACTCTGAAGGTTGGCTGCAAGTTGTGTTACAGGAATCAGCATAAAAAAGAAAAACAGCAGTAACCTGTGCTGAATCCCGTACTGTTCAGGCTTATCCGCCCTCGAAACTCCAAATGAAGAAATTCTGTAAAGTCCAAATATTATAACAGCGGCTGATAACAGATATAAAGGAGTATAGAATTCTTCAGTAAGAAAGATCGAATCCAACTGCGGATTGAAATAACCGACAATCACTATCCAGAAAGATATGAGAGCAACAACAAAATATACAAAAAAAGCCCGTTGAATCTTCCATGATGCATACAGACCGGCAATAAAAAGTATAAAACCTACCACTCCGAATTCATTCGGAATATTGAAGGCAGCCATCTGCTTAAACAGTAATGCAAAATCCCTGCTGTGCGGTTCCTCTGGATATCCCTTTCTCAAAACATGCCAGAGAAATCTGGAAAGAACCGTCGGATCGCCCCAGTTCTGTCTCGTTTCTGCTGCCCCCCTCAGAGGAAGATATAATTGAAGAGCTCCGCCAAATACAAGCATTACGGCTGTCAGGATCCATTCCCTTAAGTGGCGCATAGCCTTAGGCTCTGTAATAAATACAAACAGCAGGCAGCCAGGCAGCAACAGGACAATCGTCTGGTGTGCGCCTGTTGCCAAACCAGCCAGAAATGCAGTTGCATACCACCAGGCTGGCTGCTGATTGCCATTTAAAAATTCTTCCCTCCAGCGGAGTAAAAAAATCAGCATTATAGCCGTTATGCAGGTAAGCAGCGGGTACGGCTTGTCATGATTGCTCTGAAGCCAGAGTCTCGGAGATACAGCAAACAAGAGAGAACCTGATAAGGGAGCCAGCTGCATGACAAACCTTGATAAATCAGAATCTTCACAAAAAACCTGATCCTTAAGAAGAAGCTTCAAAAGATAAAACAGTGACAGTGACGCAAATGCTGCAGAGACCGCTGTAGCAATATTTACCTTGAATGCAACAGTGCCAAAAGGAAGCCAGGTAAATGGTTTTACATAAAGCAGAAACAGTGGGTAGCCAGGCGAGTGTGCAGATCCGAGAAAATGAACAGCAGTTATGAATTCACCACTGTCGTAAAAGGTTATACCGGGGGCAAGAGACCAGAGATAGATTGCAAACGGTATTGAAAAAGCCAGAACCGGCCAGATATCTGGAAAACATACATGAATACGTCTCATTTTAATGTAATCCTGAACCGGCAGCCTGTTCCTTCATCTTGCCCAAAGAGACCCCCTGAGACCAGACATGATAAAGACCGGCAATGGTTACAGGGAAGAAACCGACCGCATGTATTACCAGCGCAATGCTGACCGCCTCGGTATCAGGAAGTCCAAATGCGGTAAGACCTGTATAACAGGCCAGATGGTAGGTTCCTATGTAGCCTGGAGCTGCCGGCACCATAACGGCAAAAACAAGCAGAACCATTATGAAGAAAGAAGCTGTCAATGGAAGATGGATCCCGAATCCGGCAAGAACCAGATAAATAGGGAATGTAGCTGCAAACCAGATAAACGCCGAACTTATCAGGATGGTCAAAAGGTCTTTTGGCTTACGGGAGATCTTCAAACCTCCAAGAAAGGATCCTATAAGCGGAATCAGCTTGTTAGATACAACAGCAGGAAAAGGTTTTAGCATGTATGAAAGTATCGAGATTGTAGCAACAGGCCTCTTCTTGAGCAGAACAAGAAAAATCAGCACCAGCAGATAGAATATAAGTGTGGTCAGACCTCCAGCTCTCAGCATTTTTGCAGATTGTTCCATTCCTGGAGGCAGTTCAAGGTTTAACAACACAAGAGCCAGCATCAGCATAACACTGAAACCGTCAAATAGTCGGTCAATTACAAGTGAAGCAAATACAGCCGGCGCCTGCAGCTTCTCACGTTCAGCCAAAACCCAGGCTCTTATAAACTCGCCAAATCTGGCAGGAAACAGGTTATTAGCCATATATCCTATTATAACAGCAGGATAGAGAGAAAAAATCGGCACAGGACGTTCATGTATCAGCAGATAACGCCATCTGACCGCTCGAAGAAGATAGCTGAGAAAGGTAAATAAAACTGCAGCAGCAAGGTAACGAAGATCAAGAGTTAACAGAGCCTTAATCAAAGAGTTAAAGTCAATTTTTCGGATAAGCATGAACAGCAGCAAAATACTTATTACCATGCCACCCCAGAATAAAAGGCCTGTTTTTTTCAACGGACAAACTCCATAGGCAGAGCTGTTGATAGGATATGTCTGGCTTTTGCGACATCCAGTTCAATCTGCTGCTTTAATGCTCCAACATCAGAAAATCTGACAACATCCCTAAGCCTGTCCACAAAATGGATAACAACATGTTTACCGTACAGATCAGCGGCAAAATCGAAGAGAAAGACCTCAACGGTATGATGCCCTCCGTCAAAGGTCGGATTTATTCCAATACTGCAAGCCCCCATAAAAAGATCTTTACCGACTGAAACCCAGACGGCATATACACCGTCTGCAGGTACAAGCTCATTCCGGGGCGTTATATTGGCTGTTGGAAACCCCAGAAAACGACCTATCTCCCTGCCATGCACAACCTGACCGGTAACACGATGGCAACGTCCAAGTATCTGTGTAGCATCGGAGACAGCCCCTGCCAGAACAAGACGTCTGACCTGAGTACTACTGAAAAGCAAACCTGCATCACCAACAGGGTCAAGAGTAGTAACTCCAAAACCGAGTTCTTCTCCCATCTTTAGTAAAAACCGCTCATTCCCTTCCCTGTCTCTGCCAAAAGAATAATCGTGTCCAATAACAAGATGCCTTGTTCCAAGAAAACTGCAAAGAACATTCCTGACAAAATCCGCTGCCGATATAGCGGCAAATTCTTTACTGAAAGGGATGACAAGCAACAGTTCAATATCACTTTCTGCTATCAGCTCACGTTTCTGTTCATCTGTAGTAATAAGGCAGAAGCGGCGGTCATCAGGACGAAGCACCCTCAATGGATGAGGTGTAAAAGTAACAACAACGGATTTTGCGGAAAGCTCGCAGGAAGATGCGACGACCTGCCTGAATATCTCACGGTGCCCGCGATGGACTCCGTCGAAATTACCGATGGTCACAACCGAGCGTTCAGAGATTGGATGGGAAAAATCATCTGTGATAACTGTCTGCATAGTTTTCTGTATATGGCATATTTTATTAATTGAAACAACCCATTGCTGATAATCTGATTATTGAGTCTCTATTTTCAGTTCTGACAGATTAAGACTTTAGCCTCAGAAATCCAAACTTCTATCCACTTGGGTAAATATGCTGTTTTTTCTTGACCTCTTTTAAGAGCCTGATAGTATATCAGGAAAAATTGATTTATTGTTTCAAGGAAGCTTGATGTATGCTTATTGATATTTTAAAAGCCCTGGCTGATCCCTCCCGACTACGCCTGGTTGCAGTTCTGCTTCGTGGAGAGTTTACCGTCCAGGAATTGACGATTATTCTACAAATGGGTCAGTCACGTATATCGCGCCACCTTAAAATCCTTACTGAAGTAGGAATTTTATCGGTCAAGCGTCAGGGTACCTGGAGTTATTATAGGGCAGGCGCGGATTCTCCTTTTTTTGAAGCTATACTTCCTGTCTTTGAAAAAGAGCTTGAGGTCTTACCTGAAAGGAATGAAGATTTATCAGGCATAGCAGTAGTACTGGAAGAGCGTCGTCGTCGCAGCCAGCTATTTTTTGATCATAACGCAGGACAGTGGGACAATCTTGCTCAAACGCTGCTACCTGTACCGGATTACAACAGCAATTTGCTGAAACAGATACCTGATGGCGCAAGTATCCTTGAAATAGGGATAGGCACAGGAGGGCTGCTTAAGGAACTTGCTGCAAGAAGTTCCAAGGTTATAGGTGTTGACCACTCACCGGCAATGCTGGAAGAGGCTGGTAAACGTCTTACTTCAGATGGAGTTACAGGAATTGACCTGCGACTTGGCGAGATGAGCCACCTTCCGTTGTCCGACAGATCGGTTGACTGTGCAGTTCTGAATATGGTGCTGCATCATGCTGCAGATCCACAGGCTGTACTTTTGGAAATAAGACGAATCCTTGCTGACAACGGACGTTTGATTTTGGCCGATCTGGCTCGTCATGAGAGGGAATTGGCAAGAGAACAGTTGGCTGATCAGTGGTTAGGTTTTGAGGAAGATGAATTACACCAGTGGCTTTCCTCAGCAGGATTCAAATATATTATTGTAGAACAGATTCCGCCGCTACAAGGGCAGGAAACCGTACTGCTTGTTCAGGCACAAATATAATAAAAGGAGTTAAATCATGTCAAAAGATTATGTTGTAGCAGATCTCTCACTAGCAGGGTGGGGACGAAAAGAGATGAATATCGCTGAAACAGAAATGCCCGGACTAATGGCTATCAGAGATGAATACGCTGCAGCGCAACCTCTTAAAGGCGCCAGGATAACCGGCTCATTGCATATGACGATTCAGACAGCTGTCCTTATCGAAACGCTTAAAGCGCTTGGCGCAGAGGTACGGTGGGCTTCCTGCAACATCTTCTCAACTCAGGATCATGCCGCTGCAGCAATAGCTGAAGCAGGTGTGCCTGTCTTTGCAGTCAAGGGTGAATCACTGGTTGATTACTGGAACTACACCCACAAAATATTTGAATGGCCTGATGGCGGTTTCAGCAACATGATCCTCGATGATGGTGGTGATGCAACCCTGTTGCTGCATCTTGGCGAAAAGGCTGAAAAAGATCTTTCTGTACTTGCCAACCCGGGATCTGAAGAAGAGACCATCCTGTTTGCCGCAATAAAAGAAAAACTGGCTTCTGACCCTACCTGGTATTCAAGAAGGATCTCACAGATAAAGGGAGTTAGCGAAGAAACCACCACCGGTGTTCACAGACTTTACCAGATGCACGAGCGTGGTGAACTCCGCTTTCCAGCTATCAATGTCAATGACTCAGTCACCAAAAGCAAGTTTGACAACCTTTATGGCTGCCGCGAATCACTGGTTGACGGTATAAAGCGCGCCACTGATGTTATGATAGCCGGAAAGGTCGCAGTTGTATGCGGCTATGGTGATGTTGGCAAAGGTTCTGCTCAGGCTCTGCGCGCCCTCTCGGCTCAGGTCTGGATAACAGAGATTGACCCTATCTGCGCCCTGCAGGCTGCAATGGAAGGATACCGGGTTGTAACCATGGACTACGCTGCAGACAAAGGAGATATATTTGTCACTGCTACAGGAAACTATCATGTCATAACCCATGAACATCTGCTTAAGATGAAAGATCAGGCTATTGTCTGCAACATTGGACACTTTGACAACGAGATAGAGGTTGCGCCTCTTGAGCAGTACCAATGGGAAGAGATTAAACCACAGGTTGATCATATCATCCTCCCCAGCGGAAACAGATTAATACTCCTTGCGAAGGGACGCCTGGTCAACCTGGGATGTGCAACCGGACATCCCAGCTATGTAATGTCCTCCTCTTTTGCGAATCAAACCATTGCACAGATTGAACTTTTCTGTAATTCTGTAAAATATCCGATTGGTGTTTACACACTTCCAAAGCATCTTGACGAGAAGGTAGCCCGTCTGCAGCTGAAAAAGCTGAATGTGCAGCTCTCTACCCTTACACAGAAGCAGGCTGACTACATCGGTGTATCAGTAGAAGGACCATATAAAGCAGAACATTATCGTTATTAACGGCAGGTATATGCTGACCGGTTTTCCATCCGAAAACCGGTCGGTTCTCCACAGGAGACAGCCAATGACCGTAACAAACAACCTAAAGATTGAGGAGAACCCATTTGCCTCAAAACTGGGTATCAAGGCGTGGCAAGGTCGTGAATTTGTAAAGCCAAAGCCTGAAGAGTATCTGATTGATGAACTGATACCTGCAAACTCGCTGATTGCTTTGCAGACTAATAACGTCTACGGCAAGACTACAATGGCAATGCAGCTTGCCATGTCTGTCGCATTTAATATACCGTTTCTTGAACACTTTCCATGCCTCCAGCCTGGCAAGGTTCTGTTTTTAAATGCCAGAGATTCTGATGAGGACTGTCATCGCAGATTCAAACGTTTAGCCAGGGAATGGTCAAAATCGTTGCCGGATCTATCTGAACGAATAGATGAAAATCTGGATAATTTCAGCCATATCTCCTTGTTTGATGAATGTTACGGTGTTTCTCCAAATCTGATTGATGTCTCAGGGAGTATGACTAAAACTTACGCCTATCTGCATCAGTTTAGTACCTATTACAAATGCAAGTTGATTGTTCTTGATCCAGTGGAGGATTTTTTTCCTGATAACCTGAAAAATATCTCTGAACTTTACCTTAAGCTCCGCCAGATCCCTGCCGCAGTGTTGCTTGTTGTCGGGGATCATAGCCGCTATGATGCCTTCAACAAGGTGGAGGTCAGTATTTCTCTATCAGAAAACGAGTTGCGGATACAAAGCGACTATCTGGGACACCGTGACATCGGTGTAACTATGGGTGCAGGCATCTGGTTTGCAACCACACGATGGCCATAATTTGTGATGAGCAATAATAATTACTCATCCTTCTGTTCATACAAGACTACAGCTCGAAAAGTGACATCGGCACCTATATTTCCGGCTCATTCAAAGCGATGCTGCCGGATGAAAAAAACTGAATGAACTGCCGTATCGGCTGCGCCGCCTGCTGTATAGCGCCATCAATTTCATCGCCGATTCCAGGTATGCCGGATGGCAAACCTGCCAATGTCAGATGTGTTCAGTTGACGCCGGAAAATCTATGCCGTATCTTTGGCAGGCCAGAAAGACCGGCAGTCTGCATTTCATTAAAACCCGATCAGGAGATGTGTGGCAACTCACCCGAAGAAGCGATGCAACGCCTGCAGGATTGGGAAACGCTTACCTCTCCTTAAAAAGGAGGAACAGATTGATGGCAAAAGAACTTTATGTAGGACATCTACCATTTGAAACAACACAGGAAGATCTTCGGAAACTGTTCAGTGTAGCAGGCACAGTAACTTCAGTTCATATCATTACAGATCCGGAAACCGGAAAATCGAAAGGTTGCGGTTATGTAAGGATGGCTGAAGAACAGCAGTTGAACGAGGCTATTGAATGCCTTGACGGCGCATTGGTTGAAAACAGGGTTATTACCGTTAGTATTGCAAATCCACCTAAAAACGAAAACAAACCTCTAGTCAGGGGAGTCGGCAACACGAAACCTGGCTCACGCCGGGCTCGCGCACGACAACGATAACCAGAGACAGGAACATCAGGCTTTTACAATTAAACAGGGGGGATACACAATGCAAAATGATCTTATCAATACCAGAAAAGAAGGAAGAATCGGCTGGATTACACTAAATCGCCCTGAAGCAATGAACACCTTTACAATTCCGTTTGCCGAGCAACTTGACGCTGCATTGTGGAAAATGGAAAAAGATCCTGAAGTTCTCGTATTGATTATAGAAGGGGCAGGAAAGAACTTCTGTACCGGCATTTCTCTCGATCAGTTTCCTCCAAGAACACAGCCTGAAGCCAGAGAATTCCTTTATAAAATAGATGCCTTCTATCATACCCTGGCAAAGATGAATACCGTAACCATTGCTTCTGTGCATGGCTATGCGCTGGCAAACGGCGCTGGTCTTGCCTTTGGGTGTGATCTGACCGTAGCGGCAGAAAAAGCCGTTTTTGGCACTACTGCCATCAATGTTGGCCTGATCTGCCTGGGACCTGCAGCGCCTATGATCCGGACTCTGGGCAAAAAGAAGGTAATGGAAATGGTGCTGACCGGCGACATGATCAGCGCATCTGAAGCAAAAGAGCTGGGACTTGTCAACAAAGTAGTTCCAGACGAAGAACTGGCGGCAGCAACTCTGGAACTTGCCAACAAACTTGTATCAAAGAGCCCTGTAGCCCTCAAGATAGGCAAGGAAGGCCTGAAACGTCTGCAGGATATCCCTTATCACCAGGGGCTTGACCTTATGGATGACCTCTTTGCAACTCTGGCTTCAACAGAAGATGCAGTTGAAGGGGTAGCGGCTTTTCTAGCTAAACGCAAACCTGTCTGGAAAGAAAAATAAACCAGACTCTGAAATCCGGAGCAACTATTTATTATGAATAATCTGCTATTATCATTCTTTGTTATTAACCTGATTCTGGTGTTGCTGGATGCATCAGTCGGTTATTATCTGGCTCCAACTCTTTTCAGGGCTGGAGGCGGAGAACCGGAGACTGCCGAAAGCGGGATTAAAAGCATAAGGATCCTTTTGAGTGCTGTTGTAGCGCTATACATGTTTTTTAACTGTCTGGCCTATTTCAGACAGAACATGGCATTGCTCTATATCGTAACTGCGCTTATCCTGCTTGATTTGGGAGGACAGCTTTATATCCGTTACCGCTCAAAACAGCACGATAATTTCAAGGAATCCTGAAAATCAAACTGCCTCAGCAGACGCTGAACATTGATAAAATCATTAAAAGGAGCATCTAACAACATGGCTGAAAAATTTATCTTCACCTCTGAATCTGTTTCTGAAGGACATCCGGACAAGGTCGCTGATCAGATATCCGACAGTATCCTGGACGCTATACTGGCTCAGGATCCAAAGGCTCGCGTTGCCTGCGAGACCCTTGTCACAACCGGAATGGCTGTGATTGCCGGAGAGATAACAACCAGCGCCATCATCAACTATGCCGAGGTAGTTCGCAATACTATTAAAGAGATCGGCTACTCCGGTTCAGAGATGGGCTTTGATTACGAAACATGCGCCGTGCTTGTCTCGCTTGATCGTCAGTCACCTGATATATCTCAAGGCGTAACCGAGGGTGAAGGGATGTTCAAGGAGCAGGGAGCCGGAGACCAGGGACTTATGTTTGGCTATGCATGCAATGAAACAGCTGAACTTATGCCAATGCCTATCCAGCTCTCCCAACAGCTCGTCAAACGTTTGGCTGATGTCCGCAAATCTGGCCTGCTCAAGTTCCTACGTCCTGATTCAAAATCCCAGGTTTCGGTAGAATATGACAACGGAAAGCCGGTGCGGGTCAACACAGTAGTCATCTCCACCCAGCACACCCCGGATGTAACACATGAAACCATAGTTGAAGGTGTAATGGATGAGGTAATCAAAAAGGTTATTCCTGCAAATCTTATGGATAGCGAAACCCGTTTTTTCATTAACCCTACAGGTCGTTTTGTAGTTGGAGGCCCTATGGGTGACTGCGGCCTTACCGGTCGTAAGATTATAGTTGATACCTACGGAGGAATGGGTCGTCACGGCGGTGGCGCATTCTCCGGAAAAGATCCTTCAAAAGTAGACCGTTCCGCTGCATATATGGGACGATATGTTGCAAAAAACCTCGTTGCAGCAGGGCTTTGTGAGCGTTGTGAAGTACAGGTAGCATATGCCATTGGTGTTGCAGAACCTGTATCCATAATGGTCAATACATTCGGCACCGGCATAGTGACAGAGCACCGCCTTTCAGAACTGGTAAGGGAGGTCTTTGACATGCGCCCACGTGCAATTATTGAACAGCTCGATCTGTTGCGTCCTATCTACAGGAAAACCGCAGCGTACGGTCACTTTGGACGTGAACTGCCGGAATTTACATGGGAAAAAACTGACAAGGCGGAAATACTTAAACAGAAGGCCGGACTATAGTCGGAGCTGTTTTTTCTTGTGCGTTGCAGAGGGGCGGTCTCCAAAGAGATCGCCCTTTTTTCGTGATTATTGACAAATATCATCTGTATACAGTAAGCTTGCACACTTTTTTACAGGGGGGGACTAATTTAATGGGCAAAACATTTAAAATTGCTGTGCTACCGGGCGATGGAATAGGTCCTGAAGTCATGGCTGAGGCAACCAGGGTTCTGGACGTGATTGGCCAGAAATACGGTGTAACCTTTGAGGGTACATTTGCCAATGTCGGTGGCGCCGGTATTGACAACGAAGGCAAGGCTCTGCCGCAGAGCACCATCGATATCTGTAAGGAATCGGATGCCATCCTGTTCGGTTCCGTTGGCGGCCCCAAATGGGAGACCCTGCCGCCTGACGAGCAGCCTGAGCGTGGCGCTCTACTGCCGCTGCGCAAGATATTCGGACTATACGCCAACCTGCGTCCGGCGATCATCTTCCCCTCACTAACCGGCGCATCATCGCTGAAGGAAGAAGTGATTGCCGGTGGTTTTAACGTACTGGTGATACGCGAACTTACCGGCGGCATCTACTTCTCCCAACCCAAGGGGATTGAAGGTGAAGGACGCAACCGGATTGGCGTTGATACAATGAAGTACAGCGTGCCGGAGATTGAGCGGATCACTCATGTAGCCTTCCAGGCTGCTAGAAAACGAGCCAAGAAGGTCTGTTCAATTGACAAGGCCAACGTACTCTCTTCATCTGTGCTATGGCGCGAAATCGTCATTGATATCGCCAAGCAATACCCTGATGTCGAGTTATCCCATATGTATGTTGACAACGCAGCCATGCAGCTTGTTAAATGGCCCAAACAGTTCGATGTAATCCTTGCTGAAAACATGTTTGGTGACATCCTTTCCGATGAAGCTGCAATGCTTACCGGTTCTCTCGGCATGCTGCCATCAGCATCCCTTGCTGAAGGCACCTTCGGAATGTATGAGCCTTCAGGCGGTTCTGCTCCAGACATAGCAGGCCAGGGAATAGCAAACCCGATAGCGCAGATCCTTTCAGCAGGCATGATGCTGAAGTTTTCATTCGGCATGATAGATGCGGCTGAAGAAATTGACAAGGCTGTGGCAACTGTTCTCGATCAGGGGTATCGAACCAGAGATATATACCAGAACAAACCTGGCGAAAAGCTTGTCAACACCAAAGAGATTGGCGATGCTATAATTGCAGCTCTGGGATAATCCCGTATTTGAGCCTTGCTGCTTTGTATCTGTTTAGAACGATTATTTTTCAATAAAGGAGCAATCAGTTATGAAAGTAGGAATTGTGGGTTGGCGCGGTATGGTTGGTTCTGTACTCATGCAAAGGATGCAAGAGGAGAATGATTTTGCACTGGGATTTGAGCCGGTATTTTTCACCACCTCGCAGGCAGGCCAGCCTGCACCGATGGGTGGAGGAACCCTTAAAAAGGCTGATGATATCGAAGAACTTAAAAAACTGGATATAATTCTTACCTGCCAGGGAGGCGATTATACCAAGGCGATACATCCGGAACTTCGCAAGCAGGGTTGGAACGGCTACTGGATTGATGCGGCTTCTACCTTAAGGATGGAGGACAATGCAGTAATCATACTTGATCCTGTTAACCGGAACGTAATTGATAAGGCTCTTGCAAACAAACAGAAGGATTTTATTGGCGGCAACTGCACCGTAAGTCTTATGCTTATGGCATTAGGAGGTCTTTACAAGGCAGGCTTGATTGAGTGGATCTCCTCAATGACCTATCAGGCAGCATCCGGCGCAGGCGCTCCCAACATGAGGGAACTCCTCTCACAGATGGGCGGCCTCTATAATGTAGTTTCTGAAGAGCTCAAAGATCCTGCCTCCGCAATCCTTGAGATAGACAGGAAAGTGACTGAAACACTGAGAAACGGTTCACTACCAACCAAAGAGTTCGGATTTCCGCTTGCCGGCAGTGTCCTTCCATGGATTGACCGCGAGGTGGATGACGGCCAGAGTCGAGAAGAGTGGAAAGGCTTTGCCGAATCTAACAAGATTCTTGGCACCAGCACCCCAATCCCTGTTGACGGGATCTGCGTAAGAGTTGGTTCAATGCGTTGTCACAGCCAGGCAATTACCATTAAACTAACTAAAGACCTGCCTATTTCTGAAATAGAATCATTAATAGCCAATGACAATCAATGGGTAAAACTGATCCCGAACACCAAAGCAGAAACACTTGCCGGACTAACACCTGCAGCAGTTTCAGGAACGCTGACAGTGCCTATTGGCAGGGTACGCAAGATGAAGATGGGTTCTCAATTTGTACAGGCATTTACATGCGGCGACCAGCTCCTTTGGGGCGCTGCCGAGCCACTGCGCAGAATGCTGCGTATACTGCTGGAAAAATAGAAAGTATATAAGCGCCCCATTTGGGGCGCTTCGTTTATGCGAACCATTAAACTGATTATCCAATACGATGGAACAAACTACTGCGGTTGGCAGGAGCAGGCTAACGGTCGTTCTATACAGGAGACCGTTGAGCTTGCCCTTGCAAAGATACTCGGAAAGCGGGTAAGGGTTCAATCATCAGGTCGCACCGACGCAGGAGTGCATGCAGTAGCAATGCCAGCTGTATTTAAAACAGAATCAGAAATTCCCTTAAAGGCTTTCGTTCATGGTCTTAATTCCCATCTGCCTGAGGATATAGCCATACAGTTTGCAGAAGAGGTACCGACCGGATTCAAACCTATAGGTGGAGCCAGATCAAAAACCTACCGTTACACCATTTACAACAGTCCGATGCGTAGCCCGCTCAATCGTCTTACATCCTGGCATGTGAGAAAACCGCTTGATCTCAATTCCATGCGTAAGGCGGCAGAGTCTTTTATCGGTGAACATGATTTTTCCGGTTTTAGAGCACAGAACTGCTCTGCTGTAACAAGTATCCGCAGAATTGACTCCATTATCATAAAAAAAGATGATCCATTCATCATCATTGATGTAACTGGCGGGGGATTTCTTAAATATATGGTAAGGATAATGGTTGGCACTCTGGTAGATATCGGCAGGGGAAAACTGGAAACCTGCCAGATCAAAAACCTTTTAGAACAGCCTGAACGTGCAAATGCCGGAGTTACAGCGCCACCGCAAGGTCTGACTCTGCTATATGTTCAGTATCCTGAAAAAGAATTAATAGAAAAATCTGTATAATTTGGCTTGACTCAAAATGAGTGCTTGAGTAGAATCCAGTTTCATTTTCAATATTACAGAAAAATGGTTTATTAATTTATTGTTATTATTGAATTTTATATGATGCAAATCGCCGATGCAGTTTTGCTTCGACGTTGTGTAGACATAAAAACAAAACAGGAGGTAGTACAATGGGACAGCACGGAACATTAGAAGATCGCGTTCGTATGAAGTCATTGCTCAGCAAGGTTATGAAGGCTGAAGACACTATTCAGTTCTTCAAACCAGGCATGAATTTAGGCTGGTCAGGTTTTACACCGGTTGGTTATCCTAAAATGGTACCTATCGCTGTGGCCGATTATGTTGAAAAGAACAACCTTCAAGGCAAGTGGAAGTTCAACCTGTTCATCGGCGCTTCAGTTGGTGCTGAGACAGAAGACCGCTGGGCTGCTCTTGATATGATTGATCGTCGCTGGCCTTATCAGACAGGAAAAGAGCTGGGTAAGGCTATTAACTCCGGTAAAATCAGGATGGGCGACAAGCACCTCTCCATGTTTGCTCAGGATCTCCGTTACGGATTCTATACCAAGGATGATGGTGGTCGTATTGACTTGGCAATTATCGAGGCTTCTGCCATCACCGAAGATGGCAACATCATTCTTTCCGGTGCAGTAGGCGCTGCAAACGACATCATTGCCATTGCCGACAAGATCATCGTTGAAGTCAACACCGGCCTGCCTTCATTTGAAGGTATGCATGACATCTATATGACTGACCTGCCTCCATACCGTACTATTATTCCTATTACTGATGCACGCCAGCATATAGGTACACCATGGGTTCCTACCGATTCAAGCAAGATAGTTGCTATTGTTGAATCCCATCTGCCAGATAACGGTCGTTCACTCCGTGGCACCGATGATGTAGCACAGGCTATTGCCGACAACATCGTTGACTTTTTCTCATCCGAAGTTAAAGCTGGTCGTCTGCCAAAGAACCTGCTTCCTCTCCAGTCAGGCGTTGGCTCAATTGCAAACGCCGTTATCGGTGGACTGACCAGTTCACCATTTAAGGATCTGATTATCTTTACTGAAGTTCTCCAAGACACCTTCCTTGACTTCATGGACTCCGGCAAGTGCGATTACATTAACTGCACCTCGCTGTCTCTCTCAAATGATGCCTTTGAAATCTGGTGGAAAAACTACGATAAGTACAAGAACATGGTGTTAATGCGGCCTCAGCAGGTCTCCAATAACCCTGAGATCATCCGTCGTCTTGGGTGCATCGGCATGAACACACCTCTTGAGTTTGATATCTTTGCTCATGCAAACTCAACCCACGCTGGCGGAACCAAGATGCTTAACGGCATCGGCGGTTCAGGCGACTTCGAGCGTAACGCATACATCTCCATGATGCACTGCCCATCTGTTCGTCCTAGCAAAACTGACGAATTCGGTATCTCAGGCGTTGTGCCAAAGGCACCTCACGTTGACCATACCGAGCATGACATTGACGTTCTTGTTACCGAGCAGGGTCTTGCTGACCTTCGTGGTCTGGCACCAGTTGACCGCGCACGTAAGATTATTGAGAAGTGCGCTCACCCGGCCTATAAAGATTACCTGACCGATTATCTTGATCGCGCTATCAAGAAGACCGGTGGACATCATGAGCCACAGCTGCTGGATGAGTGCTACAAACTACATCTCAGCCTTGAGCAAGGCGGCACCATGCGTTTCTGGGAAAAGAAATAACTGTAGCAAATCAGTAAGTTACTTTGCCACTAAAGCCCTCACTGTTTATACGGTGGGGGCTTTTTCTCTTTTTATCAAGTAAATTCCTCCTTGCACTTGTATAACAAAGTGCGTAATATTTCCCTCTCATTAACATTGCTCTTTAATTAAGAGCTGATCTGATTCCACAGGGGAGTTCATACATGGCAGAGGCAGTAAGTGGCTTCCAGGGTGAAGTAGCCGGTCTTTCTCTTGCAGACGTCATCCAGCTTAAGGGTCATAACAGGTATACGGGATGTATAACCGTAGAGTACAAGGAATATCGCGGAGCCATATATTTTGTAGATGGCGAGATAATTCATGCTGAGCAGGATTCATTTAGCGGAGAAGATGCCATTTACGAGATAATCAAATGGCCAGGAGGTAGTTTCAGCCTTGTCCCTGAAATGACTACAAACGTTTGTACTATTCACTGCAGTCTTAACTTTCTTCTTCTTGAGGCTCATCGTAAAATGGATGAAGCCCTGAACCACTCAGAAGAGTCATTTGCAGATGTTATTGAAAACAGCGAACGCCGAAAAGAACCAAGGCCACCCGTTCCGGAAACCCCTCAGAGGACTATGAGTGCTGCTGCGGCCAGGGTTATGCAGATAGATTCGGTAACTTACGCCGTGCTGCTTGACAAGCAGGGACATCCCGTTCAGGACGACAGCATGGAGGCTGAAGCACTTGCTGCAAAATCGCTGTTTATTGCCCAATCTGGCAATACTCTGGGAGATCTGCTTGGACTTGGCGAACTGAAATCTGCTGCAATTCAGACCAGAAATTTTGACCTTTTAATGTACGACTCAAAACAGCATTATCTTGGCATAGCAATGAGTAACGGAAGTAAATTGGAAGCTGTTGAAGCTGAGATCAGGGCCGCCCTGATGCCGGGGAGGTAGAGAGAGATGCAAACAATCATTCAACAGATAGCCGCAATTGATGGTGTGATTGGCTGTTGCCTCTATAATGACAAAGGCTCCGTAATTGCAGCAGTATGTCCGATGCTGTTGGATCAGCAACAACTTACTACCGCTGCCGTGACGATTCTTGATTGTATTCATGCATTGCAGATCTCGGACAACCTTATAACAATGGAACTACGCTTTTCTGAAGGAAGGATGATGATCCGGCCTTTGAATGGTGGATTCATTAATGTTTTATGTTCCAAAGCTGTCAACTTTTCAATGGTTAATATCACTCTTAATCTTGCAATGCGCAAGATCGAACAATTAATGCCCAAACCTGGTCAGGAACCTGCGCCGGTATCTGTAGAACATGATGGACTACTGCTTCTAAGGGTTGCCCATTTAAAACAAGGGGATATAGGAAGCAGTTTTGATCAACTGGGAATGGTTGCTGTCAGTCAGGCAACAGCAAAACAGATGAATGATTTTTTTGGCAAAAACAGCAAGAAGATCAAGGTTACCACAGCGTCAGGCAAAGAAGGCACATTCCCTGTTATGATTATAAATGATATGGAAATGCAGTATGACAGCGCTCTGGTTGTAGGCCCCGGTATAGAACGGAAACTAAAGGTTGAAGAGGGAGCAAAGGTTTATATTGCTCTGGCATAATACTTATTCAATTGTTTAGCAGAACAGGAGGAGGCGAGTCATCAGCCTCCTCTTTCTGTATATCTGCTCGTGGATGAGCCTTGTCGTAAACCTCAAGCAGACGGTCAAGCCCGACATGGGTGTATTTCTGAGTGGTAGACAGTGAGGCATGCCCTAAAAGTTCCTGAATGGATCGGAGATCTCCGCCGCCTTCCAGCAGGTGGGTTGCAAATGTATGACGTAAAGTATGCGGAGAGACCGGACGGAATGTAGAAAGCCCTGATGACCACTTTTTAATAACAGTGGCAACAGTTCTGCGATTTATTCTTTTTCCCTTTATTCCCAAAAACAGCGGTGCATTCTCCGAAACATCACCCCGCTCGGCAAGATAATCTTTCAATGCTGAAATTGCAGAGTTACCTACAGGAACGATCCTTTCTTTGGAACCTTTGCCCATGACCCTGACCATTTCTGTACAAATATCCAGATCGCAAATATCCAGTCCCGTAAGTTCTGACACCCTCAAACCTGATGAGTAGAGGAGTTCCAGCATAGCAATATCACGTTTTACGGAGAGCTTTTCATTTTCCTCACCGCCTGGAGCCTCAATCAATGTAACGACCTGATCTATATCAAGATGAAAAGGGAGATGCAGCTCCTTCTTTGGTGTTGCTATTAGTTCTGCAGGATTATAATCCATCTGTCCGGTTCGCAGCATCCATGCAAAAAAAGATCTTATAGCCGCCAGTTTGCGGCCAATACTGCTCTTTGTGTAAGCAAGCTTAGCACCTTTTGAATTTGCATAACTCAATCTTGAGAGATAAAGACGTAAAAACAGATGATCCAGATTTGCAGCATCTGTTCCATCCCCATTTTCCCTTTTAACAAATTCTACAAAATCAAGAAGATCAGAATTATACGCAGCTATGGTGTTTGGAGATGCGTTCCTTTGAGTTGAAAGAAATTCAATAAAACCGGATAACTGTGATGAGAGATCATGCATTATTGTTATTTGAAATCAGGAAGTGGAGAGGTCAGCTTCCAACCTTCTGCCATATCAGGTTCAGCAGAATTTTCTTCATAAAAAATCCAGGTTTGATGATCTGTCAGAGTTTTAAGCCGGTTGTCAGGCATTATGTAGTAATCAAACTCCACAGTAGCTTCAGCTTTTTTCTGCTCAGGCAGACATTGATGTGCCAGAATACGGTAATCAGCAATAGATACGACTCTACGGCGTAAAGATTCTGCCGCCTTGTTGTATTCTGCTCGCTGTTTTGAATCAACAAACAACATGGATGTTTTTTCCGCCTCCTGCCAACGGATCATCCGGCTGTACTGTTTGATCATCTTATCGCAATCCTCTTTCCTGTTCATATTTTTGTAGGCAGCGCAGCCATTCAACATAACAGGAATTGCTATCAATAAGACCCAGTTTCTAATATTCATCTGTTAAGCTCCTTTTATTCGTGCTGTTGTATCAGCGGCAATTTTACGGTATAAGAAAAGTCATTCTGTGTTAATAAAGGATTTGCATGCTGCACAATCTGATTCACTGGTTAATTGAAGCAATAGGCAACCTTGGATATCCAGGTATTTTTCTTCTTATGGCAATGGAAAGTTCTGTCATTCCGATTCCTAGCGAATTGGTAATGCCACCGGCCGGATATCTTATCCATCAGGGACGAATGAGCTGGTTGCCCGCAATTCTGGCCGGAAGCCTCGGAAGCCTAGCAGGCGCCTACGCAAACTA
Organism: uncultured Geobacter sp.; assembly: GCA_964655435.1. Taxonomy (GTDB): domain Bacteria; phylum Desulfobacterota; class Desulfuromonadia; order Geobacterales; family Pseudopelobacteraceae; genus Trichlorobacter. The sequence continues at coordinate 68,278 of CAZZMP010000013.1, forward strand.
CTTCGTATCTCAATTTCTGGGACGACCGTTAATCCTTAAATATGGCCGCTATGTTTTGATTCCTCCGGAAAAATTTCAGCGTGTAGAGCAATTTTTCCTACGTCATGGAGAGATATCAACCTTTATCGGTCGTCTCTTGCCTGTTATCCGGCATTTGATTTCAATCCCCGCCGGTGTTGCCGGTATGAACCACCTCCGTTTTTCAATCTATACCCTGCTTGGAGCAACTATCTGGTGCAGCATTCTGACCTGGATAGGCTATGCGATTGGCCAAAATCAGGAACTTGTAATGGAATGGTCACACCGCGCCCTTTTATGGGTAATTCTGGCCAGTTGCGGACTTATAGCCTGTTATATATTTTGGCATCGTCGTAGAAGTCATTAAAACTTAATAGGCCCTGAAAGGCAAAGGAAAAAACTTAGATGGAAACCATTCGAGCCGGGCGGATACACTACCTTTCACCAAAGTTTGAAACCCAATCCCCTGTAACTATTCAGGGATTCACTACCAGACATGAAGGGGTTTCACGCCCCCCCTACAACTCTCTAAATCTGGGCATTAACACCGATGACTCTCCACACAATGTAGAAGGAAACAGGAACCTGTTAAGTCGAACCTTCGGGATCACAATTGACAGACTTGTAACTGTGCGTCAGAACCACGGGAGTGACATACTGGTACTTGATTCCCCAAATGATGACTTTTCCCATTTTCTTGGAATAGAGGCTGATGCAATTATCACAAACCAGCCTGAAGTAATGCTCGGCATTACAGTTGCCGATTGCGTGCCTATATTGCTTTTCGATCCTGTCAAAAAGGTTATCGCAGCTGTACATTCCGGTTGGCAGGGTACAGTATCAAACATAACAAACAAAACAGTTGAAGGAATGACTAAAATTTTTGGGAGCAGAAAGGAAGAAATAAAGGCGGCAATAGGGCCATGCATTGGTTCATGCTGTTATGAGATAGACCAACCTGTTAAGGATCGATTTAAAGACCAGCCTGATCTATGGAATACAATTTCAGCGCCTAAAGGAAAAGATAAATGGAATCTGGATCTTGCGCTTGCAAACAGGATACAGCTTGAGGAGGCAGGAGTTCCATCTGAATCCATTCAGACAGCAGGTCAATGTGTCTCCTGTCTTAAAGAACTGTATTTTTCATACCGGAGAGACAATGGTGAAACCGGACGCCAGATGGGCTTTATAATGTTGAAGGAGTCCTGAATGCTAGCAAAGGTCTTTAGCGCCGCTGTAGTTGGCATTGAGGCAATACTTGTTGATGTAGAGGTGGATATTGCCCAGGGTCTGCCTCAATTTACCACTGTAGGCCTGCCGGATGGAGCCGTTAAGGAGAGCAAGGAAAGGGTAAAGGCTGCTCTTAAAAACAGCGGGTATGAACTGCCTCCACGCCGTATAACGGCAAACCTTGCTCCTGCAGATCTGAAAAAAGAAGGTTCAGCCTTTGATCTGCCTATCTCTGTAGGTATTCTGGCAGCTACAGGCATAATAACAGGAGAGCGCCTTCTACGTTATATACTGCTCGGCGAACTTTCACTTGATGGAACTCTTAAGCCTGTGCATGGAGCTCTGCCGGTAGCGGTAGCAACACGCCTGGCAGGATTATCCGGTTTGATACTCCCTGTTGAAAATGCAGCGGAGGCTGCTGTAGTAGAGGGTATAGATATATTGCCGGCTGCCACACTCGCGGATGTAGTGAGCTTTCTTAGAGCTGAAACAGATATAACCCCTGAAAAAATTGACCTGCATCAGCTCTTTGGCCGCCAACATGAGCATTACGATGATTTCTGCGAGGTGCGTGGACAGGATCATGCAAAACGTGCAATTGAGGTAGCTGCAGCAGGAAGTCACAATCTTTTGATGATAGGTCCACCAGGCTCAGGAAAGACCATGCTTGCCCGCCGGATACCTTCCATACTCCCTCCACTTGAGTTTGATGAAGCCATTGAAACAACTGCAATTTTCAGTGTAAGTGGTCTTCTTGAATCTGGAAATCCACTGGTTACAACCCGTCCGTTCCGAAGCCCCCACCATACAATTTCTGATGTTGGGCTTATTGGAGGGGGAGCATCTCCAAAACCTGGAGAGGTCTCTTTGGCAAATCATGGACTTTTATTCCTTGACGAATTGCCAGAGTTCAAGAAAAACGCACTTGAGGTTCTGAGACAACCTCTGGAAGATGGCAAGGTAACCATCTCCAGAGCATTGCAGTCACTTACCTACCCATCCCGCTTTATGCTTGTTGCCGCCATGAACCCCTGCCCCTGCGGCTATCTGGGGGATCCTGTCCATTCCTGCACCTGCACTCCCATTGCTGTTAAACGTTACCGTTCACGTATATCCGGACCACTGCTTGATCGAATTGACCTGCATATAGAAGTGCCTGCAGTTGCTTACAGAGATCTTTCTGACAACCGAATCACCGAAAGTTCAGCCAATATAGCTGAAAGGGTATCGCAAGTAAGAAAAGTCCAGCAGGAAAGATTCAGGGGAACAAGGGTGCACTGCAATGCACAGATGAATGCCCGTCTGATAAAAAAACATTGCGAACTGGATTCTGCAGGACACCGAATGCTGGAGCTGGCAGGTGACAAACTTGGCTTCTCGGCTCGCAGCTACTCACGTATTCTGAAGGTTGCAAGAACTATCGCTGATCTCGCCAGTTCAGAAAATATAAGGGAACAGCATCTGGCTGAGGCTATCCAGTATCGCAGTCTGGATCGGAAAACCACCTGATACCCTGCAAACAGGTTTAGAACAATGGATACAGACGACCACCACAGAGCTTATTCAACTCACAAAACGCCGATGCTCGGCTTGCTGGTTGCCGTGGCGCTTTTGACAGAAACAGCTTTTTGTCTGGCTGAAGAACCTGCTGTTAAGGTCAAACAGCAGCCGACCAACCCCAGAGAGGTGTTCCAAAGAGCCGGGATCAACTCATTTGATAAAGGAGCCCTTTCCAATATCGTTCTACGGGGGTATCAGCGAGAAAACCTGATGATCACCTTTGACGGCGTGCCCTACTTCGGTTCCACGCCGTTCAGGAACGATGCCGCGCCGGTTATCATCAACAACAGCGAGGTGGACAGGATTCTTGTAACTAAGGGGCCGTACAATCTGGCTTACCCCGGAGGGGCAGGAGGCAGCATCGAGGTGCTCTCACCGGAGAATCCAAAACGCTTTTCAGCGCGGAGCGCCATCTCCTACGGTTCCTACGATGCCATCAACGGCATTGCCGCACTGGGAATAGGGAATCAGACAGCAGATATCAGCGCCGGATATCGGGGGCGCAGTTCCGGTGTGCAGGATGCCGGTGGTGGACTGCCGCTGGTTCGCACCCCGTTTCCCAATGCCAACAACAACTACCGAGCCGGGGTTGAAGAACAGGATATGTATCGACTGAACAGCTTCTGGCTTAAAGGGGGCGTCAGTCCTTCTGAAGATACCCGGTTTGAACTCTCCTATACCTTTCTCCAGGGTACTGAGGTCAAGTTCCCCACCCAGAACTTCGATATCTCTGATGAACAGGTTCATCGCCTGAACGGACGGCTGACCTTGCGCAACCTCAGCGCCATGGTTCGCGAACTTTCCCTGCAAGGCTGGTGGAGCCAGGCTCGCACCTCGGCGGATGACGAATTGCGGGAGACTGCTGACGCTGGCAACACCGCCCTGCCGTACCGCTCATTTCTAACCCGCAGTTACGCCATGTCCAACCGGCTTGAGGTAACAACCATCGGGGGCAGGATCTCATCGAAGGTCGCTCTGGGGTCAGGAATGCTGAAAAAGGGGCTGGACTTCTATCAGCGAGGCTGGAACGGCAGCTATGCGTCGCTGCTGAAACAGGGGGCGACCCCTTGGCAGTACTATGATAACCAGACATTGATCCCTGACGTCACCACCCGGAATCTGGGCATATACATGATCTACGAGTTGCCGGTGGCGGAAACGGTGCGGGTGGTTGTTTCTGCAAGAGGGGATTTCAGCAGGGTTGATGCCGACGGCTTGACTGCTGAGCGAATCAAGGGACTTTACCAGCCATACTATGCGGAGCAGGGAATTCCAACCGGACGTGATTTTTGTGACTGGAGCGCTAATGCCCAGCTGTTCTGGAAGCTGGCACCAGAGCTGGAGCTGTTTCTGAAGGGGGGACGGGCGGTTCGTCTGCCCGATGCCAGTGAGCTGTACATGGGGCAGGTGCGGAACGGAAGCAACCTGGTCAGCAACCCGTTTCTGGAGCAGACCGTGGTCAACCAGATTGACACAGGGGCGGTCTGGTCATCAGCCGGACACCGGGCAGAGTTGACGGTCTTTTATGGTGAGGCCGACAACTTCATTCTGCCGGTAAAGCGTGATCCCGACGGAGCCGGGTCGATTGTCCAGGCTCGCAGCACCACCAATCTGAACGCTACCATCTGGGGAGTGGAGCTTGACAGCATGTTTCGGCTGACAGACGAACTGAAGCTGTCAGCCATGCTTTCATACAGCGAAGGGGAGAACAGGAGTTCCGGTCGGCCACTGGCCGAGGTACCACCGCTACGGGGGAGATTGGGACTGCGCTATGACAACCGCCATTTCTTTGCAAGTATCGCCGAGGTGCTGGTGGCGCGGCAAAACCGTTTTGACCCCACTCTGAACGAGACATCCATACCGGGCTATGCCGTGACCAACCTGATGCTGGGGGGACGTTTCAAGGGGGTCACCCTGACCGCCACCCTGAACAACCTGCTTGATACCCGGTACGTCATGCCGCTCTACTATCAGCGTGACCCGTTAAGCATGGCGGTGCGCATACCGGAATACGGACGGCATTTCACTCTGACAGCCAGTTACAAGTTTTAGCCACTTTCTCCTCCAACGGATGATTTTGACACCGGACAGTTGAACGGAACGTACCATGGACATTCGAATATTTCGCAAGTATAGTGTATTTCAGGTTCGAAGCCATTTTTTTAGTTCCTGATTATAGTAGAGAAAGGTTAACACCCCCCTGCCCTTGGAGCTATCTTGCAGATCCTGGATATGCCTTACAGTATCGCAGTCTGGACAGAAAGGTCGTTATATGAAGGAAGTTATCAAAATAGACTCCGATTACATCAAGCTGGACAGCTTTTTAAAGCTGGCAGGAATTGTGATGAGCGGCGGTGAGGCAAAAGAGATGATTCAGGATGGCTTGATTAAAATTAATAATGAGATTGAAAAACGGCGGGGACGCAAATTATATCCTGGAGACATACTTGTATTTGATGAGACCTCATCTTTTCAGATAGAACGGGCATAATACAAACTGCTAAAAAGGAGGAGCCTGTAATGTTTCAGGAATTCAAGACATTTGTTATGAGAGGAAACGTTCTGGATCTGGCTGTCGGCGTAATCATCGGAGCGGCATTTGGTAAGATCGTAAACTCTGCAGTCAATGACATTATTATGCCTTTAATCGGTCTGGTTATGGGGAAGATAGATTTCAGCAATCTATTCATCAGCCTGGGAAGCGGAAGTTACCCCACTGTGGCAGCAGCCAAAGCCGCTGGAGTGGCTACAATCAACTATGGTGTCTTTATTAACGCCACTATTGATTTTCTGATAATGGCAATGGTGATATTCATAATCATCAAGGCTGCCAACAAGGTACGCAAGGAGGAAGAACCGGCTCCTGCTCCCCCGTCACGGGAATGTCCGTTTTGTAGATCACCTCTCCATCAGGAGGCAACCCGCTGCCCTAACTGCACCTCACAACTCTAGTTTTATGTATCAGGATGGAGAGTAATGCCCCTGTTATACTGCTTGATTCCTGTGTAGAGGGTCAATTTTCCAGTTCATGGCGTTTTTCCGGTCATCTTCGCACCGTTTTAGCAATGAGACTGGATGAAGTTCTCCCTGTAATTGCCGAAGCAGAGTCAGCAACAGAATCCGGAATGTATGCAGTCGGGTTTGTGGGTTATGAAGCTGCCCATGCATTTAACAGCCATCTGCCTATCCTGCAAAAGGATGAAACTCTTCCGCTAGCCTGGTTCGCCATATTCAGAGAGCGCAAAGAAGTTCGAGGCTCCAAAGGACTGCCAGCCTCTCCGCTTGAAAAGCTAAACCTTTCTCCTCTTCTAACCAAAGCTGAATATACTGATGCAGTATCTCATATTCATTCAGCGATTGCCGATGGAGAGACCTATCAGATTAACTACACCTTCCCCCTGTATGGTCGTTTTTATGGAGATCCACAAACACTTTACCAGACCCTTATGGAGGCTCAACTCCCAGCGTTTGGAGCCTTTATGGATACCGGCACGCACTTTATAATCTCATGCTCACCTGAGCTGTTTTTCAGCGTCAAGGATCGCCTGATTACAACACGTCCGATGAAAGGCACAGCAAAACGCGGCCGTTTTCCAGATGAAGACAGGGTAGCTGCAAGCATGCTCTCCAGTTCCCAAAAGGAGCAGGCTGAAAATCTGATGATAGTTGACCTGTTAAGAAATGATCTTGGAAAGATTGCAGAAACAGGAACCGTTAAGGCAGAAAAACTGTTTGAGCTGGAACAGTATCCTACGGTTTATCAGCTTACCTCCACAATAACCGCAAGACTTAAACAACAGATCGGAATCGTTGATATATTAAAGGCTATGTTCCCATGCGGTTCAGTTACAGGAGCACCCAAAGTACACAGCATGGAGATCATTCGACAGATTGAACAAAAGCCAAGAGGCATATATTGTGGAACTGCTGGATATCTGGCTCCCGGAGGTGAGGCATTTTTCTCCGTATTAATACGAAGTTTACTTCTTGAAAAAAAGGACAGAACCATCAGCATCGGGGTGGGAAGTGGCATTACATGGGATTCAATCGCAGAAAACGAGTTTGCTGAGTGTTTGAACAAGGCTGATTTTATTAAACAAAGTCAGGATACCAGACTTCTTGAGTCATTACTCCTTGATAATGGCAGATATCCCAGAATTGAGCGCCATCTGGAACGTCTTTCCTGGTCAGCCTCGAGAGTCGGATACCTTTTTGACCGTTGCCGGATAAGAGATAGCCTTTTGAAAATGGCTGAAGATAAAGATGGGGAGCAAAAGGTGAGGCTCCTTTTAAGCCATGACGGAAGCTTTGAAATAGAATCAATCCCACTGGAAAAGCCAAAGGAGAGATTGAGGCTTGCCATTGCCAGAACAGCTCTAGACACAAAGGATCTACAGTTCTATATAAAAACTGAAAATCGTAAAATATATGAAACGGCACGTCTCGAATCTCCTGAAGCGGATGAGGTCTTGCTATTTAACCTGAATGGTGAACTGACTGAAGGAACCTTTAACAATCTGCTGCTTAAAATTGATGGCACGTTCTACACACCTCCCCTCTCCTGCGGACTTTTACCAGGGATAATGAGACAGGAGATGCTGGAGCAGGGAATAATCAAAGAGAAGGTTCTCTACCTGAGCGATCTCACGGAAGCCGAAGAGATTTGGCTGATAAACAGTGTGAGGGGTATGCAAAAAGGAAATCTTCTCCAAAACCGGTCAGGTAGTCCCACCATAACCTGAAAACTCTCCTGCAGTAGAGTATGACTCCGATTGAACCTGTTAACAAATTATGTTAGCCTGCCTCAAAATAACCGCAACGGAGTGTTCATGTCTTTAGAATCATCCAAGGTTCAGCCACTTATCGAACATCTTGCAGAACTTCGCAAACGCCTGATCATAATCGTTATTACAGTAGTAATCGGTATGGGATTTGCCTGGAACTTTGCGGATGACATCCTGGTATTCATGGAAAAACCGTTAACCGGCGCCACTTACCTTGATACAGCAAAGCAGAAGGTTTATCTGTATCTAAAGGAACAGTATCCAACTATATACAGTCGAGCCAACCTTGAGAAAGAACTGAATAAACCTGTCAAACAGCATTCACTTAACTATACCGCCCCTCTTGAACCTTTCTTCATGCAGTGCAAAATATCTGCTCTTGCCGGTTTTGTGCTTGCTCTGCCTGTTGTCTTTTATCAAATATGGGCATTCATAGCCCCTGGACTTACCAGCAAAGAACGGAGGCTTGTTGTCCCATTCATAACAGTTGCCAGCATAGCATTCTGCATAGGAGCCCTGTTCTTTCTGACAACCATCTGGCCTTTCATAATAAACTTCTCGCTATCTTACGAGACTGAAGGACTTAGAAGCTGGTTATCACTTTCCTCATATGTAGACTTCTGTCTACGCCTGATACTACTCTTCGGATTTATAGCCGAACTGCCTGTCATAACTCTGATGCTTTCCAGATTCGGTCTTGTTTCACATCAGTTTCTGGCTCCAAAACGTAAATATGCGCTCCTTGTAAGTGCCATAATAGCTGCATTTCACTCTGATCTGGTCACCATGTTTGTCATAATGATCCCTCTTTACCTTATGTATGAGGTAAGTATCTGGGTTGCTTTAATCTTCGGCAAGAAAAAGGTCACACCAGTTGTTGAACCTGAGTTGGAAAATTCCTGATTCAGCCTGTACAGGAGACTTATATGATCAAAAAGATAGGTATACTTACAGGCGGAGGGGATTGTCCTGGTCTTAATGCTGTAATCCGTGGAGTTGTGAAGAGCGCAATCCTGAGGCACGGCTGGGAGGTTATTGGAATAAAGGACGGTTTTGACGGACTCTTAAACCTTGATAACGCAATTCCGCTTACCCTTGAAGCTGTCCGCGGTATTCTACCCCGTGGCGGCACAATTTTAGGAACCACCAACAGGGGAAACCCCTTTTCCTATCCTGTTTTACAGCCTGACGGCTCATATATTCAGACCGATATTTCAGATCAGGTAATAGAAAATGCCAGAAACCTTGGACTTGACGCTCTGATTGCGGTTGGTGGCGAAGGATCTCTGAAGATAGCCCTCCAACTCTCTCAAAAGGGACTTCCGGTGGTTGGTGTGCCTAAAACCATTGATAATGACCTTGATGAAACAGATGTAACCTTTGGCTATAACACAGCGCTTGAAACTGCAACCGATGCCCTGGACAAACTTCACACAACTGCTGAAAGTCACCATAGGGTGATGATACTTGAGGTTATGGGACGATATGCCGGATGGATTGCGCTCGAATCAGGAATTGCAGGAGGAGCTGATGTAATAATTATTCCTGAAATTCCTTTTGAACTTGAAAAGATTTGCACCTCTATAAAAGAACGGCGGGACAGGGGAGGAAACTTCAGCATAATCGTGGCAGCCGAAGGAGCCTTTCCGGCAGGCGGTAACAGGGTTGTGGCAGAAGGTGCAACAGAAAGATATACTATAGAGCGCCTGGGTGGAGTCGGACAGTTTGTAGCCAAACAGATAGAGAAATGCCTTGATATGGATGTAAGGGTAACTGTTCTGGGACACCTCCAGCGAGGTGGTTCACCAACCACCTTTGACCGTGCCCTTGGCAGCAGGTTCGGGGTAAGAGCGGTAGAGCTTGTTGAACAGGCTGATTTTGGCAAGATGGTGGCTCTACAGGGCAGAAAGATAGTTGCGGTTCCTATTGCCGATGCAACCAGAGAGCTGAAACAGGTGAATCCGGATGGTGAAATTGTAAGAGCGGCAGAATCACTGGGTATCATGATGGGAAGGTAACCAGCTTAACAGGACTTGACAGGTCTTTTAAAGGGACTGTATAAGGAGTTGAATCTATATCCTTTCAGGAGTCCCTTAATGATGGAACTGACCCGCAAGGGTGATTACGCTATACGCGGTATCGTTTATCTGGCAAGCCAGCCACCAGACAAGATTTCATTGCTTAGCGAGATTGCGGCGGCAGTTGATGTACCTCAGACCTTTCTGGCAAAGATCTTTCAGCAGTTCAGTAAAACAGGAATAGTCAAATCTTTCAGAGGAACAGGCGGAGGCTTCATGCTGGCCAACCCGCCTGAAAAGATAACACTTCTGCAGATTGTAGAGACGGTGGAAGGGACAATCATTCCGAACCGCTGCGTACTTAGACCCGGTGAATGCGAAAGGGATTCATTTTGCACGGTTCATCCTGTCTGGATTAAGATACAGCATCAGGTTCGTGAAATACTTGGCGAGATTACCCTTAAAGAGCTTGTATAGCTATAATGTATTGTAATTACTATATTATTTTTATTTCTGATTGACATTATACAGCAGTTGATATATAAGTCTAAACACAATTTAGCCATCAAGGTTCAGATTAAAGTCTCGTGCAAAAAGCCGAGACTTTTGTTGTTTAACAAGCCGGTAGAGAAAAAACACCGGTAATTTCACTATGAAAGGAGTTTGCCGGACATATCTGCAATTCTTCTTCCGGCTTTGGCTGCCTGTCCAGCACCATCCGCCAGCCTCTACTCTAATTCAATGAAAAATCAATCCCTTATAAAAAAAATAAGTTGCATGGCTGCAGGAATGCTGCTTTTCTGGTCACCTGTTTTTTTTATGGCCTGCAGCAAGACTCCACAGCCCGTATCTTCGCATATTTCCCTTGATAACGATCCTTACGAGACATCACTTGAAAAAGAGATCCGCGTTGTCATGGAAAAAGGAATCTCCATGACCGAGCGCAAACGTCAGGTTCCGATTATTGAACTGGCCTTTGCAAAGCTTACCACACAGGAGCGAGCCAGAAATCTTGCTGCCCTCTGCTATTTCAAGTCTCTTGGCTCACCTTTTTCCCCTCTGGATCTTGCTGAAATTGCTTTGGTAGAAACCGGAGGTCACCGATTGTCATCAAACGCTACATCATCCAAAGGAGCAATCGGAGTTTGGCAGCTGATGCCTAACCAGGCCAAAAGTCATGGATACACACCAAAACAGATGCGTAGCGATGAAAAATGTGCAGAAGCAGCTGTACGAACACTGCTTGCCAAGCTAGAGATTGCAGGCGGCAATATGGAGAGGGCTAAAAAACTTTACTGCGGCGTTGGCCCACAGGCTGATGCATATCTGTTAAAATTGAATGCCACAAGAAAAACCCTTATGGATGATCTGGAGAGGAGTGGAGCCAAACTGGCTCTTAACGAAAAAGAAATCCAGGTTCAGTAAGACTGACAAATCAATTATCCTCAACTGCTCATACTGGCTGGATTTACTTCTTTTTTTGCCACTTTCTGCCTATTTGCGTAAAACTCACCGCATCTTGTTTAGATAGCTCTGTTTCAACACCTTAATAACAGAAATACTGCATAATCATGCAACCTCTGATATCTCTATTTTAACCTCAATTAAACCCGTTTTCACTTGCCCTGTAAAGCCGGCCTCTGTTATAGTTTGGCGCATTTTGACTAATCCGGACAATATCGAAAGGAAGTTGTTGAGATTGGAAAACAAAGCCCCCACTAAAAGATGTTCAGGCCTTAAATTGAGAACCAGAATGTTCCTGCTTTCTCTGCTCTCATTTTCTGCAATTCTAGTTGTTATAGTTCTTGGGGGACGTTTGCTTAACGAAGTAAGGATTAACGGCAGTAATTACAAAACGATCAGGCACAGCAAAGATGCACTTGAAAAAATAGCCCTCCTCAAATCTGACAACTACCAGTTAAATGGTGAAGTCACCAATTTCATGACTAGAAGAAAATCATCCGATATCCCTAAACTGCTTGAAACCATTGAATACCATATTGATGATATTGATTTCATGTATGAAGATATTCAGGAATTGATTGAATCAGAGGAAATGCGTAATGAAGTTGTAAAGGCATCCAAAATCTGGAACGAATACAAAAAGACATTGTTGGAAGAGTTTGTGCCAGCTGTACAGCGCGGGGATATGCAGCTAGCCTCTGACATTATGAACGGAATTCAGGAAAAACGGTTCAACAGCATTTCATTAAGCATCGCAACAACCATTGATAATCTTCGTCGCGCTGTTTATATGACGGAAAAAGACATCTACGAAATAACGCAGAAGAAAATCCTGTTCACTGCCATCATAGCAATTATACTTATCTTGTTCATTGTATTGCTTTCGTTATACATAACCGAATCGGTAACCAGGCCTATCAAAAGATGCGTTGAATTTGCCAAACAGGTTGCAGGCGGTTCACTTGAAAATCGACTTACCATTAATGCCTGTGGTGAGGTTGGTGATTTGGCCTCTGCAATGAACACAATGGCAGAAAACCTTCAGACCATTGTATCACGACTAAATTCGACAAGTCTCGAACTCACGGTAATTGATCGCAACATTGAAACCGCTGCCAGACAGGTTGTTGGAGCCACTCACCTTCAGGAAGAAGCTGTAAGTGAAACCACACGCACAGTTGAGCTGATCAATGCCTCTGTGCTTGAGATATCGGATGGAGTTGATCAGTTATCCTCCTCAGCTACCGATACGTCATCATCTATTCTTGAAATGGCATCGAGCATAGAAGAAGTGGCTATAAACACTGATAAACTTGGCGAATCAGTAGATGAAGTCAGCTCCTCTATAATAGAGATGATCAGTTCAATAAAAGGGATCAGCCAGAACATAGTCAATCTTCAGGAAGCTTCCGGAATCACAGCAACCTCAATGGCAGAGATGGATACAACCATCCGTCAGGTTGAAAAGAACGCCCTGGACACCTCATCTATTTCAGAAACTGTAAAGACGGACGCAGAAAACGGCCTTATAGCTGTGCAGGAAACTATTGCAGGCATGCAGGAAATACGGCGTGCAGCACATATAACCGCCGAAGTGGTTGAACATCTTTCGCTCAGAGCAAATGATATCGGCGCCATTCTCTCTGTTATTGATGAAGTTGCAGAGCAGACCAGTCTTCTCGCTCTTAATGCCGCAATAATCGCTGCCCAGGCAGGTGAATACGGCAAAGGATTCGCCGTCGTAGCGGATGAGATAAAAGAGCTGGCAGAACGGACATCTTCATCTACCCGTGAAATTGCCCAGGTTATCAATGCAGTTCAGAAGGAGACAGGAAGCGCAGTAGCCGCTATAAATCAGGCAGAATTGGCAATCAGTAACGGTGAAGAGCTTTCTGAACGCTCAGGACAGGCTCTTGAAAAGATAGTAGGCGGAGTTCATCAGGCCGGCCTGCAGATTGACGCCATTGCCCGCGCAACGGTTGAACAGGCAAAGGGTAGCCTCTCGATAAGGGTCGCCATGGAGCAGGTTGAAGATATGGTCGCCCAGATGGCTCATTCTGCGAGAGAGCACAGTCGGGGCAGTGAACTGATTACAATAGCTGTGGAGCGGATGAGAGATATGACCGGTCAGGTCAGATCTTCAACAAGAGAACAAACAAAAACCAGTGCCTTGATAGCCAGGGCAACAGAAGATATAACCACAATGATAGGCAGAATAAGAGAGGCCTGCACAGCACAGACTGAACACAGCAGAGCCATTGACCATATGGCCGGTAACATCCGCCAGTCATCATCTACCACATCCCATGCGGCTCAGGTGATGAACAATGCGGTAACAGGTCTTTCCCGACAGATTGAGCAACTTGAAAAAGAGATGTCCGGATTCAAGATATGAAAAACCGTATAAAAAGACAGTTTAGTACACTAAAAAACAAGGGGCAGAAGGCGTTAGTAACATTCATTACTGCCGGAGATCCCGACCTTGCAACAACTGCCTCAATTCTGCCTGTTCTTGCAAATTCCGGAGCTGATATCATCGAGATAGGAATACCATTTTCCGATCCGATGGCAGACGGGCCAACAATTCAACGTGCTTCAGAACGGGCTCTGGCTGGTGGAACTACGCTAAAGGCGATCCTTGAACTTGTAAGAAAAAACAGAGAGCTTGTATCTGTTCCAATTATCCTTATGGGCTACAGCAATCCGATCTATAACTATGGATGGCAACAATTTTCTGAAGATGCAGTCAAAGCCGGAGTTGACGGGCTTCTGCTCGTTGACCTGCCGCCTGAAGAGGCTGATGAACTGCTGCCAACGGCAAAAGCTGCAGGACTTGACACAGTCTTTCTTCTTACACCCACATCGGATAAAGCCAGAATCAAGCAGGTAAACAAACATGGCAGCGGCTTTTTATACTATGTAACTGTAACAGGGGTTACAGGCGCCAGACAATCTGTATCAACCAGCCTTTCCGAAGAACTTGAGACCGTTCTTCAGTCAATTAAACTGCCGGTTGTAGCCGGCTTCGGCATATCAACACCGGAGCAGGCAGCTCAGGTAGCTGCAGCAGCTGACGGAGTCGTTGTAGGAAGCGCAATAGTAAAGCTGTTTGAACAGTACAGAGGTGAAGAGCTGCAGGAAAAAGTAAAAAATCTAGTTTCATCACTTAAGCATGCAATTATAAACATATAGAATGATTTCCGAGAGGATATTTCAATGAGCTGGTTTAATCGTGACAAAACAGGCATAGAGAAGAGTACCACTGGACATGTCAAGGTACCTGAAGGGCTTTGGACAAAATGTCAGGGCTGTAATAAATCGCTCCTTACAAAAGAGATTGAAGACAATCTTCAGGTCTGTCCATCATGCGGTCACCATTACAGGATTGCCCCACGCAAAAGGCTGCAGGCACTTCTTGATAATGCAACTTGGGAAGAATTTGATGCAGGGATCACCTCTGTTGATTTTCTGGAGTTTAAAGACTCAAAAAGTTATCAGGATAGGATTGACGCCGCTGTTGCAAAGGGAGGCTCCCGTGACGCTGTCATCTGTATAGAAGGTAAGATTGAAGAAATATCAACGCAGATAGCCATCTTTGACTTCTCGTTCATGGGTGGCAGCATGGGAAGTGTTGTTGGAGAGAAGATAACCCGTTCAATAGAACGCGCTCTTGAGAAAAAACAGCCGGTAATCATCATCTCCGCATCTGGTGGAGCCCGGATGCAGGAGTCTATCCTGTCTCTTATGCAAATGGCAAAGACCTCAGCAGCGTTGGCAAAGCTGAAGTCAGCAGGACTTCCGTTCATATCTATCCTTACTGATCCTACCACAGGCGGTGTAACAGCCAGCTTTGCCATGCTTGGAGATCTTAATATAGCGGAACCAAAAGCACTGATAGGCTTTGCCGGACCTCGGGTAATAGAGCAGACCATTCGCCAGAAACTGCCTGCAGGATTTCAGCGTTCCGAATATCTTCTCGACCATGGCATGGTTGATATGATCGTTTCACGTGTTGATATGCGCAAGACCCTGGGTCAGATTCTGGCCATGCTGACCAGACAGTAGGCGTGTCCGCTTCAGAACGTCTGGCAGAGCTGTTCGGCAGACGCCGCTTTGCCATAAAACCAGGTATTGAGAGAATTACCGCACTGCTTGAACAGCTCGGACATCCTGAGCGTTCATTTGCAGCCATTAATATTGTAGGCACTAATGGCAAAGGCTCAACAGCGGCTTTTCTGGCATCAATACTAACCAGCGCCGGATACCGTACCGGCCTTTTTACATCTCCTCATCTCATATCCTATTCAGAACGCTTTCAGGTTAACGGCCTGCCAATTCCACAGGAACGACTTGATCTGCTAATTGCCGAACTGCTTGCCTCCTCAAAAAATGAGGAGACATTCTTTGAGATTACAACTGCGCTTGCCTGCAGGTATTTTTCTGAAAGAGGTGTAGAAATCGCGGTAATTGAAGCCGGAATGGGAGGCAGGAATGACGCCACAGCTGCTATACCTGGCATCCTGTCAGTAGTCACCCCCATCTCGCTAGATCACTGCCACTGGCTGGGAAATTCACTTAAAGAGATCTCCACTGAAAAAATCGGCATAACAAAACCAGGTATTACTGTAATATCTGCAGTTCAACAGGATGAAATCCTTAATCTTATAAAAGACTACTGTAATCGTTCAGCCAGCAGACTGTTACTTCAAGGCAGAGACTTTGATGCATTCAAAGGGGCTGATGGTCTGTTAAACTATACCGGAGTTCATGGGCGCATAGAAAATATTTCAACAGGGCTTCAGGGAAGTTATCAGACAGGAAACGCTGCAGTTGCACTGGCTGCAGCTGAACAGCTTGATTCAGTTGGATATCCTGTTTCTACAAAGGCTATGAAACTTGGAATAGCTGCTGCAAGATGGCAGGGCAGAATTGAATTGATACAGCTGGATAATGGAAGGCAACTGCTGCTTGATGGCGCTCATAATCCGGCTGGCGCAGAAGCTCTTTCAGAGGCGCTGGCCGAATATTCAGACAGGAAAATCATTCTACTTATGGGAGTTATGGGGGACAAGGATCTTAATGGCATCCTCACCCCTCTGATAAAAAGAGTTAAGCATGTTATAACCGTAACACCCGAACAAGAGCGGGCTGTAAGAGATACTGAACTGGCTGTAGCCTGTAGAGATAAAGGGGTAACTGCAGAACCGGCAGGCACTGTTGCAGAAGGTTATAAAGCCGCAATCAAAGCTGCAAATGATGGTGAACTTATAGTTGCAGCCGGCTCTCTCTTTCTGATTGGAGAGATTAAAGCCTTGATTGACGGAATCCCCTGCGAAGCGGTCAGAGGATAAAAAAATAGAGGGCTCCTTAAAGAACCAGATGCGTTATATCACTATTTACATAGTCATTTTTCTGCTGTTTATCCCTTCAATTCTGCCTGCTGCTGAAGAGGGAGGAGCACCGGGCATGCTTATACAGGCTGACACCATGTCTCACGACACCGCCAGTGATACTGTTAAGGCCACGGGATCTGTAAAAATGGTCTGGCAGGATCTTACGATGACTTCAGATGAGGCTACCTACAACAGGGCAACCCAGACAATGACGGCAACAGGAAATGTTCTGCTGCTTAAAGGCGGAGATACACTCAGGGGTGATCATCTTATACTGGATGCTGAGACAGGCCGGGCAGAAATGGAAAATGGCCGGATTTTTATGGTTCAGGGCAACTTTAAAGGAGAAGGTAAAAGGATAGCAAGAACCGGTGAAAATGACTATGCCTTAAGAAACGGTAGCCTTACCACTTGCAATGCAGAGCCACCCAGCTGGAAGTTTGGCGCTTCTGAGTTTGACGTTACCCTCGAAGAATATGCTACAGGGAAAAATGTGATTTTTTATGTAAAGGATATCCCTGTCTTTTATTTCCCATATATAATCCTGCCGGTAAAAAGGGATAGACAGACCGGTTTTCTCTTTCCTAAATTCGGAACATCCTCCAAAAAAGGAGAGTTCGTTGATCTTCCTTTTTACTGGGCTATCTCTCCATCACAGGAAGCCACTATTGATCTTGATATCCAGACAAAAAGGGGAGTTGGACTGGGACTTGACTACAGATACCTTTTAAGCCGCACCAGCAATGGCTCTTTAGGTGGCTATATAATCAACGACAATAACGAAAAAAAGGTACGAGGACAGCTGGTACAGTATCACAGTGAACTTTTTTCAGACAGCTTCTCTCTTATTGGCAGCCTGAATCTTACCAGCGATAAAACCTTCCTTACAGATTATGGGGAGGAGAGCGGAGAATACAACCGCCAGTACTACGACTCCCGTGTTGTTTTAACAAAATTCTGGAACCAGTGGCTAAGCAGCGCACAGACCATCTATACTCAGGATTTCTATTCCGGCAGCAATACAACGACCCTGCAGAGGGCTCCTGAACTCTCCTTGTACGGAGTAAGAGAGAAGATTCCGTTTATTCCGAACCTGTATTTTGACATGGATCTTATAATGACAAACTACTACAGGGAAAAAGGGATGGACGGTCAACGGGCTGTAATTGAACCGGTTATTACCACAGTTCACTCAATTTTTGATGACAGATTGAACTTTTCAGCTTTCGGATCTGTTCAGGTTAGAGGATACAACACCAATCATGTCGCAGAAGCAGTAAAGGATGACCAGGCAGTGGCTGTTCCAAAGGCTGGAGCGCAGTTGAGCAGTTCGTTAAGCCGACTGTATGATGTTGATCTTTTTGGCTTTCAGCGTATCCGCCATGAGCTGGTTCCTTCAATTTCATATCTGTATGCAGGAGATACAGATCAAAGCAGTGTACCTGTATTTGATCAGCTTGACAGGGTAAATGCACAGGAATCATTCACTTTCGCACTGGCAAGCCATATCGGCGGTCGAGTTGCAAAGAAAGGTACTCCTGAATATCGGGATATAATGACCCTTCGTCTCCTGCAAAGCTATAACCTGAGCGGCACCAGACAGAACAACCTGCTGACACTGTCTGATGATTCACGCAAATGGAGTGACCTGGCAGTTGAAACAGAAACCTATATATCAAGGAATCTCCGGATTCTGGCAGACGCTCGTTACAGTTATTACGATCACAACATTTCAAGCACCGCAACCGGAGCGGAATACAATGATCTGAGAGGCAACACGGCACGGATTTCATACAGGATGGTCGAAAATCAGGTTGACTACCTTGAAGGTGGAACCGTTATCTCTCTGGCAAAACCGGTCTACCTGAACTACACCACCCGTTACTCCTTTGATAAAAAGGATTTTCTGGAATCATATTACACCATTGAATACAGACACCAGTGTTGGAGTATTATCGCAGGTTACAGAGACAGACCTGGCAATAAGTCCTGGACGGTAAACTTGAATCTGACAGGACTATTCGGAATAGGAACAAGGTGAGATCGATTCTGCCAAAAATGGTGTATGCCGATTCAAATGGTCAGATCTACGATCATCCATATCTGACAATGGCAGGCATGAGCGGTCCTGAAGCTGTTATTCCTGAAGCTATCGAGTTGATCCCGCTACCAGAAGGAAGCCGCCTCTTCACAATCCCTGACACTCCTCCCATAGCTTATGACAGTCGAAAAATGAAATTTTCCGTGGTAGAGAAAGCAGCGGGCATACGTGGAAAACTGCAGGCTGTCTCCGCCTTTATGGCGCCAGGATATGCACGCACACTCTTACCTGCCTGTGATTACCATCAGAAGAGAGCCCACCTTCCTCTATGGTCCTATACAGCCGTCGGATGGGATGAAGAGAGAGACTGTTTTGTTGTAGCCGCCACCAAGGTAGATAGCAACACAAACTGGAATCCGGAAAACTACGATGACCGCCTGCTTGATCCGCTTGTAAGAAAGCGTCTAAAGGAGTTGCCAGACAACCGACTCCTGGAACAGTTATCCCGCTGCGCTGTTGACTATCACTGCTTTGCAGCGAAAAATCTGTTCTTTCGTCGTTGGGAAGCGCCACTGCCAACATCTCCGGCCTGCAACGCCGCATGCCTCGGTTGTATCTCCCTACAACCATCCGACTATTGTCCGGCCAGCCAGGAAAGAATTAAATTTGTACCTACTCCGGCTGAACTGACAGAACTTGCCGTGCCTCATCTGCAACATGCGGATCAGCCGATAGTCTCTTACGGCCAGGGATGCGAAGGTGATCCTATACTCCAGACCCCTGTTATTGCAGAGGCAACCAGACAAATGAAGGCAGCAACCTCACGCGGCACAGTAAACTTCAATTCAAACGGTTCATTGCCTGATAAAGTAAGACAGTTGTGCGATTCAGGAATGGACTCATTCCGTTTCTCCCTCAATTCAGTATTGGAAGAACGTTA
The DNA here is from genome assembly GCA_964655435.1 of uncultured Geobacter sp. Taxonomy (GTDB): domain Bacteria; phylum Desulfobacterota; class Desulfuromonadia; order Geobacterales; family Pseudopelobacteraceae; genus Trichlorobacter. The sequence goes on from CAZZMP010000013.1 coordinate 87,726, forward strand.
CAACTCCTACTACCGTCCCAGAGGATACAGCTTTAAAAATGTAAAGGAATCGGTAAAAATATCCAAAGATGCCGGTCGGTTCACAATGATTAACTACCTTATATCTCCAGGTGTAAATGATGCGCCGGAAGAGGTACAAGAGCTTAAACAGTTTGTGGCAGATACCGGGCTGGATATGATACAGATGCGTAATCTTTCTATTGATCCAGATTATTACAACAAGGCTCTAGGTATAACCAGACGGGGAATAGGGATATACAGGCTACTGGCAGAACTAAAAAGAGAGTTTCCCAAACTGCAGTTCGGCTACTATAATCGCTGTAAAGAGGATTTCTTTCCGCCCGGCTTTGAAACCGGATGGCCAATCAGGGGGTAAAAATGATTATATTCTTAAAGGAAAAAACCTTGGCATTTGCAACTCTAGCCCTACTTGCAGCCTCTCCTCTATTTGCCGCTGAACAGGTAAATATACAGGTATCTATGCCGACACTTAACTGTGGCAAGGGATTACTGGAGCCTAACGAGTGTATACTTGGCGGCACAATGAAGGCAAGAGGGTCTGAATCCATAAACGGTTCTATCCACTATTACTGCGATATCCGTTATACCTACGTTGCTGCAGGCAGTGAAAACCAGGCTATCCGCTTTAACGGTCGAGCTGTTCATCATGGGGAAATAACCCTCGTTAATGGTAGGGCACAGAAGGAACTGCTTGAGAAGTTAACCCTGAAGCTAACAACGCATGCAAAACAGATTGAGGTCTCTGATATAGGGTGCGAGAGGGAATAAGAGCAGACATTAACGCAGGGTTTTAAGATAATTAATCAACCCCTGCATCTCACCACTCTCAAGAGTTGCAAAGGATGGCATAGATGTGCCCGGAGTCACCTTTTTGGGATAAGAGACCCTGGCTTTTAACTGGGCTTCTGACAGACGTAAGGCAACCTTCGTCAAATCAGGGCCGATTGCTCCACCCCTGCCACGGACAACATGACACATGGCACATTTACGGTTAAATAGCTTCTCGCCTGGCATATCAGCCCAGGCCAGGCCAGCAAAAAGCATGAACGCTACAAAGATAACAGCTGTTCTCATAACTGTTCTCCCCTATCTGAAAACTGTTCGGGAGTTTACCCTTTCAGACGTACAGTTGCAATCGCTTAATCTGTAAACGGCATGTTTTCACGTCTTTATATCCATATCCCCTGGTGTTTAAGCAAATGTTACTACTGCGCCTTCAACTCCAACCCATTGCAAAACAATTCACTGCAAGAGACCTGCAATCTCCTTATAAGGGAGATGGAGCTTTCAGCTAAGGCTTACCCTGATAATCAGCCGCTTGAATCTATCTATCTAGGTGGGGGCACCCCTTCCCTGCTGACCGGAGAACAGGTAGAGAGCTTGATAAGTAGTTCAATAGAACTGTTTGGCCACAAACCTGATATTGAAATAACTATTGAGGCAAACCCGGGTACAACAACCCTGAAAAAGCTTGAAGGCTATTGTCAATCAGGGGTCAACCGCCTCTCTATCGGGGTACAGAGTTTTGATGACGGGCTTCTTGCAACTCTGGGCAGAATCCACAGGAAAGAAGAGATATTTGATACCTTAGAATGGGCAAAAAATGCCGGATACAGAACTATAGGTCTTGATCTGATCTGCGGTCTGCCCGGGCAGACAGAAAAATCGTGGCACAATGATCTGGCTCAAGCAGTTTCAATGGAACCCCAGCATCTATCAATCTATGGACTTAGCATTGAACCAGGAACCCACTTTGCCAGAATTTATCCCAACGATTCTGAGCTTTTGCCCGGTAACGATACAACTGCCAATATGCTAGAAGATGCCAACAGCCTGCTTGCAAGAGAAGGTTTTGAGCATTACGAAATATCAAATTTTGCACTCCCTGGCCACCGTTCCAGACATAACTGCGGGTATTGGAATCGGGACGGCTATCTGGGAATCGGCCCTGGCGCTCATTCTTTCCTGAAAAAAGGATGGGGAATCAGATGGGGAAATCAGCCTGATTACAAACTATGGTCAGAATCTGTAATGAGCAGTTCTCTATCCGCTTCTGTTCCACAGAACCTTACCCGTGAGGAAGCCATGTCAGAGGCTCTGTTTCTTGGCCTAAGGATGAAGGATGGGATTTTGTTTGACAGCTTTAGCGGACAATTTGCTGAAGATATCGAATCAAGATTTGAAGAAGATATCCGCCAGCTTCAAAAGGCCGGACTTCTGAACTGCATCTCCCAAAACATCTCACTGACATCTCGCGGTATGCTGCTCTCAAACCAGGTTTTTGTAAGGTTTATCTGAGATGAGACAGATAACCGTTCTTTTTCTGCTACTCTTTATAACCTTGATACTTCCCGAAAAAAGCTGTCACGCTGAAGTTTTTAACCATATTTGGGGTGGTTTCAGCAGTTCCCTGGTTTTAAGAAACCGGCAGCAGCGTCATAATACCTTAACAGCTGCCAGAGATATTGACATGTTGATCATAATGCCAGGTGAAACCTTCAGCTTCAACGAACGGGTAGGAGCAAGGGACAGCAGCAAAGGTTACAGTCCTGCCCCTGTCATAACATCAACAGGCTTGCTGGAGGATATCCCTGGCGGCGGCATCTGCCAACTGGCTTCCACCATTTACAACGCAGCGCTTTTAGCCGGAATGGCAGTAGTAGAGAGACATCCGCACTCAAGAGTAGTCAGCCATATACCACCAGGAAGGGATGCAACCATAGCCTCATGGCGCAAAGATCTGAAACTGAGAAACAGCTCGGAAAAGCCATTACAATTACGAATCAGTCTTAATCAGAACAGACTGACCGCCTCGTTTAATTCAGAGATTGAAAAGCCGTTTACCGTTGAAATAATTGTACGCAGAACAACATTACTGCCTGATACAATAGTTTCAAAAGCAACAACTGTCTCTAAGAGCAAGATGGGGCAAAACGGTTATTCAACAGAAACAAGAAGAATCATCCGGCAAAATGGCATAATTAAAGAAGAGCTAATCTCTGCAGACTATTACCCTGCTCCAAGCAGGATTATTGCAGCAGGAGACGGGACAACCGTCAAAGGAATACAAAAATGAGATTATTCCTTGTTCTGATATTTTTACTACTATCAACAAAATCAGCCTATACGGCAGAATTTACAAATTCAGAACAGAAAGAACTGCTTAACTACACCAGAAATTGCCTTCTAAGCAGACTGAATGGCACTCCGGCTCCACAATCTACCAGCAGCTGTCTGGAAAAACAGAAGGCATGTTTTGTCACCTTTTTCCACAACCGTTCTGTAATTGCCTGTTTTGGGAGTTTTACCCCCCGCATGAAAACATTGGGAGAGGAGATCGCCAATAATATCAGACTGGCGGTAAGGAATGACCCCAGAGCCTCAAAACTTACCAATAAACTGGCTGAAACAGTTGATATACAGATTACATTTCCTGAAAAACCTGCAAGGATAAATAACTGGCAAACCCTGAATCCCGCCATAGAAGGTCTACTTGTAGAAGATGCTGACGGCAGGGGTGTCGCAATTGTGCCTGGTGAAGCTCGCACAGCCGGTTATGCCTGGAAAACCGCCATTAATCGACTCGGGATAAATCTTGACAATCCAGGTATCAGGCTGTTCCGCTTCAAGGCTGAAGTTGTCAGAACACAAAAGCAGAACTGATTGGTTGCACTCTGCCATCATGTACCGAAGCATGGAAATAAGGGAAGACAATGAAAACAATTTTTACAAAAAATGAACGAGGCTTGATGCACACCTGCACTCGTCGCACCTTTCTTAAAAACAGCGCCCTGACCGGCGCTTCATTGCTGCTGCCCAGCCTGCTGCTAGGTGGCTGCGCCGCCACCCGTCCCGCAATCCGGCAGAGCTTTCCTGACCTGCAGTCATGGCCACTGGAGCGCAAGATCGCCCAGATGCTGCTGTTGGGCTTTCCCGGCGAGACTCTGGAACCGGGCAGCCCGATTGACCAGGCTATCCGGCGTTACGGTGCAGGCGGGGTGGTGCTGTTTGACAACAATGTGGATCTGGGAGTAACCGGTCGCAACATCACTGCCCCGACCCAGTTGAAGCAGCTAACCACTGCCCTGCAGCAGGCATCAGAAGTGCCGTTGCTGATTGCGGTGGATCAGGAAGGAGGGGTAGTTGCCCGGTTAAAGGAACGCTACGGTTTCCCCCCCACTGTATCGGCCAAATATCTGGGGGAGCAAAATCGTCTGGAGCTGACCCGTTCATCCAGCGACAGTCTCGCAGCAACACTGGATGAATATGGCTTCAACCTGAACCTGGCACCGGTGGTTGATCTGGCAACGAACCCGGACAACCCGGTGATCGCCTTCAAAGAGCGCAGTTTCTCAGCTGTTCCAGCTTTGGTCACAGCCCATGCCGCAGAGTTTATCAAGAGCCATCACCGCCACCATATCCTGACCTGCCTGAAGCACTTCCCCGGCCATGGCAGTTCCCGGGATGACTCTCACCTGGGTCTGGTGGATGTAACCCGCTACTGGCATGAAAACGAACTGCAGCCCTACCGCAACCTGATCAGTCAGGGGCTGTGCGATATGGTGATGACCGCCCATACCTTCAACACTGCCATCGACCCCAATTTCCCTGCCACCCTTTCAAAAGCCACCATTGATGGTATACTCCGCAAACAGCTGGGCTTTAACGGTGTGGTGGTTAGCGACGACCTGTACATGGGGGCAATTATTCAGCATTACAGTTATGAGACGGCCGTGGAAAAGGCGATTAATGCCGGAGTTGACCTGCTGGTTGTGGCTAACGACAAGCTCTATAGCCCCGATATCATCCCCCGTACGGTTGAACTGTTGTTAAAAATGGTGGAGCAAGGCAGGATTTCGCGGGAAAGGATCGATCAGGCCTGCAGTCGGATTATAGCGATGAAGAAGCACAGATTGAAACACGGGGATACTGCATGAAGAAGATTCTGCTGATGACCATATGGTGTGAGTTATAAAAAGTAGACACCAAACTCTGGTATTATTACCTGTACGGAGGTGTTTATATGAAAAGGTTGCCATCTGGTCGTTACAGCAAGGAATTTCGAGAAGAAGCGGTGAAACTTGTCAAGGAAGATGGTTTATCGGTAGCTTAAGCGTGCAGTCGCCTCTCACTTCCGAAATCCACTCTTGTGAGATGGGTAAGGGCAGGGTTACAACAATAGATACCAACATATTGAAGCCATCAGACAAGAAAAAGCCCCGATTTCTCGAGGCTTTCTATACTAACCCGGACTATACCGGACTTACTGTTGGCGGAGAGGCAGGGATTTGAACCCTGGGTACGGGATTAGCGTACACACACTTTCCAGGCGTGCTCCTTCAGCCACTCGGACACCTCTCCAGGAAGAATTTTTCTTAACTACAGGAATATTATCGATTTGTCCAGAGTTTTGATAAGATGTCTTTAATTAAGCATGACTTGTTGAAACAGCGAGATAATTTAAACGATATCATTTATCCGCCAAAAAGTGCTTGACCTTAAAGCTTACTTTTACTATATTCCACAACTCTGTTAAAAACGAATAGGTGGTACCGATCATGTACGCTGTAATTAAAACAGGTGGCAAACAATACAAAGTTGCTGAAGGCGATTTCCTCAAGGTTGAAAAACTGGACAACGCTGTTGGCGACACTATCGAGTTCGCTGAGGTTCTGATGGTTGGTGGCGATGCCATCAAGATTGGAGCTCCGGTTGTGGCAGGGGCATCGGTAACCGCGAAGGTTGCTGTTCAGGGTCGTGACAAAAAGATCCTCGTATTCAAGTCCAAGCGTCGGAAAAACACCCGCAAACTGAACGGTCACCGTCAATATCATACCGTTCTCAAAATCGAAAAAATCAGCGCTTAGGCGCTTGCCGATTTATCTTCTAAGGAGACAAGACCATGGCACATAAGAAAGCTGGCGGTAGTTCCCGTAACGGCCGCGACTCTTCAGGACAACGACTGGGCTGTAAAAAATTCGGTGGTGAGCCAGTTAAAGCTGGCAACATTATTTACCGCCAAAGAGGCACACAGATTCACCCTGGAAACAATGTTGGTTGCGGCAAGGATTATACCCTGTTTGCACTGATTGAAGGTGTTGTCAAGTTTGAGCGTATGGGACGTGACAGGAAGAAGGTTTCGGTTTACCCCAACTAACACATTCAGACGCCTTAAAGAAAGCATAAAGCCCGACAGGAGAACCTGTCGGGCTTTATGCTTATTATCCAGAAAGATGTATTTATCAGGCTATAGTATGTCTGATATCCTTCCCTCTTACCATAAATATTACCATTTCTGCGATGTTGGTTGCATGATCCGCAATACGTTCAAGTGATTTGGATATGTATGTTAACTTCATGGCGCGGCTTATGCTGGTTGGATCCTCAATCATATAGGTATAAAGCTCGCGCTGAACCTGTTCGTTAAGGTCATCCACCATAGTGTCATCATTGCAGACCTTTAGCGCAAGATCATCATCTCCCCGCACAAAGGCATCCAATGCCTCTCTAATCATAATTGAAACCCAATGAGCCATTCGTGGAATATCAATATAAGGCTTAAGCGGTGGCTCATTGTTCAGCATACGGGCACGTTTGGCCATATTGGAACATTTGTCACCTATTCTCTCGATATCAGTTACTATTTTTAATGCCAGCGTAATAAATCTTAGATCCCGTCCAGTCGGTTGCCTTAGAGCAAGAAGCTCCAGACAACGCTCATCTATATCAACTTCAAAGGTATTGACCTCATGATCTCTTGCTATTACTGTTTCCGCCAGTGCGGTATTCCTCTCAACCAGCGCCTGTACAACATCAGCTATCATCTTTTCAACAAGACCGCCCATAGTCAGTATCCGTTGCCTTAAATCTCTCAAATCTGCATCGTAGGATGAAACCAGATGTTCACTCATTAACCGAATCTCCCTGTAATATAGTCTTCCGTCTGTTTTTTTTCTGGGTTTGTAAATATTTTCTTCGTGTTCCCCATCTCTATCAATTCACCCAGATAGAAGAATGCCGTACTGTCTGAGACCCGCGCTGCCTGCTGCATATTATGGGTTACAATAACGATACTATATTTTTCTTTCAGTTCATCAATCAGCTCCTCTATCTTCAGGGTTGAGAGCGGATCCAGAGCCGATGCCGGTTCGTCCATAAGCAGAACATCCGGAGCGTTGGCAATGGCGCGGGCTATGCAGATCCGCTGAGCTTGTCCACCTGATAAACCAAGAGCCGATTCCTGTAGTCGATCCTTAACCTCACTCCAGATAGCTGCCCCCTTAAGGCTTCGCTCAACTGTTTCATCCAGTGTCGCCTTGTCATTTATCCCTGCGATTCTGAGACCATATACGATATTCTCATATATAGATTTGGGGAAAGGATTAGGCTGTTGAAAAACCATTCCCACACGTCTTCGCAGAGAAATAACATCTGTAGTATTGCCGGTAATCTCCTGATTGTCCAGCTTGATACTACCCTCAATCCTGACCGAATCAATAAGATCATTCATCCGGTTAAGACATCGCAAAAGGGTGGATTTACCACAACCTGAAGGCCCTATAAAGGCAGTGACCTGGTTACGCAACATAGTAAGAGAGACATTCTTTAATGCCTGTGAAGCGCCATAGTAGAGGTTCAGATCTTCCACCTCCAGTATAGCTGACTGTTTATTGCTCTGTACAGATTCCTGACTCATCAGATTCAATCCTTTTTGCAGGCTAGAAATGCGAACTGGTGTATCTGCGTCTCATCTGGTTACGGAACCGTATAGCCAGACTGGATGCAGCGATAACGATCAAAAGCAGAAGCAGGGTCGTCACATAAACCATTGGTTTGGCTGCCTCAACGTTTGGTGATTGAAAGCCAACATCAAAGATATGGAAACCCAGGTGCATAAACTTCCGGTCAATATGAAAAAACGGAAATTGACCGTCAATAGGCAAAGTTGGAGCCATCTTTACAACCCCTACAAGCATAAGAGGGGCAACCTCTCCTACAGCTCGAGCCATAGAAAGCACTAGGCCGGTCATAATACCTGGCGTAGCCATTGGCAAAAGCACCCTTGTAAGAGTCTGAAACTTTGTGGCGCCTAAAGCAAGCGACCCTTCACGTATCCCTTTTGGTATAGAGGCAAGAGACTCTTCAGTTGCAACTATAACAACCGGAACTGTAAGAAGCGCAAGGGTTAGTGATGCCCACAGGATTCCTCCTGTGCCGAAAACGGGTGTTGGAAGACGCTCAGGAAAGAATATTTTGTCAAGGGAGCCGCCTATGCCGTAGACAAAGAATCCCAGCCCAAAAACTCCGTAGACTATCGATGGAACTCCTGCAAGGTTATTGACTGCAATCCTGACAAGTTGAACCAGTTTACCCTCTTTGGCGTACTCACGGAGATAAATCGCTGCAATAACACCGAAAGGCATTGAAAATATGGACATAAGTATCACCATCATCACTGTGCCGAAAATTGCAGGAAACAGCCCCCCCTCGGTATTGGACTCCCTTGGATCATCAAACAGCAATTCACGGATCTTACCTGCATAAACCCAGACCTTATCAATCAGAGACATTCTGTTAGGCTGATATATATGTACTATATCAAGCAGAGAAAATTCTTTGAGAGTTCCAGCGGCATCCATAAAAGTAGCTGTAATTTTGGCCAGTTCTGCCTGCCTGCTATTCAAGTCATTCTTCAAGAGATCAAACTGTTCTGTAAGCTTGTTCCGCTCTTCATTTAGTGAGGCAATAGCAGAGCTGTTAGCCTCAGCACTCTTGTATTCAAGCTTCGCAATCTTCAGCCTCAGCCCTTCAGAATCCTGATTAAGGTCAGACATCTGCTTTTTAATATCTTTAAGTGCGGCCTCTCGCTTGTGAAGGTCTGTAGAAACCTTCTTCAGCATCTCATAATCAGCTTTAACCAGAGTTCCATCCTCGGCTTTTAACTCTTTTAAATATCCGAAGAAATTACCATGTTCCATTCTCTCGAGCAGATAAGCATCTTTAGGGACAGAATGTCCTTTGATTTCTGATTCATCTATCCATCTGAAATCCTGACCGTAAATATCACGGTTGGCAACCTTAAGCTGAACCCTTTTCACATTGGTCAATGCATGGAGCTCTTTGCCTGTAACCTGCCCCATTACATGACTTCCATCATTAAGAGTATATTCAACCAGCCCCTTAACCCAGAAGTACCCAAGACTGTTACCCAGTATTACTGCCATAAGGGTTATAGTCATAAAGAGGATTGCCGCAAGGGTCGCTCCTGCGGCCAATACCATCGGTTCGCCACGTTTCCAGTAGTTTTTCACAAACACACCTTTTAATACCGCCCGTACTTCTTGCGGAATCTTTGTCTAAGCAGCTCTGCAGCTGTGTTTATTACAAATGTCAGTAAAAATAGCAGCACCGCCGAGAGAAACAATGTCCTGTAAAGGGTTCCGTTAAACGGCGCTTCAGGGATCTCCACAGCAATATTGGCGGAAAGGGAGCGAAGGCCATTAAAAAAAGACCAGCTAAGTATCGGGGTATTACCGGTTGCCATAAGCACTATCATGGTTTCACCGACAGCACGACCGAATCCAATCATAATGGCAGAAAAAACCCCTGGAAGGGCAGAAGGCAAGACCACCCGCCAGGCAGTCTGCCAGCGACTGGCACCAAGAGCCAGAGATGCCGCCGAGAGGTTGCGCGGAACATTGGAGAGGGCATCCTCAGCAATGGTAAAGATAATCGGGATTACTGCAAAACCTAGCGATATCGCAATAACTATGCTGTTACGTTGATCATAACGGATACCGAGCGAAGAGTAGAGCCACTGCTTAAGATCTCCTGCAAACAAGGCAGCTTCAAGGGGAATAGCCAGTTGAGAGGAAATCCAGAAAGAGAAAGCAACCACAGGAAGCAGGCCAAAAAATTCGTATCCGATCATACTCCTGCCGAATTTTGTCTTTTCAGCAAAAGGACGCCAGGAAAAAATCGCCAGAAACAGCATCAAAGGTACTATAACCAACGAAAGAAACAGAGTCATAAGATGCTTGTCCATCAGTGGCGCCAGCCAGAGTCCGGCAAGAAAACCTACAACAACAGATGGAACAGCTGCCATAATCTCAACTGCAGGCTTTATACGACCTTTAAGCGCAGGAGCCATAAACTGACTGGTATATATTGCAGCCAGAAGCGCGAGTGGTATCGCAAACAGCATGGCAAAAAGCGTTGCCTTGAATGTTCCGAATATCAATGGCACCAGCGAGATCTTTGCTTCAAAATCATCCGTTGCAGCAGAGGACTGCCAGACATATTCAGGTTTGTTGTAACCCTCATACCAGACCTTGCCAAACAGTGTTGAAAGAGAGACCTCAGGATGCGGGATATCAAGATTCCATGCTACAATCTTGCCATCTGCCCCCGAAACCAGAAGCTTTCTCCCGTTATCTCCAAAGGCTGAACTTTTTACTGCCATGCCTGACTTAAGTTCAAGTAACAACCGCTCGGTTGTGAGATGCACAATCCGAATATCTCCATTAACATTAAAAACAGCCAGAGACTTGTCGCGAGGTGACGCAAGAATATGAACAACCGGTTCAGTAAAACCTGGCAACCTGTGTATCATCGCAAGATGTTTGTCTTCACCTGTGCCAGCTGATTTAACCGGCATCCAGCTGGTTACCTGGCCTGTTGAATCTCCTACAGCCAGAGAGTAATCCCCAAGGAGAGTTGCCAGAGCTGTAATCTTACGATGATCCTTAAACGCTTCTACAGTTTCAACAAGCCGCCCTTCCCCATCTTCCCCAAGTTCCCAACGGATAAGCCATCCATTATCCGTTCCTGCGTAAAGGTTCTGTCCCTTTCTTCCAAGCCAGAAAGCCGAAATAGCGCCAGGCAGCTTCTCCTCAAGCAGATATTTTTTCTCACTTGCCTTTTCATTCCCTAGCAAATCCTGTTCAACAATCTGCTGATGCACTGAAATCTTGTCACCAGGCAATAGCTGAACAGTTATTTTACCGTTTTCACCCTGTTTACGGGATTGGATATTTGCGGAGTTGTCAGTTTCAAGGAGCTCTGTCAGCTCAGAGGGTATTTCTCTTAGTTGCTCAGCCTTTGGTGAGTAAAATAGTGGCAAGGCAACCTGACCGATAAGGAGCAGTATTCCAATTACCGCTACAATCACAAAAATACCGCCGCTTTTGATTAACCATGCGGCAATACGGTCATTTCTTCGAGATTTATCTACAATATTGGGAGCCATTTGATAATCCTGAAAAACTAAAAGGGAAAGCGATAAAGACAGCAGAACCGGATGACTCAGACAAAAAAGGTTCAGATTTATCTGAAAGAGATCCGGTTCTGCTTTTGCAGTTCTACTTCAGAGCCTTCAACTGCTCTGCTGCAACCTTTGCAGGAAGCGGATCAAAACCGTCCTTAACAACTATCTCCTGCCCTTCTTTTGAAAGAGCAAACTTAAGAAACTCTTCAGCTACCTTAGGCATCGGCTGACCTGGTTTCTTGGCAATGTAGATATAGAGCATACGGGATAATGGATATTTGCCGGACAGTACATTGGCGTTGTTAGCCTCATATACTTCCGCGCCTTTTTTATCAGACAAGGCCAGAGCTTTTACACCGGATGTTGCATAACCGATTCCGGAGTAGCCTATGGCTGCTATATCCTTGGCAACACCTTCAACTACAGAAGCAGAGCCTGGCTGCTCTTTTACACTGTTTTTGTAGTCCCCGTTTTTGAGGGTATGCTCTTTAAAGTAACCGTAAGTACCTGATGCAGAGTTACGACCAAAAATGGAAATAGGCTTTGAAGCTATAGCGCCTGTTGCTCCTGCCTGCCCCCAGGTTGTTATTTCAGGAAGACCACGCTTGCGGTTTTTTGAAAAAATAGCGTCAACTTCATCAAGAGACAGAGATTTAACAGGGTTATCCTTGTTTACAAATACAGCAAGTGAGTCAAGGGCAACCCCTACTTTGGTAGGCTTGAAGCCATACTTCTTTTCAAAATCCTCAATTTCTTTGCCTTTCATCATACGAGACATAGGCCCCAGCTGTGCAGTTCCTGCTATTAGCGCTGGAGGCGCAGTACTTGATCCTTTACCTTCAATCTGGATATTTACGTTTGGATACTTCTTCTTGAAACCTTCTGCCCAGTAGGTCATCAGGTTGTTAAGAGTATCCGAACCGATACTGTTAAGGTTTCCGGATACCCCTGAAGTTGCCTTATAAGCAGGCAGCTTGGAATCAACCTTCACCTTTTCAGCATTTGCCGCTGTGGCGATACAGAGCGTTGCTAAAGCAGCCATAACTGTCTTTTTAAACATTTGTAAATCCTCCTTGTTATTCCGTTTATTAAATAGGTTTGTAACCTTGGGGATACCGTAACAAATATTTGTTACGGTACTGTTACGGAAAGGAAAAATGTTTGAAAAGATTATGGGGAATAAGTATGTCTGGCGGGATTGATGATTATTGAATAGTAATATAATCTGATTACAGAAATTTAGTTACGATTCTGAATCAAATCTTTTATCAAGGCATCAACGAAGCCTGACAGCAGTTTGCCAGCCGAAAAGTAATCTACGAAAAGATCGGCTGGAGACTTAATCAGAACAACAGCTTGATATGCCTGTCTGGATTAAATGTTTTTAAATTTAGTTGCCTGAATAGCGAACACCAAAACTCTCTGTCAAGCTTAACTCATCAAGAAGCTGATACAGCCGTACATCTCCGGCAACCAGTTTAAGCTTAACTTTATCACGATTAACAAGCTTCATCAGATAGCCAATAACTGCAGAAGGCATGGCAAATGAATCTTCAATTTTTAAGACAATTGAGTCTACACCTCCTTCGTAAAGCTTCTGCAGTTCCCCCCTCAAAGCCATGCTATCGTCAATAGTCTTAATAATACCGGTTACCAGCAGCTCATTAGTTCCCAACATCTTGATTTCCATACTGTTCTCCTTTAGACAAATCAGGATTTCTTTTATTTAATCAAACATCTGCATAAGTACAAGCCTGTTACCCTTCTGACTACGCCTTACAAGATCAACAGAACGTTTCATTATCATAAAGCCACGCCCACAAGGCGCTGTGGCAGTTTTACATCTGCAATCCTGTTGTTCCGTTCCAAAACCAGCTCCAGGATCAGCCAGCTCAATCCATATCTGCAAACGCCCCTGGCGGGATCTGAATCTTAATTCAAGAGAAATCTGTTTATTCTCATCAGCTTTTGCAGTCATAAGAATGTCATCGTACTCCCCTTCAAGTATAAGTCTATGCTTATCACAGCCTATTCCCAGACAGCCATGTTCAAAGGCATTCATCAATGCTTCGCTAAGCGCAAGTTCAAGATTATCAAGTTTTTCTCCAGCCGCTCCTGCAAGAAGCAGTTCATTTTTCACCTGTTTCTGTAACCCTTCAACTGCTTTTAAGGTTCCATCGCAGACAAATTTTTTCTGCTGATCGGAACCGGATATCGCAATTAATCGTATTAATGTAATGTCATCATCATTTTCTTCATCATTACAGTTAAGACGATACCTCTCAAACAGCTCTGCCGCCGTGGTTGTTGCAAGCAGATCGTCATTTAACTGTTCACGATAATCCCCCCCACCAATCATCGCCACATCAGTCAAGCCATCCGTAGCCAGCAGAATATCAGTTACCCCATCAAGAGAGAATTCCTGCAGTTTAACAGGAGGTGAAAAAGATGAAACAGGAGGGTTGCCTCCCCTTAACCGTTCTATGAATCCAGACCTTACCAACAAAACAGCAGGCATTCCGGATCCGGCAAAACGGGCAATATTCATTTCAGGATCAAGCTCCATCAACAGCCCGCTAAAAACCTCTTCTTCAAGAAGATTATCTGAGGCAAAGTTCATTGTATTCTGAACAAGAGATGGAAAATCCAGAACACCATCACAGTAAGATTCTGCTGAATAATTGAAGAAAGCAGTGGTAAGCATGGATGTAACCGATGCCGATAGCCCGTGTCCCATGGCATCCGCTAGAAAAAGCAGCAAGGTATTCTTTTTTGTTGGAATGATTGAATAACTATCGCCGGACATTATATCACGGGGCATCTGTATCAGGTCAACCAGCCATCCTGCATTTCTGCCACTGGTTGCAAGAAAACTGTCTTTAAGAAGGTTTCTAGCAATATGATGTTCTTTTGATTGGGCAAGTTCCTGCTGCAGGGAATGATAACGATTGCGATACTGCAGAAGCTCAATCTCCTGAATGCGGGTCTGTTCGAGAACATTCTCCAGATGCAGTTCTCTTGTTACAGCCAGTAGAGCCTTTTGCAGGGCCTCAGTACGTATCGGCTTTGCAAGAAACTTGGAAACCCTGAGATTTATTGCCTCAACCAGATGAACATGTTCCAGTGAAGCCGTCATAAGGATAACCGGCGTCTTCTGGTCGCACTTACGTATTTCCCTCATCATCTCAATACCATCCATGAGGGGCATCATAAGGTCTGTAATTATCAGATCCGGTTTGTGCAGATTAAACTGCCTCAATCCCTCCTGACCGTCATTTGCCGCATATACATTGGCAAAAAACGGTTCAAGCATCATCCTGATAATTGCAGCGCCAACCGGATCATCTTCCACATAAAGGACAGAAAGATTTGCAGAGAACTCTTTTAGAAGAAAATTTGGCATAGATAAGAGCCTAAAAAAATGCCCCCTTTTAAAAGGGGGCAAAGGGGATTAGATATTTATACCCTGAACTGGCGCACCTGGCGTTGAAGTTCTTCAGCCAATGAAGCAAGCTGCATGGAAGAAGAGGATGATTCATGTGCAAGTTGGGAACTCTCCATTGCAGCTTCATTTATCATGCCTACATTGCCAGCGATCTCACCTGTAGTTGCAGTCTGTTCCTCCGCAGCAGTTGCTATCTGGTTTATCTGCATTGTTACATCGTTAATCCGAGACAGGATCTCCTGCAACGCCTCTCCCGAACGGGAAGCATCCTCCGTACCCTGTTCAACCTCTTTTACCCCCTCTTCCATCTGACCGACCGCTGTCCTTGTCTCGTTCTGGATAGCCTTGATCATCTCGCCAATTTCTCGAGTGGCGCGGGTAGTACGTTCAGCAAGCGCACGAACTTCATCAGCAACGACAGCAAAACCGCGTCCCATCTCACCGGCTCTGGCTGCCTCAATAGCAGCATTTAATGCAAGAAGATTGGTTTGATCCGCAATATCCTCAATGGTTGATGCTATTGCCCCTATCTGGTCAGAACGCTCTCCAAGACTCTTAACTGTCTCTGCAGAGTTACGAACCCTTAAGGCTATCTGCTCCATACCGGCAATGGTTGAGGAGACTACACCCGAACCATGCACCGCCGCATCACTTGCAGATTGAGCTGCATCAACAGCCATAAGACAGTTGCGTGCTATATCGGCACTGGTGGCTGCCATCTCCTCACTGGCAGTTGCAACACCGGCAGCCTGTCCGACCACCGCATCAGAACCACCTGCTATCCTTTCAGAAGATGACTGTAGCTGTGTAGCCGCAGCAGCAACCTGCCCCGATTCAGATACCACCGTTCCAACAACTTTTTGGAGGCTGGCAAGAAATTGATTAACACTTTCTGAAACCTGACCAATCTCATCATTGCTCTTCCAGTTAAATCGCTTGGTAAGGTCATTATCAAGCGTAAGCAAAAATGTTGAAAGCGAGGTTACAGGAGAAATTGCCACTCGCTTCAGCATGGTAACAATCACCAGAGCCATCAGCACAATCATAACAGCTGTTGAAATGAGAAGCTTGTTTGCCAGAGAGAATACAGTCTTAATCTGCTTGTCATACTCGGCGCGGGTCATACCGGTAAGATGAAGGCCATAAACCTTGCCATTCATATCTTTTGCTTCGCTTACTGCATAAAAGTATTTGTCATCAAGCAGGGTCTTGTTCTTGGTCAGGGCGGTGTAATCAGCGCTCTTTGCAAAAGCCAGAGTAGACTCATCAAACCATTTCTTGTTTGCTGTAAAATATTTACCTCCAATCTCGACATCACTGCTCTGCTTCTTGAAGGCATCAACATTAATGGCAGATTTGTCAATAAGGAGGATATAGAAGGACTTCTGTTTTTCCATAACACGGCTGATACTGCCGACTCCGAATGTTGTCTCTATCATGCCAAGCATATTTCCATCAGGCTCTAAAACCGGAACCATCGCACGCAGACCTACGCCGGCTATACCAAGCTCTACACCCATTTGTGGTTTCTTGTCTTTAGCCACCCTCTTGACCATCTCACGGAAGGATATATCATCATCACGCTTATCCATAAAACTGCGCCAGAAGCTTGTCATATCAGAGCGGATAAGATGAAAACCTGTTCCCTTGAAATCTGCCTGTTCAAACTCCTTTATGATGGTTTTAATCTCGGCTTCAGCTATTGTATAATCGTTTTTCTTAAGTGATTCTAACACCTTGAAATCATGTGAAACAGATATAGCGTTTGTCAGCAGAATATCAAGTTTACCTTTAATCTGCAGATCCACCTGTTCCTGCAGGCTCTTTGAGAGCACTACACTTCGATCTTCAATCATCTGAGAACGGAAATAGAGCAGGTATCCTCCAAGAACCACCCCGAATACCACCACACAAGCGGCTATTATTGCCAACAGCTTACCGGAAATACTGTTCATAATACCTCTCTGTCCCATAATTTAATTCTCCTTGCCAAGTATCATCTGGTAAACAGCATAGCAGACCTTCAACTATTTGCAAACACCTAGAATTATAATGATATATAGATATTTGAATATTCTTCCAGCTTCTTTTTAAACAATATGTAATTCCCCTTTAAACTGTTAATTAAAAGCGGCTTTTCTGGAAAAACCCTCCCAGGAAGAGCCTCATTTTTTTACTATTCGATGAAGCAGGCACAGATCGAGATTTTCCATTCTAAAAACGAAATTTCTATCAGTAGGCTTGACAGAATAGAAGTAGAAGTTAGAATAATCTAAAATATAAAAAAAATAACAAGAGGTGAACTGTCATGTACAATAGCTCTGGTAATATAGGCGCAAACACTATAGCAATGGTACTGGCCGGAGGCAAGGGAGAACGCTTAAGCCCTCTAACAATGCGCAGAGCCAAGCCAAGCGTCTCTTTCGGGGGCAAATACAAGATAATTGATTTTGTCTTAAGCAACATGTTCAACTCAGGGATAAAGCGAGTCTACATTTTGACCCAGTACCGCGCCTATTCCCTGAACAAGCATATTCGGGAATCATGGGGCAAATGGACAGGGCTGGGAGAGTTCTTTGTAGCTATATCCCCTGAAACCAGCAGCGACAATGAAGAATGGTTCAAAGGCACAGCCGATGCGATTCTTCAGTATCTCCGTTTTGTTGAAACCGCAAACGCCGATTATGTTGCGGTATTTGGCGGCGACCATATCTACAAGATGGATGTAACACAGATGATTGAGTACCACAGGATGAACCGTGCAGATATCACCATTGCAGCTCTTGAAGTCCCACGGGAAGAGGCAAGCCGATTTGGAGTATTTTCCGTAGATGATGACAACCGTATTATCGCGTTTGCAGAAAAACCGAAAGAGCCGGAAACAATTCCAGGCAGAGAAACCTGTTTTGCCTCAATGGGCAACTATATCTTTCCTACCAAAAAATTGATTGAAGTTCTGCTTGAAGGTAAAAAAATGCATGAAGATCTCGACTTTGGAAAACATGTCATACCGATGATGCTGGAGCAGGGAGACAGGGTATTTGCCTACAACTTTAACGACAACCTTGTCCCTGGAATGAGAACAGAAGAGCGTGGCTACTGGAAGGATGTCGGCACTCTTGATTCATACTATGAGGCCAACATGGATCTTATTCATGTATCCCCACAGCTGAACCTCTACAACTACAAATGGCCAATACTTACAAATCAGGGCAACCTTCCCCCTGCAAAAACCGTTTTTGATGAAGAAAACCGCCGTGGCGTCAACATTGACTCTTACGTCACCGGAGGTTGTATCACAAGCGGCAGCATAGTACGCAGATCAATACTGGGTCCTATGACCAAGATTAACAGTTACAGCCTGATAGAGGATTCCATCCTCTTTGAAAACGTAACAGTAGGACGACATGCAAAAATAAGACGAGCCATTATTGACAAAGGTGTTATTCTTCAAGATGGCACAACAATAGGATATGATCATGAGGAAGATATACGGCAGGGATACACAATAACAGAATCAGGGATTGTTGTTGTGCCAAGAAAAGACAAATAAACATATCATGTTATTATGGCTCAGCTTTTATTAATCTTTCTGCTAATCATGAAAATAACTTGCCACTCACTACCAAGCGCAGGAACAAGAACAAGGTGAATGATATCTCCTCTATACAAGGCGCCATGGCAAAGTTGCCAAGCTTGACACCTTTAAGTCGAAACTGTAATTCTTGCTTATTGTTTTAATCAATGCTGCACCCCTTCACTACGCAACACCTTCAAAAAGGTAAAAAAGATAATTTTCATATCAAGCAGCAATGACTGATTTTCCAAATACCAGACATCGTAATTAACCTTAACAGGAATCGGAAGGTCGTCACGACCGTTAATCTGCGCCCAGCCGGTAAGACCAGGCATCAGTTTCTGAACACCTCGTTCTGTCCGTAACGCAACCAGATCATCCTGATTAAACAAGGCGGGACGGGGACCGACAAAACTCATATCACCTTTAATAATACTTAATACCTGAGGCAGCTCATCCAGACTGGTCTTGCGTAAAAACCCGCCAATCGGAGTCAGCCAGCTTGTCGGATTATTCAGAAGATGCGTTGCCACAGCAGGGGTATCGGTACGCATAGTACGGAACTTCGGCATTTTAAAGATACAGTTGTTGCGTCCAATCCGGTCTGACCAGTAGAGGGCAGGACCTTTCGAAGTTACTCGAACTGCCAAAGCCACTAATAGCATCGGCAGAGCCAGTACCAATAACGAAATGATGGCAACGGCAAGATCGAACAGGCGCTTCACTAATAAACGCTCCTATACCAGTCGGTTGTTTCTTTAAGTCCCTCTTCCATTGTAAATGGCGGAGCCCAACCCAGCTCCTGCCGGATTTTTGAGATATCAACGGTCAGAGAACCTGTTAATCGTTGTACCGCTGTTTTTTTGCCAGTCATTATTCCTGCCAGCTGTATCAACGCAACAGGCATTGGAAACAAGCGGGATGGCACAGCCATCGCAGCAGCAACTCTGCGGATCAGTTCCGGCGTTGAAAGATCTTCGCCATCGCTAACCAGATAGGTTTGTCCTGCTGCTTTGGGGTGTTTTGCACATATTGTCAGGGCACCTACCAGATTACCGACATAGATAAGACTTCTTTTGTTATTGATGGAAGCGAGAGGAAGGGGGATACCTCGACTGATAATTTTCATCATATTAAGAAAATTTGCTTTAACGCCTGATCCATACACCAGCGTCGGCCTGACAATCACCACTTGCAGACCGGTTTCTGCCTCAATCTGCCGTAAGGCTATCTCAGCCTCCCACTTGCTGATACCATATGGATCAGTGGGCTGTGCGGGAGACTCCTCAGTGTAGGGAACCTCGGTTTCTTCTCCATTCACCTTGATAGAGCTGACAAAGAGCAGCCGCTTTACACCAGCCTTTGCAGCTTCACTCGCCAATCTGGCGGTGCCATCAACATTGGTTTTACGAAATTCGACCATTGGGTCTGCAGAAGGGTCGTTCATAATATGCACCCGGGCAGCCAGGTGTATAATTGTATTTATACCTTCAAGTGCATGGCTCCAAGTAGTATATGCCCCAAGAGGTTTTACTATCACCGGTTCTACGCCTTTAACCAGAGATGAAATATTTTCAGATTCCAGCATTGTCCCACGAACGGTAAAATCTTCCGACAAGAGCCGCTCGCAAAGAAAGTGACCAACAAAACCGGTGGCACCGGTGACAAGGCAGTTCATTGACATTTTGTGACGTAGAGCGAGCCACAGAGAATAATCGGGGTAAGCATACTGAGAACGCTCCTTTACAGGTTAAATCTATCAGCGGGGCAGCAAACCTGACAAAAAGCGCATCATTTCGCTTGCGTCTTTGGTCAGGTAAAAGTGAACCATCTTTTCGTTAAACTCCTGCGCGCAGGCAGCAGGAATAGAAATAGCATCAATACCATGGGACATCAATATACCATTCATCATGGCTCTTGATGTCCTTTTGTTGCCATCAAAGAAATACTGTTGAAGCGCGCCGTGCAAGAAAAAAACGAGCGCTTTCTCAAACGGGCTTACACGGCAGTCGTGTAACGAAACAAGCGCCAACTCAAATCTCCGGTTCAACTCTGGCGCGCCCGCAAGGGTTGCAAGCGGTGTGTAACGGCCATGTTCCCCTAGTCCAACCTCGGGCGTATAGTTTGTCTCATCACCCTCACCACGAAAATGTCCCCATTCAAGAGCCTCATTCCGTGCAATTATAGCATGAAGTTGACAAAAGGTCTGTTTGGTTACATCAAAACAAGCAGATTTAACCAATGACAGTAGCAGCTTAGCGCTTTCAGCCAGATTTAGTATCTGTTCCTGATCAGAAAGCTTGCGCCCACCGACAGTTACGCCATCAAGTAACGTTTTAACTTCAGGATAGGTGAATGGATTTCCCTCTAGCACCGCTGCATCCCATACAAACTCAGACAGCATTCGATGGAACCGAAAACAGACCAGCTCAACAGAATGAACCGGAACATCACCGGCAACACTGCCTCTATCCCAACTAAAGCCAACACCATCATATAAAATATTATTACTTTCCATAAGATCTCCAGAGCCTCAACCGCGTATTTATTAAAACGGCAGTTAAATAACACGGGGACAGAGATAACGCAGAGAAACCAAAGACTTAAAAACAAAATAAAGCGTGCCTTTTGGGTGGATCAAAAAAATGGTCTCAAGCTTTTAAGGTATAGATTTTATCTCTGTGCCCTCTGTGTTTCAACTGCTTTTTCTGGTTTAACTCCACATAACGAACAGCGGCAAGCAGATGGTTCTGATCCAGCACACTTGATGGAAACCTGCCCTGAACCTTGGTGTTTGCACTCTTCAGCCACAAAAGAAAGATAGGCATCACGATCATCATCGGAGGTAAAAACAGCCATCGAACGGACAGCACGCAGAGTCAGGTGATCTGGGTAGCCGGGAACAACAAGACGTGGAAGACGAGCCATGGTTATTCTATTGGCACAGATCGGTCATACAAGGTTTCAGGAGCAATATCAATTTCACCGAACCATGAACTAAATAACTTGAACAGCTTCAGCGTGCAGACGCACACCCAGAGCACTAACAACTTTCATTATAGTCCCATATCTGGGTTGTACCCCTGGGAAAAGCGCCTTATAAAGACTTTCTCTTCCCAATCATGGAAATTCCTCCAGAAAACGGGAGGGCGTAACAACAACCAAGCCTGCCCACTTTAATTCTGTATCTGCTTACGATCGTTCAAAAAAAGATTTCACTTTTTGACTGCAAGTGGTGCATCTAAAAGTTGCTAGGAAGGTTGTCAAAGTCTTGGGCTGTGTGGAACACTCGGACGATGAAGATTGTCTCTTGCTGTATCGTGTAAATGACAATATATGGGATCTCTGGGAAGATCAGTTCTCTTGTACCGTCAACCCGTCCAAGTTTTCCACTGGCAGGCTGCTTGGAGAGTTGGATAGAGGTACACGTCTTACTATTTTGAGAACGGTCTTAGCGGCAGCCGTGGGGTTGTCCTGGGCAATGAATGTTTCAATACTGTCAAGATTCCTCTCAGCTCCCTTTGACCATTCTATTCGCACGCTTTAGCCTCCCATTTGGCAAGAACTGTTTCGTGGGGGGTAGTTTGTCCTTTCTGAATCTCTTTTAGACCTTCCAGAATGCTCTTTACCTGCCATTCATTCAGGTCAAGGTAATTTGTTATGGCTTCTTCCATTACAAACGTTTTTGAACGTCTTGTGGCTTGAGCAAGGAGTTCAATCCGTTGTTTAGTACCTGCTGGAAGCCTAAGAGAAATTGTATCTCTGACAACTGTTGCTCTTTGCATTGAAAACCTCATGCTTTACTTTAATATTGTAGAACAATTATTACATCAAACGCATTACGATGTAATACAAAAAGGAATAATACGTCCATTGAAAACGATGCAAAGCGCTCCTGGCAGAGATATTATTCGCCCCCATCGTTATCACAATAGATGTAAGCATATTCACGATAGCTTAAGAATGATGTATTCTGCTTAATTCGTCCCACATTTAGTAGCATCTATTATGCCGCTGCCAATCTTTGGGGCTTTTGCTTGTTCAGTCGGATCAGCGTACGCAACGCTTCATTAACTGCTGCATCGTCGTGGAATATTTCTGCTACATCGGATGCCAGCAGTATAATGTTGGTTCCCTGTTTTGCCATAGTAGCATGCTTGCCACGGACACAACCTTTAAGCTGTGATAAGTCATATTCTGGTCTTAATTCATCGACTCGCTTTTTCATATCCCTGGATGCCTCTTTTCGTTTGTCCCATTCGTATGTCAGAAAATTTAAAGTTGCCATTTTGTTAATCCTATAGCAGGAAAAGACTATTATCAAGCTGACTTCTTGCGGTGGAGTTGGAACGCTTTTCAATTAAATATACTGTCACGAGAACTCCACGAGAACTCAACATCGTTGGCGGTCATAGCCAAGTGTATCTGAATGCTGTCGTCGTCAAAGACCATCTGAAATATCTGGTTAAGGGTTTCCATTGTTGTCA